>CAMYOG010000001.1 GCA_947259925.1 Thermoanaerobaculia bacterium
CGACCGCCGTCGAGCGGGATCTCGTCCGGGAGCGGCCTCGGCCGAACCCGATCGGGTCGGCCCCAGATGATCCGCTGGTAGGGCCGTAGCCGGAAGCCGCGAGCGAGCGGCTCGATGCCTGCCGCCGGAGCGAAGATCTCGCTCTCGAGCTCGCTCGCGATCGGCGCCAGGTTGCCGCTGTGGTCCTCGTGGTGGTGGGTGACGACTACCCGTGCGACGCGGCGCTCGCGGAGGAAGCGGCGGACCGACCGCCAGGTGTTCGGCGGCCCGGTATCGACCACCACCTTGCCGAGCCGGTAGACGATGCAGGTGGAGTTGATCCGCGAGCCGAAGCGACCGACTCGGAGCCCCTCGACGCCCTCGTGCTCGAGCCGTTCGGTCGCCATGCGGCAGTCTACCCCTCTGGTACCATCGGCCGCGAAGGAGCAGTGGAGGAGAGACGATGACCAACGGGTTCGAAGAGGCGCAGGAGCGCCGGAACTGGCTCGAGCGCCTGGGAGAGCTGATCCCCGGCTTCAAGGGGTTTCAAGATCGGCAGCTGCGCCGCGAGGTCGACAAGCTACAACGCGAGCATCTGGCGCGCGAGGTGAGCCGGCTCAAGGTGGCGGTACGCGGCAAGGCGCGCGCCTACACCGATGCCGGCCAGATCGGACTGCTCCACCTGTTCGATCGTCTCGATCGCAAGCTCGACGGGCTGGCCCAGGCGATCCGCTTCACCGACTACGGGATGAGCGGCATCTTCGACGTGGTCAAGTTCCGCGAGGAGGAGCTCGAGAAGCTCTACCGGTTCGACCTCTCCCTGCTCGACGATCTGTCGAACCTGTCCGGCGACCTGGCCGCGGTGCCGCTGCCCGGCGCGGGTGACGCGCGGGACGGACTCGAGCAGACGCTCGGCCGGCTCGAGCTGCTGGAGGAGAAGTGGTCGGGACGCAAGAACGTCATCAGCGACGTCGTCGAGACGGCGTCGTGAAGAGCTTGGAGGCAACCAGGACATGCAGGTAATCCAGCACGTAGATCCGACCGGTCAGACCATGGTGGCCCGGGTCCCCAAGCAGGGGACGAGCGCCATTCAGCTCGGCAGCCAGCTGGTCGTCGAAGAGAGCCAGCAGGCGATCTTTTTCCGCGACGGCCAGGCGCTCGACACCTTCGGCCCCGGGCGCCACACGCTAGCGACCCAGAACCTGCCCCTGCTGACGCGCATCCTGGGGCTACCGTTCGAAGGTAAGTCGCCGTTCCAGGCGGCGGTGGTCTTCACCTCGAGCAAGACGTTCTACGACCTCAAGTGGGGCACCAAGGAGCCGGTGGTCTACCGCGACAGCGAGCTGGCGATGATCCGACTGCGCGCCTTCGGCAAGTTCGCCATCCGCATCGGCAATCCCCAGCACTTCGTCAACGAGGTGGTCGGCACCCAGGGGATCTACACCACCGACGGGGTCGAGGCCTATTTCAAGGACGTGATCGTCGCCCGGCTCACCGATCTTCTGGGTGAGAACCTCGCCTCGATCTTCGATCTGCCCAAGGTCTACGACGAGCTGGCGATGGGACTCAAATCCCGCGTCGGTGAGGACTTCTCCAAGTACGGGCTCGATCTGGTCGACCTGATCCTCGGCGCGATCACGCCTCCGGCCGAGGTCCAGAAGCAGATCGACGAGCGCGGCGGCATGGAGGCGATCGGCGACATGAACGCCTACATGAAGTTCAAGGCCGCCAAGGCGATGGGCGACGCCGCTCAGCAATCGGGGAGCGGCACCGGCGATGGCGTCGGCGCGGGTCTGGGCGTCGGCATGGGCGCCGGCATGGGCATGATGCTGCCGCAGATGATGAAGGAGGCGATGCAGGACTCCGGCCAGGGTGGTGGCGGCGGGGGTGGTCAGGCTGCCGCCGGCGGAGCCGCCGCGGCGGGAGCGGCGGCTGCCGGCCAGGGCGAGTCCAGCGGCGAGGCCGGGGCCGACGCCGAGGGCGGCGCCGCGGCCTTCTGCCATGAGTGCGGCGGCAAGCTTCCGGACGGTGCCAAGTTCTGTCCATCGTGCGGCACCAAAGTGGCGGGGTAGCCGGCAGGCTGCGTCGTGCGTCCTCCGAGGGCTGGCCGGAACGGAAGTCGGCTGTGATCAGAGCCGCCCTCGGTGTGAGCCTGCTGGCCGCGCTGGCGACGCCGGCAGACGGCCGCATTTTCGTCACCAACGCCCGTGTAGACCATGCGCTGGATGCGGAGCACGCGAATACCTCTCTGTTGGAGGCTACGATCACCTCGGTCCGAGGCCTCGAGAGACCGGGCGGTGACCTGGTCTTCGTCGAGGCGGTCGGGGTTAGCGTCGACAGGGTCCTGCTGGATCGGGCGTGGAACGCAGAGCGGAACCTGGAGCTCGGCGCCTCTTCATTGCGCTGGCCCACCGAGCTGGTGGAGCCGATCGTCGGCGCACCCGTCCTGTTGCTGGTGCGCACCGGTTGGCGCAGCGAGGGCGGACTCCGGCTCGAGGCGGTGCTGCCGCGGCTACGGAGCGACCTGCCGACCGCCGAGACCGAAGCGGAAGCGGTCCGGGTCGTCGAGGGTGAGCTCCTGACCCTGATCGAGGCGGAGGGCTCGCCGGAGCGGCTGGCGGCGCTACTCACCACCGCGGCGCCGATCCTGGACCGCTCGTCCGCGGATCGGGTCCGGCCGCTGCAGATGGATGCCGATCCGGGCGTCGGGCGAGCGGCTCGCGGCGCGATCATGCTGGCGGAGCCCGGCGAAGACGTCGCTCGACTCATCGCCGCCGATGTCGAGGAGTTCTTCGCCACCGGTCCGGGACGTGACTGTCTCGGCGCCGAGGGCAGCGGATGCTCGCTGCGACAGCTCTATCGGAGCTACCCGTTCCTCGATCCAGATTCGCGACGCTGGGGCTCGCGCTGGAGCGAGGCAGAGGCGAGGCGGTACGAGGAGCTCGCCGCTCTGGTCGCGGACAGGGCTCGACTGCCCGCGGCCGCCAACGAGCTGCTCTTTCCCGAGCAGGAGCGCGAGCGGGAATGACCGACGCTCGCCCCAACACGATCGACTGCCCGCAGTGCGGCGGCGAGAACTCGCTGCGCTCGGGGGACCGCCTGCTCGCCTGCGCCTTCTGCGGAGCTGCGCTGTTCGTCGACCGGTCGGGAGCTGTCGGTCACTACTGGCTGCCGCGGCTCCTCGACGCCGAGCAGGCGCGGGCGGCGCTCAGGCGCTGGATGGCCGGCAACGACACGGTCAAGGACCTCGATCGGAAGAGCACGATCGAGTCGGTCGAGCCGGTCTCGTTTCCGGTCTGGATGTTCCGCAGCCGGCACGGAGGCGGAGAGGCGGCGTACATCGAACCGGCCGCGCCGACGCCGATCCCGCAGCTGGCGGACCTGACGGTCCCGGCCGGCCAGCTGCGGCCGTTCGAGGAGGAAGCGGAGGACGTGGCGCGCGTCGACGCGACGATCCCGCTCGAGACCGCCCGCCAGTGGCTGAGCGAGCGCGGCATCGAGGAGGTCTTCGAGACGTCGCTGGTACAACTGCCGCTCTGGCGCTGCCGTTACTCGTTCGACGGTGGCTCGTACCAGGCTCTGGTCGACGGCTCGACCGGCGAGGTGATGGCGGCGGTCTTTCCCGAGAAGGCCGAGGCTCCGTACTACCTGGTCGCCGCGGCCGGCCTGATCCTGTTCGGGATTCTCGGCCTGGCGATCACCAACCCACTGATCAAGCTCGCCGCCTACGCAGTGACCGGGCTGCCGCTGGCGCTGATCGCCTACTTTGTCGCTCGCCGGGTCTAGCCGTTCGATGCCCGAGCTGCCGCCGCTACCCGTCCCGCCCCCGGACGCCTCCGAGGCGCCGGATATCCCGCCGCCGCCCGGCTCCGAGGAGGCGGCCGGGCCGACCCCGGTTCCGCACGCGCTCTCCCACCGGGTGCTCGGGCTCTCGTGCCCGAACTGCGGCGGCGCCCTCGAGGTCGACACCGGCCTCAGGGTGGTGGTCTGTCCCTACTGCCAGACCAACCTGCTGGCTCTCAACGAGCTCGGCACCCGCCGCTTTGCGGTCGAGCCGCAGATCGAGTCCAATCGCGCGCGTGAGATCGCCGCCCGGTGGCTCGCCTCGGGAATCAGCAAGGACCGCCGGCTGCGCACGGAGGCCGAGGTGCGCGAGGCGTTCCTGAGCTTCCTGCCGTTCTACCGGGTCGAGGCGGACTGCGTCGGTTTCGCGCTCGGCACCGAGGAGCGCCGACGGTGGGTCGGCTCGGGCAAGAACCGGCGCATGCAGACCTACGAGGTGGACGTCGAGCGCAGCACCGAGCGCAGCTTCGACCGGACCTATCCGGCGGTCAATGTGGCCGAGTGGGGGATCCAGAGGGTCAACCTCGCCGGCGATCCGATCGTCTCGTTCGACTCCGAAGCGCTCGACCGTCGGGGGATGGTCTTCCCGCCGACCGGCGCCGAGCACGAGATCCGCGCGGCGGCGCTCGAGCAGTTCAAGCGTGAGGCCGATCCGTCGCGCGGGCTCAAGCGCAAGCGCTTTCGCTTCCTGCAGTCGCTGCGCGAGCGGCTGAGCGTCGTCTACTACCCGCTCTGGGTGGTGCGCTACCGCTTCAGGGGACGGTCGTATCAGGTGCTGGTCGATGGTGAGGACGGTGCCCTCGCCTACGGCAAGGCCGCGGGCAACGATCTCTACCGGGCGATGATGCTGGTCTTGACCGAAGGTGTGGCCGCGTTCGTCGCCACCACGGCATTCCAGCTTCTGGGCGCCAATCTGGTCTCGGTGCTGTTCGCCGCCGCCGGAGCCGCGATCTTCTTCTGGGGATGGAAGAAGTTCCGGTGGGGCGGCGTGGTCATCGAGGGGTCGGGCGTCGAGCCGGCTCCCAGCCTGGCCGAGAGCGTGGGACGGGCGGTGCGGTCCCCCCGGCCGACCCTCCTGGGCACCGGCTTCGACTTCTTGAGAAGGCGATGAGCGACTCGAGCGTCGAATTCGAGCTGGTACCCCTCGACTGCCCGACCTGCGGCGCGGCGGTGGACGCGCGCGGCGAGGACGTCGTCTACTACTGCACGGCGTGTCGCAACGGCTACTCGTTCGACGTTGCCAGCCGGTCGCTCGAGCCGATCGAGGTCGCCTTCGCCACCGCCCCGAACGTCGCCGTCGACGGCTACCTGCCCTTCTGGATGCTGCCGGCGCGGATCGGCATCCACCAGCGCCAGGCGTCCGGCGCCAGCTTCGGCGGCCTGATGAGCTTCTTCCTCGGCGACGGCGGCGAGAGCGGGCTCGGCCCCGGCGAGGGTACTTTCGCGGTCCCCGCCTTCCACTGCTCGCTGGCGGCTCTGACAGCCTTCACCCGGGCCTACACGCTGCATTCCGTCCATCTCGGAGAGCGCCTCGGCGAGCGCCTCCTGGGCGGCCGCTACGGTGTCGGCGACGCGCGCAAGCTGGCGCACTACGCGCTGATCGCCAGTGAGATCGGCAAGAGCGACACGCTCACCCGGCTCGAGTACGACATCGAGTTCGCCGAGGCGCGGCTCCTGGGAGTGCCGTTCGTCCGGGACGGCGATCGGCTGCGCGACGCGCTGCTACGGGCAGCCGAGGTGCCGGCGTAGCTAGGCGCCGCTCGCCGAGCTACCAGCGATTCTGGCTGCGAGCTTCGCGTTCTCGAGCAGTAGCGCGACGTTGGCGGCCAGGGTGCGCCCCTCGCTCAGCTCCGAGACCCGCGAGAGCAGGAAAGGAGTCACTTCGCCGCCGGTTACGCCCGAAGCGTCGGCCTCCGAGATCGCCCGTCCGATCCAGCCCTCGACCTGCTCTCGGGGCAGCGCCGCCGCGGCCGGCGGCGGCTGGACGATCAGCGCGCCCGTCCGACCCAGCCCCGCCTGGGCTGCCAGCAGCTCGGCGGCCTCTTCGACGGTGGCGACCGAATGCGAGGTTCGCAGCCCGCTCTCCCGGCTGTAGAAGGCCGGAAACTCGGAGGTTCCGAAGCCGACCACCGGCACCCCGAGGCTCTCCAGCAGTTCTAGGGTGCGGGGCAGATCGAGGATCGCCTTGGCGCCGGCGCAGACCACCGCCACCGGCACGCGAGCGAGCTCGTAGAGGTCCGCGGAGACGTCCAGGCTGGTCTCGCCGCCGCGGTGAACCCCGCCCAGCCCACCGGTCGCCATGACTCCGATGCCGGCGCGCGCGGCGAGGCGGATGCTCGCCGCCACCGTGGTCGCGCCCGCGCCACCGGCGGCCAGGACGGCGCCCAGGTCTCTGATGCTCACCTTGGCGACCTGGCTCGAGGTCGCCAGCTGTTCGATCTCGGTCGGCGAGAGACCGACGATCGCGCGGCCGCCGAGGAGTCCGATGGCCGCCGGGATCGCGCCCTGCTCGCGGATCGCGCTCTCCATGCCGAGAGCGGTCTCCAGGTTGTGGGGATGGGGCAGTCCGTGGGCGATCACGGTCGACTCGAGCGCCACCACCGGCCGGCCCGCCGCCAGCCCGTCTCGTACCTCGTTGCGAATCTCGAGTCGCTCGCTCACCCGCTGCTCCGATAGCGCTCGAGGAGAGCCTCGGCGGTGAGCTCGGCCGGCACCGCCCGCGGGCTCTCGACGGCCAGCGCGGCCGCGGCGAGCCCACAGCGGACCGGGTCGACCGCCGCGGTCGCCAGCTGGGCGAAGACGTAACCGGCCACGAAGCAGTCCCCCGCTCCGGTGACGTTGACGACCGCCGAGGTTGCCATCGCCGGCACTCTCTCATGCCGGGGCGGCTCGTCGACCCAGACGCCCTCGGCGCCCAGGGTGATGACCACCCGCCGCGGGCCGCGGTCGCGGATCCGGGCGGCGAGCTCGCCCGGGTCGGTCTCGGCCTCGGTCACCCCGGCGAGGGCGGCGGCCTCGATCCGATCGGGAAAGAGACTGTCGATCCGGCCGAGGATCGGCGCCAGGCGCTCGCTCTTTTCGGCCGACACCGGATCGGCGAAGATCGATACGCCCTCCACCGCGAATCCGGCCAGCCGCTCGAGCACCGGCGCCGGCAGGTTGGCGTCGACGATCCAGAGCCGGTGCTCGCCGAGCGCGTCGGCGATCGGATCGAGCCAGGTGGGCTCGAGATCGTCGAGAATCTCCATGTCCGCGAGGCCCAGCACCAGTTCGCGGCTCTCGTCCAGAACCGCGGTGTAGGAGGCCGTCGAATGCGTAGCGACCCGGTCGATGCCGTCGAGGTCGATCGCCGCCTCCATCAGCTCGTCGACGACCTGCTCGCCAGCCGCGTCGTGACCGAGGCGAGAGAAGAGCGACACCGGGCAACCGAGCCGGCTGAGCGCCTCGGCGATGTTCCGCGCACTGCCGCCGGTGGAGGTCTCCGACCTGACCGGATTCGAAGTGCCGGCCCGGAGCCTCTCGAGCGGCTCGACCATCCGATCGAGCGTGACGCCGCCGATGCATGCGATGCGTTGGGTCATCGGGTACCAGGCGTCGATTCTATGGGCTGCGCGGAGTGGCCTCCGAGCGCGGGAGACTTGTAAGCTGCGCCGGATGACGGTGGATGAGCGGACCGAGACCGGGCCGTCGCGGTCCGACGGTGCCACGCCCGCACTGACGCGGCTCCTGCGCTACGCCTACATGCGGTTGGCACGGGAGCTCGACGCCCGCTTCGAGAATCTGCTGCTGACCGGCCGCGTCTCGAAGTGGTACAGCGAGGTGGGCAACGAAGCGACGACCGTGGCCGCCGGACTGGCGCTGGCGAGCGGCGACTCGCTCTGTACGCTCCATCGTGATCTGGGCGCCATCCTCGCGGTCTATCTCGATCCGGCTCGCACCTTCCCCGACTTCGGCTTCGGCGAGCCCGACGGTCGCCGCCCCGAGCCGGTGCGACTCCTCTACCGACTCTGTTGCCAGCTTCTCGGCCGCGGCGACGGCTTCTCGCAGGGGGTCGAGCGCTCCTTCCATTACGGCTATCTCGACGCCGAGGC
The DNA here is from genome assembly GCA_947259925.1 of Thermoanaerobaculia bacterium. GTDB lineage: Bacteria > Acidobacteriota > Thermoanaerobaculia > Multivoradales > JAHEKO01 > JAHEKO01. The sequence continues at coordinate 7,914 of CAMYOG010000001.1, forward strand.
GGGGATCCACCACATCGGCCTGATCAGCCATCTCGGCTCGATGATTCCGGTGGCCGCCGGCTGCGCCTTCGCCCATCGCCAGGGCCGGAGCGATCGGGTGGCGATCAACTTCATCGGCGAAGGGGGGACGTCGACCGGCGACTTCCACGAGGGCCTGAACATGGCGGCGGTCTGGAACCTGCCGTTGATCCTGATCATCGAGAACAACCGCTACGCCTTCTCGACGCCCTGGCACCAGCAGTACGCCGCCGAGCGCCTGAGCGATCGGGCGATCGGCTACGGCATCGTCGGTCGGACGGTGGACGGCAACGACCCCGACGCGGTCGCCGAGGTGGTCGAGGAAGCGGTGGCGCGGGCGCGCTCCGGTGGCGGTCCGACCCTGATCGAAGCGATGCTCGGGAGGATGCGGGGTCATAGCGAGGGAGACGACTCGCTGAAGGTCGTGCCCGAGCAGGAGCTGGAGCGGTACCGTGCCGAGGATCCGGTCCCGGCCTACGCCCGGCGGCTCGAGGAGGCCGGGATCCTCGCGCCGCCGACGCGCGAGCGGCTGGAAGCGCAGATCGCCGCGCTCGTCGAGGAGGCGCTGGCCGCGGCGCTCAAGGCCGACTCGCCCGAGGTGAGCGTGGCGGCACGGCCGGCCCTGGCTCCGGAGCAAGGGGAGAGCCCTCCCCTTGCAACCCCTCCATCGGGTGTTACCGCCGAGGGAACCGTGGGCGCGGAGAGCCCTCCCCTTCTAAACGCACCTCAGGCGTCAGATCGAGTCGTCAGCGAGCCGCAAGCGAAGCTAACCCCTCCGTCAGATCGCGATGCGGGAGAAGGCAGGCAGGTATCCGAAGGAGTTGTCAGAGAGCGGGAGGCGAAGCCGACGCCACTCGACGAGAAGAAGCCGTCGACCTATGTCGAGGCGATCCGCCGGGCGTTGCGGGAGGAGCTCGAGGCGGACTCGAGCGTCGTTCTGATGGGGCAGGACATCGGCGTGTTCGAAGGGGCCTTCCGGGTGACGCGTGGGTTCTATGAGCGGTGGCCGGATCGGATCCTGGACACGCCGATCGCCGAGAGCGGCACGATCGGCATCGCCATCGGGGCGGCGCTCGGCGGCTACCGGCCGGTGGTCGAGATGCAGTTCGGGGACTTCGTCACCTGCGGCTTCAACCAGATCGTCAACGTGGCGGCCAAGCTCTACTACCGCTGGCAGGTGCCGTGCCCGATCGTGGTCCGCTTGCCGACCGGCGGTGGCGCCGGCGCGGGACCGTTCCACTCCCAGAACCCGGAGGCGTGGTTCACCCATGTGCCGGGGCTCAAGGTCGTCTGCCCGGCCGGAGCGACCGACGCCATGGCGCTGCTCAAGGCCGCCATCCGCGATCCGAATCCGGTCATCTTCTGCGAGCACAAGTTCCTCTACCGGCGGATCAAGGAGGTGCTGCCCGACGGCGAGTCGGTCGGCCGGCTGGGCGAGGCGCGGGTCGTCCGCGCGGGCGGAGACCTGAGCCTGATCGGCTATGGCGTCTCGACCTGGAGCTGTCTCGAGGCGGCCGAGGAGCTGGCCGAGGGGGGGATCGAGGCCGAGGTCGTAGATCTCCGCACGCTGGTGCCGCTCGACGAGGCGACGGTGCTCGACTCGGTGCGGCGGACCGGCCGAGCGATCGTGGTCCACGAGGCGACTCGCACCTCCGGCTTCGGCGGCGAGCTGGCGGCGCGGATCGCCGATCAGGCGTTCGCCTGGCTCGACGCGCCGGTACGCCGGATCACGCACGTCGACCGGCCGTCGCCGTTCGACAAGGGGCTGGAGAAGAGTCTCCTCCCGGGCAGGGACAAGATCGTCGCCGCCGCACGCGAGCTGGCCGGTTGGTAGTCCGGGGCTCGGGATAGGATCGGGTCGTGGACGGACCCGAGAGCGTCACCCTCGACGGGGTCGAGATCTTCGTCGGCAAGCCGGTTACCGAGACGCCGGCGTGGATCGGCCAGCGGGAGGTGCTGATGCAGCTTCTGGCGGCCTGGTCGCGGGTGGAGGAGTCGGACCAGCCGCTCAACCCGCGTCTGCTCGGCAAGCCGGGGGTCGGTAAGACGACCCTGGCGTGTGCGGCCGCGCGCGAGCTCGGCCTCGACATCTACATCCAGCAGGCGACGATGGACACCCGACCGGAAGATCTGATCATCTCGCCGGTGCTGGCGCCGGACGGCGGCATCCGCTACATGGCGTCGCCGCTGGTGAGCGCGGTGCTTCGCGGCGGCGTGCTGATCCTCGACGAGGGCAACCGGATGAGCGAGAAATCGTGGGCGTCGCTGGCGCCGCTGCTCGATCACCGGCGCTACGTCGAGAGTCTGGTCGCGGGAGTGCGGATCCCGGCAGAGCCGGAGTTCCGGTTCGTCACCACGATGAACGAGGACGCCTCGACCTACGAGATCCCGGAGTACATCCACTCCCGGCTGATGCCGCAGATCTACCTCGATTTCCCCGAGGAGAGCGAGGAGCGCCTGATCCTGGAGAGCCAGGTGCCGTTCGCCGAGGACGTGGTGGTCGACTACATCCTGTCGTTCCTGCGGGTGGCGCACCAGCGCGATCTGCGCTACACGGTTCGCGACGGCATCAATCTGGTGCGCTACGCGATGAAGGTGTTGCGGCGCGGCGACGTCGACGCCGCGGCAGCGGTCCGCCAGGCGATGGCGGCGACCCTCGAAGAGGACGAGCTCGAGGATTTCGAGATCGAAGACTAGACGGAGGCCGGGTCCCTGACCATGTTGGAGCGGCTGGCGCCTGAAGCGGTTCAGGGGATCCGCCTGCTGCCGGTGGTGCACGAGCGGCTCGAGATGGCCGCGGTGGTCCGCGCGGCGCTGACCGCCGCCGATCCGAGCGCCGTGGCGGTAGAGCTGCCGCCGGCGGTGCGCGACGCCGCACTGCGGGCGATCGACCGGTTGCCGCGGATCTCGCTGGTCGTGACTCGCGAGCCGGGCGAGGAGGCGCTGGTCTGGGTGGCCGCCCCCGGCGATCCGTTCGTCGAGGCGCTGCGCTGGGCGCGCGAGCGGCAGCGCGAGGTGCACTTCATCGATCCAGATCTTCCGTACCCCGAGCCGCACGTCGATCCGGTTCCCGATACCTACTCGATCCTCGAGCTCGGGCCGGAGCGCTTCTTCGAGCTACTCGGCCAGGAGGTGGGCCGGAGCGACGGCAGCGAGCTCGACCGGCGCCGCGAGGCGGGAATGGCGTATCACCTGCAACGCGCACTCTCGATGTCCGGCGACGATGCGACGATCCTGGCGCTGGTCGGCGCCGCCCACGCGCGCCGCTTGAGCTCCCGCCTGCGCGAGCCGGCGGCACACCCGTTCGCGCGCCGGCGCAGCGCCACGGTCGACCTCCGCCACCTGGAGCCGGACAGCCTCACCGGCCTGCTCGGCGACGCGCCGCTCGCGCACGCGGTCTGGGAGCGGGTACGGGCGAGCGACGTTCCGGCGGAGGCCGACGTCGACCAGGCGCTATCGCGCAAGGTCTCGGTCGTCCGCTTCGGTCTGCGGGTCATCGCCGGCGAGGGTGGCGCCGCCGAAGAGCGCCGCAGGTCGAGCGTGATCGCCTACGCCTCACGCCATGGTACCCGCGAGCTGCTCGATCTGGGCGCCTTCCCCGACCGCCACCGGCTCGGACGGGTGGTCTGGAAGATCGCCGAGGGCTCCTACCGCGAGCAGACGGACGAGAGTGTCAAGCCCTGGCAGCGAGCCCTGTTCTTCGACTACGCGCGGCGCTGCGCGCGGGCCCAGGGCATGCTGGTGCCGGGTCTCTACGAATGGGCGATCGCCGCCCGCGGCGTCGGCGACGACAACCTCGCCTGGGAGGTGTTCGACGTCGCCCGGACCTACCCGTGGCAGGAGGGGCCGGCGGAGATCCAAAGCGTGTCGATCGACGGCGACGAGCTCGACCTCGGCACCCGCCGCATCCGGTTCCGGCGGCGCTTCATGCGAGTCAAGCGCCGGCCGGTGGCGGTGCCGGTGCGGCGCCGGCCGACGCCCGAGAACCCCGAGGACTGGCTGGCCGGGTTCGACTCGACCGGGATCTGCTCCTATCCGCCCGAGGACATCGTCATCGAGGACTACGGCCGCTTTCTGCAAAAGAAGGCGGTGTCGATCCTCGCCGCCGAGCGGACCCGCTGTGAGCCGTTCACCACCAGCCTGCTCGACGGGATCGACATCCGCGAGACTCTGCGCAACGTCCACGAGCGCCGGATCTACGTCGAGGAGCGCGGCCGGGTGCCGGGCAACGCGGGCTCGGTGGTGGTGATCTTCGATCGCGACCCCGAGGAGGATCGGTTCCCGTTCGCCATGACCTGGCTGGGCGAGCACGATCAGGAGTCCGACATGGCCTTCTACTCGACCACTCCCGGCGATCAGGTGGTCGGTCCCGGGATCATGCGGGCCACCTACGGCGGCTTCATGTTGACCCTGCCGCGCGGCCGGCTGTTCGATGTCTGGGGCGACCGCGACTACCGGCTGGCGCGCGACAAAGCGGAGGTGCTGGTGATGGCGGCGGTCGACTACAGCCTCGAGAAGCTGGTGGTGGTGGTCGCCGCGGAGAAGCCGAACCGGCGCATGCGTCAGTACGCGACCGACCACGATCGCCAGCTGATGCACATCCCGATCGCCGCCCTGTCGCCGGTGACCCTCAAGAAGATCCGCGTGCTGCACATCCTGGCCGGCAAGGACAAGCGCCCCATCGCCGAAAGCTACGTCTGGTAGGCGTCGGCCCAGTCAGAGCGTCTCGCCGCGGGCCAGCTTGTCGATCGCCTGCGCCAGGCGCCGCGAGCGGGTCTCGGGTCGCTTCGCCCCGGCGATCCAGCGCGCGTACTCCTTGCGGTAGGTGTAGGCGAGACTCTGGAAGAACTCGGCCGCGGCCGGGCTCGCGTGCAGCGCCTCGGCGAGCTCGGGTGGGACGTCTACCGTCCGCTCCTCGGTGTCGAGCTCGAGCGTCACGGCGACGGTGTCGCCGACCGACTTGCCGATCGCCTCGCGGATCGACTTGACGATACCGAGGACGTGACGCCCGCCCATCGGCGCGATCGAGCCGCGATACGGGTGGCCGTCGAATGTCGCCTTGATCTTCACCCGGCCACGCGTGCCGTAGACGCTCTCGACGTCGAACGGCACGGCGACCAGGGCGCCGCCGCCACGGCCCGCTTCGATCTCTGCCTGGAAGCTCTGTTCCGGTGGAGTCATGCCTGCTTCGAACCCGCTATCCGATGCCCGGCCGGTCGGCGAGGCGGTAGACGAAGCGCAGCCCCGACCAGGTCTCGTCGATCGCGCAGATCTTGTTGTCGACCAGGCCGAGGTCGAGGCCGATCCGTTGCACCGCGTCGAATGTCAGGTCGCTCGCGACGCCGGAGCTCTTCTTCGGCCAGCCGACCCAGAGCCCGCCGGTGGGCACCAGGAGCTCCTTCAACCGCGGCAGCCGGCGCTCGAGCTCGCCTGCGCGGCGGGTGAAGAAGACCATGACGTCGAAGCGCCCCTGGGCGCGCCGGACCAGGCGGACGTCGTCGGGCAGCTCGATCAGCTCGAAGTCGCCGGGTGCCGCGATCAGGCCGACCCGGTGGCCCGACTTGATGCCGAGCTTCTTCGGCAGCGGCGTGCCCGAGTAGCCGGCCGGCACCGGCTACATCCGCTCCGGAGTCGGCAGGCCGAGCAGGTCGCAGAGCGTCCGCATGCCGGCGGCGAAGACGTGGGTGGTGGCCAGCCGGACCGCCCTCATCTGTTCGTCGCTCTCCTGCAGAATCGGGTGCTTGTGGTAGAGCGCGTTGAGTTTCTGGGCCAGATCGAGCGCGTGACGGGCGACCAGGGAGAGCTCCAGCGTCTCGCCCGCCGCCCGCACCCGGCCGCCGGTCTGGGCGACCGCGTAGACCAGGTCCCACAGGTCGTCCTGCCAGAGCTCGGCCGGCAGTGCCGCGACCTGGTCGGGCGTGATCTCGGCTTCGAGGCCCTCCTCGGCCAGCCGTCGCCAGATGTTGCCGACCCGGACCAGCGAGTAGAGCAGGTAGGGGCCCGACTCGCCTTCGAAGTTGAGCGCCTCGTCGAAGTCGAAGGCGATGACGCGCGTGGTCGTCGCCTTGGCCATGAAGAACCGGAGTGCGGCGGTGCTGATCTCGACCGCTAGCTCCTCGAGCTGCGGACCTGCGAGCTCGCGGTTGCGCGCCAGAATCTCCTCGCGGCTCTTGTCGACCAGCTGGTCGAGCAGGTCGTCGGCCTTGACGCCGATCCCCTTGCGCCCCGACATCTCCAGACCGCCAGCCTCGTCGTCATCGTCCTCGGTCAGGAAACCGAGCTGACGGGCGGCGGCGGTGGAGAGCGACACCATCTCGTAGGCGAAGTGGATCGAGCGCTCCGCCTGGGTGTCGAATCCGAGCCGCTCCAGCCCGACCCGGACTACCTTCTGCAGGTAGCTCTGGCGCGCGTCGATGACGTTGATCACACGGTCGGCGGTGCCGAACGGCGGGTGTTCGGCGCCGTCGTCGGCGACGGTCTGCCAGAGCCCGGTCTCCTCCCACAGCCGGTAGCCGAAGTCGCGGCCGAGGAGGCCGAACTTCCACATCTGATAGGCGATGTCCTTGCCGACGTAGGTCGCCGTGCCGTCCGAGCGGACGATCACCTTGTCGGGGTCCTCGAGGCCGGCGAACTCCTCGCTCTCGGCCAGCGGCATCACCCAGCAGCCGGCGTTCTTGCCCTGCTCCTCGCGGCGGATCGCCTGGCGCTCGCGCAGTTGCTCGAACGCCCGGGTGAAGAACTCGCGCCCCAGAATGGCGCTCTCGTGGGTGAGCAGGTCGTAGGAGATGCCGAGACGCGCCATCGTCTCCAGGTGCCGCTTGACGATACGCTGAGCGACCAGGTGCCCGATCTCGGCGCGCTCACCTTCGTCGTGCTCGAGCTCACGCAGGGTCTGCCGCCGATATCCGAGCCTCGCGTCGTCCTCTTCGTACCAGCGGCCCACCTCGCTGTAGAGATCCCAGCAGTAGAAGTCGAACGGCTCGTCGAGGGCGGCGATCTCGGCGGCTGACAGGCCGCGCAGATCGAGGAAGCCGACGATCACGTCGGCGAGCTGGACACCGGTGTCGTCGATGTAGTTCTGGACCTCCACCTGATGGCCGAGCGAGCGCAGGACGCGCGCCAGGACGTCTCCGAGCACCGCATTGCGCAGATGGCCGATGTGGGCGGCTTTGTTCGGATTGATGTTCGTGTGCTCGACGATGATCTTCTCGTCGCGGTCACCGGCGTCGAGCAGCGGCGCCGACAGGATGCCGGCCGCCACCCGTCCGCGGTCGAGGTAGACGTTCAGGAAGCCCGCACCCTGGACCTTGATCTCGCTCACCCAGTCCGGCCGCGGGAAGTCGGCGGCGATCTCCTCTCCGATCTCTCGCGGATTGCGCTTGAGCTCGCGAGCCAGCTGGAGCGCGCCCGGCAGCGCCAGATCCCCCAGGTCCCGACGTGGGGGGATCTCGACGATCGCGATGTGCCCGAGGTCGTAGAGCTCGCGGACGCGCTGCTCGAAGAGGCTCGCCAGCTCCCGTCGGAAGTCGCCCAGCATGGTGCGGGGGAGTCTAACCTGAAAAACGACCGGCAGATTGATATGATCAAGCACTCGATCCCACTCGGTGGGGAAGATCCAAATGGAGAAGAACCACGTTCGTATCCCAATGAATGGGACTGTGCTCGAACTGATCGAGGGCGATATCACCGAGCTCGAAGTGGAGGCGATCGTCAACGCCGCGAACGAGAAGCTGGAGCTGGGGTCGGGAGTCGCCGGCGCGATCAAGAAGAAGGGTGGCCCTACGATCCAGGCCGAGTGCAAGCGGATCGGCGGCACCGGGGTCGGCACCGCGGTGATCACCGGCGCCGGCGAATTGGACGCCAAGCACGTCATCCACGCCGTCGGACCGAAGATGGGCGACGGCGATGAAGATCGGAAGCTGTCGTCGGCGGTCAGATCCGCCCTGGCCCTGGCGGACCGGCACGGACTCAAGTCGATCGCTCTACCGGCGATCTCCACCGGCGTCTACGGCTTCCCGGTCGATCGCTGCGCCCGGATCACCCTGACCGAGATCCACCGCTATCTCCAGGGCGGCACCAAGCTCGAGCGCGTGGTCGTCTGCCTGTTTGGCGACGACTCCTTCAAGACCTTCCGGCAAGAGCTGCGGCGGGGCTTCCGCTAGGAAGAGGAGACAGGCTCGGGAGGTCGGGGAGGAGCCGAGGGGTACCCGCCCCGGCGCCGGCGTCCTGACTCGTGGTCGGGGGTCCGCCTAGCGTCTGCATCGCTGCCGTCGACCTTGGCCTTCTCAGGCTCTCGAGAGACGCTCGCTCCCGACGCCCCTGGGCGGGTACCCCTCGGCTCCTCCCCGACCCCCCGAGCCCGTGGTAGGAGGAGGAAAGGACCCAGCCCTCTCCTCTAGGCCCCGTACTTCGCCAGTCTTCGCCCGTTCGCCAGCATCAATCCAACCAGCGCCCTCGACGGAATCGTGCCGATGTGGCCCGTCGTGCAGGCTTCCTCCGTGAACTCCTGACCGGCGTCGACGAAGCAGCGCTCCGACCAGAGAAGCAGCGGGATCGGGTGCCAGCTGTGCGACTTCATCGGCGCCGGCGTCGAGTGATCGCCGGTGACGGCGAGGACGTCCGGCTCGAGCGCCAGGAGCTCGGGGAGTGCCCGATCGACCTCTTCGAGCACGGCGACCTTGGCCGCCAGATCGCCATCCTCACCCGCCTGATCGGGCTGCTTGACGTGGATGAAGAAGAAGTCGAAGTCGCTCCAGCGCTCGGCGACGGTCGGCACGATCTCGGGGAACTTCTTGGCGCACGGCACGACCTCCATGCCGCAGGCCGAAGCGACCCCCCGGTAGAGCGGATAGCCGGCGAAGGCGCCGAGCCGCATGCGATAGAGCCCGTTCATCTTCGGCAGGCCGGGCAGCTTCGAAAAGCCGCGTAGCGAGAGGTGGTTCGCCGCCGGCTCGTCGGCGATCGCTGCCAGCATCCGGTCGAGCGCGGGCTCGAGCGCCGCGACCGTCATCTCGGCCTCGGGCTCGAGGGCTCGCAGCGGCAGCACCGGCACGCCGGTGCGCTGGGGGTCGGTGTCGGCGATCGCCTCCGGAGCTCGGCCAGGGCGGGGCGGATCTTCTCGCACACCCGGCGCCCCTCCTCGGTCGGGATCCGCCCGGCGCGACGGTCGGTCAGATTGCCGTCGGCATCGGCGGTGGCGAAGTTGCCCCGGATCGCCACGTCGCCGGGGCCGACGTCGAGGGCGAGCCCGAGCGCCTCGAGCACGCCGCGGCCGAAGTCCGACTCCGGGGACATCGGGTCGTAGCCGAACAGCCCGAGATGTCCTGGGCCACTCCCGGGCGTCACTCCCTGCATCACCGGCACCAGTCGCCCCAGGGCCGAGCGTGCCGCGAGGGCGTCGAGGTTGGGTAGCGAGGCCGCGTCGAGCGCCGTCCCCGGCTGTTCGGCGGTGCGAATGTCACCGACGCCGTCCAGAACCAGCAGGATCAGCTTGGTCTCGGCCGGTCGCGCGAGTCGAGCGAGCATGGCCTGATCTCTGTCCATCGGTCAGGCGACGAAGTAGGCGCTGGCGCGGATCTGGAGCCGGGCGCGAGGCTGGAAGCCGCTACCGCCGATGGCGAAGGCGCTGTCGGTCGCCAGCACCGGCAGCACGATCCAGCCGTCGAACGTCCCGCCGGAGTTGTAGGGCGGCACGACCGGCTCGATCTCGGCCAACTTGATCCAGTGGTCCTCGCCGGGGTCCATCGAGCCGCTCAGCTGGACGTACGCCCGGTCGAGATCGATCGCCCGGCTGTTCGAGGGGTGCCAGAGCGACATGATGAAGCGCATCTCGTCGTAGGCGCTGGTCTGGAGCCGGGGCTCGCCGTCCACCTGGAGCTCGAACCGGAAGCCGCCGGCGGTGTCGGTGGCGAAGATCTCCGGGGTCGCGTCGAAGATGACGTGGCTCGGTGGTGTGGACGGGTTCAAGCGCACTCTCCACGAGCGAGCGAGAGGGCGTGTCCGAGCCGCGAGAGATAGTCATCCTCGTCGACCCCCAGGAGTGGTGCCCCGATTCCGAACGCCTGCGCGCCGACGGCCAGGTACTCGGGGATCGCGTCGGGCAGGAAGCCGCCCGCGGCGAGCATCGGAATGTCCCCGAGCGGCTGGCGGACCACCGACAGGTAGGCCGGGCCACCGACCGGCGGCAGCGGGTATACCTTGATCAGATCGGCTCCCATCTGGTAGCCGGCCGCGATCTCGGTGGGGGTGAGCGCGCCGATGACGAGGAACCGGTCGGCGTCGTTGGCGACCGCGGCGACCTGCGGGTGGGCGTTCGGGGAGACGATGAACTCGGCGCCAGCGGCGACCGCGGCAAGGGCCCGGCTCTCGTCGGTCACCGTGCCCATGCCGATGCAGGGCGGTGCCTCCCCGTCCCGCTTGGCCAGGAGCTGCTCGACCAGCTCCGTGGCCCGTGGCACGGTGAAGGTGATCTCGATCATCGACAGGCCGCTCTCCCAGAGGCGCTCGGCGTGGGTGACCGCCTGCTCGAAGCTGTGCGTACGGACGACGCCGATCAGAGGTGCCTGATCGAGGCACTCGGCAACCTTGTCTCGCTGGGTCATGGATGAGGGATGTTATCTCAACTGAGCCGCCGCAAGGTGCGCCGACAGACGCCCCGGAGGATCTGGACTTCACGGCTGGTAAGGCCCGCACGGGCGCTCAGCTGGCGGAGGTCTCTGAGCACCCCGGCAGCGGTGTCGTCGCGGGTGAAGCCGACCTTCTCGAGCACCTCCGTCAGGTGGCTGAAGAGGCCCTCGATCTCGGCCGTGGCCGCCGGCGGCTCGGCGCCCGAGCGGGCGCCGCCCGCCGCCTCGGACTCGAGGTAGAGGGCGTGCCCGACCAGGAGGACCGCCTGACTCAGATTGAGCGTCGGCTGCTCGGGCGCGGTCGGAATCCGGACCAGCAGACTGCAAAGCGACAGCTCGTCGTTGGTGAGACCCGACCTCTCCGGTCCGAAGACCAGGGCGGTCGTGGTCGGCTCGCCCGCGCGTCCCTCCCGGGTAGCGAAGGTGCGCGGGTCGACGATCGGCACACCGAGCTGCCGGTTGCGGGTGGAGGTGGTGCCGACGACGCGTTGAAAGGGCGCCAGCGCCCCGGTGAGCGAGTCGACCCGGGTCGCCTCATCGAGGATCGAGCCGGCACCGACGGCGAAGGCGCGGGCGACCCTGTCGATCGGCGCCGCCGGCCCGACCAGGACCAGTCTCTTCAAGCCGGTGTTGGCCATGGCGCGGGCCGTCGAGCCGATGTTGCCCGATTCGGTCGGGCGCACCAGGACGATCGCGAAGCGCTCACCCAGAGCCATGAGCGGCTATGGTGACAGGATCCCGGATCGAGCACCAGGACACGCTCGCGGGAGCCGTCTTGACAGCGGCGGCTCCGAGGACTACGTTGCTTTCATGAGTGAAGCCGCGAGCCCGCGCGCGTACTTGATCTTCACCGGAACCGGCCCGATCCTCGCCCTCGCCACCTACGCCAGCCTGACCGACGAGCGGTTGATCGAGAAGCTGAGTTACAAGGGAATCGACAAGTTCATCGCCTACGAGGTCGAGCTGGAGGCGGTCCAGAATCGCTACCCCGACAGCTTCGCGAAGGTCGCCAACGATCTGGCCGGCGAGGAGGACATCCGGGTCCTGGACTTCAACGGTCACCAGATCATGACCAACTTCTCGCTGGACGAGCTGGGCGAGCCGATCAAAGTAGGGGGATAGGGAGGATCCGGGCGGGAGGGGGTGGCTCTCCTGGGGAGCCGGGCGTCCTCGCAGACTTCGCTGCAGCGGTACCCGGCCCCCCAGGAGAGCCACCCCCTCCCGCCCGGATCGTCGGGATAGAGGCGGGGTCCGGGTGTCCTCGCAGACTTCGCTGCAGCGGTACCCGGCCCCCCAGGAGAGCCACCCCCTCCTGCCCGGATCGTCGGGATAGAGGCGGGGTCCGGGTGTCCTCGCAGACTTCGCTGCAGCGGTACCCGGCCCCCCAGAGCCACCCCCCTCCCGACCGGATCGTCGCGGATAGAGACGAGGTCCGGGCGTCCTCGCAGACTTCGCTGCAGCGGTACCCGGACCTCTGGAGTAGCCCTCCCGGCCCGGTCCTCTTGAGTGCAGGCGGAATCGGGTCAGGGGGAGCGGAACTGGCGGAGGTCGTAGTCGAGGGCTCGGAACATCCGAGCGAGCTCGGGCAGCGGCAGGCCGACGACGTTCGAGTAGTTGCCGTCGATGGCATCGACGAACAGGGCGCCCAGGCCCTGGACGGCGTAGGAGCCCGCTTTGTCGAGTGGCTCGCCGGTCCCGACGTACCAGACGATCTCCTCCTCGGTCATCGCGCACAGGTGGACGTGGGTCGAGACCAGGGACTCCTCGGTCCTCCCCGCCGCCGGCTCGTAGAGGGCGACCCCGGTCAGCACCTGATGGGTCCGGCCCGCCAGCCGTCCGAGCATCTCGCCCGCTTCGGCGGCATCGCGCGGCTTGCCGAACAGCTCGTCGTCGAGGACCACGATCGTGTCGGCCGCCAGGACCAGCTCGCCGGCCTCGGCCCGGGCATGGGCCTTCTCTCGGGCGAGCCGCAGGGCGTAGCGATCGGGCGCCTCGCCGGCCAGCGGGGTCTCGTCGATGTCGGCGGGGCGGACCAGCGGGTCGAGCCCCAGACCCCGAAGGACGTCGATGCGCCGGGGCGAGCCGGAGGCGAGGACCAGCCTCGGAAGAGCGTCCGGCATCGGCGGGCTAGGGGTAGTACCCCGGGATCGTCTTGGCCTCGACCTCTGCTCGGGCGACCTGCACCTCGACCTCGCGGAAGCCCGCGTCCTCCGTCTGGCTCGACTGATACCCGATCAGGTACTGGGAGCGCAGCTCCTCTTCGATGCTGTCGTAGATCTTCTCGAGCTGCCCTGCGTTCGACACCAGGAAGCTGCGGCCGCCGGTCTCGCGCGCGATCTGCAGAAGCACGAAACGCGCCGCGGTGTCGCGGGTGTCCAGGTCGAGCCCGATGGTATAGACGGCGACCCCCGATCGGCGGGCGAAGTCGAGGGTCTCGTCGAAGTTGTGGCGGCTGTTCGAGTCGGCGCCGTCCGAGAGCAGGATCAACGCCCGCTTGCCGCGGATGCCGGCGAAGTAGTAGAGGCCGTAGATCAGGCTGTCGTAGAGTGCCGTCTCGCCGTCCGCCTCGAGGCCGACCAGACCGCCGGCCAGCACCTCGAGGCTGTTGGTGAGCGGCACCCGCAGCTCCGGGAAGTCGCTGAAGACGATCACCGCTGCCCGGTCGCGGGGTTGCACAATGCGTTCGAAGAAGCGGAGGGCGGCGCGCTCGACGTCCTTGAGCGAGTGGTCCATCGAGGTCGACGTGTCGAGCAGGACTCCGGCGTGCAGCGGCAGATCCCGGACCCGCTCGAAGCGGCGGATCTGCTGCTCGGAGCCGTCCTCGAGCACCTTGAAGTCGGAGCTCTGGAGGTCCTCCACCGGCCGTCCCTTCTGGTCGATCACGCTGGTGTAGAGCTCGACGAAGTCGACCTCGAGGGCGTCGAGGTTGTCGGGGCTGTTGATGAAGACCAGATCCTCGGTCGAGTTGCCGTCTTCCAGGTAGGCGACCGCGCGCACGTAGGAGATCCCACGGTCTTCGTCGAGCCGGATCGGCTGGACGAACGGCGGTTGGTAGAGCGTCGCCAAGCGCTCCTCGCCGAGGAAGAGCTCGACCCGGTCGAGGCGCTCGTCCTCGGGCAGGTCGACCTCGGCTTCGATGCGCAGACTGGTGCGATAGGTCTTCGAGTCCAGCGGCTGGATCAGGCGCACGCCGAAGCGGTGCGGGCCGCTGTTGAGCTCGGCCTCGTCGCGGGCCAGCTCCACGCCCTGCGCGTCGTAGGCGACCGCCTCGATCGTGTGCAGCCGGGGCGACTCGCCCAGGTTGAGCTCGACGCTGTACGGAGGCGTCAGCTTGCTCAGGACCTCCTTGCCGTTCAAGCAGAAGGTGACCTTGCGCACCGAGTCGCCGGAGGCGATCGCTTCGATCCGGGTGCGGCCGAGAAGCAGCTCCCGAGGTGGCGGCAGGATGCGCACGCGGTGCTCCTTGGGCGGCACCGGCTCGTTCGCCTCCGCGAACGGACCGGGCTCGGGCGGCTCGACGGGCACCGCCGTCGCGACCTCTGCCACCCGCGCCGGCTGCTCGGCAGCGCCGGTCGGCGTCGCCTCGACGAGCGGCACCGAGATCTGGCGCTCGATGCGGAAGTAGCGATCGGTCGAAAGCTCCTGTGCGCGGAGGATCAGGGTGTACTCCCCGGGCCTGAGGTAGCGCTGGACTACCAACGGCAGGGTCGCCGAGGGGTCCGGGAAGTCGAACCGGTACCGGAAGCTCTCGAACGGCTCACCCTTGCGCAGCACCTCGCCGTCGACCACGAAGTGCCGGCTGGCGACGTCGGCCGGGTCCGGCGGCGGCTCGACCGCGAGCAGCGCCTGGAGAATGGTCCGATTCTGCCGGCGCCCGGGGTAGGTCAGCAGGAAGTCCGCGTCGAGAGAATCGGCTCCGGGTGGCAACGTGGTCAAGCGTCCGAGGAAGGTCGCGACCCACTCGTCGGACGGTTGCGGGTTCTGTTCCGCCAGACGCGCGATGTCTCGCTTGCCGTAGGCGTCCTCGAGCATCCGCTGTAGCTCACGCCCACGCGGGCACTCCCGACCGACCCGATCGAGCGCTTCCAGCTCGCGCGTCCCGGGATCGATCGAGAAGGGCATGAGGTCGGCGACGCCCTCGAACCGCGACCAGAGACGATAACCGTCGGCGGATCGGGCGCCACCGCGCACGAAGACCACCCAGAAATCGCGCGCCGTCCCCGGGTGATTCCGGTACTCCCAGATCGAGACCGTGGTGAAGAGCTGTGGACAGAGCGAGTCCTGGACGCGCTGCGGCGGGCCGATCAGCAGCAGGGTCTCCGCCCGGTCGCCATCCAATCCGCCGAACTGGTCGTACGCCAGCTGCAGCCGCAGCCGCCAGTTCTCCTCGAACTCGTTCAGGCGGGTCTCCGGGAACGGATCGCGCTCTTCCCAGAAGCGCCGCACGAACGAAGCGCGCTGATAGTCCTTCTCGAGCGTGAGGAACGCCGCGCGCTCCTCCTCGGTTATCAGCACGTCGATCTCGTCGAGCCAGACCCGGTAGACCTCGGGCAGATCCTCGGGCAGCGGCTCCGGCTCTTTCTTCTTCGCCCCGACCAGCAGAGCTGCCACCGCCAAGACGGCCAGAAGGAGCACCGCTCGATGGTCGACCGACGACCGTCCCCACCTCATGTTCCTCTCTAATCTACTACGCGCCGGAGGACGATCGTGGGACCCGTCCGGAGGCCGCTCTTAGTAGGGTGCCTGGCACCCGGCGCTGGCCGACCGGCCGCTATGCCTACGGGTAGTAGCCGCGCAGGGTCTTCGCTTCGAGCCCCGCCTGCGCCACCTGCACCTCGATCGACCGGAAGTCGTCCTCGGTCGATGTGTTGCTCGACTGATAGGCGAGGTAGTACCGGGAGCGGAGCTCGCGCTGGATCTCTTCGTAGATTCCTGGAAGCTCGTCGGCGGTCTCGATGAAGAAGGAGCGCCCGCCGGTCTCCTCGGCGAAGCGTCGGAGCTTCTTGCGGGCGTCGGCCTGCTTGCGCCCGAGATCGAGGCCGATCGTGTAGATCGAGACCCCCGCCCGCCGCGCGTACTCGAGGGTGTTCTCGAAGGTGAACCGACTGTGCTCGTCCTGCCCGTCCGAGAGCACCACCAGCGCCCGCTGCCCCTTGATGCCGTTGAAGTAGTAGAGAGAGAAGATCAGGCTGTCGTAGAGCGCCGTGCCGCGCTCGGCCTTGAGGCCGGCCAACCCTCCGGCGAGGGTCTGAACGTCGTTGGTGAACTGGGTCGCCAGGTGGGGATGGTCGTTGAAGGTAATCAGGGTCGCGCGGTCCTCGGGCCCGATCGCCTGCTGGAAGAACTGGAGCGCCCCCTGCTGCGCCATGTCCATGCTCGGCTCCATCGAGGCCGACACGTCGACCAGGATGCCGGCGTGGATCGGCAGGTTGTCGACCAGGTCGAAGCGCATCGGACTCTGGCCAACGCCGTCTTCGAGCACGATGAAGTCACCCTCCTCGAGTCCCTCGACTGGCCGCGAGTCCTTGTCCAGGACCGCGACAAAGAGCTCCACGAACTGGACGTCGACCTCCTCGAGGTAATCGGGAGCGTTGACGTAGACCAGATCCTCGGTGAAGTTGCCGTCGGGCTGGTAGGCGACCGCGCGCACGTAGGCGAGCTCTTCTTCGGCCGGCAGGAGGATCGGCTGGACGAACGGCGGCTGGTGAAGGGTCGCCACCAGCTCCTCGTTGAGGTAGAACTCGACCTTCTTGACCGCGCTGTCCTTGGGCACGTCCACCTTGGCCTCGGCCCGCAGGCTGCGACGGTACTTCTGGCCGCGGCGCGGCTCGATCAGGCGGACCGCGAAGCGGTGCGCGCCGCTGTTGAGCTCCACTTCGTCGCGCGCCAGCTCTTTGCCCTCGGTATCGAAAGCGACCGCCACGACATTGCGCATCCGGGGCAGCCTGCCGAGGTCGAGCTCGACGCTGAACGGAGGTGCTCGTTTGGTCAGGTTCTGGTCTTCGTCGACCGTGAAGGTTACGTAGGAGATCTCTTCGCCGGTGGTGATGGTGTCGAGCCGGACGAAGCCGGTCTGGAGCTCGCCGCGGGGCGGCACGATGCGGATCGTGGTGTCGCCGCTAGAGATGGCGGCGTTGGCCTCGGCCAGGATGCGGCGCGTGGTCTCGTCGGTGGGGACGGCGCGTCGGATCTCGTCGACCTGCGGCACTTCCAGGTCCTCGGTCGAGAGGAAGTACTTCTTGCTGTTGAGATCTTCGAGCTTGACGACCATTTTGTAGGGTCCGGGTCGCAGGTAGCGCTCGAACACCAGCGGGATGGTCTCCTCGTCGCCGAGGGTGGCGGGGATGTTGAAGGCGTAGCGGAAGGTGTCGAACAGCTTCTCCTCGCGCAGGACCTCGCCGGTCAGGACGAAGTTGAAGGAGCGCGCGCCCGCCAGGTCGGCGATCCCGGCCTCACTCTGCCGAACCGCCACCTGGCCCTGGACCACGGTCCGGGTCTTGTGGCGGGCGGGGAAGTCGTACTGCAGGTTGGCCTCGAAGGTGAGCGCGCCCTCCGGCAGGTCGGTGCTCAACGCCTCGAAGGTCTCGATCCACTCGCCGCTGTTCTTCTCCTCGGGCCGCATCAGGTCGGCGATCAGGGTCGTGTAGCCGAGCTCGCCGTAGGCCCGGGCCATGTTGAGCGCCGCCAGCACCGCCTCGCCCTCGGTCAGCGTGCAGTTGTTGGCGATCCGGTTGTAGAGCTCGCCCTCGCTGGTCAGCGGACTGGAGAACTGCATGAGGACGGCGAGGCCCTCGGTCGGGTACCAGAGTCGGTGCCGGCCGCTACGTCCGGGCTGGTAGAAGAGGAGCGCCAGCTCTTGTCCGACCGACGGCGCCCGCTGGTAGTACCAGACCTGCCCGGGCCACATCTCGACGCAGTTGAAGGGGATCAGGGCGTCCGGCAGCTCGTTGAGCAGCAGCACCTTGGAGCGCTCGTCGAGGAGATCGCCGGTCAGATTGAGCGCCTCCTGGACCCGCGAATCCCAGCGCTCGCGGAACTCGTTGCGGGCGGTGTCGGGGTAGGGGTCGCGCTCGTCCCAGAAGCGCTCGATGAAGGCGTCGCGCTGGTAGTCCTTCTGGATCTCGAGAAACGCCTGGCGCTCCTTCTTGGTGATCAGGAGGTCGACCGAGTCGAGCCAGATCTGATACTTCTGCGGCAGCTCCTTCTTCTTGAATCGCTTGGGCCTGGTCTCGCCGGCTCCGGACACGACCCCGACCAGGAGTCCTGTCAGGAGGACGACCGAGAGGGCGATGAGGCTACGCCGGGGATGGGACATTCGAACTCGGATCCTATCGATCTCTACGCTGCCGCTGCTCCGTTAGATCTAGCAGAAAGCGTGCCGGAAAGAGACGCTACAATGATCTCGGCGATGAGCGCCGCGTATTTCGACAACAACGCCACGACGCAGCTCGATTCCCGGGTGCGCGAGGCGATGTTGCCGTGGCTCGGCGAGCGCCACGGCAACACCTCGTCGGTCCATGGATTTGGTCAGGCGGCGTCCGGTGCAGTGGAGCGGGCGCGCGCCGGGGTGGCCGAGCTTCTCGACGCGAGTCCGGCCGAGATCGTCTTCTGCGGCTCCGGGACGGAGGCCAACAACGCCGTCGTCTTCTCGTGCGGCCGCAGCGGCGGCGGCCCGGGGCATCTGGTGGTCTCGACCCTGGAGCATCCCTCGGTACTGGTCGCTGCCGAGCGGCTCGAGGCAGAGGGGATCAAGGTGAGCCGGGTGGCGCCCGGTCGCGACGGCTGTGTGGAAGCGCAGCATTTCCTCGACCAGCTGCGCCCCGAGACCAGGCTGGTCAGCCTGATGCTCGCCAACAACGAGGTCGGCACGTTGCAGCCGGTGACCGAGGTCGCCGCCGGCTGCCGTGCGCAGGGCGTTCCGGTCCTGTGCGACGCGGTCCAGGCGGTCGGCAAGGTCGAAGTGAGCGTACGCGACCTCGGGGTCGACTACCTGACTCTCGGTGGCCACAAGTTCCACGGTCCGCTCGGGGCGGCGGCGCTCTGGATCCGCAAGGGTGCACCGCTCGAGCCGTTGCTGGTCGGGGGCGGCCACGAGCGGCGGCGCCGGGCGAGCACCGTGAACGTGCCGGCGGTGGTCGGACTCGGTAAGGCGGCCGAGCTTGCCGCCGAGGAGCTCGCCGACCGGAATCGGCACCTGTCGACCTTGAGGGATCGCTTCGAGCAGGGTCTGGCGGCGATCGACGGCGCCGACGTGCACTGCTCGGAGTCGCCACGGCTCCCCAACACCGCCCACCTGGCGATCGCCGGGGTGCAGGCGGAGAGCCTGATGATCCGTCTCGACATGGCGGGCTTCGCCGTCTCGACCGGCTCGGCCTGCTCCTCGGGCGTGGTCGAGCCGAGCTCGTCCCTCCTGACCATGGGTTTCTCCGAGGAGGAGGCGCTGTCGTCTCTGCGCGTCAGCGTCGGGATGCTCAATACGCTCGAGGAAGTGGACGGCCTGCTCGCCGCCCTCGAGCGTCAGGTGGCCGAGCTGCGCCAGACGGCGCCGGCCTCCTGAGCGCCGCCCGCGGATCTGCCCCGCGGATCTGCTAGGTTGACGCCGATGGGTGAGCTGACCGCCGTCGCCATGAGCGGCGGCCTCGATTCCTCGGTGGCCGCCTGGCTGCTCTCTCGGAACGGCCGGCCAGCGGTCGGTCTGTCGATGCTGCTCTGGGATCGCTCTTCCGAGAACAGCCACGGCCGCTGCTGCGGCGCGCTCGACCTCGCCGACGCCAGGCGCGTCGCCGGGCAGTGCGGCATCCGGCACTACACGTTCAAGATGGACCGGGAGTTCCGGGACCGGGTGGTCGACCCGTTCGTCGACGACTACCTGGCCGGACGTACCCCGATCCCCTGCACCGACTGCAACACCTGGATCAAGTTCGATCTGTTCCTCGAGCGAGCCCGCACCCTGGGTGCCGAGCGAATGGCCACCGGCCACTACGCCCGCATTCTGGAGGGCGCGGACGGGCTCGAGCTGCACACCGCGGTCGACCGCCAGAAGGACCAGAGCTACTACCTGTTCGAGCTCGACCAGGCGCAGCTCGCGGCGGCCAGCTTCCCGCTCGGCGACAAGACCAAGGACGAAGTGCGCGAGCTGGCCCGCGAGTCGGGGCTGGCGGTCGCCGAGAAGGGCGAGAGCATGGAGATCTGCTTCGTCGCCGACGGCGTGCGCGAGTTCATCGAAGAGCAGATCGCCGAGCGCCCCGAACGGTTCGCCGCCGCCGCCGTCGGCCGGCCGAGCCGGGTGGTCGATTCCGGCGGCCAGCTCCTGGGCGAGGCCGAGCCGTACTACCGCTACACCGTCGGCCAGCGGCGCGGGCTGGGGATCGCGGCGAGCGAGCGGCTCTACGTGCTCGAGGTGCGAGCGGACGAGAACCGGCTGACCGTCGGCTCCGAGCGGGAGCTCGCGGCTCGGGGCCTGAACGGGGAGCGACTGCACTGGATCGGTCCGCCGCCCGCGGACGAGATCGAGGCGACGGTGAGGATCCGCTCTCGGCATCCGGGCGTCCTGGCAGCGATCCGGCCCCCAGCTCGGCGTGACGCCGGGCCAGGCGGCGGTCTTCTACGACGGCACGCGGGTGCTGGGAGGCTGCTGGATCGAGAGCGGACTCTGAGACCGTTGCCAAGGATCGAGATCAGCACAGACATCCGGGCGGCCGCCGAGCTCTGCTTCGACCTGGCCCGCGATCTCGATCTCCACCAGAGATCGATGGCTCACACCTCCGAGCGCGCGGTCGCCGGCAGGACGACCGGCCTGATCGAGCTGGGCGAGCAGGTCACCTGGCGCGCCCGTCACTTCGGCATCGTGCACGAGCACACCTCGCGGATCACGGCATTCGATCGGCCGCGGCACTTCCGGGACGAGATGACTCGAGGGCGGTTCAAGAGCTTCGTCCACGACCACTACTTCGACCCGATCGAGTGCGGAACCCGCATGCGCGACGTGCTCGAGTTCGCGTCGCCCATGGGCGTCGTCGGCAGGTTGGTCGACGCGCTGCTTCTCGACCGCTACCTGACCAGGCTTCTGAAGGAGCGCAACCAGGTGATCCGGCGGGCGGCGGAGCTCGAGTCCGACCCGGTGGGGGCGAACGGCCGCTAGTCGGTGGTCTCCAGGGCCGACTCCATGAACCGCAGGTAGTCCTCGCGGAACTTGCGGTGGTCCTGGTCGCGGACGTACATCATGTGCCCAGCCTCGTAGTAGGCGACCTCGATGTTGTCCCGGAGCTCCGGATCGAGCTGCATGTGGTCGACCGTGTAGTCCGAGGCGAAGTAGGGCGTCGCCAGGTCGTAGTAGCCGCTCTGGACCAGCACCTTGAGATAGGGGTTCTTGTGCATCGCCGCCCGCAGGTGCTCGGCGTAGTTGGCGTAGGCGTTGGTGCCGTAACTCAGCCGCGGCCGATCTTCGTGATAGCTCCAGGGACGGATCCTGCCGCCCGCCGAGTGCCGGAAGACGACGTCGCTCTCGTAGCCCAGGTCGTGACGCAGATAGTCCTTGAGCAGCGAGACGTACCAGCCGGTGACCACCGAGCCCGACGGGTCGAACTCGAAGAACTGTCCGATGTCGTCGCGATCCTTCCCCTTGTAGCGGCTGTCGAGCCGGCCGACCGTCTCGCCGCGGTCTCGCAGCAGCTCCTTGGCGAAGGTGTAGATGTCGACCCGCAGGTCGGACCGCTCCAGGAACTCCGCGGAGAGCCCGGAGAGCTCGGCGAGCCGAGCTCGGATCCGCTCCCGGCGCTCGCCCTGCAGCCGATCGCCGAGCATCAACGCCGCGCTGTAGTCGCCGAGGGCGAACTCCTCGGCCTCGACGAGGGCCGACTGCAGGTCGCCGTACCGATCGGGCAGCTTGCCGTGGTACCAGGCGGTGGCGGTGTAGGTCGGCAGGATCAGGGGGTAGGGCAGGTCGTTGCCGATGTTGAAGACCTTGGTGCCCCAGTTGATCACCGACGAGATCAGGCAGATCCCGTTGAGGTACATCCCGTGCGTGTTCTGCAGGTAGTCCGCGAGACCGGCCGAGCGGGTGGTGCCGTAGCTCTCGCCGGCGACGAACTTGGGAGATGCCCAGCGATCATTGCGCGACAGCCACATCCGAATGAACTCGCCCACCGACTCGACGTCGTTGGTGTAGCCGGTGAACTCCTCGGTCGTCTCGCCCGGCGCGGGCCGGCTCCAGCCGGTCTCGACCGGGTCGATGAACACCAGGTCGGTGGCGTCGAGTAGCGAGTACTCGTTGTCGACCAGCCGCCCGGGGGGCGGTCCGAGCGGCATCCCCTCGGCGTCGAGCTCGGCCTTCTTGGGACCGAAGGCGCCCAGGTGGACCCAGACCGAAGCGGAGCCGGGGCCGCCGTTGAAGGCGAACGTCACCGGCCGGCCACGGCGGTCGGCGACGCCTTCGCGCAGGTAGGAGACGTAGGTCATCTTCGCCTTCGGCTCGCCGTCGTCGTCGCGCAGGACGATGTCACCGACGGTGGCGGTGTAGTCGACCCGCTGGCCGGCGATCACCACCGAGCCTTCGGTGGTCGAGGAGCGCTCTTCGATCTCGGGCACCTCCTCGGGCGCCGCCGGTGCGGCCTCCTCTTCGGCCCGTAGCGCGGTCGGTTCCAGCCAAAGGCCTCCAACGAGGCAAGCGGCGATGAGCGTGAGTGTGAGCGTACGACTGTCGGCCATGGTCGAACTCCTCCGATCGTCTCTACGACGATGAGTCTAGACGCCTTTGCCGGCGGCGTCATACCGCGAGGCTGCGACGACGAGGGCGATCTCTCCCCGGATGACGGAGCGCTCGGCCAGCCGCTCGGCGAGCTCCGACAGGGTCCCCCGCAGCACCTCCTCGTGCAGCTTGGTCAGCTCGCGGGCGACGACCGCCTGGCGCTCGCCGAGAACCTCGGCCGCGTCCTTCAAGCTGGCGAGCACGCGGTGGGGCGACTCGAAGTAGACGACCGTGTGGTCGAGCTCGGCAAACCGCTCGTAGAAACGGCGCCGCTTGCCGGACTTTGGCGGCGGAAAGCCCGCGAAGGTGAACGGATAGGGTGGCAGCCCGGAGACGACGAGCGCCGCCAGGACCGCCGAGGGTCCCGGAATCGGCTCGACGCGCAAGCCTCGCTCGACCGCGCCGCGGGTCAGCAGGAAACCCGGATCGGAGAGCAGCGGCGTGCCGGCGTCACTCACCAGGGCGATCGTCTGTCCCTGCTCGAGCTCCTCGAGGAGCCGTGGCAGGCGAGCGCGCTCGTTGTGCTCGTGCAGCGACACCAGGCGGCGCTTGATCCCTAGCCGAGCCAGCAGCCGGCCGGTCCGGCGGGTGTCTTCGCAGGCGACGAGATCGGCGGTCTCGAGCGCCTCCCGGGCACGCGGGCTCAGATCGTCGAGATTGCCGATCGGGGTCGCGACCAGGACCAGCTTGCCCGATGGCGAGTCGACGGTCACCTCTATCTCCGCGGCGGCGGCCGCCTAGTCGCGGGGGATCTCGCGGTCGAGATTGATGGCGCTGTCGGAGAGTCGTGCGATCAGCATGAGGCGACGCTTGTACCGGTTGCGGCGCTCGAGGGAGTCGATCTTGCGCACCGTCTCGGCCGCGTAGCCGATGTCGATGACCTCGTCGATGCTCAGACCCTGGTTGAACATCAGATAGAGCACCTCGTCCGCGGTCGCGTAGGCGATCCCCAGCTCGCCCTCGTCGGTCTGGCCCGGCCAGAGGTCGGCCGACGGCGGCTTGGCGACCACCTGGGTGGGCACTCCGACGTGCTCCGACAGCTGCCAGACCTGCTGCTTGTAGAGATCGCCCAGCGGGTTGAGCGAGCTGGCATTGTCACCGAAGATCGTCGAGTAGCCGAGCAGGATCTCGGTCTTGTTCGAGGTCCCGAGCACCAGGCAGCCGAGCTTCTTGGCCTGGTCGAAGAGGATCGCCATCCGGGCCCGGGCCATCAGATTGCCCCGGCGGACGTTGTCGGCCTCGGTTTCGTCGGCATCGAAGTAGGCGTCGACCAGAGCCGAAATGTCGATCACCCGGGTGCCGAAGCCGAATTCCGCAGCCACCGCCTCGGCGTCGGCCCGCGAATCGGGGTTCGAGGTCCGGTAGGGGAGGATGAACGCGTGTACCCGCTCGGGTCCGAGCGCTCGCGTCGCCAGCGCCGCGGAGAGAGCGGAGTCGACGCCACCGCTCAGGCCGAGCACCATCCCCTCGGTCCCGGCGCTCCGGTTGCCGTCGGCGATGAAGCCGGTCAGCGCCTTGCTGGCGAGCTCGGCGTTGAGCTCGAGGCGGGCTCGAATGATCTCGGGTGACCACATGGCGTCGCTCCCTAGAAGCCCGGTCCCTGGATGTCGTCCCTGACGTCCCGTACCAGCGGTAGACGCCAACGGAGCCGGTCGACTTCGCGCGGGTCGACCTGCGCGACCAGCAGCTCCTCCTCGAGAAAGGCGGCTCGTTCGAGGATCTCGCCGCCCGGCCTGACGATGTGGCTGCCGCCGGTGTAGAACGATCCCTCCTCCCAGCCGGTCCGGTTGCAGTAGAGCACCCAGCAGGTGTTCACCAGGGCGGTCGAGCGGGTCAGTACCTCCCAGACCTCGTGACTCGCCGGCTGCTCCCCCGAGCCGATCCGCCCCGGGCCGGCCGAGACCACGAGCAGGATCTTCATGCCGCCGACGGCCAGGCGGCGCGCCAGCCCAGGATGCCAGAGATCCTCGCAGATCAGCAGTCCGAAGCGGCGATCGGCCATCGGCGCCGGCTCGAGTCGATCGCCGGGACCGAAGAATCGCCCCTCCTGGAAAATGCCGTAGGTCGGCAGGTAGAGCTTGCGATGGACGTGCTCGACCCGGCCGCCTCGCACCAGGACGGCGCTGTTGTAGAGGACGCCTTCGGCGTCTTCTTCGACCAGGCCGAAGACCACCGCCATCTCTCCGGCCGCGTCCGCGAGCCGCTCGACCTCGCTCGAGCGGTCGATCCGCAGTGCCACCCGGCTGGTCAGGTGGAGCAGCCGGTAGCCGGTCAGCGACAGCTCCGGGAACAGAAGCAGCTCGACGCCCTGCTGGCGGGCGCGCTCCACCCACTCGAGGTGCTGCTCCAGGTTGGCGGCGACGTCACCCAGCCGACAGTCCATCTGGGCGAGGCCGACCGTCAGCAATGATGCGCTCCGATTCATTCTGGCTCGCCCGGTGGTTCGCGCCGCCATTGTACCGTTGCTCATTCGAGAGGCGTCTTATACTCGGTCCCCGATGAGGCCGACGGCGCGTGCGGGATTCCGCTCCCTGCTGCTCATGACCACTCTCCTGGCTGGCCTCCCCGGCAGCGTCGCGGGGCTCCAGAGCGAGCCGACGGAGCTCGCCGATCGGGTGCTGGCGGTCGTCGACGAGGACCCGATCCTCGAGTCGGAGCTGGCACAGGTCGCCGGCCTCGGCCTGGTGGAGCGGCTCGAGGACGAAGAGGACGACGCGTTCCGACGCCGGCTGCTCGATCAGCTGATCGACCAGAAGCTGCGCTTCCACGAGATCGATCGCTACGGCTTCGCCGAGGTGCCGCTCGAGGATGTCGAAGAGCAGCTCGCAGCGATGCGCGAGCGTATGGACGGTGCCGCCGCGATGGCCGCCAGGCTCGAGGAGCTGGGACTCGACGAGGACGGGCTCCGGCAGTTGATCGCTCGCCAGCTGATGGTGCTGATCTACGTCGAGGAGCGGCTCGGTCCGCGGGTCCTGATCGGCCTCGAGGAGGTCCAGACCTACTACGACGAGACCCTGGTTCCCGAGCTCCGCAAGCGGCGTCAGACGGTGCCCGAGATCGCCGAGGTCCGGGAGCAGATCCGGTCGCTACTTCGCGAGCAGCGGCTCAACCAGGAGATCGGGATCTGGACCGACGAGCTCAGGCTCGAAGCCGATATCGAGGACTACTTCGATTCCCAGCGTGACCAGCTGCCGGAACGGGTCCTCGAGCGGATCGAGTGATTACTCGCCGTAGAGCTGGGCGTACTGCTCGCGGCTCGTGAGCACCTTGCGGAGGTAGGAGCGCGTCTGCGGGAAACCCACCTTGGAGAAGAACTCTTCCGGCTCGGTGCTGTAGCAGTAGCTTCGCCAGACCCTGGTCTGGTCCTCACCCGCGTTGTAGGCGGCGAGCACCAGGTGGGCGCCGTTGCCGAACTGGCTGGCGAGCTCCGCCATGTAGGCGGCCCCCAGTGCGATCGACACCGACGGGCTGTGCAGGTCGCGCGCTCGGAGGTTTTCGATGCCGATCTGCTGTGCCAGCCGGTTGGCGGTCGGCAGCACGAACTGGGCCAGGCCCCGTGCCGACGCTCCCGACACCGCTCGCGGATCGAACTTGCTCTCCTCTCGGATCAACGCCGCCAGCAGAAGCGGATCGATCCCCCAGCGCTCCGACTCGCGCACGATCAGGTCGCGGTAGGGCAGCGGGTAGAGGAGCTGGCGCAGCGCGTGGGGAGCGAGGGCGCTCGGCAGCTGCGCCGGCATGCGCTTGTGGAGGATCTCGCCGATGTAGATCGACGGCCTGGACGCCTCGGCGTGCGCCAGGATCCGGCCGCCGGTGAAGGCGAGCGACGGATCGGTCGCCGGGAAGTGCTTCAGCACCACCGAAGCGCCCTGGTCCCAGACCCCGAGCGCCAGGAGCAGCTCCTCGGGCTGGGTGAGCCGCGCCTCCCAGATCGGCCACTCGGCCGGAGGCTGGGCGGCGATCTCGAGGTAGGTCCGGGCCTTGGCGTCGCCCGCGAGCCGGCTCTCGAGGCGTCCGAGCGCCGCCGCCCCCTCCGCGCGGCTCTCGCCCAGCACCAGCCAGGCGCCGTAGAGATCGTTGGTGCGCGACGAGCTCGCCAGGCGGAGCGCGCGCGTGAGCGCCGCCTCCGCGAGCGGCGGCTCGGCCAGCCGGCGCAGCGCGGCGCGGGCGAGCGGGTGGTAGGCGTCCTCGACCGCGGTGGCGATATAGCGGTCGACCGCCTCTCGAGGGTCGGTCAGCTCCGCCAGCCGGCCCTGCCAGTAGGAGAGCTCGACCGTCGAGTCGTCGCGGTCGTAGACCGTGCGCGCCAGCCAGCCCCGAGCCCGATCGCCCCGCCCGCGGACGATGTCCGAGGCGGCGAGGAAGAAGGAGGCGCGGTTCAGCATCGGTTGCCAGCTACGGCGGCTCGCCAGCTCTTCGTAGAGCTGCAGGGCGGTGACCTCGTCGCCGGTCCGCCACTCGACGCGCAGAGCCGACATCAGCCCGGCGTCCGCCCAGGTGCCCGCAGGCTCGGCCAGGTAGGCCCGTTTGTAGCTGTCGGCGGCGTTGTCCCAGTTGCCGAACAGCTCCCAGGCGCGGCCCTGCTGGTAGAGGGCACGCGCTTTCTCCTCGGGGTCGGTCGTCGCCGCCGCGAGCTGGCCGAACTGGCTGGCGGCCTGAATGTAGTCGCGGCGCCAGAAGTTGCTGCGCGCAAGCGCGTAGAGGACCTCGAAGTCCTCTTCGTCCCGGAGGTCGGTCTGCCAGCTGGCCGGGTTGCCGAGACCGCGGCTCAGATGAAAGACCGACAGGCTGAACTGGCGGTGACGATAGAACGCCATGCCGACCATTCGTGACGGCGGGTTCGGGTCGGAGGTGTTCATCAGGCGGTTGAGCCGCTCCGCTGCCGCCCGTGCCGGCTCGTCGCCGACCTCCTCCTCGAGGAGCGAGACCAGGGTCGCGCGAGCCTCGTCGCGGCGACCCGCGCGCATCATGCAGTCGGCGCTCGCCAGCCGGAGCCCGCGCCGGGCGTCCGGGGTGAGGCGCCAACTGTCCATCTGATCGAGCAGCCTGCAGTCGCCACCCGCCTCGAGCGCGCGCACGAGGAGCTCGGTCGCCGGCCGGGCGAGCGGCTGCGGCGGGCGATCGGTGAGCACCTGGGCGAGCAGCCCGGCCGCGACCTCGGGATGATTGAGTCGGAACTGATTCAGCGCCAGGCGGTAGCGGCTGTAGGAAGTCAGCTGCGGCAGCGCGTGCATCGCCTGCGAGAACGCCCGCTGGGCGGCGTCCCGCCGCTCGAGCTGCTCGAGCAGGTGCCCGCGCAGATAGTGAAAACCGAGCTTGCCGGCGGCGTCGGGCTCGTCCCGGAGCGCCGTCTCTACCCGCACCAGCGCTTGGGCTGGGCGGCCCTCCAACTGTAGCTCGGCGATCGGGACCCGCGGATCCTCCGCGCCGAGCAGTAGGAGGGCGAGGGCGACGATCATCCGGGTGGCCAGCCGAGCACTCGGCCGCCGAGGAGGTGGAGGTGGACGTGAGACACGCTCTGGCCGGCTCCGGCCAGGGTATTGGTCACCAGGCGGAATCCGCTCTGATCGAGGCCCTCCGAGCGCGCCAGGCTGATCGCCGTGGCCTGCATCCGGCCGAGCAGATCCACGTCGCTGTCGGTCGCTTCGAGCAGCGTGGCGATGTGCTTGCGCGGGATGATCAGGATATGGGTCGGCGCCTGCGGCTGGATGTCCCGAAAGGCGACGACTTGCTCGTCCTGATAGACGATGTCGGACGGGATCTCACCCGCGGCCACCTTGCAGAAGATGCAGTCCTCCACGTCGGCGTTCGCCTGCGAACGACATGCCAGAAACGCGGGTCAGACGCGCTCGACGCGGGCTCCGAGGGTCGTCAGCTTCTGCTCCATCCTCTCGTAGCCCCGGTCGAGGTGGTAGATCCGGTCGACGACGGTCTGGCCGTCGGCCGCCAATCCGGCCAGTACCAGGCAGGCGGACGCTCGGAGATCGGTCGCCATCACCTTGGCTCCGGAGAGGGGCGACGGGCCATACACGCGTGCGTAGCTGCCGTCGATCTCTATCTTCGCGCCCATCCGGCCGAGCTCCGGGACGTGCTGAAAACGGTTCTCGAAAACCGTCTCGCAGATGGTCGAAACCCCCTCGGCCTGCGTCATCAGCGCCATGTATTGGGCCTGGAGGTCGGTTGGAAAGCCCGGATGGGGGGCGGTGACGATGTCGCGGGCGCGGAGCTCGCCGTCCCGGGAAAGGTGGATGCCGTCCTCGAGCTGCTCGAATCGGCAGCCGGCTTCGGCCAGTTTCTCCAGCAGAGGTGCCAGATCGGCCGCGCGCGACCCGGCCACCGTGACGTCCCCGGAGGTCATCGCGGCGGCCACCAGGTAGGTGCCGGCCTCGATCCGATCCGGGATGATGGTGTGAGCGGTGCCCGAGAGCGTCTCGACACCCTCGATCTCGACGGTCTCCTGACCGGCGCCCTTGATGCGGGCGCCCATGGCGTTCAGGAGCTCCGCGAGGTCGACGATCTCCGGCTCGCGGGCACAGTTCTCGAGCCGGGTCGTGCCGCGCGCCAGGGTGGCGGCCATGATCAGGTTCTCGGTGCCGCCGACCGTCGGCATGCCGAAGCGGTAGCGGGCGCCGGTCAGCTGTCGAGCCTGGGCGGTGACGTAGCCGTGCTCGAGAGCCACTTCGGCGCCGAGCGCCTCGAGCCCCGCCAGGTGCTGATCGATCGGGCGCACTCCGATGGCGCAGCCGCCGGGGAGCGAGACCCGGGCGCGGCCGCGGCGGGCGAGGAGCGGACCGAGCACCAGAACGCTGGCGCGCATCTCCTTGACCAGCTCGTAGGGAGCGTCGTCCAGGTCCTCGGCTCCGGTCGGGCATAGACGCACGACCTCGTCGTCCGCCTCGTTGTCGACGCCGAGATGGGTCAGGAGTCGAGCCATCGTTCGGATGTCGCGGACCCGCGGGACCCGCCGGAGCTCGAGCGGCTCGTCGGTGAGCAGGCTCGCGGCCATCGCCGGCAGGGTGGCGTTCTTGGCGCCACCGGCCTCGATGGTGCCGGTCACGCGGTTGGGACCCTCGATGTGGAACTGGTTCATGCGCCAGGGGTCATTATCTCGCGGGGGCCGCGAGCCGCTACCGGTGGTTGCAGAAGAGCCCGTGACCTATCGAGAGAAGAGGAGGGCGACGCGGGGGTGACCGGCGAGGTCCTTGCGGACTTCCTGGAGGGTGAGGTTCGCTTTGTCGGCAAGCTGGGTGATCCGGTCCTCCTGGTCGTAGCCGATCTCGAGGAGGATCGGGGTACCGGGGCGGAGTCCGGATAGCTCCGAGGTCAGGCGCTCGAGGATCGCGGTGCCCTGATCCGGGGCGAAGAGGGCCTGGGCGGGCTCGAAGTCGGTGACTTCGATCGAGAGCTGAGCGCTCTCGGACGGATCGATGTACGGGGGGTTGCTGATCACCAGGTCGAAGGCTGTCAGCTCGAGCGCTCCGGCGAGATCGGCGGCGACCAGGCGGACCCGATGCTCGACCGAGTGAGCGTGCACGTTGGCGGCGGCGACCGCCAGGGCGCCCGGCACCATGTCGGTCGCCACGACCGTCGATCGCGCGATCTCGAGTGCCAGGGTCACCGCGAGGCAACCCGAGCCGGCGCCGATCTCGAGGATCGCCGGGCGCTCCGGCAGGCTCAGCTCGAGCGCGGCCTCGATCAGATGCTCGGTCTCGGGCCTCGGGATCAGCACCCGCGAGTCGACTCGGAACGGCCGGCCGTAGAACTCCCGCTCGCCGAGGATGTAGGCGATCGGCTCGCCGGTGAGACGGCGCTCGAGCAGGGCGCGGTAGCGCACGGCGAGCTCGGCCGGCACCGGCTCCGCCGAGCGTGCCATCACCTGGGCCTCGCTAAGCTCGAGCACCCGGCCGAGCAGCAGCGCCGCCTCGCGCGTCGAGGGCTCGAACGGTGCCTCGGAGAGCCGACGGCGCCCTTCGGCCAGCAGCGTCCCGGGGGAGTCAGTCAGCAACGCTCTGCTGCCGACTCTCGGCCGCGAAGTGCGTGGCGAGCGGCTCGATCAACGGCTCGAGCGTCCCCTCGAGCACGTCCTGCAGCTGGTGCACGGTCAGGCCGATGCGATGGTCCGTGACCCGGCTCTGGGGGAAGTTGTAGGTACGGATCTTCTCGGAGCGATCGCCCGAGCCGACCATCTTGCGCCGCTCGGCGCTCTGCTCGGAGGCCGCCTTCTCGTTCTCGATCTCGAGCAAGCGGGCCTTGAGGACGCGCATCGCCTTGGCCTTGTTCTTGATCTGGCTTCGCTCGTCCTGGCAGGAGACGACGATCCCGGTCGGCTCGTGGGTAAGGCGCACCGCCGAGTAGGTCGTGTTGACGCCCTGGCCGCCGGGGCCCGACGAGCAGAAGCGGTCGATCCGCAGCTCGCTCTCGTCGATCTCGATCTCGATGTCTTCCGCCTCCGGCAGGACGGCGACGGTCACCGCCGAGGTGTGGATCCGGCCCGAAGCCTCGGTCTCGGGGACGCGTTGGACGCGGTGCACGCCGGCCTCGTACTTCAGCCGGCTATACGCTCCCTTGCCCTCGATAATCGCCGAGACCTCCTTGATGCCCTTGATGCCGGACTCCGAGAGCTGGATGATCTCGACCTTCCAGCGCTTCTCCTCGGCGTAGCGGCTGTACATCCTGAACAGCTCGGCCGCGAACAGGGTCGCCTCGTCGCCGCCGGTGCCGGCGCGGATCTCGAGCACCACGTTGCGCTCGTCGTTGGGATCCTTGGGGGTCAGCTCGTCCTTGAGCTTCTCCTCGATGGCCGTCAGCTTTTCCTCGATCTCGCTCTTCTCGAGCTCCGCCAGCTCGAACAGCTCGTCGTTCTTGTCGAGCTCTCCGAGCATCTCCTCGGTCTTCTCCCGCTGCTCCTCGAGCTCCTTGTACTCGCGGTAGAGCGTGACCAGCGGGCCGAGGTCGGCGAGCCGCTTGCTGGCCTCGACGAACGCCTTCTGATCGGCGACCAGCGCCGGGTCGGCCAGCTTCTCGGTCAGGGCGTCGTACTGCTTTTCGATGGCGATCAGTTGTTCCAGCATGTCGTGACTCCCGGTCGGCGCGTCGCGGTCGACGGCGCCGAGCCGTGGGTAAGTATGGCCCCGCCACGGGCGGCGGGCAAGGGCAGGGCGAACAGGCGGCCCGCGGCGCGAGCTCGCGCCGGCAGCCTGGCGATGTACGGTAGCTAGCGGCGAGGCCGCTACTTCTTGCCGTACTTGCGCTTGAACTTCTCGATCTGGCCGGCGGTGTCGACGAAGCGCTGCTTGCCGGTGAAGAACGGGTGCGAATAGGACGAGATCTCGAGGCGGATCACGTAGTGGGAGACGCCGTCGATGTCACGCGTCTCTTCGCTCGTCTGCGTCGATCGGGAGATCCACTCCTCGCCGGCGGCGGCGTCGACGTAGATCACGGGGTGGTAGTCGGGGTGGATGTCGGCCTTCATTGTCGATTCCCTCGGCTCAGCAGGTGACGTCCTTGAGGGTCAGGCCTTCGTCTCGCAGGTAGCGCATGAGGCCCTTCTTGTTGATCGTACGGAGGGCCCGGGTCGACAGGCGGATCCGCACCCAGCGGTCGAGCTCGGGCACGTAGATCCGCTTCTTCTGCACGTTCGGCTTCTGCCAGCGCGGGGTGACGTTGTGCGCGTGCGAGACGTGACGAGCGGCGTTCGGCTTCTTGCCGGTGATCTGACACTTGCGAGACATGACTGATCCTTGATCCAGAAAAAGATCTCGCGCATTCGCTCCGGGTCGGTCGGTCTGTCCTATCTGCCTGGAGGGGTCTCGGCGCGTCTGTCGACCAGGCGCCGAGGGCGCAAGAAGCGGAATGATACCCGATGCGGGTGGCGTCCCGCAAGCCGGTAGTGGTACGGAAAGGGCCAGCGCACCCCGTCCGGGGCTGGCCCGCGCCCCTTCTGAACGAGGAGCACGAGAGAGCCTTGCCAGGCGACGAGGCCTGGCAAGTCTCCTCTTGTGGTGACGGAGTGGGGGCGCTGCGCTTTAGGCCCCGTCTGGGGTGCGCTGGCCCTTTCCGTATCACTACTCACACGCCATCGCCCGGTGCTGTCAAGGTCCCCATCCGCTGCGCGGGCGGCACCGCTCTCTGTACGGTCTGCGATCGGGCGGAACCGCGGCCGACCGATGGCGTCTAAGAGGACGACGCCTAAACGAAGGCCGCCACGCGCCCATCCAAGACAGTACGAAGCAAGGGACGTGACGTTTCAGGCCGATTCCGGTCTCAAGAGCAAAGAGCCTGGAGAATAGGGACAAACCACCGGCGGATCCGTACGTATCATGAGAGGAGCCGACGCTCACGTCCCGTCCGCCGCGATGCCTCAGCTGTTCAGATCCGCGCTTCCGGCCGCTCTGCTCGCGGTGGTGCTGGCGGCCGTGCCGGCGGCGGGAGCCAACGGCGCCAAGACGCCGGCGGCCGACGATCCGGACGCCGCGCAGATCGCCGATCCGATCGATCAGGGCGATCCGTCGGGCTCGACCACCCGGCCGTATCAGGTGCCGCGCTGGGAGGGGGGAGAGATCTCGGTGGACGGGCGGCTCGACGAGGGCTTCTGGCAGCGTGCCGCCCGGCTCTCGCTCCCGTTCGAGACCAGCCCAGCCGAGAACATGCCGGCGCCGGTCGAGACCGAGGCGATGGTCTTCTACGACACCAGCCATCTCTACGTCGGCTTCCGGGCCAAGGACCCGAACCCGAAGGCGATCCGTGCCCATCTCTCCGATCGCGACACGGCGTACAACGACGACTTCGTCGGTATCGTGCTCGACACCTTCAACGACGAGCGCCGCGCCTTCGAGTTTTTCGCCAACCCGCTCGGCGTGCAGATGGACCTCTTCAACGACGACGTTGGCGGCAATGAGACCGACTCCTGGGACGCGATCTGGGACTCGGCCGGCCGGATCACCGAGTCGGGCTACGAGGTCGAGATGGCGATCCCGTTCCACCAATTGCGCTTTCCGGCAGGGCAGGGCAATCAGGTCTGGGGAGTCGACTTCATCCGCTTCTACCCGCGCAGCGATCGCCACCGGCTCGCCTCGCAGCCGATGGACCGCGACGTCAGCTGCTACCTCTGCCAGATCTCGAAGATGGAAGGGTTCAACGGCATCAGCCCGGGACGCAACCTCGAGATCAACCCGACTCTGGTCTCCGGCCGCACCGACGAGCGCTCCGACTTCCCGGACGGCGACTTCGAGGACGGCAGCGTCGACACCGACCCCGGGCTGACGGTGCGCTGGGGCGTGACTCCGAATCTGTCGCTGAGCGGCACGATCAACCCCGATTTCTCGCAGGTCGAGGCGGACGTCGCCCAGCTCGACGTCAACAACCAGTTCACGCTCTTCTTCCCCGAGCGACGCCCGTTCTTCCTCGAGGGCGCGGACTTCTTCGACACCAGCTTCAACGCGGTCTTCACGCGCAACGTCTCGGATCCCGATTGGGGTGTAAAGCTGACCGGCAAGCAGGGGAAGAATGGCATCGGCGTCTTCGCGGCGCAGGATACGATCACCAACCTGCTCTTCCCCGGTAGCCAGGGCTCCGACGCCGACACGTTCGACTTCGAGACCACCGATACCTCGCTGCGCTATCGCCGCGACTTCGGCAACTCCTCGGCGCTCGGCGGTGTGTTCACCAGCCGCGCCGGTGGCGACTACTCCAACTACCTGGGCGGCTTCGACGGCGTCTACCGGATCAACGACAAGGACACGGTCGAGTTCCAGGCGCTCGGCTCGCGGACCGAGTATCCGCTCGAGATCGTCGAGGACTACGAGCAGCCCGAGGGGAGCTTTAGCGACGTCGCCTACAAGCTCCGCTACAATCGCGACTCACGCGACTGGGGCTGGTGGCTCCAATACACCGACGTCGGGACCGACTTCCGCGCCGACATGGGCTTCATGCCGCGGGTCGATTACACTTTCCTGGTCGGCGGTCTACGCCGTACCTGGACCGGCGAGGACGGGGACTGGTACAACCACGTCAGCGTCGGCGGCGACTGGGACCGCACCGAGGACCAGAGCGGTCAACTGCTGGAGCGGGAGATCGAGGTCTGGACGAGCTACTCCGGACCCAAGCAGTCACACGTCTTCTTCGCCCTGGTCGATCGTGACCGCCACTTCGACGGCGTCGACTTTCCGGATCAGTTCAACGTCCAGGGCTGGCAGGAGCTGACGCCCAACGGCAAGCTCTGGTTCGGTCTCTGGTACCGGGTCGGCGACGACGTCGACTTCGCCAACACCCGACCCGCCGAGACCGTGGTGCTCGAGCCCAACCTGCGCTTCAACGTCGGCAAGCATCTGCGGACCACCCTCTCCCATACCTTCCAGAGCCTCGACGTCGACGAAGGCGAGCTGTTCGAAGTCAACCTGAGTCAGCTCCGGGTCGTGTATCAGATCAACCTGCGGATGTTCGTGCGCGGGATCTTCCAGTACCAGCAGATTGATCGCGATCCGAGCCTCTACCTCGATGACGACGTCGACTCAGAGAGCCAGGATCTGTTCACGCAGCTCCTCTTCTCCTACAAGGTCAATCCGCGGACGGTCCTCTTCTTCGGCTACTCGGACAACCGCGAAGGGTTCGTCAATCAGGAGACCTCGGTCGACCTGACGCAGGCCGACCGCAGCCTCTTCCTGAAGATCGGCTACGCCTGGAACCTCTGATTCGGGCGGGATGCGATAGAGTCATCGCCATCTACGAATAAGAGGGTCCGAGGACACGCGCTGGGCAGGTTCTCCGGACGGCAAAGGAGGTAGTGCGATGACCCGTAAACCGTTTGTTTACCTATGGACCGCTGTGCTCGTAGTCGGCCTGGGAGCCGTCTTGCTCGCCGGGAGCGACGAGATGGGCGACGCCGGGACCTACGACGTGCGGGCGACCGCCATCGAAGCGTGCTCCTGCCCGCTCTTCTGCTCCTGCTACTACAACGCGGAGCCGACCGGCGGCCACAAGTGCGAGTTCAATCTGGCCTACAAGTTCGAGGACGGTAGCCACTGGGGCGAGACCGATCTGTCGGGCGCCAAGGTCTGGCTGTCGGGCGATCTCGGCGATCACTTCGGCGACGGCACGACCGAGTGGGCGGTGGTGACCCTCGACAACGCCACTACCCCCGAGCAGCGGGCCGCGATCGACAACTGGGTCGGCCGCATGTTCCCGGTGCAGTGGGAGAAGGTCGAAGTCCGCACCGACGACATCGAGTGGGACCGGGGCGGCGAGGTCGCGCGCGCCAAGATGACGAGCGGCCTGGCCGAGGTCGAGCTGCGCAAGGTGCTCAACGAGGGCGGCGACCAGGCGAAGGTGCTGAATACCCAGTACTGGGGCTCGGACTCGAACGAAGGCTTCTTGCTGGCGCACTCGACGCACCACTTCCACGGCGAGACGAGCTACGAGTACGACAACCACAACGGTTTCCTGATCACCTCGCGAGTGACCGGCAAGGTCGAGTAGCGGCGCTTCGACCTACTGGACCAGGCTGTGCCGCTCGGCCAGGCTGGGGCCGTACATGACGGCGTTCAGGAAGAGCGGCGCGGTGCTCCGCCAGAAGAGGCGGTAGGCGGGCTCCTGCGCGAACAGGATCACCCCGCCGCTGCCACGGGTGTGGGTGCCGACCAGCAGCGAGCCCTTGAGCCGCTCGGTCGCCTCGGGCCAGGCGAAGCCCGCGATCACGGGGTCGGCCTCGTCGGCCAGCAGCAGATCGTTGCGGGCGTCGCCGCTCGGTAGCAGGATGGTCCGGCCCTGGTAGATCGCCGCCGGGGCCGAGCTCACTCCGCTGGCGAGCGGGTGAACCTTGCGCAGCCTGGTCGCCAGGGCGGCGCCCGGCGTGTAGAGGGGTCGGTTCGCCGGGGTCATCTCGGGGACCTCGTTGTCGGCGGCATCGGGTCGCGGCGCCTGCCAGCGTTGGACCGACGCCAGCTCCAGATCCGCGACCCAGGAGACCGCACCGCCGACGGCGACCAGGACGCCGCCGCGGTCGACCCATGAGGTCAGCCGCGCTCCTGTCGCTTCGTCGATCTGATCGCCGTAGCCGGAGCCGCTCGGCAGGACGATGACATCGAGATCGGCGAGCTCGATCCGCGACAGGGTGCGAATGTCGATGCGATGGTGCTCGGCCCCGACCTGCCAGTCGAGCAGATGCCAGAGAGAGCCGAACGAGGTGACGTCGACCCCCTGGCCGCTGACGATACCGATCTTCGCCTCCCGGATCGGCACGACCTGGTCGGAGCCGAGCGAGACACCGTTCTCCGAGAGACCGGTGCCGGTGCGGTGGATGCGCACCAACCCGGCGAGCCTCTCGATCGAGGCATCCAGATCGCCCGGGTTGCCCCGGCGGGGGACAAAGAGAGTGCCGGACGGGTACTCGGTGCTATCGAGTCGTAGGTCCTCGATCGTGAGCCGGAAGCGGATGTCCGCGGCCTGCAGGCGCGCCGCCGCCCGATAGCTGGCCAGCCCCTGAGGCGGGATCAGATAGCCGAGCGCACCCTCGCCGTGTACTCCGCCGGCGGTGTCGAGCACCGCCGGCTCGCCATCGACGTCGCCATCGACCGACCAGGCCTCCAGGTTGTAGGCCAGCGGCAGCGACCAGGCGGTGATGTCGTAGAACTGGGGCCGCTGGTTGAGCTCGACGCGCTCACGCTGGGCCTGGATGAAGGCGTCGTCCATCGGCACGTCGGGCTCCATGAGAGCTCGAACGAGCGCCCCGAGCGGTTGCCTGGTGCTGACGACGTACGTCCCAGCCGGGAACCCATGTTGAACCGCGCTGTCGTCCGAGTGGGGGCGGGCACTCAGCCGCCGGCTCTCGGACAGCGTCTCGACCTCGACGCCGTGCCCTTGGAGCAGGGTGGCGGCCGCGTTCGCCTCGGGATCGTCGGCCTGCCACAGGAAGCTCCTGGGACTCCGGTCGATCGCGGCGCGCCGACTCGCGGCGAAGTCGCGCAGCAGCCCCTCGCGGTTGTCGATCGACGCCTGGACGGTCGCGATCGAGGTCGTGTAGTGGCGTGCCAACCGGTCGGCGAGGGTCAGGACCTGACCGTCGGAGCGCTCGATCGCCGAGCCGGCGCGGCCGTGGCCCGCCATCTCGTAGGTCATCCCGACCGCTCCGCGCAGGCCCGGGTAGGAATCGCCATAGCCGGGATAGAAGAGGTCGAAGCGCTGGCCGACGTAGTAGGTCCATCCCTGCCGATCGAACGCGGCGGCGTTGGCGCGACCGAAGGTACCGAGCCAGCCGATCGTGGTGGGCGGAATCAACGGCGAGATCGGGTCGGCAGCGGGTGGGAAGAAGTACGTCGAGTCGGACCACATCTCGTGGAAGTCGACGAACACCTGCGGCTCCCAGCGGCCGTACTCGCGGAGGCGGAAGGCGGTCTCCATCTGCGAGGCCCACGCCCAGTCCCGATTCAAATCGATCAGGTAGTGATTCTGGCGCCCGCCCGGCCAGGGCTCCCAGTGCTCCGACGAGATCGGCGACGGATTCGGGCTCGAGCCGCGCTGGGTCTCGAAGAAGTGCACGTAGCGCTCACGCCCGTCGGGATTGACCAGCGGGTCGAGCAGCACGATGACGTCTTGCAGCCGCTCGTCCCAGCCCTCGCCGGCGGCCAGGACGTAGGCGGTCAACACCGCCGCTTCGGCCGACGACGACTCGTTGCCGTGCACGCCGTAGCCGAGCCAGGTGAACACCGGGTCCTCGGCGACGATCCGCTCGATCTCCTGCGGGTCGACTCCCCGAGGATCCGCGAGCTCGAGGTGTCGGTGCCGGATCTCCTCGAGCCGAGCGATGTTCTGGGGGCTACTGATCGCCATCAACAAGAGCGGCCGCCCCTCGTACGTCCGGCCGTAGCGGAGCAGCTCGACCCGATCGGACTGCCGATCGAGGAGCTCCATATAGGCAACGATCCGCTCGTGATGGGTGAACCGATCGCCGAGCGAGTAGCCGAAGAAGACTTCCGGCTGCGTCACCCCGTCGTCGAGCGCCGGCAGATCCAGCTCCGCCCCATCGCTCAACGCCTCGACCATCGGCGGCGGTGTGGCGCCCGAGGGCGGCACGAGCCCGGTCAGAACAGACAGAACGGTCAGACAGATCCAGGCACCTCGGGTCACAGCGCTACCTCGCAGCAGAGTCATTGACAGGTGAGGCAGCGATTCTATTGGACCGGCCATCAAGAAGGGGCGGGCGGGGGGCTCTCCTTCCCCCGCTTGTTGGACGCTCGTTGCGCCAACGCGGATGGAGGTGGGGGTCAGGCCGGAGGGGGAGTACCTCGCCAGGGGCGTAGAGGCAAGCGCCAGTAGCGCGCCCCATCAATCCGAACGTTCCAAAGCGCAGCCGACCCGAGGCGCCCCGCTCTCAATCACGCAGGCCACCTGAAGGGGCGCCGTCCCCTGGGAGGTACTCCCCCTCCGGCCTGACCCCCACCGGCCGATCAGTGAATCACCAGAGCGTCCACCGAGATATTCAACCGTTTCATCATCTCGTGGAGCGTCGTCGGCTTCACCTTCAGGATCTCGGCCGCCTTCTTCTGCACGCCACCCGACGCCTGGAGCGCCTTGACGATCAGCTGGCGCTCGTAGGCGCCGATCGCCTCCTTGAACGACATGCCGTTCGAGGGCAGGGAGGTGGCCGGGGTCGGCGCCGAGCTAGGCTGGCGGACCGACGGCGGCAGCAGGTCGACGTCCAGGACCGAGTCCTGGGAGAGGACCACGGCGCGCTCGATAGCGTTCTCGAGCTCGCGCACGTTCCCGGGCCACTGGTAGTCGAGCAGCAGCTCCATCGCCTCGAGCGAGATGTCCGCGAGCTCCTTCTCGTTCTCCTCGGCGTAGGTGCCCAGGAACGAGCGCGCCAGGAGCGGGATGTCTTCCGGTCGCTGTCGCAGCGGCGGCAGCTCGATCGTGATCACGTTGAGCCGGTAGAAGAGGTCCTCGCGGAAGTCGCCGTTGTGGACCGCGCCCTCGAGGTCGGCGTTGGTCGCGGCGATGATGCGCACGTCCGCCTTGAGCACGTCGACGCCGCCCAGGCGCATGAACTCGCGCTCCTGGATCACCCGCAGCAGCTTGGCCTGGGTGTCGAGCGGGATGTTGCCGATCTCGTCGAAGAAGATCGAGCCGCCGTTAGCCATCTCGAAGAGGCCCTTCTTGCTCGACACCGCGCCGGTAAAGGCGCCCTTGACGTGTCCGAACAGATTGCTCTCCAGCAGATCCGGCGGCATCGAGCCGGAGTTGACGGTGACAAACGGTCCCTTGGCGCGCCGTGAGTGGTGATGGATCGACTTGGCCACCAGCTCCTTGCCGGTGCCGCTCTCTCCCAGCACGAGGATGTTGCTCTTGGCCGGTGCCGCCAGCTGGATCAGCTCGAACACCTTGCGCATCGGCTTGCTCTTGCCGATGATGTTGTCGAAGGCGTAGCGTTGCTTGAGCTCCTCGCGGAGGCGGCGATTCTCGACCGTGAGCTTGCGCTGCTTGAGTCCCTGGCGGACGGTGAGCAGCACCTCCTCGTTCTTGAACGGCTTCGGGATGTAGTGGAACGCGCCCTCGCGCATCGCTTCGATCGCCCCCTCGATCGAAGAGAAGGCGGTAATGACCACGACCACCTGGTCGGGGTCTTCGGCTCGGATCCGCTTCAGCACGTCCTGACCGGAGATGCCCGGGAGCATCAGGTCGAGGAGAACCAGGTCGAGCTCCTCGCGCTCGAGGATCTCCAGGCCCTCCTCGCCGGTGCGGGCGCTGACCGTGTCGAAGCCCTCCTTCTGCAGGAGGTCGGTGAGGACGTCCTGGAGGACTTCCTCGTCGTCGACGATCAGGATTCTGTTGCGGCTCAAAACCCTACTCCCTGCCTTTCCCTCCCGGCTGTCCTCCCCCGAGCCGGCTGTACGAGCCGGCTAGATCGGACGCGCCGCCGGATGGTGTACCGGCAGCTCGACCACAAAGCGGCACCCGTCGCCGGGGTGGCTGATCACTCGAATGTCGCCGCCGTGACGGCGCACGATGTTGTAGGTGATCGCCAGACCCAGCCCCGTTCCACCGGTCTTCAGCTTGCTCGAGAAGAACGGTTGGAAGATCTTGTCCAGATTCTTGGGAGAGATCCCGGGTCCCGTATCTTCGACGCTGGCCCAAACCCAGCGGTCGTCGCTATCCACTTCGAGGGTCAGCTTGCCGCCGTCGGTGCCCATCGCCTCGAGAGCGTTCAAGATCAGATTCGTGAAGACCTGTTGCAGCTCCCCGCTGTTGCCCTGGATCGAGATCTCCTGGTCGCTGGGTGGCTGCCAGTCGAGCTCGATCTTGTGCTCCGCGATGCGCTCCGCCAACAGATCCACCGCTTCGCCGATCAGAGGCACGATGGGAACTACGGCCTGATCGGGCTCGCGGTTGCGCGCGAACTCGAGCAGGTTGTGAACGATCTGGGCCGCTCGGAACGTCTGGCGCTCCATCTTCTTGAGCAGCCGGTGCTTGGGGTCTTCTTCGGGGGTATCCGCGAGCAGCATCTGGGCGTAGCTCGAGATCCCCGTGATCGGAGTGTTGACCTCGTGGGCGACGCCGGCTGCCAGCATGCCGAGCGATGCGAGCCGGTCCTTCTCCTTGAGCTCGTTCTCCATCGAGACCCGCTCGGTCACGTCCTGGACGACCAGCACCCGGTGGGGCGCGCCCTCGGCCTGATCGAGCTGGGCGACGCTCAGCTGGATGTAGTGCTCGACGCCGTCCTCGCTCTTGAAGCTCGCCTCCTGCAGGCCCTGTCCCGGCTTGGGCAACGGTGACACCGGCAGCAGCTCCCCCAGCTCCTTGCCGCGCACCCGCGGCGGCGAGCTGTCGACCAGATCGCAGAACGCCAGGTTGGCCGACAGGACGAGGTCGTCCGAGTCGACCACCACGATGCCCGCGGGCGACGACTCGACGATCCCTTCGGTGAACTGCTGCAGCCGCATGACCTCGTCGAGCTGCTCCTGGAGCTGATGGAGAAGCTGCGCGTTCTCGATCGCCAGCGCGGCCTGATTCAGGAGGTTGCGCACCAGCTGCAGGTCGTCGCTCGAGAACGGCAGATCGTCCTCGCGGTAGCCGGTGAGCACGAACCCGAGTGAGCTCTCGCGCACCCGCAGCGGAAACGCGTAGCGGTAGCCGAGCTCGAAGAAGCGCTGCATGATGGTCGGCTCGCCGGTCGGGATCTCGACGCCGTGGAGAATCTCGAAATCGCTGCGCCAGAAGTCGCTGTCGAACTGCTGGAAGCCGAGCATGTCGGGCAGCTCGGGCTCACCTCGAACCGACAGGAGCGCGGTCCCGTGGGCGATGTAGAAGCCGGTGCGCTGGAGGCCGAGGCTGATCTCGAGCTGCTGCGAGAGCGACTTGCACAGCCGCTCGAGATTGCGCTCGGTCAGGAGCCCGCGACCGAAATCCGCCAGCGCTCGCCGCCGGCCCCAGGAGCCGCGGTACTGCAGCCGCTCGAGCGAGCCGCTGAGCGCTCGACGGGTCGGCAGCAGCATACCGGCGATGATCAGACCCGAGGCGAACGTCAGCAGATTGCGTCCGAGGGCGAGCTCGTCGGGCACCAGTCGGTTGATCGTCAGGTTGGCGACCGAGAAGCCGATCACGCCGATCAGCACCGTCAGACTCGCGGTGATGGCGCTCCGGACGATGATGCCGATGTCCCAGAGCTTGTAGCGCAGAATGGCGTAGGCGAACGTCAGGGGTACCAGGCTGAGCGGCAGAACCGCCAGCGCCGTAACCGGCATCGGCAGCGACATGCCGATCAGATCGGTCAGCACGAAGAGGCCCAGGAAGGGCAGATAGCCGCCGACCATGCCGATGGCGATCCAGGTCGCCTGCCGGTGCTGCTCGAGCTCGTCGGTGTTGAGCAGGCGCCAGACCAGCACAGCCGCCGAAGCGAGCGCGAAGAGGATGATGTGGAAGAGTTCCAGGC
The DNA here is from genome assembly GCA_947259925.1 of Thermoanaerobaculia bacterium. Taxonomy (GTDB): domain Bacteria; phylum Acidobacteriota; class Thermoanaerobaculia; order Multivoradales; family JAHEKO01; genus JAHEKO01. The sequence continues at coordinate 50,224 of CAMYOG010000001.1, forward strand.
TGTCGAGGATCGTGAGGGCGGTTCCCGCCGCGCCGCCGAACAGCCAGCGGCCGTCGAAGAAGACCAGATCCGCCTGCAGCATCAGCAGAAAGGCGGCCGGTATGTAGAGGAACGGCACCACCTTCTCCGCCCGGTCGCTACGCGCCAGGAAGGTCGGGAAGACCACGAAGAAGTGCAGTGTGAGCGGCGCCAGGAGAATCCGCGCCAGCTCCTCGACTCTGTACCCGGCGCGACCGATCGCATCGAAAGGCGCCACGGCCGAAATCACGTAGACCGCCGTGGTCGTCAGGCACCAGAGAAAGAAGATCGCCGCCGGCCGGCGGTGGTCGCGGAAGAGCGTATAGACGCCGATCGCGAGGTAGGCGAGGCCGATCAGCGCCAGGATCAGATAGGGGTAGTCGATCTGAAGCGGCGGCAGCGAGTAGGTGACCGTGAACGGCTCCGCCGCGCCCGCCCGGAAGAGCAGCAGGTCACTCGCAGCGCGGGTCCTCAGGGCCTGTTCGAGGCTCGCGACCTGACCGTACGGCTCACCGTTGACCAGCAGGATCTGATCGCCCGGCTCGACCCCGGTGCTCGGCTCGCTGACCTCGAGCACCAGCCACTGCCCACCGTCGGCGATCGCCTCGAAGCCGAGCGGCTGGAAGCTCTGGATCCGCCGGTAGGAGGTGACCGCGCCCAGGCCGACGACAATCGCCGCCAGGACGAGCGCCACCACCAGAAACACACCAGTCCTGTGAATGCGGTCGGTCATCGCTCTTCGACCCAACTCGACACATTTCGGCAGAGCATGATTCGTGCCACCAAATCGGTTCCTTGGAGTGCCTCAAACGGCCGATATTCAAGGAGTTTATCGCGATCTGTCCAAAAAATTGGAGATACTACGAACCCTTGGATACCGTTTATTGATGCGGCTTTGAGACAGGGGTGGTAGTTGGTAGTGGAAGTGCCATCCATTTCGTAGAGGTTCGTCGTGAGAATCGGCCTGCCCAAGGAGGTGCTGCCCAGCTGCCAGCCCCAAGTGCCCAGCCAAGTGCCATCCATTTCGTAGAGAATCGTTGCTTAGCCCTCAGAGCTCCCTGCAGGCCAAGGAGGTGCCATCCACCTCGTAGAGGATCGTCGCAAGAACCCAACCCTCTTTTCCGTCTAGATAGTCGATGGCTCGAGACCTGCGCTTCATCCCGCCCGACTCACTGGTTGAGGTCACCTCGCGGACGGTCCAGGGCCGCTATCTACTGCGCCCCTCCCGTGAGCTGAACGAGATCATCCTCGGCGTTCTGGCGCGGGCAGCTCAGTTCTATGAGGTGGAGGTCTGTGCCTTCGTCTTCCTCTCGAACCACATGCATCTGCTCCTCCGTCCCCGCGACGCCGAGCAGCTGGCTCTGTTCATGGGCTATCTCAACGGGAATCTGGCCAAGGAAGCTGGTCGTCTGCACGCATGGCGCGAGAAGTTCTGGGGTCGGCGCTACCGGGCCATTGTCGTGAGCGATGAAGAGGCGGCTCAGGTAGCGCGGCTCCGGTACCTGCTAGCACAGGGCACCAAGGAGCTCCTGGTGCGGAGCCCACGGGATTGGCCCGGGGTGTCATCGACCGAGGCTCTGCTCGAGGGCCGACGGATGGTCGGGATCTGGTTCAATCGCACGAGCGAGTACGAGGCACGGCGACGCGGCGAGCGACCGAGCCGCTATGCGTTTTCGACCGAAGAGTCCCTGAGGCTCTCGGCTCTGCCCTGCTGGGAGGGACTTGCTGCGGATCAGACGCGGGAGCGGGTGGCGGCGATCGTTCGGGAGATCGAGGCCGAGGCGCGCAAGACTCTGCGCGAGACCGAGTCGACGGTCCTCGGCAAGCGTCGGATTCTCCGTCAGAACCCGCACGACTGCCCGAGCCGGGTGGCTCGCTCGCCAGCTCCGCGGTTCCACGCGGCCAGCCGTGAGGCCCGCAAGGTGCTCGAGCTTTCCTACTACGCCTTCACATGCGCCTACCGGCGAGCGGTCGAGAACTTGCGCTCTGGGCTCAGGACTTCCGAGTTCCCACCAGGGTCGTTTCCGCCACGGCTGGCCTTCGTCTGTGGCGATCCTTAGCGCTGGACGTTTGACCGATCTCAGTACAGCTCGAATCGTGGTGTCGCTGCCCGCGAACCGGGCAAATGCACGCGTCCGCACATCAGGCGTGGTGCCCGCAGCCTCTGTCGCCCGCGGCTAGCTTGCGGCTAGCTTAAGAACCGACCAGCGGTCACCAAACGGAGCCGCCGGTCGGTTAGGTACCCGGCTCTGACACTAGAGTTCCCGAAAAGGCTTCTATGAGTCGGTCGGCACGGTCAAGCGCTCTTTCTCGTTCATTCTTCTCTGGGGAGGTGACGTCCAGGTCTGGGACGAGCTTCTATGCGCACTCGAAAGGGCCCGTCGTGGGGCCGGTGCATGGTGAGTTGTCCGTCAAGAGATTCGGCGCTCCCATCTGGCACGCGGAGTCAGAGCTCCAACCCAATTGCCGGAGTCGCCGGATACCGTTCGTCGTCCTCCCTCCGCTATGAGTAGGTCGGCGCTCCTAGGTGGCCTGGGGAAAGGGTCGGAAGCTCTCGCCGGTGATCCATAGGCGATGCAGCAGCACGCCGATCTTGCGCGCCAGAGCGACAACGGCCTTGCTTTTGCCGACTCTTTGCTCGAGCTGTCTCGCCCATCGCAGCAGAGAGGACTCCTTGGTGCTGTGCATCGCCGCGTGGGCAGCCTGGACCAGGAGCCATCTCATCTCCTTGTCGCCCTCGCGAGTGATCCGCCCCCGGTACTCCCGACCTCCGGAGCTGCGCAGACTTGGCCGCAGACCGAGGCACGCACCCACATCCCGGCTCTTGGTGAAGCGGTCGGATCGATCCATCCACGCGACGTAGGCCAGGCTGACTAGCGGACCCACACCCGGCACGGTCTGCAGGCGAGCCACCAGCTCGTCCGAGCGGGATTCCGCGGTCAGCTCGGCCTGCAACTCGTCAATGCGCTGCGTCAGCTCGGCGATCGTCTCCACCAGCGGGTCGACCGCCGCCGCCAGGCTCTCCGGCAGCTTGACCTCGAGATAACGGGCGACAAACCCGCGTGGCGTCGACGACGCCATGCGGTAACCCTGGGCCCGCAAGGCACCTCGGATCGTGTTCATCAGAGCCGTGCGCGACTTCACCAGCGCCGAGCGCACCCGCAGCCGAGTCCTGAGCTCCTGGGCCGCGGCGCTGCGCTGGTAAACCGGCCGCAGCAGTCCCAGGTCGAGCCGCCCGATCCGAGCCAGGACCTCCGCATCCATCTCGTCGGTCTTCAGCGTCGACTCGGCGATCAGACGCACCCGCCGAGGGTTCACCACCACGACCTCGTGACCCAGCTCACGAATCAGCCGATAGATCCAAGGCGTTATCGGGCCACACTCCAGGATCACCCGGCTCTTAGCCCGGCTCTTGAAGAAGCGGCGCAGGCTGGTCTGCGTCGTCGGGATCCGCCGGCGAACCGTCACCTCGCCCTGCTCACCCACCCCGCAGATCTCGCTGTACTTCTGGTGGACGTCGATGCCAAGATGCTCCATGGTCGGTCTCCTTCCTCGGCTTCCGCCGATTTGGTTTTTCCTACCGGGCAGATTGCCACAGTAGGGAGACCGACCGACTCATCTCATCTGGCACCTCTTTCGGCTCAGAGTACGCCACTAAGCGCCAAGCACGGGCGGCGATCTTCGACTACATCGAGGGCTTCTACAACACCCGGCGGGTCCACTCGGGA
>CAMYOG010000002.1:0-162005 GCA_947259925.1 Thermoanaerobaculia bacterium
CGGGCGATCTTGGAGTTGACATCGCGCATGAAGCTGGCGAGTTGCTCGACGCTGCGAGGCCTGAGTAGGAGATGGCAGTGGTTCGACAGGTAGATTAGGGCACAGATCTGCATGTCGTAGCGTTGCTGGAGCCGAGCTAGCGCCCCGATGATGATCCCGTTGAGCTGCGAGCTTGGCCGCAGGAGGAATCGCCGCTGGATCACCCGGCAGGTGATCTCGACCAGGTGGCTGTCGTCGGGTAGGTAGCGCAGTTTTCGCCCCACGTCAAAGAAGACGCGAACGAGGGCTCGTCCCCTTGCAGCATTAGGGTGGCACCTCAGTGGGGAAGCATTAGGGTGGCACCTCAGTGGGGGGGTGGGGGGGCCGTCGCGAGCGTCGACCTCGGCAAGAACGCCCCGTCGTGACGAGGTTTGTCGAGGCTGCCCCAGGGGGTAGTGTCCCAGGGGATTGCGCCATCCGAATGGGTGTTCGTCGGTTGACCGGTCTCGGGTAGGTTTTCTGGCGAAACCTGCGGAGATCGCTCCGAACGGACCGGACCTCCGCACCGAGCAGGAGGCCGTGTGTCTTCGAATGGAAATCCCTACGGCTTCCGATTGATCGCGCCGGGCCAGCCGCTCGAACGATGGGAGCTGCCCGCCGCGGCACCGGAGCCGGGACAGGTCGTCGTGCAGGTAGCCGGATGCGGCGTCTGCCATACCGACGTTTCGTTCGCGGTCGATGGAGTTCCCACCCGTCATCCGCTGCCCCTGGTGCTCGGTCACGAGATCTCGGGCCGGGTCGTCGAGGCGGGAGCGGAAGCCTCGGACTGGATCGGTCGCCGCGTGATCGTACCGGCGGTCGTGCCCTGTGGCTCGTGCGACGCCTGCGCGGCCGGCCGGCCGACGATCTGCCGCCAGCAGTTCATGCCGGGCAATCACGGCCACGGCGGCTTCGCCACCCAGGTGACGGTGCCGAGCTACGGCCTCTGTCCGGTGCCGGAGGAGCTGCCGGAGGGGCTGTCGCTGGCGCTTCTGTCGGTGGTCGCCGACGCGGTCACCACGCCGCTCGAGGCGATCCAGCGCGCCGGCCTGGCGGCCGACGACGTAGCGGTGTTCGTCGGTGCCGGCGGTGTCGGCGGCTTCGGCGTCCAGATTGCCGCCGCGCTCGGCGCCGCGGTGGTGGCGATCGACGTCGATCCGTCGCGTCTGGAGCTGGCCTCGAGCCACGGTGCGACCCTCACCGTGAACTCGGCCGAGCTCGACCGCCGGGAGCTCAAGTCGGCAATCCGAGCCTTCGCGGGCGAGCACGCGGGGGTCGGTCTGAAGATTTTTGAGACCAGCGGCACCGCCGCCGGCCAGCAGACCGCGTGGTCGCTGCTCGCGCCCGGCGCGCATCTGGCGGTGGTCGGCTTCACGCCCGAGAAGCTGGAGCTCCGGCTCTCCAACCTGATGGCGTTCGACGCCACGGCCCAGGGCAACTGGGGCAGCTCACCGGAGCGTTACCCGGAGGCGCTGGAGCTGGTCCTGGCCGGCAAGGTCGTGCTCGAGCCCTACGTCGAGATGCATCCGCTGGACCGGGCGCCGGAGGTCCTCCAGGCGGTGGCCGAGCATCGCCTCGCCGGCAGGGCGATCCTGGTGCCTTCGGAGCCGGCGAACTGAAAGGAGTCGCAGTTTGAAGAACCACGATCTGGTCGATCCTTTCGAGCCGCACGAGATCCTCTACGAGCGGCGACCGGTGCTCGACCGCGAGGGCGAGCCGATCGAACGTCTGCACAACGTCTGGATCACGCTCAACAACCCGCGCGAGCTCAACAGCTACACCACCGAGACCGTCAAGGAGGTGATCCTCGCCTTCCGCAAGGCGTCCAACGATCGGGCGGCGGTGGCGGTAGTCTTCACCGGCGCTGGAGATCGGGCATTCTGCAGCGGCGGCAACACCCGCGAGTACGCCGAGGTCTACGCCGGCGCTCCAGGCGAGTACCGGCAGTACATGCGGCTGTTCAACGACATGGTGTCGGGCATCCTCCACTGCGACAAGCCCGTGGTCTGCCGGGCGAACGGCATGCGGGTTGGCGGCGGTCAGGAGATCGGCATGGCGTGCGACTTCACGATCGCCAGCGATCTGGCGATCTTCAGCCAGGCGGGGCCGAAGCACGGCTCGGCTCCGGACGGCGGCAGCACCGATTTCCTGCCGCTCTTCGTGGGGATGGAGAACGCGATGATCTCGGGCACGCTCTGCCGCCCCTGGAGCGCGCACCGGTTCTACATCCTGGGCGGCCTGACCAGGATCGTCCCGATTCTCAAGGTGGACGGCGAGTGGACGCCCAATCCGCTGGTGGTCACCGACCGGCATCTGGACGAATGGGGGCGCCTGGCGCTCGGTGAATGGAAGACCGGCGACGAGCGCGCCAGGGGGAAGGAGATCCTGCGCTCTGGCACGACCGACCTGAGTCTTCTCGACCAGGCGGTGCACGAGTTGTGCACCGACCTCGTCTACACCATGCCCGACTGTCTCACCAAGACCACCGAGAGCCTGCGCAAGCACAAGCTCGAGCACTGGGACCGGAACCGGGAGACCAACCGAGCCTGGCTGGCGCTCAACATGATGACCGAGGCGAACGCCGGATTCCGGGCGTTCCACTACGGCACCCACGACGAGCGGGAGGTCGACTTCGTGCGTGTCCGGCAGCGGCTTGCCGAGGGCGCACGCTGGAGCGAGGAGCTGATCCGCGAGGTCGCGCCGTGGGTCGCCGGGGCGGAGAAGGTCGCGACGTGAGCGACCACCGCGCCAGACTCGACCTCTCCCACGACGGCCGGGTGGCCCGGGTGCGTCTCACCGCCCCCAAGGCGAACATCCTCGACCGCGCGATGATCGCCGACCTCGATCGGATCTGCGACTCGCTTACCCAGCATGACGATCTGGTCGCGATCGTGGTCGAGGCCGAGGGTCCGAACTTCAGCTACGGCGCCAGCGTCGAGGAGCATCTGCCGGGTCAGATCGAGGCGGTGCTCGCCGAGCTGCACCAGCTTCTCGGTCGCTTCCTCGAGCTGCCGGCGCCGACTGTCGCCGCGATCCGGGGCGCCTGCCTTGGTGGCGGGCTGGAGCTGGTCCTCGCCTGCGACTTGATCCTCGCCGAAGAGGGCGCGACGCTCGGCCAACCGGAGATCCGGCTGGCGGTCTTTCCACCCGCGGCCTCGGCGCTGCTGCCGGCGCGCATCGGTGCCGGACCAGCGTCGGAGCTGATCTTGACCGGCGCGTCCTGGACCGGCAAGCGAGCGGCCGAGCTCGGCCTGGTGGCGCGGACGGCGCCCGACGGCACGCTCGACCAGGCGCTCGAGGCCTGGCTGGCCGACGACTTCCTGGAGCGGTCGCCGGCGGCGTTACGCCAGGCGGTGCGGGCGACCCGCCGGACGGTTCGCAGGGTGCTGGCCCAGGAGCTGCCGGAGCTCGAGCGGCAGTACGTCGACGAGCTGATGCGCGAGCCCGACGCAGTCGAGGGCATCCGCGCGTTCCTGGAGAAGAGGCCGCCGAGCTGGCAGAGCGGCGGGTCGGAGAGTTGAGTACCGAGCTCGCCCAGCTGCTCGAACGGGTCCGTGCCTTGTTCGAGGACGTCGACTTCACCGCCGTGCGGGAGTGGAAGGCAGAGGGCGCCGACCGCAAGGCGGTCGGCCACATGCCGATCTACGTGCCGCGCGAGCTGATCCATGCGTCGGGCATGCTGCCGGTGGGCGTTCTCGGCGGCGGCGATCGCCTGGAGATCATCCGCGGCGACGCCTACTTCCAGAGCTACATCTGCCACATCCCGCGCAGCACGATCGAGATGGCGTTGACCGGGCGCCTCGACGCCCTCGACGGAATGCTCTTTCCGTCGATCTGCGACGTGATTCGCAACCTGTCAGGGATGTGGCGGCTCCTCTTTCCGGATCGCTACGTGCGCTACGTTGACGTGCCGCAGAACTTCTCGCCCGACGTCGGGGGAGCGTTCTGGCGTCAGGAGCTCGAGCAGCTGCTGGACGATTTCGCCGGGCTGAGCGGCCGGGCCGCCGACCAGGAGGCACTGCGCCGAAGCATCGCGGTCTACAACGAGAATCGGCGGGAGATCGGCGCCCTCTACGAGGCTCGCAGCCACGAGCCGTGGGTCTATCCCGCTTCGGAGCTCTATCTGGTGGTGCGGGCGGGCAACGTCCTGCCGCCCGAGGAGCACACCGAGCTGGTGCGCAGCTACCGCCAGCTGGCGGCGGCGGAAGATCGCCACGAGCAGGACCTGAGTCGCGTCGTGGTGGTCGGCACCTTCTGCGAGCAGCCGCCGCTCGGACTGCTCCTGACCCTCGAGCGGGCCGGGTGCTCGATCGTCGACGACGATCTGCTGCTCGGCCAGCGCTGGCTGACCGACGACGTGTCCGAGGTCGGGGACCCGATCGAGGCGCTCGCCACCGCCTATCTCGAATGCAGCTGCCAGACCGCCTCGGTCTACCAGCCGGAGGGGCGGCGCGGCGCCTGGCTGGTCGAGTCGGTGCGGCGCAACCAGGCCGAGGGGGTCATCTTCTGTGCACCGAGCTTCTGCGATCCGGCGCTGCTCGAGCAGCCGATGCTGGTCGATGCGCTCGCCGCCGCAGGCATACCGCACACCCAGTTCAAGTACGCCGAGAACACCGGCCAGTTCGCTGCCATCCGCGAGCAGGCCGGCACGTTTTCCGACTCGATCCGCCTATGGAGCGACGCATGAGCCCTGAGACCGGCGCCCCGCCGCGCGAGATCCCGAAGGAGCGCTCGATGCTGCTCCAGAAGGAGATGATCGCCGGACACTATCAAGACCTGGCGAGCGCGCCCGAGACCGGGCGCAAGGTGGTCTACACCTTCGTCCCCGGCAACCTGACCGAGCTGATGCGCTCGTTCGACGTCCTGCCGGTGCTGCCCGAGATCAACGCCCTGCAGTCGGGGATGCGCAAGCTCTCCGGCGACTACATCTCGGAGGCCGAGAAACAGGGCCACAGCGAAGACGTCTGCACCTACGTCAAGTGCGACATCGGCATGCTCAAGCAGGGCAACGTCGGCCCCACCGGCCAGCCGCTCCCCGAGCCGGACCTCCTGCTGCTCTCGTACACCGGCTGCTTCACCTTCATGAAATGGTTCGAGCTGCTGCGGCAGGAGTACGACTGCCCGGTGGCGATGCTGCACGTGCCCTACCAGGCGGACGGCACGATCCACGACCACCACCGCGCCTACGTCGTCGAGCAGCTCGAGAGCGAGATCATTCCGAAGCTCGAGCAGGTGACCGGCCAGCAGTTCGACGAGGACCGGCTGCGCGCCGAGCTCGAGCTCTCGGCGGTGGCCGAGGACGACCTCGTCTGGGTGCTCGAGAGCGCCAAGAACGTGCCGTCGCCGATCGACGCCTATTTCGGTGGCGTCTACTACATCGGTCCGATGTTCACGGCGTTCCGCGGCACGCAGGAGGGCGTCGACTACTACCGCACTCTTCGTGCCGAGATCGAGGAGCGCCTGGCCGCAGGCCGCGGTCCGATCACGCCGGACGGCGAGCTCGAGGAGGAGCGCTACCGGCTGGTCTTGGAGGGGCCGCCGAACTGGACCAGCTTCCGCGACTTCTGGCGGATGTTCTCCGAGGAAGGCGCGGTGGTGGTGGCGTCGAGCTACACCAAGGTGGGAGGGCTCTACGACCGGGGCTTCCGGCACGATCCGAGCCGGCCGCTCGAGACCCTCGCCGACTACTGCATGGGCTGCTACACGAATCTCGGCCTGCCTTCGCGGGTCGATCTGATCGCCGACTACATCCGCGAGTACCGGGCCGACGGTTTCATGATCAACAGCGTCAAGAGCTGCAACTCGTTCAGCGTCGGCCAGCTGCTGATGCTGCGGCAGCTCGAGGAGCGCACCGGGGTCCCCGGCGGCTTCATCGAGAGCGACCTGGTCGATCCGCGCTACTTCTCGGCCGCCAACATCAAGAATCGGATCGAGAGCTACCTACAGATGCTGGAGCAGAAGCGGGGGACCGCGGCGTGAAGATCTTCGTCGGCGTCGACCTCGGCTCGACCACCACCAAGGCGGTGCTGCTCGACGAGCACGGCGAGCCGGTGGGCCGCGGCATCACCAACAGTCGAAGCAACTACGAAGTGGCCTCGCGGGTGGCGCGGCAGGAGGCGCTGGTCACCGCGCGGTTCAATCTCGTCCGCGCCGCTCTGGCCGCGGACCCCGAGCTCGAAAGTGTGGCGGAGGGCTTCCTACCGTTGCTGGAGCGGACCTTCCGGCGCGAGCAGTATCGCGAGCAGCTCGAGCGTCTGCGGGTCGAGCTGCAGAGCGCGGCTCGCCGCGATCGGCACCGGGAGATCCACGGCGAGCTGCGAGATCTGGTCGATCGGATCGTCGCCGAGATGGACGAGCTCGCCGGTAGGCACTACGGCGCTCTCGCCGTGCGCAAGAGCGACTTCTTTCGCGATCTGGCCGGCGCTGACTACATGATCCTGGCGGAGCGCTACGCCCGGCCCGGCGAGATCGAGTTCGAGACCCTGAGCGGTCTCTTCGACCGGGCGATCCTGCCGGTCGAGAACTCGGTCTCAGAGACGTCGGTGGAGGACCTGGTCGGCCGGGCGCTCGACGCCGCTCTGACGACGGCGCCGTCGGGGGGCCAAGGCGAGACGGAGCGGCTGGCGGTCGCGGTCGACGAGGCCCGCTCGACCCGGATCGAGGAGGTCTCTTCGGTAGGTACCGGCTACGGACGGCAGCGCCTGCCGTTCCCCAAGGAGCAGATCCGCAGCGAGATCCTCTGTCACGGTCTCGGGGCGCACGTCATGTTCCCGGCGACGCGCACGGTTCTGGACATCGGCGGGCAGGACACGAAGGCGATCCAGGTGGACGAGAACGGCATCGTCACCAGCTTCCAGATGAACGACCGCTGTGCCGCCGGCTGCGGCCGGTATCTTGGCTACATCGCCGACGAGATGAACCTCGGAGTCCACGAGCTCGGACCGCTGGCCCAGCAAGCGACCACCTGCGTGAAGATCAACAGCACCTGCACGGTGTTCGCCGGTGCCGAGCTGCGCGAGCGGCTGTCGCTCGGCCAGAAGCGCGAAGACATCCTGGCGGGTCTGCACCGGGCGATCGTGCTCAGGGCGATGTCGCTGCTGGCGCGCTCGGGTGGCGTCGAGGAGGAGTTCACCTTCACCGGCGGGGTAGCGCGCAACCCCGCCGCGGTGGCGGCGCTCCATCAGCTGGTGGCCGAGAACTACGGCGAGCGGACGGTCAACATCTCGCCGGACTCGATCTATACCGGCGCCCTGGGCGCGGCGCTGTTCGCCCTGAGCGCCGAGAGGAAGGCGGCATGAGCGTCAACGGCCAGCTGCTCACGGTGGGCGTCGACGTCGGCTCGAGCGCGGTCAAGACCGCGGTGGTGAGGATGCCCGCGAGCGCCGACGACGAGATCCTCGCCCTGCGGACCGACCGGATCAGGCGGCGGGATCTACGCAAGGTGATTGACGAGGCGTACCCGCTGGTGCTGTCGGAGGCCGGCATCGACGCGGACCAGGTGGCCTACGCCGCCAGCACCGGCGAAGGGGAGCTGGTCGACTTCCGTCGCGGTCACTTCTACGGCATGACCACCCACGCCCGCGGCGCCGTCTTCCTCGAGCCGCGGGCGCGGGCGGTGCTCGACGTCGGCGCGCTGCACGCGCGCGCGATGCGTATCGACGCTCGCAGCAAGGTGCTCGGCTACCGGATGACCAGTCAGTGCGCTTCGGGCTCCGGGCAGTTCCTGGAGAACGTCGCCCGCTACCTCGGGGTGTCGCTCGAGGAGGTCGGCTCGCTGTCGTGCAGCGCCCGCTCGCCCGAGCAGGTGTCGAGCATCTGCGCGGTTCTGGCCGAGACCGACGTCATCAACATGGTCAGTCGCGGCATCGCGACCGCGGACATCCTGAAGGGTATCCACCAGTCGATGGCCGGACGCTACGTCAAGCTCTTGCGGGCGATCGGCGCGGGGGAGGAGCACGTGCTGATCACCGGTGGGCTGGCGGCCGACACCGGCCTCGCCAACGCCATGCGCGAGGCGGCGGAGAAGGGTGGCCTGGGGATGACCATCCATACCCACCCCGACTCGATCTATGCCGGCGCGCTCGGCGCGGCCCTCTGGGGAGGGTTCCGACACCGGGTGCTCGCGGGCCGCGCAGCCAAGGTGACCAGGGAGGCGTCATGACGAATCAAACCCAGGACGAACCGGGCGTTCTCGAGACCGACGCGGTGCTCGTCCGCTCGCTCGAGCTCTGCGATCTGGAGGCGCTGATCGAGATCGACGCCCTCGCCTCGGGACGCCGCCGGCCGCTCTACTTCGAGCGCATGCTCGAGCGCGCGGTCCAGAAGGCGGACTTCCAGGCGTCGCTGTGTGCCGAGATGGACGGTCGGACGGTCGGTTTCGTCCTCGCGACCCTCTTCTGGGGCGAGTATGGACTGGTCGAGCCGTCGGCGTCGATCGACGCGATCGGCGTGCTGCCCGAGTATCGAGGCAGACGTGTCGGCAAGGCCCTCGTGCGCCAGTTGCTGCTCAACCTGGCCGCCCTGCGAATCGAGCGGGTTCGGACCGAGGTGCCGTGGAACGACTTCGACCTGCTGGCGTTCTTCGAGCGCAACGAGTTCGAGCCGGCCGGTCGGGTCTGTCTGGAGCGCCGTCTCGATCCGACCGCGGCGAGGCCGACCGACTAGCCGGCGTCCAGCACCAGCGCCTCGAGCGCCAGGCGGACCATGGCGTCGAAGCTCGTCTGCCGATCGTCCGAGCTCATCACCTCGCCGGCCACCAGCTGATCGCTGACGGTCAGGACCGCCAGCGCCCGAACGCCGTGCTCCGCGGCCAGGCCGTACAGCCCCGCGGTCTCCATCTCGACCGCCAGCACGCCCATCTTCTGCATGGTCGCGAACGGCTCGGGCTCGGAACTGTAGAAAAGGTCGCTGGTGTGCACCAGGCCGGCGTGCACGGAGACGCCCTGGGCCTCGGCGACGCGGGCCGCGGCGCGCAGCAGCTGGAAGTCGGCGACCGCCGCGAAGTCGTGTCCGTCGTAGCGCCAGCGGTTGACTCGAGAGTCGGTGCAGGCGCCGACCGCGAGGATCACGTCGCGCAGCTTCGCCTCGGCCGAGATGGCGCCGCAGCTGCCGACGCGCACCAGGATCTTGACGCCGTACTCGGCCACCAGCTCGTGGGCGTAGATGGAGGTCGAAGGGACGCCCATGCCGGTCCCCATCACCGAGACCGCCAGCCCCTTGTAGCTGCCGGTGAAGCCGAGCATGTTGCGCACCGCGTTGACCTCCCGTGCTCCCTCGAGGTGGTTCTCGGCGATGTACCTGGCGCGCAGCGGATCGCCGGGCAGGAGAATCGCCTCGGCGAAGTCGCCGGGCGCGGCGCTGATGTGTGGCGTCGGTGTGGGCATCTGCTGCGCTCCTCTCTCGCGTCCCCGGCCGGGCAGTCGGCCGGGGCGATCTTACACAGCGAGGTCGTTCTTTCGCGAGCCGCGCGGCGCGCCGGATCCGCCCGCGAGCGCGTCAGGCTCGATCGAGCTCGGCCCAGGCGGCGTCGATTCTCTGCCGCTCGGCGTCCTCGAAAGCCCGAGCGCGCTCGATGCCGGAACGGTAGCTCGAGGTGTCGAGCGCTCCCGGTGCTCCGGCGTGGGTGCGGGCGGTCCAGGCGTCGGGGGTCGCCGAGCCGACCGCACCGTCGGGGTCCTGCGCGACCGCGCGGTAGGCGGCCCGGAACGGCTCGCCTCGCGATACCCGTTCGTAGAGCGCGTCGGTCGCCGCGGTGGCCGGCTGAAGCGCTTGCCGGCAGCGCTGGGCATCGACTTCCAGGCCGTCGATCACCGCGGTCGTCGCCTGCAAGAGGTCGCCGACCTGGACCAGGCCTTCGAGGAAAGGCGCCTTGGTCAGCTGGAGATCGCGGTGATAGCCGGACGCGAGGGCCGAGTAGATGTTGCCGATCTCCGCGTGACGACCGCGCAGCGCTGCCGCAGCCGCCCGGATCAGCTCGAGGACGTCGGGGTTGCGCTTCTGGGGCATGATGCTGGAGCCGGTAGTGAGCTGGTCGGGCAGCCTGACGAAGCCGAGCTCGTCGCTCGACAGCCAGATCAGGTCACTCGCCAGCCGGCCCAGGTCGTTGGCGACCGCGAGCGCCGCGCCCAGGGCGAGCCATTCGCTCTTGCCCCGATCGTTCTGCACTGCCAGCGTGTTGAGCTGGACGGAGTCGAAGCGCAGGAGCTCGGCGACCAGATGCCGATCGAGCTCGAGCGCCACGCCGAAGCCCGACGCGCTGCCGAGAGGCGACCGGTTCAGGTGCGCGTAGGCCCGTTCCAGCCAGGGCAGGTCGTCGAGCAGCGAATCCGCGTGCGCGGCGAGCCAGTGGCCGAGCGTGGTCGCCATCGCCTGGCGGGTGTGAGAGTAGCCGGGCATGCCGACCTCGCGGTGCCGATCGGCGGCGCTCGCCAGGCGTTCGATCAGGGTCGCGGCCTCGGCGTGAATGCCGAGCAGCGCCTCGCGTCCCCAGAGGCGGACGGCGGCGAGGACCTGGTCATTGCGACTGCGGCCGGTGTGGATCTTGCGGCCGGCGTCGCCGAGGCGCTCGGTCAGCCGGTTCTCGATCGCGGTGTGACCGTCCTCGTCCGCCGGATCGATCTCGAACTCGGCGGCTCGCGCGTCGCGTGCGATCGCCGCCAGCTCGCGCTTCAGCGCCGCCAGCTCGCCCTCGGAAAGGACGCCGATCTTCGTCAGCATGACGGCATGGGCGGCCGAGGCCAGGGCGTCGTGGGCGACCAGCCGCAGGTCGAGCTCCGGGTCGCGGCCGACGGTCAGCCGGGCGACGACCGCGTCGAGCGGCTCGCCCCGATCCCAGAGCCTGGTCACGCTTCGCTGGCCTTCTTGACGATCAGCTTGTGAGCTCGCAGCCGCAAGGCGTTGATGTTGATGAAGCCCCGGGCGTCCTTCTGGTCGTAGCCGCCTTCGACGTCCATCGACGCCAGCTCGCGGTCGTAGAGCGAGCTCGGCGACTCGCGCCCGTGCAGGATGACGTTCCCCTTGAGCAGCCGGAGCGACACCGTGCCGTCGATCAGCTCTTCGGACTGCGCGAACGCCGCCCGGATGAAGTCCATCTCGGGGCTGAACCAGAAGCCGTTGTAGATCAGCTCGGTGAACTTGGGCGACAGGCTGTCGCGCAGGCGGAGCACCTCGCGATCCATCGCGATCCCTTCGAGGTCGCGCAGCGCCTGGTGGAGGATGGTGCCGCCGGGGGTCTCGTAGACCGCCCGTGACTTGATGCCGACGAATCGATTCTCGACCATGTCGACGCGGCCGATGCCGTGGCGGCCGCCGACCTCGTTCAGGAACTCGAACAGCGCCAGCGGCTGGTCGTAGACGGTGCCGGTGGTGACGTCGACGACCCGGTCGGGGAGGGCGTCCTTGAAGTGGATCTCGAGGTCGACCGGCTCGTCCGGGGTCTCTTCGATCGGTCGTACCAGCTTGTGCATGTCCGCCGGCGGCGGCTCGGTCGGATCTTCGAGGATCCCCGCTTCGTAGCTCCGGTGCATGATGTTCTCGTCGGTGCTGTACGGCTTCTCGGCGGTCGCCTCGATCTCGATCCCCTCCTGCCGGGCGAACTCCAGGAGGTCACTGCGGCCCTTGAATCGCTCCAGGAACTCGGTCTCCTTCCACGGCGCGATCACCTCGAGGTCGGGTGCCAGGGCGGCGTAGGCGAGCTCGAAGCGGACCTGATCGTTGCCCTTGCCGGTGGCGCCGTGGGCGAGCGCGTCGCCCCCCTCCTGGCGTGCCACCTCGACCTGGGCCTTGGCGATCAAGGGACGCGCCAGCGAGGTGCCGAGCAGGTAGCGGTTCTCGTAGACGGCGTTGCCGGCGATCGCCGGGAAGATGTACTCGCGCACGAACTCCTCGCGCAGGTCGGCCTGGACGTACTCGGCCGCGCCGGTGGCGAGCGCCCGCTGCTCGATCTCGGCGAAGTCCTCCTGCTGGCCGACGTCGGCCGCGAACGCGATCACCTCGTGACCGCGCTGGATCAGCAGCTTGAGAATGCAGGCCGTATCGAGACCACCGCTGTAGGCGAGAACGACTCTCATCGGGTCCCCCTTCTGGCGGCAGTCTAGAAGATCGTCCGCGCCGGCGACAGGCCCAGACCGAGGGTGGGTCGCTCAGTCCTCGGAGAGCGACTCCGCGACCACCCGCTCCCAGCTGTCGAGATCCTCGTGGACGCGCGAGATCTCTTTGCGCAGATCGATGATCCGCTGGTCGGTCCGCCAGAGGCTCTGCTTGACCGACTCGACCTCGAGGTCGATCTGCCTGCGCATGAACTCGAAGTCCTCGGGTTCCATGCCGCTCTCCTCGACCGTGCTCGAGCCGTAGGTATCGATCCTGACCTCGAGCTCTTCCATCGCCTCGGCGTAGCGGTCGCGGTTCTGCTCGGCTTCGTGCAGCTCCCGCTCGCGCGTGACCAGCTCGCGGCGCGCGATGTCGAGCCGCTGGACCGCCAGCTCGGCGCGCTGGTTCTCGATCTGGATGCGCAGCAGCTCGACGATCTGCTTGAGCGATCGATCGATGCCTTCGAGCGACGTGGCTTGACCCTCCGTCGCCGGCTGCTGGGCGACGCTGGGTACCACCAGAACCACCGCGACCATCGCCCAGAGCATCACCACCGTACTGGCTCTTGTCATGCGTACCCTCCTGATTCGCGACCTGTGATGAGAGGATACCGGGTCTGGTCGAGGAGATGGATGATGACGCTTGCCGAAGCCATCGGGTCGCTGGGAGTCGCACTTCTCCTGGTCGCCTTCGCTCTCAACCTGTTCGGCGTGCTCGGCCGCCGATCCCGGGCTTACCAATCGATCAACGGGCTCGGTGCCGGCCTCGCCTGCTACGCCTCCTGGCTGATCGGCTTCGTGCCGTTCGTGATTCTCGAGGGCGTCTGGGCGCTGGTTGCGGTCTCGGCTCTCGTCCAGGCGCCCCCCGAGTAGGCAGCGATTCGGGTCCTGACCGTGTGCTAGCCTGCCTTCGTTTCGAACTCGAACGAACTCCGGAGGTCCTATTCATGAGGCTCCAGCTCGCGGCACTCTCGACACTCCTGGTCGCCCTCCTTCCGCTGGTCGCGTCGCCCGTGCTCGCGGCGGCGGGTGCTCCGGCGGAGTCGCCCGAAGAGCGGCTCGTCGAGCTGGGCATCGAGCTCCCCGAGATGCCCGCGCCGATCGCCAACTACGTCCGCACGGTCAGGAGCGGCAATCTCGTCTTCCTCTCAGGTCACGGTCCGCTCAAGCCCGAGGGTGGGTACGTCACCGGCAAGGTCGGCAAGGACTTGACGCTGGAGCAGGGGTACGAGGCGGCGCGGCTGACCGCGATCGCCCTCTTGAGCTCGCTCAAGGGCGAGATCGGCGACCTCGAGCGGGTGGAGCGGGTGGTCAGGGTCTTCGGGATGGTCAACACCACGGCCGACTTCGTCGATCACTCGAAGGTGATCAACGGCGCGTCGGACCTCCTGGTGGAGGTCTTCGGCGAGCGCGGCAAGCACGTGCGCGCCGCCGTCGGCATGGTCTCGCTGCCGATCGGACTGGCGGTCGAGATCGAGATGGTGGTGGAAATCGAGGAGTGAACAGGCCGGGGCACGTCCTCTCGGGGAGGCCCTCGCCAGGGCTGTCAGGCGTTAGCACTTTGACTGGGAGGCTCCGGTAGAGGAAGGGCGCCTTCCTTTATGCCCTGGCCGAGGGCCTCCCCGAGAGGACGTGCCCCGGCCGTGCGAGTAGGGGGAGGATAGGTAGTGCGGAGCTGGGCGGTGATTCGGTGACAGGATACCGAACTCCCCACGACTCGATTCGGGAAGCGTGAAGCGTGATTCGGTCCCTGATTCGGTGACGGTTCCTCAATTCCCTTCGAACTCGATGCAGGCTGCCCAAGCTACCGGTCACCGACTACCCCAGGCGAGTTAGGTATCCTGTCACCCGAACTACCCCAACTAGACCCATCCCTCATTCCCTCCACTGGTCGGGGCAGGCCCTCGCGGGAGCGGGAGCTCTCGCCAGGGCTGTCAGGCGTCAGCACTGTGACTGGGAGGCTTCGGTGGAGGAGGGGCGCCCTCCTTTACGCCCTGGCCGAGGGCTCCCGCTCCCGCGAGGGCCTGCCCCGACCTGCCCCGTGTCAGCTAGCGGCAGGAGCTGCAGCCTTCGACGCTTCCCCGCACGGCCGTACCGTCGCAGAAGATGTCGCCCTTGAGGGCGCAGATCAGTGACTCGACGGCGGTACCGCGGACCAGGCGGCCGGTGGAGAAGTCGGTCACCAGGGTCACCCCGCTCAGCGTCGTCTCGAGCTGATTCGACTCCAGCCGGTCGGCGATCAGCTTGGACGACTCGGTGATGAAGTTCTGCAACTGGTTCAGCACCTGGGTGGCGCCTCGCAGGTCGACCGTGCTGTAGCTCTTGGCGAGCATCGGGCCCGAGAGGGTGCCACCGCGCACCTCGACCGTGCCATAGGAGTTGGCCTGAAATGCCCAGGTCGTCCCCTCGAGCTCGCTCGAGTCGATCAAGGCACGGCCGTACGACTGGGCGAGGACCGCCGTCTCGCCGGCGACTCGCGAGTCGATCAGCCGCAAGGTAGAGCCGGTGAACGCGACCGCGCCGAAGTTGAGCCCGGAGTCACTGTTGAGCTCGATCAGGCATTCGGAGCAGGCGACGTCCGACCCGCGGGCGCCGATCAGGCCGCCGCCGATCGAGTCGACCACCCGCGCGCCGTTGCCGGTGAACGAGGACTCGACGAACGCCACCGCCGAGTCGTTGACCGAGGCTCCCCAGACGCCGTTGCTCTCGAAGCGCGAGTTGGTGACGATGATGTCGTCGGTCGCGTCGAGGACTCGCAGACCGTCGCGGGTGGCGCCGGAGATCCGCAGGTTGGCGATCGTCACCCGGCGCGAGTCGCGGATGGTCAGGGCGGCGCCATCGCCGTCCTCGGTGCCGGGCGAGCGGATGCCGTCGCGCTGCGGGTCGACTCCCCGCAGGGTGACGTTGTCGCGGCGCACGACCACGTCCTCGACGCATTCGCCGCGTACCTCGACGATCAGCTGTTGCGCCGCCTGCTCGAGCGCCCGGTTGACACTCTGGCCCGACCCGCAGTCGACGGTGATGGTCCACACCGTCGGCGCCTCCTGGGCGCCGGAGGGGAGCGGCGCGAGTGCCAGCGTCGCCAGCGCCACCAGAGTGCGGAATCTACCGGCCATGAAGCTATCCGTCCTGTTTACCTACACCCGTTTACGTATGCAGCGACAGCGCCGTCACGTAGACGACGTCGACAAGCCTACACCAGCCGAAACCACTAAGATGGCCGCGCATGACTGAGCTCGACGCGGTGGTCGTCGGTTCCGGGCCGAACGGGCTGGCCGCCGCGGTCGCCCTGGCGCGAGCCGGGCGCTCGGTGCTGGTGATCGAAGGCGCCGAGCGGATCGGCGGCGGCTGCCGGTCGGAAGAGCTGACGCTCCCCGGTTTCGTGCACGACACCTGCTCGGCGATCCACCCGATGGCGGCGGCGTCGCCGTTCCTGCGCGAGTTGCCGCTCGACCAGCACGGCCTCGAGTGGATCTTCCCGCCGGTGGCGTGCGCTCACCCGCTCGACGGCGGGCGGTGCGCGGTCCTCGAGTCGTCGATCAGCGAGACGGCGGCGGCCCTCGGCCCGCGGGACGCGGCCGCCTACCGGCGCCTGATGGAGCGGCCGGTGCGCGACTGGCCGCGGATCGAGCGCGACCTGCTCGGCCCGCTGCCGATCCTCCCTCGACATCCCCTACTGCTCGCGCGATTCGGGCTCGTCGCTCTGCGCTCGGCACGGGGTCTGGCCGAGGGCCGGTTCGCCGGCGAGGCGGCGCGCGCGCTGATCGCCGGGCTCGGGGCGCACACCGTGCTGCCGCTCGAGAGCGCCGCTACCGCGGCGATCACGATGGTGCTGGGCCTGCTCGGCCATCGGGTCGGCTGGCCGTTGCCCCGGGGCGGCGCGAGCCGGATCGTCGACGCCCTGGGGTCGTACCTGCTCGAGCTGGGTGGCCGGATCGAGACCGGTCGGTGGGCCGAATCGCTCGACGAGCTGCCCGGATCGACCGCCGTCCTGCTCGACCTGACGCCCCGCCAGGTTCTGTCGATCGCCGGCTCCCGACTCCCGGCCGGCTATCGGCGGCGGCTCGAGCGCTACCGCTACGGTCCGGGCGTCTTCAAGCTCGACCTGGCGCTCGACGGGCCGATCCCGTGGCAGGCTGACGCCTGCCGCCGGGCGGGGACGGTGCACGTCGGCGGCAGCCTGGCCGAGATCGCCGAGGCCGAGGCGGCGGTCTGGCGGGGCGAGCATCCGGAGCAGCCGTTCGTCCTCCTGGCGCAGCAGAGCCTCTTCGACCCGAGCCGTGCCCCCGAAGGCAAGCATACGGTCTGGGCGTACTGCCACGTTCCGAACGGCTCGACCGTCGATCGCACCGCGGCGATCGAGAGCGAGATCGAGCGCTTCGCGCCCGGATTCCGCGAGCGGGTCCTGGCTCGATCGGCGCGCAACACGGCTCAGCTGGAGGCGGCCAATCCCAACCTGGTCGGAGGCGACCTGGCGGGCGGCGCAACCGATCTGACGCAGCTCTGGACCCGACCGGTCGCCCGCTGGACGCCGTACGCGACGCCGGCTCGGGGCCTCTACATCTGCTCCTCTTCCACACCGCCGGGAGGGGGCGTGCACGGTATGTGCGGCTACCAAGCGGCCCGGGCGACCCTCCGGCGCGAGCTGCGCGACTGAACGCAATGTCGAGAGACCCGATCACCGTCCATCTCGTGGACGCCAGCCCCTACATCTTCCGGGCCTTCTTCTCCCTGCCGGAATCGATCGTCGACCCGGCCGGCCGGCCGGTCAACGCCGTGCACGGCTTCGCCGGGTTCCTGCTCCGTCTGATCCACGAGGAACGACCGTCGCATCTGGGGCTCGCCTTCGACGGCAGCCTGACGACCAGCTTCCGCAACGAGATCTACCCGGAGTACAAGGCGCAGCGGGAGCTGCCGCCGGCCGAGCTCGAGGCGCAGCTCGACGACTGCCGGCAGCTGGGCGCGGCCTTCGGTGCGGCGACCTTCATCG
The DNA here is from genome assembly GCA_947259925.1 of Thermoanaerobaculia bacterium. Classification (GTDB taxonomy): domain Bacteria; phylum Acidobacteriota; class Thermoanaerobaculia; order Multivoradales; family JAHEKO01; genus JAHEKO01. Next base: position 17,095 of record CAMYOG010000002.1, read on the forward strand.
ACGCCACGTTCGAGGCCGACGACCTGATCGGTACCCTGGCCGGCCAGCTGCTCCACGCCGGGCATCGCGTGGTGGTGGTGAGCTCCGACAAGGATCTGGCGCAGCTGGTCGGCGAGCGCTGCGAGCTGTTCGATTTCGCCAAGGGGGTCCGTTACGGACCCCGGGAGGTAACCGAGAAGTTTTCGGTGCGGCCCGAGCAGGTCGCCGATCTCCTCGCCCTCGCCGGCGACAGTGTCGACAACATCCCGGGCGTCAGCGGCGTCGGGCCCAAGACGGCTGCCGCCCTGCTGAGGCACTTCGAGTCGGTCGAGGAGATCTATGCACGGCTCGACGAGGTCGTCGATTTGCCGCTTCGAGGAGCGCGGCCGCTCAGCGATCGGCTCGAGCGCCAGCGGCAGGTCGCGCTACTGTCGAAGCGCCTGGCGCTGATCGCGGCCGACGCACCGGTCGCGGCCAACACCGACGAGCTGCGGCTCGAAGGTGCCGACGCCGAGCGGGTCGACGCGCTGTTCGACCGCCTCGGCTTCGAAGGTCTCCGGGAGCGTATCCGGCTATGGGCCTGACGCCCGATCCGGTCTATTCCTGCGGCACCCAGCTCTCGGTGAAGAGAGCTTCGGTGTAGAGGTCGCTCCAGATGAAGCCGTCCGACCAGAGCACCGTGTCCGACCAGATGAACGTGTCGTTCCAGATGAACCCGTCCGACCAGATGAACGTGTCCGACCAGATGAAGGTGTCGTTCCAGACGAAGCCGTCCTGGTAGGTGTACTTGCCGTTCCAGAGGTAGCCGTCGTCTTCGATCGGTGTGCCGTCGGCGGCGCGAATGAAGAAGGTGTAGCCGCCGTTGCCCTTCGGCGGGTAGGCGTCGGCCGGTCCGCGGAAGTGCTGGGTGCCGGCGAGATCGGCGTCGATGTCGAGGTTGGCGTTGGCGCTGCCGGTGGCCATCGAGTGGACAGCACCGTAGGCGTCGACGCGCCCGGCGCCCTGCTGGAAGATCGAATAGGTCGGGCTGCCGCCCGAGAAGCTCGCCCGGTCGGCCGAGTCCATCAGCCGGTACTTGACCTGATCGGGCATGAGCGCGGGTTCGGCCTCGAGCATCAGGGCCACGATGCCGCTCACGAACGCGGTCGCCTGCGAGGTTCCGGACATGTTGAAGTAGCGCCCGCCGTCGTGGAACTCCGGGTGATCCTTGGCGATCTGGGCGTTGTTCTTCATCAACCCCTTGACGTGGCCACCGGGGGCGACCAGGTCGGGCTTGACGAAGGCCTCGACCGTCGGGCCGGTGGACGAGAAGCTGGCCAGGACGTCGTCCTGGAAGTTTTCGGGTGTGTAGTTGTCGGTCATCGCGCCGACGGTGATGATGTAGGGAAGGTTGCCGGGCACGCCGATGGTCATCGGATCGGGCCCGCGGTTGCCGGCCGAAGCGACGACCACGAGGCCCATCCGCCAGGCCTCCATGACCGCTTGATTCAACGGGTCGTCCCAGTAGTAGGACTGAGGCTCGGCCGAGAACGAGCAGTTGAGAACGCGGATGCCGTAGGCGTCCTTGTTGGCCACGGCCCAGTCGATGCCGCGAATGACGTCGGCATAGGAGCTCTGGCCGTTGGCGCCGAAGGCCCGGATGACCGCCAGGTCGGCGTCGGGGGCCATGCCGTTGAACAAGCCGGACTCGGCCCTGCGGCTGGAGACGGCGACGCTGGTGACGTGCGAGCCATGTCCCTGGTCGTCGTGGAGGTAATCCTGGACCTCGACGGTGCGCTGCGTGTTGTTGACGGCGTCGTAGTGAACCAGAATGCGTCCTCTGCCGCTCGAGCTGTCGAGCAGGCCGTAGTCGTTGAAGGCGCCGCTATCGAGGACCGCGATGGTCACGCCGGAGCCGTCGATCCCCTCGGCGTGGAGCTGATCGGCGCCGAGATGCGTGGGGTAGTAGGTCTCGACCACCGTGGAGTTGCCGCCACCATTCGATCCGGACTTCTTGCCGGTCAGCTCGGCGGTGCCGTTCGGCCAGATGCGACGGATCGAGGCGTGCCGACCGAGCAGCGCGCGCTGCTCGTCGGTCAGCTCGGCCGCGACGGCGCCGATGATCCCGAGCTCGTGGGTGACGACACCACCGACGTGCTCGACAGTGTGGGAAGTAGCGCTCACCCGCGGCCTCGGCCCGCTGCCAGATCTCGAGCATCCGGCGATCGATCCGCCGGAACGCCTCCTCCTCGGGGATGCAGGTATCGGTGACCCGCGCCAGCCCCTCGGCCTCCAGCTGCCGCTCGCGCTCCGGCGTCAGGTTGCGCCAGTCGGAGATCCGCCGGTAGTGGCTATGGGCGACGAGGTTGTAGACGTCCTCTTCGAGGTTGGCACCGGTGCAACAGACGGCGTGGACCTTCTGCTGGCGGATCATCTCGGCCAGCGAGCGGCCGAGCTCGGCGGTGCTCATCGCCCCGGCCATGGCGATCAGCATGCGGCCACCCCCGTCGAGGTGCCGGATGTAGCCCTCGGCGGCGTCGACCAGGGTGGCGCTGTTGAAGTGGCGGTAGTGCCGCTCCAGGAAGCTCTTCAGCCTCATCGCGACGGGGTCGTCGCCGGAGGCCGGATCGCGCCCTTCAGCAGCTCGTCGTAGAGGGGCCGGCATTCGTCGACCAGCGGCTCCAGCTCGGCCGGCACCGGCTCGCTCTTCTCCCGGTACGGCTGGAAGCCGGTCGAGCGATGGATGTTGTGGTACCAGTGGGGCGCCCAGACACCGTCCTCGGGCCGCGCCCCGGCCGGCCAGGCGAGCATCGCCGGATCGAACTCGAGGCCCAGCCGTCGACAGAGCTGCTCGAGGACGTAGCCCGGATCCCGGAGGAGCTCACGGGCGTCGAGCACCGGCACGTCCTGCCCGAGCTCCTGGAGATGGCGGCTGAGCCGGCTCTGGACCTCCATGCCGGTGTCCTGGAGACGCGGCTCCGGAATCTGGTGGCGGAGCGACCGGACCACGTCGGCGGGGTCGCGCACCAGCAGCACGTTGGCGGTCTGGGCGAGGAAGCCCCAGTCGAGCCCGAGCAGGTGGTGCGCCATCTGCTTGACGAGGACCACCGGCCGGTCGGTCTCACCCAGGATGACCTCGCGAACGACGCGCTCGCCGTCGGTGTCCATCGCCGCCAGGACCTCGTCGCGCCCCGGATGAACCGCGCCGCTGGTCGCCAGATAGTGGCCGTAGAGCGGCTCGTCGACGACCCGTGTGTCGGTGCGCTGGGCGAACGAGTACATGATCGCGGTCGAGACGTTGCGCGGGCCCGACCAGAGATTGATCCGAAGCGTCGGCATGGGCTGAGGATTCTAGCGCCGTTTCAGCACTGGGCTCGGCTGCGGTAGAATCTCGCGTCGGCCGGCTGGCCGGCAAAGGAGGGTAAGGTCATCGCCAAGGAAGAACCACTCGAATTCGAAGGCACGGTCGTCCAGGTTCTGGGCAACAGCAACTTCCGCGTCGAGCTGGAGAACGGCCACACCGTGCTCGCGACGATCGCCGGCAAGATGCGGCGGTTCAGGATTCGAGTCCTCGAGGGGGACCGGGTCAGCATCGAGGTCTCTCCCTACGACCTGAATCGCGGCCGGATCACCTACCGACACAAGTCGTAGGCGCCGTCACGACTCTCGAGGCCATGAGCCTCCCGACCTCACCGTCCGAAGAGCCTCGGGACCGCCTGGGCAGGCCGGTCCGGGATCTGCGCATCTCGGTCACCGATCGCTGCAACTTCCGCTGCCGCTATTGCATGCCGCGCGAGGTCTTCGGCCATGAGTTCGAGTTCCTGCCGCGCGCGCAGCTGCTGACCTTCGAGGAGATCCACCGGCTGGCGGCGCTCTTCCACCGGCTCGGGGTGCGCAAGCTCCGGATCACCGGCGGCGAGCCGTTGCTCCGCAAGGACGTCGACAGGCTGATCGGGATGCTCGCCGGGCTTCCCGAGGTCGAGCTGGCCCTGACCACCAACGCTTCGAGCCTGGAGGAGTTCGCTCCGAGGCTGGTGGCGGCGGGACTCGGCCGGGTGACGGTCAGCCTCGACTCGCTCGACGAAGCGGTCTTTCGCAAGATGAACGACGTCGAGTTCCCGGTCAGTCGCGTGCTCGCCGGCATCGAGGCCGCGATCGCCGCCGGCCTGACGCCGGTCAAGATCAACGCCATGGTGCGACGCGGCATCAACGAGCACACGGTGCTCGATCTGGTCCGCCACTTCAAGGGCTCGGGCTGCATCCTGCGCTTCATCGAATTCATGGACGTCGGCACCACCAACGGCTGGCGCCTCGACGACGTGGTGCCGTCCAGAGTGCTGGTCGAGAGGATCGGCCGGGAGCTGCCGATCGAGCCGATCGAGCCGAACTACACCGGTGAGGTCGCCCGGCGCTGGCGCTTCACCGACGGGGATGGCGAGATCGGGTTCATCAGCTCGGTGACCCAGCCGTTCTGCGGCACCTGCTCCCGGGCGCGACTCTCGGCGGAGGGCTTGCTCTACACCTGTCTGTTCGCGGCTGACGGCACCGATCTGAGGACGCCGTTGCGGTCCGGAGCCTCCGATGAAGAGCTACTCGGCCTGGTCGGTGGTGTCTGGCGTGGCCGCTCGGACCGCTACTCCGAGGTCCGCTCGGCCGAGACCGAGGCGCTGTCGCGCATCGAGATGTCGTACATCGGCGGCTGAGGGCCGGCCGATGGCGGGCGGCGCATCCGGAGCCGGCTCGCGGCCGTAGAGAAGGGCATCGTGGCCGGAGTGGACAGCTGGTAGAATACGCCGTTCGAGGCGCAGCTTCCCACCTGCAGTTCCCGGAGGAAACCATGCCCAAGACAGTACGAATCTTCGCCGCAGGATTGGCCCTCGTCTGGATGATCCTGCCGCTGCCGACCGAGGCCGCGACCGTCACCAACCCGGACGACTGGTGCGGCACCGATCCGAGCGTCAGAACCATCGTCACCGCCCAGCATCAGCAGCTCGAGCGCCAGCGGAGCCGCGAGCGGCTGTTCAAGACCCAGACCGGTCCACTCCTGCAGCCGGCCTCGAAACCGCAGGTCAGTCAGGAGGGCGACGTGGTCATCGTCGTCGACGACGGCTCGATCATCCGGCCGCCGAACGAGTCCGACGTGGCCAACAAGGGCTTCCGGCTCCAGTTCAAGAAGAAGAAGGGCTACAAGGTCTCGAGGAAGTCCAGCTCCATCTCCGGCAGCCTGGGCCAGAGGATCGTCCTGGGCGACGACGACTCGGTACTGGTGCCGTTCGAGAAGGGCTTCAAGTTCAAGTTCTTCGGCCAGACCTACTCGCGGATGTACGTCAACTCCGACGGCAACATCACCTTCGGCGAAGGCGACAGTGCTTCGAGCGCCCGCGACCTCGGCCGGGCGATCAGTGGGCCGCCGCGGATCATGGCCTATTTCACCGATCTCGATCCGAGCGTCGCCGGCAACGTCTACGTCAAGTTCCTCGGCAAGGGGAAGATGCAGGTGACCTGGGAGGGCGTGCCGATCTTTGGCGGGTTCTCGCCGAACACCTTCCAGGTGACTCTGTCCCGGAAGGGCCACGTCGAGTTCCGCTTCCGTGAGATCGACGCGGCGAGCGGCATCATCGGGTTCTCGCCCGGTGTCGGATCGTCCCTGCGACTCCTCGACTTCACCGAGGACTCCCCGATCACCGTGCCGGCCCAGTCGATCGCCGAGGTCTTCGGCGACGAAGAGATTGTCGACGAGACGCTCTTATCGAAGATCTTCTATGAGAACTACCCAGACGACGTCCATCAGATCTCGGTCTTCTACGACTTCCCGCTGCAGCTCCTGGGTGGGGGAGCCGTCGCCTACCACTTCACGACCAAGAACCAGATCCGGGGGATCGGCTACAAGAACCGACCTCCCTTCCGCGACACCTTCGACTTCTCCAGCTCGATGGGCAGCGACGGCGTGCTCGAGGGCTTCGCCAACATGGGCTACGTCCACAAGTACAACGACAATCTGAACCGGCGTCGCCAGACGCTGACCCATCTGGGCGTGTTCATCCACGAGATCGGCCACCAGTGGCTGAGCCGGCTCTTCTACAGGAAGGGTGGCACCACCAGCGGCGAGCTCCAGGAGAACGGCGGGCACTGGGCGTTCCACACCCACTCCTCGGCTTCGTTCATGCAGGGCAACGACATCGAGGACCTGGGCGGAGGTGACTTCCGGACCCGTGAGACCGACGCGATCTTCAGCGAGCTCGACCTCTACGTCTTGGGCGTCATTCCGCCCGGGCAGGTGGGCGACTTCTTCTACGTCGCCGAAAGTGGCCAGGACCCGCGGCGCCTGCCGGAGTTCAACTTCAACATGAGGGGCCGGCGGGTGGACGTCAGCATCGACGACGTGATCCGCCACGAGGGTGCTCGCGATCCCGACCACAACGACTCCGCCAGGGTGACGCGCGTGGCGATGATCCTGCTGGTCAAGCAGGGAGCGGCGCCGCAGCAGCGGTCGATCGACAAGGTACAGGACTTCGTCCGGCTGGGTGCCCGCGAGTGGTCGAACCAGACCGACGGCGTGCTGTCGCTCGACTTCTCGCTGGTCCCGAACTAGCGTCGGGTGGCGCGTGCCGGGCCGGTCAGGTACCGGTGATGTAGTGCTCGAGCTGCTCGATCGTGTACTGCTGGTCGGAGATGACCGCTTTGACCACGTCGCCGATCGAGATCATGCCGATCAGCTTGTCGTTTTCGGTCACCGGTAGGTGACGGAAGCGCTTGGTGGTCATGATCTTCATGCAGTCCTCGACGCTCTGGTTGGGCTTCACGCAGACCGGATTCCAGACCATGATGTCGCGCACCGGCGTCTCACGCGAGAGACGGTCGGCCAGGACCACCTTGCGGGCGTAGTCGCGCTCGGTCATGATGCCGGCCGGCTTCTCGCCCTCGACCACGAGGACCGCGCCGATGTTCTTCTCGGCCATCAGCCCGAGCGCGTCGTAGACCGAGGCACCGGAGTCGACCGACCAGACGTCGTAGCCCTTGGCCTGCAGCACCTCTCGCACTGTCTTCATCTTCGACCTCTCACCAACGCGCTGGGTCGCCATCCGACAGGTGGCAAGCGCTACCGTGGGCGAGTCACCAGCGCTTGTTGAATGAGCTTCTGACTCTACACCAAGAACTGCGGCTCGCACCGTGAGAGATCAACATGGGTACTCGTCCGGCGGTACGAGCCGAGCGTGGTTCTTGAAGTCGTGGGCCACCGCCTTCTCCGTTCGGCATTGAACCCCCCGGCGCCGGCCGGGGACGTACGGTCTGGATGCGGCTGAAACCAGCACGACGACGGAGAGAGAGAAAGATGAAGCTACTCCCGCGGCCCGCGGCCCTGATCCTGACCACCCTGCTCCTATTCACCGGCGGCTGTCTGCTCCAGAGCCAGGGCAATCTCCAGACGCTGGTCCTGTTCTTCCAGCTGACGCAGCCGATCCCCCAGGGCGGAGCCTTCGAGGCTCATACCGCGGTCTATCCGAACGAGGTGCGGCTCAAGGGGCAGTTCGTGCGCATCTCGGGTCGGCTGGAGCCGCCGCCGGCCGCCCGGCGGGTGACCGTCGAGGCGGTGGGCAGGGACCCGAACAGCGGCAGGACTCTGAGCCGGTTCTCGGCCACCGTCGGTATCGATGACGACGGCTCGTTCAGCGTCACCAAGCGGTTCAAGAAGAACATCGTCGCCGGCACCGTGCAGACGATCACCATCGAGCCGGTGGGCGGCGTGATCGCCGCCGATACCCAGGTCGGCATCTGTGTCGACGTGACCAGGAAGAAGAGCGACCTCAACCGCGGCAACAGCTGTGCGACGTCGAGCGTACCGCCGGAAGACGACGACGGCGACGACGCCGTGGTGGTCCAGGTGCGGGACAACGCCTTCGAGCCCAAGAGCGTGACCATCCTCCCTGGCGACACAGTTCGTTGGGAGCTCAACGGCAACGACACGTCCCACACCGTCACCGCGATGAGTGGCGCCTTCGACAGCGGCTTCGTCTTCACCTCGCGCGGCGCCTTCTTCGAGCGCACGTTCCCGCAGTCCGAGGACGGCGAGACCTTCGAGTACTCCTGCGTCACCCACAAGGCGTGCTGCGAGATGCAGGGCTCGATCCTGGTCGGAGCCAACGCGTCGCCACCCTCGGACGGCTACTGATCGGGCTCGCCGGCCGCCGGCGCGGTGGGGCGGCATCGGCGAAGGATTTCCGCGCTCTCGAGGCTCCTACGCGTAGGAGGAAGAGGGGCCTCCACGGTTCGGGCGAGCTGCGGGATCATGTACTATGGGGGCACCACCGGGTGCGGTCCATGCGCCGTTCCGGCGTCTCGAAGAGGCCCGCTCTCCACTCCCAGACGCAAATGGTTCGACACTCCTCAGGGAACGCTCGCTCTAGACACCGCTCGCTAAAGGCGCTGGTGGGGCTCGCGCTCGCTCTGATCGTCGTCGCGAGTCCGCTCGCTGCCGAGCGGCGGCTCGACGTCCAGAAGCTCGAGAAAGGCTATGTCGGTGCCCTCGATCTCCTGGCGAAGGGCAATAGCGACGAGGCGCTGGACGCGCTCATGGCGACGGAGATCGAAGCCCTGGGCACCTTGCCGAGCACCGGCCGGATCGACCGGGTCTGGCGGCACAAGCTGTCGGTCGTGCGCAAGGCGCTCGAGCTGACCTCGCCCGAGGTACTGGTGCCGGTGATCGTGTTGCACCACGATGCCTACGAGCGCTATCGGGAGGCGAACCACCCGGTGCTCGCGCGGCACGCCCGCGACATGGCGACCGACCTGGCGGCCTACAAGGCGCAGAGCACCAAGTCAGCGGCCGACAAACAGTTCGCCGGCTGGGTGATCGCGTCGTTCGGTGAACAGGTGCTCACCCTGCGCACCTCCGGCACCAGCGCCGGCATCCTGCAGGACGCCCTCGATATCTCGCCACGCAATCCGGCGGCCCTGCTCGGCCTGGCCTGGGCGCACGAAGTTCACGGCGAGTACGAGGAGGCGATCGCCCGCCTGAGCCAGCTGCTCGAGGTCGAGCCGGGGCACGAGCAGGCGCGTCTGCGGGTCGCGGTCTGCAAACGGCGTATAGGTGAGCTCGCGGAATCGAAGAACGCCCTGACCCGGCTGCTGCGTGACGCTACCGAGCCGTGGATCCGCTCGGTCGCCTATCAGGAGCTCGCGCGCATCTTCATCGCGGGCGAGCGCCTGGATGCCGCGCAGACGATCGCGCGCGAAGGCGCGGAGGAGTTCCCCGAGGATCAGGAGATCACGATCCTCCTGGCTTCGGTGAGTGAGCGTCTCGGGCGCCTCGCGGAAGCCGACGCGATCGTCGGTCGAATTCAGCCGAGCGGGTCGGGAGCGGCGTCCGCGCGCTACGTCTACGACGGGCGTCCGGATCTCGGGCTCGAGGAGGCGCGCTCGGTCATGCACTCGATGATGAACGAGCGGCTCGACCTCCTGGCGACCGGCCTGAGGTGGTGGGGGGCCGGGACCGCCAGCGAGGAGGCGGTCGCCGAGGGGGGGGAGGGATGAGACTCGTCGTTGCCCTGCTCGGCATGCTCCTGGCGACTGCGACCCTGGCGGCGGATCTCGAAGTCTGGATCGATGCACCGGTCGGTGACGAGTTCGTCCACGGGACCATCACCTTCGACGTCGCGCTGAGTGGTGAGGAGTCCGAAGGGGCGGTGGTGGAGTTCATCGTCGACGGTCGGTCGCTCGGTACGATGGTGCGGCCTCCGTTTCGAATCAACGTCGAGGTCGGCAACGACAACGTCGAGCACGAGTTCGAGGCGATCGCGCGGGCGGCCGGAGGGGTCACCGCGCGGACGACCGTCCGAACGCCGAAGCTCAAGGTCGACGAGCGGCTCAAGCTGAGTCTGCAGCAGTTCTACATCACCGCGTCGACCTCGAATGGCCGGGTGCTCGATCTCGAGCGCGACGACTTCCGGGTCGTGGAGGAGGGCCGCGAGCAGGAGATCGTGACCTTCGAGCGGGGTGACGTGCCGCTGACGTCGGTTCTGCTGCTCGATTGCAGCCTGAGCATGACCGGCGAGCCACTCGAGGCGGCGCTCGAGGGAGCCTCGCTGTTCCTCGAGGGCATGAACGACCTCGACGAGACCATGGTCATGCTCTACTCGGACCGACTTCTCCGCAGCAGCGGCTTCAAAGGCGCCCCCGAGGCGCTGCGGGCGGCGCTCACCGACATCGACGCGAGCGGTGGCACGGCGATCAACGACCACCTCTATCTGGCACTCAAGAGGCTGGACTCTCGCCAGGGTCGGAGCGTGGTCGTGTTGTTCTCCGACGGCACCGACGTCCACAGTGTCCTGTCGATGTCGGAGGTAGCGGAGAAGGTCCGGCGGAGCCAGGCGCTGATCTATTGGATCTATCTCAGGCTGCGACCGGGAGAGAGCGTCGACAGGGTGCCGACCTACATGGCGACCTGGCGTGACATGGAGACCAGCCAGGAGGAGTTCCGCGAGCTGCGCAAGGCTGTGGAGGAGAGCGGCGGCCGGGTGCAGGTGGTCGATCAGCTCGAGGAGCTGGACGACGCCTTCGTCGGCATCATGCGCGAGCTGCGCGAGCAGTACGTGATCGGCTACTACCCGAGCGACCCCGCCAAAAACGGCAGCTGGCGCGACGTCAAGCTGCGGGTGAAGCGTCCGGGTGTGAAGGTACGGGCGCGCGAGGGCTACGCGGCCTACCCCTAGCCGCTACCGTAGAGCGCTCCTGGTATCGTCGATCTGCCATGTGGTGGAGCCGCCGCCTCTCGCCGTGCGTGCTCGCCGCGACGCTGGTCTTCGGTGCGCTAACCGCGGCCACGCGGCTGCCGGCGAGCCCCCAGGAGGCCGCGAGCACGGTCGAGGAGACCGAGGACGCGCAGGCCGAGGAGAGCACCAGGGCCGAGCGCAAGGCGGAGAGGAAGGCGAAGCGCGCCGCGGAGCGGTCGGCGGACGAGACCGCGTCGGCGGCGCCTGTAGTCGATCAGGATGCAGAGGCCGAAGAATCGCCCGCAGACCCGACCGATGAGCCGGCGGGCGAATCGGACTCCGACTCGGACTCGGATGCGGATCTTCCCGGTCTGCTCATCCTCTCGAGCGACGCCACGGCGACCGTGATCGTCAACGGTGAGCTCGGGGGGCGACTCGAGCCGGGGGAACGACTCGAGGTCCGGGTCGACCTGGGCGAGATCGCGATCCGCGCCCTCTCGGTAGACGCCGTGGGCGCCTCATGGGAGAAGACCCTCGAGCTGGAGGAGCCCGGCGTCGAGTCCGTACGCATCCGGATGAGCAGGGCGGTCCGCAAGTTCCGGCGCGAAGAGCGCAAGAGCGGTGTCTTCCGGGATCGAAGGCACGAGCTGATGTGGCCGAAACGGGACAACGGCCGCGACGTCGACCTGCGCCGGGCGTATGCGTACTGCCGGGACTTGAGCACCGGCGGCTTCGAGGATTGGCGGCTGCCGACGCTCGAGGAGCTCGAGTCCCTGGAAGCTCTCTGGGAGCGGAGCGGCTACAAGATCCTTGGTGACATCTTCCTGAGCGAGTGCTGCGTCTGGAGCTCGGAATACGACGGCTCGCAGCGCGCGTGGACCTTCAACTACCGTTTCCGCAAGGCGTTCGAGACCAACGCGGGCTACTCTTTCGGGTTGCGCGCGCTGTGCGTGCGGCCGTGGGATCCGGAAGCGGAGCCGGAGCGAGCCGCCGAGGAGACTGCCGAGATCGAACCGAGCCCGGTCGAAGAGCCGCCCTAGCCCGCGGCTGCGGGCGACGCTGGGTCGTCCAGGGCGATCGGCGCGGCGAGGAGCGCGTCGGGGATGCCGAAGGCATCGACCAGGGCTACGGCCTCGGGCCGGACCTCTTCACAGAGCGTCAGCACCTGCTTGCGGATCGCCTTCGCTTTGGAGCCCGACAGGTAGCCCTGCTCCTGGAACCAGCCGCGATCGCGCTCGAGCCGGTCGAGGGTGAAGAGGTCGCGGAGGCGGGTCAGCGCCTCGGTCAGCGGACCGTCGGGCGCCGCTTCCACGGCCCGCTCGAAGCTCTCCGCCAGGAGCCGCTCGACGTGCGCCTTGGCGGTGGTCACCATGTGATCCTGGCAGTCGACGATCGCGTCGAAGGTCTCCATACCGCGATCGATCCGGCGCTTCAGCCGGCGTGCGAGCGCCGCCAGCAGCTGGTCTTCGCGCCAGCGCAAGGCGCCGACCTGGAACTCCGGGTCGCGTAGGTGCTCGACCGAGGTGTCGTGGGTGACCACCGGGTTGAGCTCACTCACGGCCGTGGCCAGCCGCGCCGCCAGGTAGCGCGCCAGCCGGAGCAGGTTCATCTCACTGAACTGGCGGCGATAGCCGGTGAGCATGCCCTTGGCGAGCAGCTGAAGCAGGACCGTGTTGTCGCCTTCGAAGGTCGTGAAGACGTCGCTGTCGGCTTTGAGCGCCGCGAACCGGTTCACCGCCAGATACCCCTGGCCGCCGCAGCACTCGCGGCAGGTCTGCACGGCGTCGGTGGCGTGCCAGGTGCTGAACGCCTTGAGGCCGGCGGCCCGCCCCTCGAGCTCGCGTCGCTTGGTCGGATCCGAGGTGGCGTAGTCCGCGGCCAGCTCGCCCAGGGCGAAGTTGAGGGCGTAGGTCGCCGCCAGGCGCGGTATCAGGCGTCGCTTGTGGGTGCGGTAGTCGAGGATCACAGTCTCGGGTCGGCCCGATGGGCCGAACTGGCGGCGCCGAGCGCCGTAGCGCACGGCGATGGTCAGGGCGGACTTGGCGACGCTCAGGCCCGCCAGGGCCACGCTCACACGCCCGCCGATCAGGGTGCCCAGCATGGTGAAGAAGCGCTTGGCGGGGCTGGCGATCGGACTCGAGTAGTTGCCGGCCTCGTCGACCGTACCGAAGCGGTCGAGCAGGTTGTCGGCGGGGATCCGGACGCGGTCGAACCAGAGGCGCCCGTTGTCGATTCCGTCCAGGCCCATCTTCGGTCCGCAATCGCCGATCCGGATACCCGGCAGGGGCTCGCCGTCCCGATCTCGAATCGGCACCAGGAACGCGTGTACACCGTGCTGCTCACCTCCGGTCTCGAGCTGCGCGAAGACCGTCGCCAGCCGCCCGTGCGCCGCGGCGTTACCGATGTAGTCCTTGCGCGCGCCGTCGTGGGGCGTATGGATCACGAACTCGCCGGTCGCCGGGTCGAAGCGCGCCTCGGTCTCGATGTCGGCGACGTTCGAGCCGTGACCCGACTCGGTCATCGCGAAGCAGCCGGGCAGCTCGAGCGAGCCGGCGTGGCGGAGATAACGGTCGTGGTGCTTCTCGGATCCGAGCTGATGGATGCTGCCGCCGAAGAGCCCGAACTGGACGCCGAACTTGACCAACAGGCTCAGATCGTGGAATGCGAGCGTCTCGAAGGCGGTGACGAAGGCCAAGGTGTCGTCGGCCCCGCCGTACCGCTCCGGGAAGGCGAGCGCACCGAGCCCCTCGTTGGCCAGGGTACGGGTCCATTCGAACACCAGCTCGCGGTAACGCCCTCGCGAGAGGTCATAGCGGTAGGAGAACTCCGGCTGAGCGAGCAGCCCGCGTAGTCGGGAACGCAGAGCGCGCTCGGTCGGCTCGAGAAGCTCGTTCATCGCCGCCGGGGAGAAGGCCGCGGTCGGCTCGGCAGGCGCCACGTCCGGGCGCTTCTCGGTGAGCAGCTCGCGCGCCGCCTCGGAGCCGACCAGGCCTAGAACGGACTCGATCTCCGCGAGCGCCTGGCGCTCCTCCGGGGTCGGCTCGACCCCGTTCGCCTGAGCCAGCTCGAGGCCGAGCTGAGTGAGCGACAGCCGATCGCCCTCCGACAGCCGGCCGGCGGTCCGACGGACCGAGCTCAGCAGCCGCTGGAGCTCGGCGGCCGACGGCGGCCGGTCGGGGTCGATCCAGCGACCGAGGGCACTGACACAGTCCTGATCGAGGACCTCCGAGGTCCGCGCGCAGATCGCGCGAATCTCGCTCTCGTCGAGGTCGCCGTCGGCCCAAGCGACGTAGACCATCGGCAGGAACGCCGTCAGGCGCGGGTCGTCGAGACTCGGCTCGCCGGTGGGTCGCTTCGGCTCGGTCACACGCCAGCGCCTCCATCAACGCCCCGCTCGGCGGCGGCGATCAGCTGACGCGCGTAGGCCGCCGGCACCCCCAGGTTCGAGCCGCCGAACTCGGGCAGGATCGCGGTGTTGACGGCGACCACCTCGCCGTCGGTGGTGAGGACCGGGCCGCCACTGCCCCCCTGGCTGGTCTCGGCGTCGTAGACTACGGCGGCGTCGGTCACCTGGCCGACGATGCCGCGGGTAGCGAGCGGCGCGATGTACCCGCCGGCGGCGAGTGCCCTCGTGATTTCCCAGAAATCGATCTGCCGGCCGTCGGTCAGACTGCGCACGAAGCGCTCGTCGGCGCGCGCCAGCAGGGCGCGCACACCGGCCGGATAGCCGAGCACGAAGACCTCGGCCCCCGGCTCCGGACTCTGTTCGCGCAGCGGCAGCGCCGGTACCGAGCCGGGCGCTACCATGCAGCGCAGCACGGCGACGTCGGCGTGCTCGCTGGCGACCACGAACTCGACGTCCACCGGCTCGGCATGGCCGGGCAGATAGGCGACGAAGCGGCGCATGCGCGGATCGATGCCCTGAGCGCGCATGCCGGCGGTCGCGCGGTCGAACTCCCACGGCACCGCGACGTGCTTGTTGGTCAGCAACAGGCCGTCCGCGGTGGCGACGAAACCTGTACCGGTGTAGAACGCCTCGATCGGTGGACCGCTGCCGCCGGTACCGACCAGCGGCTCGCCGCTCGGGTAGAGGGCCGGGGCGCCGTCCGGGCCGAGCTGCAGCCGCAGATCGAGGCCGCTGGCGCGGTCGACGTAGCCGTAAGATCCCTGCAGGAAGACCACCGAGCTCGACGCGCCGCCGATGATCCGGGCAGCCGCCTCGGAGCGGTACTCGAGAGCCTCCAGGCGCCCGGAGAACTCCGCTTCGATCACCGCCAGGTCCGCCGGGGTGAGCGCGCTCTCTTCGGCCCGCTGCAGCAGCTCGGCGAGACCGGTCACCTGGATCGCCTGATCCGCGAGGCGTTGCTCGAGCTCCTGTCCACGCTGGATCTGGCCGATCAGCAGAACGGCCAGGATGGCGATCAGAACCAGCACCAGACTGCGGAACCGCAGCGACGTCTGGGTAGCCAACTCGCGGGGCACGCCGGTGACGAACGCCAGGGCCCGGCTCCATGCCGAGCCCTCGGCGCTCACCGCGCACACCACGCAGTCGCTGAAGGCCTCGGCGGGCGACTTGTACGCCCGCGAGCCGGTAGGGTAGGAACGGAGCCGGAGGATGGGTCCCGCCTGGCCCACCTCGATGACGTCGCCCGCCTCGAGCAGGGCGCGCTCGATCCGCTCGCCGTTCACCCAGATGCCCTCAGAGCCGATCGCTTCGAGCTCGTAGGTCGATCCTCGCCGGTGGAGCGTCGCATGATGCTCGGCGACCTGCGGCTCCTCGCTCGGCAGCTGGATTTCCGATCCGGCGGCGGTTCCGATGCGCAGCTCGTCTCCGGTCAGCGACTCGTACAGGCCGCGGCGCATCCCGGAAAGGTGGAAGATGACGAGCCTCTCAGACGACTCGCCCGCACGCTGCTCGACCGCCTGGTTCATCGACTGTCCGGTCGGAAACTGTACCAACCGCCCCGGCCGCTCCCTGTGTGGGTGGTCCGTCCGGGCCGCTCGTTACGGTGGCGCGCGGCGCTCAGCGGCCGCCCAGCCGGTCCTGTTCGATCTCGGCCTGACTCTGCCGCAGCAGGTCGACGTCGTGGTCACCGGCGATCAGGAGCGGCACCAGGGCGCGATCCCAGACGTCGTGCACGTGCTTTACCAGGACAATTTCCAGCTCCTCGCGCACCGGTTCCGGGATGCGATCGAGATCCTTGCGGTTGCCGATCGGTAACAGCACGGTGCTGATCCGGGCGCGGTGGGCGGCCAGGACCTTCTCCTTGATGCCGCCAACCGACAGCAGCTTGCCCCGCAGCGTCACCTCGCCGCTCATCGCCACGTCGTGGCGGACCGGGCGGCTGGAGAACAGCGATGCGAGACAGGTGGCAGCGGCGATCCCGGCCGACGGACCGTCCTTGGGGATCGCGCCGGCGGGGAAGTGGATGTGGACGTCGCTCTCCTTGAAGAAGACCGGATCGATCTCCAGATCCCGAGCGTGTGCCCGGACGAAGGAATAGGCCGTGCGCACCGACTCCATCATGACCTCGCCGAGGTGGCCGGTCACCTCCACCTTGCCGTCGCCGTCCATCCGGCTCGCCTCGATGAACAGGATGGCGCCCCCTTCGCCGGTCCAGGCGAGGCCGGTCGCCACCCCGACCTCCGGACTGCGGCCCGCGAACTCCTGCTGGTAGCGGGGCGGACCGAGCAGCTCCTGGAGCTGCTTGAGGCGGATCGTCTCGGTCTTCAACTTCTGCTTCGGCTGTTTCGCCTGCCGGCGCGCCACCTTGCGGCAGATCGCCGCCAGGCGCCGCTCGAGCTGCCGTACCCCGGCCTCCGCCGTGTAGTTGCGCACGATCGACTCGAGCGCCCGCTTCGAGAAGCTGACCGCCTTGCGTTCGAGGCCGTGCTCCTCGAGCAGCCGGGGGCGCATGAAGCGGCGGGCGATCTCGATCTTCTCCTCGTCGGTGTAGCCGCTCAGGGTGATCACCTCGAGACGGTCGCGCAACGGCGCCGGGATCGAGTCGAGGAGATTGGCGGTGGTGACGAACAGGGTCTCCGAGAGGTCGAACGGCACTCCGAGGTAGCGATCGACGTAGGCCTTGTTCTGGGCCGGATCGAGCACCTCGAGCAGCGCGGCCGCCGGATCGCCGTGGGCGCTCTTGGACATCTTGTCGATCTCGTCGAGAAGCAGCACCGGGTTGCAGCTGCCGACATGGTCGTAGGCCGCGATCACCTTGCCCGGCATCGAGCCGACGTAGGTCTTGCGATGGCCGCGGATCTCGCTCTCGTCGGAGATTCCACCCAGGCTGATCCGCTCGGCCTTGCGACCGAACGCCTCGGCGATCGACCAGGCGAGGGTGGTCTTGCCGGTGCCCGGGGGTCCGACCAGGCAGAGGATCGGGCCGCTCAGCTGTCCCTTGAGCTTGATCACCGAGAGGTACTCGAGGAGCCGCTCCTTGACCTCGTCCATGCCGTGGTGCCGGCTCGAAAGGAGCCGCTCCACCTTGCGCAGGTCGAGGCTGTCTCGGGTCCGCTCCCACCACGGCAGGCGGAAGACGGTGTCGAGGTACTTGCTCTGGGCTGGGTACTCGGGCGACTGTGGCGACATCAGGGCCAGGGCGTCGCACTCGCGCTCGAGGATCCCCTTCGACTCGTCGTCGATCGGCAGATCCTCGATCATCGCCTTGAACTGCTCGGCCTCGCTGCGCGGCACGTTGGTCTCACCGAGCTGGAGCTGCACCGTCCGCAGCTGCTCGCGGAGCAGGTACTCGCGCTTCTTGTCTTCGACGCGTCGCTGCACCAGCTCCTGGACCTCCCGGTCGACCACCTTCCGGTCCGACTCCTCCTCGAGCAGCTCGAGCAGATAGCTGAGCCGTTCCACCGGATCGATGGTCTCGATCAGCCGGCGCTGGATCTCGAGCGGTGCCTCGAGCATCGAGGCGAGCAGGTCGGCGAAGAAGTCGGGTCCCGCCGACGAGTTGGCGCGCAGCACCTCGATCGATTCGATCCGGAAGCGGTCGTCGGCCGCGGCCAGGTCGGAGTACGCTTCGATTGCGCGCGCCATCAGGCCGGCGTCCTCGATCTCCTCCGTCGAAGCCGGCGCCTCCACCGGCCGGATCCGGCTGGTGAAGTAGGGCTTCGTCTCCTCGACCCCGAGCAGCTCGATCCGGCAGAGTCCGCGGCAGAGGATCTGGTGGCGCGCCTGGTCCAGCTTGAGGGTCTGGACGATCAGCGCGGCGACGCCGACCGGCCGCAGATCTTCGGCGGTGATCTCGTCGCCCACCAGGTCATCGGGGTAGAAGAGCGCGACGATGTCGTCCTTCCGGTCGAGCGCCTCCACGATCTGGCGACTCGCCTTGCCGGAGAGCTTGAGCGCCGCTACTCCCGCCGGGAAAACCACGGTATTGACGAGTGGCAGAAGAGGGAGGCGATCAGGTAGGGCTGGGGTCAGCGCGTTTCTCCCGGTAGCTCGGGCGATTCTGTCACAGCCTCACGGGGGGTGCCGCGGCGCGCTAGTTCGACGGCTTGAGCTCGAAGGGACTGGCGATCCGCTCCGGCGGCGGGCCGGCGGCGGCTCGCTCGCCGACGACGGCGAGCCAGCGGGAGTCGGCGCTGATCGCGAGCCGGGTGATGCCTGCGATGCCGTAGCCGCTGAGGTCGGCCACCCGCATCCAGCTCGGGCGCTTCCGGTCGGACGTGGCGGCGAACAGATCGGAACCGGCGCCCATCAGCAGGCGGCCGTCCGGCGTCCAGACGAAGTCCTCGCTGCCGTCGCGGGTCGCGATCAGAGACCGCCGCTGGCCGCCGTCGAGCTCGATCCGATCGATCCACCATGCGGTCTCGGACTCCTTGTAGACGAAGCTGACCGCGCCGCCGTCAGGTGTGCGGTGGATCGAGCGGCCGATGCTCTCGGCCACGGTCTGAGCACTCTGGAGCTCGACGTCGGCGACCTGCAGGGAAGGCGGAGAGCCGAGCACGAACAGACCGAGACGGTGCTCGTCGAGCCAGCCGTGGTAGCCGACCGGCTGGATGCTCTCGAGCACCAGCATCGGTGCGCCGCCGTCCATGTCGAAGCTCCAGAGCCGCTGGGTGCCGTCGTCCTCGACCCGTACCGTCGAGAAGCCGTCCGCCGACGGGAGCGGCGTGGGCGAGTACTCGCTCTGGGCGGTCGCGGTCACCTGGGCGATGCGACGAGTGCCGAGATCGTAGCGGTAGATGTCCGCCTGGCCGTCCCGGATCGACGTGTAGAGGAGGCCCGACGAGTCGGGTAGGAACCGCGGCTGATTGTCGTAGCCGTCGCGATCGGTGATGTTGATCGGCGTCCCGAGCTTCCAGATCGGACCGCCCAGCTCGAGCCCGAACAGGTAGATGTCGGTCGCCGGCGGCGCCGCCGGCGGGTCCCGGTAGGCCGTCCCCCGGATCGCTGAGCGATCGCCGGAGAAGGTGCCGACGAAGCTCGGCGCTCCGGGCAGCGCCGGGGCGGAGAAACGGATGATCTCGGACGACACCGAGAGCTCCTCGAGCGGCGTCGAGTCGGCCCCGAGGGCGGGTGCCGTCAGTTCTCCGCCCCAGAGGCCCTCGTCGCTCAGCTCGAGGACCAGCGACAGCTCGATCACGTCGCCGTCGGCAGGCTGGATCGAGCCGCTCCAGGCGCCGCCAGGCGGCTCGGCCCCGGCGCCTGCCCCGGCCACCAGGAGCAGGAGCGGGCCGAGCAGCCGGGCCGTGCGCCTCAATCCCCGGCTCCGGGGTCGGGCAGCTGGCCGTCGACGGGCAACAGGAAGCCTTTGGCCCCGACCCGGATCTCCGAGCCGGGCGGCACCTGCCAGCCGCCCAGCTTCTTCCAGCCGATCTCTAGGGTCTCGTAGGCGCCCAGCTCCACCTGGGTGAAGCTGCGCGACTCCCCGGTGGGCGCGGTGATGGTCACCTCGATACCGGTCAGCGGCTGGTTCGACGTGTTCGCGACCTGGACGATCTTGCCGGCGCCGACCAGCGAGTCGCGGAAGGTCAGCTCGACCGGCGGCGCCTCGAATCGCCCACAGCCGCTCAGACCGGCTACCAGCACGAGCGCGAGTGCACCGGTCGCGACCCGGCGCGCCACGGAGCTCAAGACGCCTCCCGGCGCTCCGCGATGAACCGGTCGATCTGCTCCTCGAGCACCGGCAACGGCACCGAGCCGTTCAGCAGGACGGCATCGTGGAACTCGCGGATGTCGAAGTCGGTTCCCAGCTCGTTCTCGGCGCGCCGGCGGAGCTCCTTGATCTTGAGCTCGCCCAGTTTGTACGAGAGCGCCTGGGCCGGCCACGAGATGTACCGGTCGGTCTCGGTCTGGACCTCGTGCAGGGCCAGCGCGGTGTTGGAGGCGAGGAAGTCGACGACCTGCTGACGGCTCCACCCCTTGGCGTGGACGCCGGTATCGACGACCAGGCGGCAGGCGCGCCACATCTCGTAGGTGAGTCGGCCGAAGTTGCTGTAGGGGTCGGTGTAGAAGCCCGCCTCGAGTCCCAGCCACTCGGAGTAGAGTCCCCAGCCCTCGCCGAACGCGGAGATGTACGAGTAGCGGCGGAAGTTCGGCAGCCCCTCCTGCTCCTGTGAGAGGGCGTTCTGGAGGTGATGGCCGGGCACCGCCTCGTGCAGGCTGAGCGCTTCGAGGGTGTAGAGCGTCCGGTTCTCGAGCGAGTAGGTATTGACCCAGTAGTAGCCGGGCTGGGTGCCCCCGATCGGAGCGCCGACGTAGCGCCCGGCGGTGTACTTCGGTGCGATCGAATCGGGCACCGGCGCGACGCCGTACGGCAGCCGAGGCAGCGTCTTGAACAGCGACGGAAGCTTGGCGTCCATCCGCTTGGCGATGTAGGACGCCTCTTTGAGGAGCTCCTCGGCACTCTTGGGATAGAAGCGCGGGTCGGTGCGCAGGAACTCCAGGAACGCGTCGAAATCGCCCTCGAACCCGACCTCCTCGATGATCGCCATCATCTCGGCGCGGATCCGCGCCACCTCTTCGAGGCCGATACGATGGATCTCGTCGGGCGACAGGTCGAGCGTCGTGAAGCGACGGATCTGAGATTGGTAGTAGGCCTCGCCGTTGGGCAGATCGAAGGCGCCCAGGGTCGCGCGTCCGTTCGGGATGTACTCCTCGACCATGAACTCGTAGAACGCGCGATAGCCGGGCACCGCGCCCTCGAGGATCGCCTTGGTGCCGGCCGCCCGCAGGCGGTCGTGATCGGCGCTGGGCACCGAGCTCGGGAAGCTCTCGAACGGCTCCCAGAATGCGCTCTCGGTCGGGTCTTCGACGATGTGTGCCGAGATGGTGTCCTCGATGCCCGCCAGGATCACCTTGGGTAGCACCATGCCGGTCTCCATGCCCTTGCGCATCGCCTCGATCTGCTGCCCGGAGTAGGCGCCGAAGGCGGCAATCCGCGCGATGTAGTTCTCGTAGTCGCGGGTCGTGTTGAGCGGCACCCGCGTGCCGAGCCGCGCGAATGCCGAGTGGAAGCCGGAGTCGGCGTTGAGTGGAATCAGGTGGCTGGAGAACTCGTAGCCGGCGATCGCCTGCTCCAGCTGGCGCTGGAACATGTCGTAGTTGATCTGGTCGGTGGTACTCAGCTCGGCGCGATCGATCTCGGCGAGCCTGGCCAGGAAGTCGCCGCGGGCCTCGGCTCGGCGCCGCTGTGCTTCGAGCGAGGCGTCGGGGAGCTGATCGTTCCACTGGTGGCGCCCGACGTTGGTCGCCATCAGCGGGTTCTGACGCAGGCGCCACTCCCACTCCTCGGCGAAGAGCTGGTGTAGCCGGCTGGCCGCGTCGCTCGCACCGCCGGGGAGGGCGAAGAGCGTTGCCAGGACGAAGAGAAGTAGAGCTGTCAGTCGCCTCATGAAGCTATCTCCACTCGAAAGTCGTGTTCGGATAGTGCAGCGTGCGCCGAGCCTGGCTGCCGGACGTGCCGGTCAGGGTTCGAGGAAACGGCGGGCGAACTGCACGAAGGTGTGCACGTCGGCGAAGTTCGAGACCATACCGACCGAAACCCGCACCGCGCCGGTGCTCTTGCCGTCGATGCACCGTCGGAAGGCGTCGTAGGTCATCCGGTCGGCGGTGCTCTGGCTGAAGCAGGTCACCAGCTCGTTGCGCGAGATGCCGAGCGCCATCTCACCGGCGCCCGGGTTGCAGAAACAGCCAGTGCGCAGGGAGATCCTCTCCTTGGTCGCCTCCTCCTCGATGAGATCGTGATCGATCACCTCGCCCGAGGCCCGGAAGAAGTTGATGGTCACGGCGCCGCCGCGGCCCTCGCAGCCCTTCGGTCCGTAGAGTCGGATGAGCGGCGCGCCGTTGCCGTGGCGCAGCGCCAGCAGCTGGTCGATCAGCCACTCGGTCAGCAGGCTGACCCGTTCGTGAATGCGCTCGAGACCGACCTCCTCGATGAAGGTCAGGCCGAGATCGACCGCCGGCAGGTTCGAATAGTCGAGCGTACCGTCCTCGAACGCCGCCTCGCCGGCGGCCAGGTAGTGGGTGTCCGCCTGCACCGACGCTACCGAGATGGTGCCGCCCGCGAACCAGGGGCGGTGCAGCTTCTCGAGCGCCTTGCGGCGCGCGATCAGCGCACCGACGCCGGTCGGGTAGCCGAACATCTTGTAGAAGGACAGGGCGACGAAGTCCGGCCGCCAGCGGCCCAGGTCGAGGCGATTCGTCGGTACGAAGGCGGCCGCGTCGAGGAGGACGTCGCAGCCGTGCGTCTGGGCGCGCTCGATCCACTCCAGCGGATGCTGTACTCCGGAGAAGTTCGACTGCGCCGGATAGGCGAAGAGCGCGTTGTTGCAGGAGCGGGCGAGCTCGAGCTGCTCGTCGAGCGCCTGCTCGTCGATCCGCATGTCGGGCGGGACGACCGGTATGTACGTGGTCTGGGCACCGTGAGCACGATCGAACTCGCGGATGCCGTTGACCGAGTTGTGATTGTCGAAGGTCAGCAGCAGCCGGTCGCCCTCCTCGAACGGATAGGACTCTCCGACGAGCTTGAGGGCATGGCTGGCGTTGGCGGTGAAGATGACGGCGTACTCGGCGGGGGAGGCGTTGAAGAAGTCGAGGACGTGCCGTCTACACATCTCGCACGCTTCGGTGGTGTCGCGTGAGGTCGGGTTCGAGGAGTGCGGGTTCCCCAGCACCCGGTCGAGCAGGAACTCGGCGTGGCTGCGTACCTGGCAGTCGCCGTAGAGGCCGCCACCGGTGTAGTCGAGGTAGACGTGGCGGAGGCGGTCGAGGCGCGAGAACTCCTTGGCCCTCAGCTCGTCCAGCGCCCTGGTCTGTTCGAAGGCCGGATGCTCCTTCAGGAAAGTCGCGAAGTCGGCGTCACAGCTCGAGCTGCCGGCGGCAGGATGGGCTACAGACTGCGACATGAACAGATGGAAACTACTGGATTCCCCTGGGGAGGGCAACCGCCCGCAGCCCACGGATCCGGTCACTCCGGCGGATCAGCCGGTCTCGATCGGCGCGAACTCGAGGGTGCCGAGAGTATCGGGAGGTCGCTCGCGATAGGCGATGATGGTCAGATCGTCCGGCTTCGACAGGTTGGCGCTGTCCGGCGACAGCATTCGTCGGCCGGCGGTCGCGACCAGGTCGTCGACCACCCGTACCAGGTCGTGATGGCGCGCTCGCTCGCCGACCTCCTGCAGAAGGAGGTTGTCGAACAGGCCGTCGCTGGCCAGGATCAGCGTCTCACCAGGCCTGAGCTTGCGGAATGCGGCGAGCTCGACGTGCAGCGCCTTCTTGCCGAGAGCGTTGGCCAGCAGATGTCGGCTGCCATGGCTCATCGCCGCGGTCTCGTCGAGCAGGCCAGCTTCGATGGCGTAGCCGACCGGCGAGTGGGGCGGAGTCCGCCAGATCGGCCGGCCCCTGGCGTCCACCAGGACCGCCATCGAATCCCCGGCATGGCAGGTTCGGAAGCATCCGGCGGCGAGCTCGACCGCCAGAATCGTGGTGCCCGCGCCGACTGCGCGGCTGCGGATGGCTCGATTCGCCTCGTCGATGCCGTCGAGGATCGCGTTGCGGAGCGCGTTGTCGCCGTCCTCGTGCTGGAGGAGTCGCTCGACGATGCGGGTGATGGCGATGCCGGCGGCGCGCGCTCCGTCGGCCGCGCCTCCCAACCCGTCGGCGAGCAGGAGCGCGGCGCGCTGCTCGTCGATCGGCACCACCCCGGCGGCGTCCTCGTTCGGCGCGCCTCCCGGCCGACGGGCGGTGGTGAAGACCACCACGTCGCCGCCGGCGAGCGCCAGCGTCTCGGGTTCCGACATCTCTCGTCGGAGGTAGAACTTGGCCTCTTCGAGCGGTGCCGCCGCTTCCGAATACTCCATGGTGCGCGAGTTTGCTAGGCAAAGTCTAGCATCGCCCGGTCCGTCAGGGTGGAATTCTTTGGATAACATCATCGCTACTGGCCAAACGCTCTGCTCGCGAGGATGAGACCAATGAATTCCAGCCGTCGCGCATTCCTGACCGCCGCCGCTGCCGTGCCCGCCGTGGCGCTGCTCAGACCCGAGCGTGTCCTCGGAGTGGCCGCCGAGCTGGCCGCGCACTCGGGATCGCCGAAAGAGGTGGCCGCCGACGCGTACTTCTGGTTCGAGGCGCAGCAGGCGTTCACGGTCGATCGCAGCCTGGTCAACCTGAACAACGGCGGCGTCAGTCCGGCACCGGCGGTGGTGCAGGAAGCGATGCAGCGCCACCTCGCGTACTCGAACAACGCGCCGCCCTACACCATGTGGAAGGTGCTGCAGCCGCAGCGCGAGCCGGTCCGGCAACGGCTCGGCCGGCTGTTCGCCTGCGACCCCGAGGAGATCGCCATCACCCGCAACGCGTCGGAGGGTCTTCAGATCTGTCAACTCGGGTTCGATCTGCGTCCGGGGGACGAGGTGCTGACGACCACCCAGGACTATCCGCGCATGATCACGACGTTCCAGCAGCGCGAGCGGCGTGAGGGGATCGTCCTGAAGCAGTTCCAGGTCCCGATTCCCGCCGAGGATCCCGACCAGATCGTGCGGCTCTTCGAGCAACACATCACGCCCCGGACCCGGGTCATCCTGATGAGCCACATGATCAACATCACCGGCCAGATCCTGCCGGTGAAACCGGTCGTCGAGATGGCTCGCAAGCGTGGCCTTCCGGTGATCGTCGACGGAGCCCACACCTTCGCGCACTTTCCGTTCACCCACGACGACCTTGGGTGTGACTACTACGCCACCAGCCTGCACAAATGGCTCTTCGCGCCGATCGGCACCGGGCTGCTCTACGTTCGGCGTGACCTCATCACGGAGCTCTGGCCGCTGATGGCAGCGCCGGACGTCATGGATGGGGACATCCGCAAGTTCGAGGAGATCGGCACCCATCCGGCCGCCAACTACCTGGCGATCGGAGAGGCGTTGACCTTCCACCAGGGTGTCGGCGCCGAGCGCAAGGCGGCCCGACTGATCCATCTGCGCAACCGGTGGGCCGAGCGGCTGCTGGAGAGCGACCGGGTTCGACTCCATACCAGCCTACGCCCCGGATTCGCGTGTGGCATCGCCACCGTGCAGGTGGAAGGGGTCGACTCGCAGGCGCTCGCCGACCATCTGTGGGAGCGCCACCGCATCCTGACCGTGGCGATCAAGCACCCCGAGTTCGAGGGGATCCGGGTCTCGCCGAGCATCTACACCAGCGAGGACGAGATCGACCGGTTCGCCGACGCGGTCGAGGACGTGATCACGGGCCGGGCGACGCCACAGGCTCGGACCTAGCTCGGAGGCGCCGAGGACACGGCGAGATGGCGTGCGTTATGAGGGTAGGAGCGGCTGGCGAGCGTGCGCCAGATCGTCGTACCGCAGAAGCGAGTCACCGAGGCGTACTGGTCGTACGTCGCAGGTGCCGAGCGCCGAGGACGCGGCGAGATGGCGTGCGGCCTCAGAATAGGACCGGCTGGCGAGCGTGCGGCAGATCGTCGTACCGCAGGAGCGAGTCACCGAGGCGTACTGATCGTACGTCGCAGGCGTCGAGCGACGAGGACACGGCGAGATGCCGTGCGATCGCCAGCCGGCTAGCCTTCTTCGGGGATCTTGCGCAGGAGCAGCGCGCGCCGCAGCTCGATGTGCTTGAGCCAGATCGGCACGAAGGTGGACAACTCCTCGAGGCCGTGGGAGATGTCGTCGATGAGCTTCGCCGTCCGCTGACCGAGAATCCGGTGGCTCGAGGTGAGCTCGTCGATGCGCTCCTGGACCGGCTGCTCGGATTCCATGATCTGGTTGGTCAGCTCGTGGGCGGTGGAGTAGAGCTCGAGGACGATGCTGCACTGCGTCGGCAGATCGATCGCGTAGCGGTCGAGCATCTCCATCTCGTCGAAGCGGATGCCGCGCTGGGCCAGGATCTCCTTGAGCAGGGGGGTCAGCTCCTCGAGCAGCGAATCGAGCAGAAAGCGCGTGTCCCTCCAGGTCTCGGCGTCGGGAACGGTCCCCTCGTTGCGCAGTCGCTCGGCCAGCGCCGCCAGCTGCTCCGAGCGCGAGCTGCCCAGCCGGCGCAGGTAGCCGTAGAGCCGGTCGACAGTGGTGTGCAGCCACTCGGCCTCCTCGATATCGCGCGGGAACCGGCGCGAGAGGAAGTAGTCGGAGTCGTGGATACTGCGCGGATCGCCGGCCATGATCTTGCCGAAGGTATCCTGCAGGAAGGAGTGCAGCTTGCCGATCGAAATGCACAGCGCCTTGCGCGCCTGGAGATAGTGGCCTTCCTTGATCATCGTCGACAGCCGGTCGACGTCGGCGAGCGCCGTCACCCGGAGCGTCTGGAGCGACAGCTCGGCGCTGCGGCGCGCCGCCTCTAGCGGCGGGACCTTGGACGGACCCTTGAGCATCGGCCCGATCTCCGAGCGGATCAGCGACGCGACCTTGGCGACCCGCCGCTGGATGTAGGCCAGGCGATCAGGCGAGCAGTGCAGGATGGCGAAGTTGCTGTCGAGCACCTCCTCGAGCAGATCGAGGCAGCCGAGAAAGGCTCGAATCCGTGGGTTTTGGATCGTGACCTTTTCGAGCGTCCACTCGGCGGCCGACACGCCCTCGGGTAGCTCGACGCTGTATTGGCCGACCTGAATCGAGACCGAAGACGGGTTGGCCCCCGCCGCTGACGGCGAGACGAGCTCGAGCTTCGGTCGTTCGCCCGCTTCCTGCATAACCGTCCGTTTGGCCGTTCCCCTGACCGCTGTCAGTTTAGCCGAACAGGACGACACACGTTGTGTAATCTGAACAGCTGGGAGATACTCTCGAAGCCATGCGAGCATCTATGTATCTGTTGGTTCTGCTGATGTTATCCGTCGGCTGCTCGAGCCCGGTGACGCACGACGTGGTCCTCCGCGGCGGCATCGTCTACGACGGCAGTGGCGAGCCTCCGAGGGTGACCGACGTTGCCTTCGGCGGAGACCGGATCACCGCCGTCGGCGACCTGAGCGAGCACGCCGGCCGAACGGAGCTGAACATCTCCGGACTGGCAGTCGCGCCCGGTTTCATCAACATGCTGAGCTGGGCGACGCAGTCGCTGATCGAGGACGGCCGGGCACAGAGCGACATCCGCCAGGGCGTGACTCTCGAGGTTTTCGGCGAGGGCTGGTCGATGGGCCCGCTGACCGAGGAGATGAAGGTCCAGATGGTCGAGCGCCAGGGCGACATCAAGTTCGACATCGAGTGGACGACCCTCGCCGAGTACCTCGATCATCTGGTGGCGCGCGGCATCTCGCCAAACGTCGCATCCTTCGTTGGAGCGACCACAGCGCGCATCCACGTCCTTGGTTTCGAGGACCGGGCACCGACCGCCGAGGAGCTCGAAGAGATGAAGGGGCTGATCCGCGAGGCGATGGAGGAGGGCGCCCTCGGTGTCGGGTCGTCTCTGATCTATGCTCCGGCGTTCTACGCCGACACCGCCGAGCTGACCGCTCTGGCGTCGGTGGCCGCCGAGTATGGCGGCATGTACATCTCCCATATGCGCAGTGAAGGCGCGCGCTTGCTCGAGGCCGTCGACGAGCTGATCGAGATCGCCCGCGCCGCCGGCATCCGGGCCGAGATCTACCACCTGAAAGCGGCCGGTCGCTCCAACCACGACAAGCTCGACGCGGTCATCGAACGGGTCGAGCATGCGCGTGCCGACGGCCTCGCGGTAACCGCCGACATGTACACGTATACCGCGGGCGCGACCGGCCTCGACGCCGCCATGCCGCCGTGGGTGCAAGAAGGCGGCTACGACGCCTGGGCGGAGCGCCTCCTCGATCCAGCGATCCGGCAGCGGGTCGAGGCCGAGATGATCGAGCCGACCGACGAGTGGGAGAACCTGTTCTACGAGAGCGGTCCGGAGCGCATGATCCTGGCCGGGTTCAAGAACGACGAGCTCAAGCCGCTCACTGGCAAGACCCTGGCGGAGGTCGCCGAGATGCGCGGCACCTCGCCGGCCCAGACCGCGATGGATCTGGTGGTCGAAGACGAGAGTCGGGTCGGCACCATCTACTTCATGATGTCCGAGGACAACGTCCGGAAGAAGATCGCGGTGCCGTGGGTCAGCTTCGGCTCGGACGCCGGGGCGCCGGCGACCGAGGGGGTCTTCCTGAAGTCGAACTCGCACCCGCGTGCCTACGGCACCTTCGCCCGCGTGCTCGGCCGGTATGTCCGCGACGAGGGGCTGATCGCCCTCGAGGAGGCGATCCGCAAGATGACGTCGCTGCCGGCGGCGAACCTCGGCCTCCAGGGGCGCGGCTCGCTGATCGAGGGCTACTACGCCGACGTTGTCGTCTTCGATCCGGAGGCGGTTCAGGACCACGCGACGTTCGAGGAGCCGCATCAGTACGCCACTGGCGTGGTGCACGTGTTCGTGAACGGCGAACAGGTTCTGGCGGATGGTGAGCACACCGGAGCGACGCCGGGACGGGTGGTGCGAGGGCCGGGGTGGCGGGGAGCGACTGCGGCTCCCTGACGTCCATCGCCGCGACCGCCCGCACGCGGGTGATCGGCCGCGCGCCCGCGGCCTGGGCGCGGCTCCGCATGGCGATCTCGTGCTAGCGCCGGTCGAGCCGTGGCTCGCGCTCCTCGGGCTGTCTGTCCATCAGCTGCCAAGCGAGCCCGGGGCCGACCTGCGGCCGCTCAGTCGACGATGGTCATCTCTTCCAGCAGATAGTGCGCCTTGTCCAGGTGCCGCATCACCCAGAGCATGTAGCGGATATCGACGTGGATCGACCGGGTTCGCTCCTGGTTGAAGTCCCAGTCGGAGATGATGCTCTCCCAGTTGCCGTCGAAGAGCAGCCCGACGAGCTGCGCTCTGCTGTTGAGGGTGGCCGATCCCGAGTTGCCGCCGGTGGTGTCGACGGTCGACAGGAAGTTGACCGGTACCGAGCCCATCCCCTCGTCGAAGTAGTCGCCGAAGGTCTTCGAGGCGATCAGAGCGAGCTGACCCTCGGTGGCGTCGAACGGCTCCTCGCCGGTGTGCTTCTCGACGATGCCCTGGAGGCTGGTGAACGGCTTGTACTTGACGGCGTCGCGCGGCCGGTAGCCTTCGACCGTGCCGTAGGTGACCCTCAGCGTGCCGTTGGCGTCGGGGTAGATGGCGCGGCCCTGGCTGCCCAGGAAAGCGATCACCGCCGCCATGTAGCGCGGCCGGACCGCATCGTAGCGGCCCTGGAGCGCTTTCGCCTCCTCCTCGAGCTCCATATCGCTGTCGTAGAGCGCCACGGCCAGTCGGATGAACGGATCGTCGCTGGCCTCGAACTCGGCGCGCGAGCGCTCCATCCAGGTGAGCCGGGCCGCGGTGTCGCCGAGCTTGGTGCCGGCGTACATCTCGTCCAGCTTGGCGTCGAGCGCCGCCTCGTCGACCTGGTTGCCTTCGATCCCGAACCAGGCGTCGAGGACCTGGCCGTGCTGGTCGACAGGAATGGCCGCGTAGTGGAGAAGGAACCTGCGCCAGAAGGCCCGGTCGACGGCCGGATCGTAGGTCCGCTCGAGCCGGGTGAGGCGCTCCTTGATCCGCTCGAGGTCGCGCTCCTGATAGCCCGGCTCACGCTCCATGTCGGGCTTCTCGCGCTCGCGGCTCAGGCGGTAGAGCCCCGCCGCGGTGCGCAGCAGCTCGCCCCGGTGCGCCAGGTAGGTGTAGTAGAAGTCGCGCTCCCGGTTGCCGACCGACTCGGCGACCAGAGCGTCCATCTCTTCGAGGGTCGAGAGGTAGCTCGCCTGGCGCTCGGGATCGGCCTCGATCCAGGCGCGCAGCGATTGCTGGAGCTGCCGCTTGCGCTCGAGCACGTCGGTCTTGGCGTAACCGTCCATCATGCCGCCGTAGTTCTTGGTCGCGTTGTCCAGTCCGCGCATCAGCGAGCTGTACTTGATGGCGGCGTCGCCGCCCTCGGGAGCCGCCTCGGCGATGGTCTGCCGCCACTCCTCGAAGATCCGCTTGCGCACCGGGTAGTCCCACTCGAACTGGCTCTCGACCTCGGAGGCGAGTCGGTAGCGGTTGGTGGTACCGGGGTAGCCGGCGACCATCACCAGGTCGCTCTCGGACAGCCCGCCGCGCGACACCTCGAGAATGTGGCGCGGCCGGTAGGGGACGTTCTGCTCGTCGTGCTCACTCGGCGCGCCGCTCGGCGAGACGTAGGCGCGGTAGAAGGCCCAGTCGCCGGTGTGGCGCGGCCACATCCAGTTGTCGACCTCGCCGCCGAAGATGCCGATCGCGGCGGGCGGCGCGTACACGAGTCGCACGTCCTTGATCTCGAGCTGTTTGATCAGCTCGTACTCGAGGCCGCCGTGGTAGCTGCGCACCGCGCAGCGATGGCCGGCGTCCTCCTCGCACGCGGCGACCAGGCTCTTCTCCTGGTCCTCGATCGCCTGGTAGCGGGTCCGACCGTCGGCGCCCTCTGGGACGGCCGCGGTGACCCGGTCTGTGACGTCGGTGACCTCGACCGTCACCAGGATCCGGCTGCCTGGACCCGCCGGCCGCTCGGCGGAGCGGTCGCCGGCCAGGAAGCCGTCCTGCATCAGGTTCTCTTCCTCGGTCGAGTTGTACTGCAAGGCGCCGTAGGCGCAGTGATGATTGGTCACCGCCAGCCCCTCTGGCGAGACGAACGACGCGGTGCACCCGCCCAGGCTGATCACCGCGTTCATCGGGTGATCGAGCAGGTCGGAGAGGCTATTCGGATCGATCTCGAGACCGCGGCTGCTCAGCTCGTCGGCGAGCTCGGGCAGCTGGCGGGGGCGCCACATCCCCTCGTCGGCGAAGGTCGACAGGGGGGCCAGCAGGGCGCAGATGGACACGACGACGGAGGTTCTTCTCATGGGACTTCCTTGGCGTGGGTTCGGTGCGGATGAGCCACGAATCTACCACGTCGCGGGTGGGCGATAGACTGCCGAGGTGCGTACCACGCTCCAGTGGTTGGCCCTCTTCAGAGACCCGGTCGACACCGTCGGCCTGGCCCTGTTCCTGGTGGTGTTCCCCGGGTACCACGCGGTCTATCCGTACCTGATCCGGCTCTTTCCGAAGCACGCCGCGAAAGCCAGGGTGGACGCCTTCCGGCGTTCCTGGATCGAAGGTTTGCTGGAGCGCCACGACATCATCGCGGCCGCCCAGCAGACGCGCAATCTGACCATGGTCAACTCGCTGCTCGCTTCGTCGGCGCTCATCCTCATGGGTGTGACCGCCAACGTCCTGATCCGGTTTCCGCATTTCGATGAGGCCCTGGCAGAGCCCGCGGAGTGGTCGCAACACCCGGACGCCCAGGCGGTCAAGCTGTTTCTTCTGCTGGTGGTCTTTGCGGTCGCGTTCTCGTACTGCATGACCTCCTTGCGGCACCTAGGGCACTTCAACCTGGTGATCGGCGCCGACCCCAAGCTCATTGCCGAGCAGGAAGGCCCGCCTGTCGACTACTTCACGGCACTGGTCAACCGTGCTTCGAATCGCTACACCCTCGCCGTGCGCTGCTTCTACTCGGCCTCACCGCTGTTCTTCTGGCTATTCGATCCCTGGTTCTTCATCGGCTTGACCCTCTTCTGGGGCATCAAGTTCCTTGCCTTCCAGGACTTCGCCCACGTCCTGCGCGGCAGGCTGCGCACCGGCGGCTAGGCGGCTTCCCTCCTGCTCGTAGGGTGGTGGGCGGGTGTCCGGCCCGTCTCGAGTGTCGGCTCCACCGAGCGAGAGGTGGGCTAGAATCGCAAGTCCGTCCAACAAGGAGCTCCGGAAAGGAGAAGCGAAACATGTCGCTCTTGGCGGATCGCATCGCCGCCCTGGGAACCGAGAACGCGTTCAAGCTGGGTGAGGACATCCAACGGTGTCTCGATCGCGGGATGGACGTCATCAAGTTCAACCTGGGCGAGCCGGACTTCGACAGTGCTCCGCACATCAATCGCGTCGGCATGGAGCAGATCGAGGCGGGCAATTCTCACTACTGTGATCCGTCCGGCATCCTGCCGCTGCGCAACGCGATCTCGCGCTGGGTCGCCGACACCCGCGGCTTGGACGTCGATCCGGCCCGGATCGTCGTCACCCCCGGGGCCAAGCCGCCGATCAGCTTCACGCTCTTGACCTATGTCGATCCGGGCGACGAGGTGATCTATCCGAGCCCCGGCTTCCCGATCTACGAGTCCTGGGTCTCGTTCGTCGGCGCCAAGCCGGTGCCGCTCCACCTGGAGGAGGAGCGGGGCTTCGCCTTCGGTCCGGAGGACCTCGAGCGCCTGGTCACCGACCGGACCAAGGTGATCATCCTCTGCTCGCCGTCGAACCCGACCGGCGGAGTCCTCTCGAAAGAGGATCTCGAGGGGATCGCGGCCGTCATTCGAGAGCGGTGCGGACCCGAGGTCAGGGTCTACACCGACGAGGTCTACGAGAAGATCCTCTTCGACGGCGAGTCGCACCACAGCGTCGCCTCCGAGGAGGGCATGGAAGAGCGTACCGTGCTGGTCAGCGGCCACTCGAAGAGCTATGCGATGACCGGCTGGCGCCTCGGCTGGGCGGTGCTGCCGACCGCGGACGAGGCCAAGATCTTCAAGCAGTTCAACATCAACATCGTCTCGTGTGTACCGCCGTTCGTGCAGGAAGCGGGGCGCGAGGCGTATGAGAATCCCGAGACGCAGACCGTGGTCGACGGCATGGTGGCGGAGTTCCAGCGCCGTCGCGACTGGATCGTACCGGCGCTCAACGACATCGACGGCATGCGCTGTCAGATGCCCAAGGGGGCGTTCTACGTCTTCCCCAATATCGCCGGGGTCTGTGAGTCGCTGGGGGTGATCGAGGCCCACGAGGCGATGCCGGCCGAAGTCCGTGCCCGCACCAGCCCGTCGGCGATGTTCCAGATGTTCCTCCTCTACAGCTACGGTGTCGCGACCATGGACCGCAACTCGTTCGGCTCGATCGGTGCCGAGGGGCAGCACTACCTGCGGCTGTCGATCGCCACCAGCATGGAGAGCTGCGAGGAAGGGGTCGCCAGGATGAAGACGGCCGCCGCCGACGCGGACGGCTTCGCACGGTTCCTCGAGCGAGAGCAGCTCTGGGGCTGAAAGGAGGGGAGATCGCGATGTCAGAGAACCGTGTTTTCGTGACCCGACAGATTCCCGAGCCCGGCATGAGGATCCTCGGCGAGCTCGAGGCCGAGATCACCGTCGGCCAGACGCGCGAGGACGCCGGCCTGAGCCGCGCCGAGCTGCTCGAGGGCGTGCGCGCCTGTGACGTCCTGGTGCCGCTGCTCACGGAGCCGATCGATCGAGAGGTGCTGGCGGCCAACGAGCGCCTGCTCGGGGTCGCGCAGATGGCGGTCGGCTTCAACAACATCGACGTCGACGCCGCCACCGAGCTCGGCATCCCGGTGACCAACACCCCGGGTGTGCTGACCGAGACCACCGCCGATTGCACCTGGGCGCTCATCCTGGCCACGGCGCGGCGCGTGCCGCAGGCGCACAACTACATGGTCGAGGGCCGCTACAAGCTCTGGGGGCCCAACCTGATGCTCGGCGATGACGTCGGCCCGGGCGGTAGTGAGGTCCGGAAGGTTCTTGGCGTGATCGGGTACGGCCGGATCGGTATCGCGGTCGCCAAGCGGGCGATCGGATTCGACATGGACGTGCTGGCGTTCGATCCCTACAACCGCGAGGGAGTCGAGAGCTCCGAGTACGCCAGCTGGGCCGACCTGGGCGAGCTCCTCGAGCGGAGCGACTTCGTCACCTTGCACGCTCTCCTGACCGACGAGACCCATCACCTGATCGGCGAGGCCGAGCTGCGCAAGATGAAGCCGACGGCGCACATCATCAACGCTGCGCGCGGGCCGATGATCGACGAGCAGGCGCTCGTCAGGGCGCTCCAGGAGGGCTGGATCGGCGGCGCCGGGCTCGACGTCTACGAGGACGAGCCGGCAATGGCGCCCGGACTCGCCGAGTGCGAGCACGCGGTCCTGCTCCCTCACATCGCCAGCGCGTCGAGCGATACCCGCGGCCTGATGGCGACCATGGCGGCGAACAACGCCGCCGCCCACCTCCGCCGGGAGCGAGCGCCGAACGTCGTCAACCCTGACGTCTACGAGACGGAGGCGTACCGTCAGCGGGTCGGCTAGCTCCCAGGACTGGAGTGCGCGCTTGCGCGCGGACGCCCTCGCCATCCTGCGGGCCGGAGTGGCATCCGTCGAGCCGCGAGCGCTGGTGCGCGATCATCTGACCGAGCTCGCGGGGGCACTGCCCGCGAAGCGGATCTGGATCGCCGCGGTCGGCAAGGCGGCCGTGCCGATGGCCGCCGGTGCCGTCGAAGTGCTCGGGGATCGGGTAGCGGGGGGCGTGATCGTCGCGGCGCCGGGGACCCCGGACGACACGCCTGGGGGCCTGCGACTGTTCGAGGGCGGGCATCCGATCCCCGACGCCACCGGCGTCGCTGGCGCCGAGGCGGCTCACGACCTGGCCGTCGAGCTGACCGCCGACGACCTCCTCCTCGGCCTGATCTCCGGCGGCGGCTCGGCGCTGATGACCCTGCCGCCGGCGGGCATCGAGCTGGGCGACCTGCAGACGGCGACCGACGAGCTGTTGCGGGCCGGCGCGACGATCGAGGAGCTGAACACCGTTCGCAAGCATCTCGATCGGCTCAAGGGGGGCCGGCTGGCGGCCGCGGCTGCGCCCGCCCGGGTGCTGGCGCTGGTCCTCTCCGACGTGGTTGGCGACCCGCTCGACGTGATCGCCTCGGGTCCGGTCTCGCCCGACCCACGCACGTTCTCCGACGCCTGGCAGGCGATCGAGCGTCTCGGCGTGGCGAGCGCGCTCCCCGAGAGCGTACGTCGGCATCTGGAGTCGGGGCTTGCCGGTGCAGTGCCGGAGTCCCCGAAACCGGGCGACGCCTGCTTCGAGCGGGTCGACGCACGGGTGATCGGTAGCAACCGCCTGGCCGCCGCCGCGGCGCTGGCGATCGCCGAGGAGCGCGGCTTCGCCACCCGGCTGCTGACCACCGAGCAGGTCGGCGAGGCGAAGGCCGTCGGCGCCGAGCTCGCCGGCCTCGGGCGTGCGATCGTCGACGGCGCCCACGAGCAGAAGCCGCCGGCCTGTCTGCTCGCCGCCGGTGAGACGACGGTGAAGGTGACCGGCAACGGCCGGGGCGGGCGGAACCAGGAGCTGGTCCTGGGAGCGGCGCTGGTCCTCGCCGATACGGAACGGGTGCTGGTCGCCTCGATGGGGACCGACGGTATCGACGGTCCCACGGAAGCCGCCGGGGCGTGGGCGGACGGCCGGACCCGGGCGCGCGCGGCGGCCGTCGGCATCGAGCTCGAGGAGAGTCTCGGGCGCAACGACTCCCACACGGTCTTCGCCCGGCTCGACGACCTGATCGTGACCGGGCCGACCGGCACCAACGTCATGGACCTGATGTTGGTCCTGATCGCCGCCGGGTGAAACCCGAGCGCGGCGGCGCTCGTAGGGCGAGACATCCAAGGAGGAGAGCCATGTCTCGGACCCCGATTCAGACCATCTCGGCCGCCCTCGCCCTGGCGCTGATCCTGGTGGCCGGCCCCGCGTGGGCCGGAAGAGACCGCAAGTTGACGATCGCCCTCGGCGACGCCGAGGGCGACGGCATCAGCCTGAGCCTTTCGGGCAAGTGGCTGAACGAAGCGGTGCTCGACTCGATCGGCGAGAGCATCGAGTGCGACGGCACCACCGACCGCGACACCCGCCGGGTGCTCCTGCATCTCAGGGAACGAGGTGAGAACTCGAGCTACACGCTGCGCGACGGCGACGAGATCACCCGCGCGCGCCGGCGCGGGGGCAGGCTCGAGCTCCGCAAGCACGAGGAGGGCGAGCAGCCGACGCGGGTAGTGATGCCGTGGGCGATCGGGGAGTGCATGCTCGGCAATGGGAGACCGATGCGCACCCTCGGCGACCGCTTCGAGATGACCATCGAGAAGGACGGCGAGCTGCGGCTGAAGATCGAGTAGTGGAACAGGGGAGAGCCCTGGTAGTGGAACAGGGGAGGGCCCTTGCCTGAGGACCCCTCCTATTGGATTGGGGGACAAGGGGAGCGGCCTTGCCTGGCGAGCGAGTCTCCCCGGACAAGACACCTCGAGCGGCCGATCGACTCATCAGCGAGCCGTCGGGCGAGCTGAAGAGCCTCTTAGGACGGCTGGGCCCGGTTCCGATAGAGCTCGGGATCGACTACCGAGGCCATGCTCTCGAGGTCGAGGTCGCGTCCGAGGAACTGGCTGATCCGCCGCGCCTCCTCGAGCGGATGCTCGATGACCTCGCGGTAGTGGACCTCCAGCGCGTCGAGGTGTGGGGCGTTCTTGAGCAGGTAGTTCGCCCGCCAGAGATCGTCCTTGAACAGGCCCTGCATCCGGTCGTCCTCGGTGTGTTGCGGCTCGCCGCGTCGGTCGAGCATCTTGTTCTGCGACGCGACCACCTCTTCGAGTTCGCGGCGCATGAGCAGGATCTTGTAGTTGTTGTCCGTGGGCAGATGGCGCAACAGGTAGGTGATGATCTTGACTACCCGCCCCCGATTGCCGGCCAGCCAGGACTTGTCGTCTTCCTGCGCCAGGTCCTTGACGCGCTCCAGCTCGTAGTAGCCCTTCGGATTGTCTTCATCGGCCTGTCTGATACCATCCGTCGCCAGGGGCAGGCCGCCAGCTTCGAGCATTTTCATGGCCATCGAGGTGCCCGATCGCGGCAGCCCGGAGACCACGATGATCGGCTCTCCGTGGCGGATTCGACGATAGAGCCGTTGCATATTCGAGAACATCTTGGTTTACTCCTTTGAGCCCGGGACAGACAGGCAGGCCGACCCGGGCGAAAGCGCTCGTAAGGATATAGGATAACCTCGCCGCTGCGACCTAACCAGGTCGCAATAAACGAATAGACATAGACAGATAGGTCCCCACTAGGGTGAAGTTCGCAAGACGGATAGACGTACCAGCTGCATGCGGTCGCGCGCTCTTGGTGGTCGCGCTGGCGCTCGGCGCGGTCGCACCGGCCGGGGCCTACATCGGCCCCGGAGCTGGCTTCGCCCTGGTGTCGTCGTTCGCGGTCATCTTCGTCACCGCGATCCTGGCGTTCATCTTCATCCTGATCTGGCCGTTCCGGACCTTCTGGCGGATCCTTCGCCATCGCAAGAAGCCCAAGCCGCTGGTCAAGCGTCTGATCGTGGTCGGCCTCGACGGTCAGGACCCGCTGCTGACCGATCGCTTCATGCAGGAGGGGAAGCTCCCCAACTTCGAGAAGCTCGCCCAACAGGGGTCGTACAAGCGGCTCCGGACGACCTTCCCGTCCGTCTCGCCGGTCGCCTGGTCGTCGTTCAGCACCGGCACCCACCCCGCCAAGCACAACATCTACGACTTCCTCGATCGGGATCGGAAGACCTATCTGCCGATCCTGTCGTCGACGCGCATCGGCTCGGTAGAGAAGCACCTCAAGTTCGGCAAGTACCAGATACCCCTGCACAAGCCCGAGCTGCGGCTGATGCGCAAGTCGAAGCCGTTCTGGACGATCCTCGGCGAGCACAACATCTGGAGCACGGTGCTGCGGGTCCCGATCACCTTCCCACCGGACAAGTTCTACGGCGCCCAGCTGAGTGCCATGTGCGTTCCCGATCTGCTCGGATCGCAGGGCACCTTCCTGCTCTATACGACCCGGCCTGCCGGCGAGCGCTTCAAGGAGGGCGGGCTGCGGATCGGTCTGTCCACGAGCAACGGGACGCCGGACAGCTTCGAGAGCGCGATCGAGGGGCCGGAAAACCCGTTCCTGCAGGACGCGTCGGCGATGACCATCCCGATGCAGATCGAGCTCGACCGGGCGGCCGGCCGGGCTCGGGTGACGCTCAACGGCGACGTCGTCGAGCTCGAGACCGGCAAGCTGAGTGACTGGGTCAAGCTGAGCTTCTCGGCCGGGCCCGGAGTCAAGCCTTCTGGCATGACGAGGATGCTGATCACCGAGATGGGTGAGCACTTCTCGCTCTATCTGACGCCGATCAGCATCGACCCCGAGAATCCGGCGATGCCGATCTCGCACCCCTCGTACTTCGCCACCTACCTGGCGAA
This sequence comes from Thermoanaerobaculia bacterium, assembly GCA_947259925.1. GTDB lineage: Bacteria > Acidobacteriota > Thermoanaerobaculia > Multivoradales > JAHEKO01 > JAHEKO01. The sequence continues at coordinate 55,244 of CAMYOG010000002.1, forward strand.
GAAGATCGGCCCCTACTCGACCCTCGGGCTCGCCGAGGACACCTGGGCGCTCAACGAGGGCATCACCGACGACGGCGTATTCCTCGAGCAGACCTACGATATCGATCGCGAGCGCGAAGAGATGTTCTTCGCCTCGATGGAGAAGCTCAAGCAAGGATCGCTGGTCTGCGTCTTCGACGCCACCGACCGGATCCAGCACATGTTCTGGCGCTACCTCGAGGACGGCCACCCGGCCGCCCGGGGTATCGACAGTCCCGAGCACGCGAACGCGATCGAAAAGCTCTACGAGCACAACGACGCCCTGGTCGGCCGGGTCATGGACAAACTGCGTGACGGTGACGTGCTGCTGGTGCTGTCGGATCACGGCTTCGCGTCGTTCCGCCGGGGAGTGAACCTCAACAGCTGGCTCCACGCCAACGGCTACCTCACCCTCAAGGAGGGCGCCGACGGCGCCGACGAGTGGTTGACCCAGGTCGACTGGTCACGCACCAAGGCGTATGCCCTGGGGCTGACCGGCATGTTCCTGAACATCAAGGGCCGCGAGGCCCAGGGCACCGTCGAGCCGGGCGAGGAGGCCGATGCCCTCAAGGCCGAGCTGATCGAGCGGTTGAGCGGCCTGACGGACGAAGAGGCGGGCGAGGTCGGCATCACCGAGGTGTTCGACACCCACAAGCTGTACGGCGGCCCCTACATCGGCAACGCGCCCGATCTCCTGATCGGCTACAAGCGCGGCTACCGGACCTCGTGGGACTGCGCCACCGGTGTGGTGGCCGGACCGGTCTTCGAAGACAACGTGAAGGCGTGGAGCGGCGACCATTGTGTCGATCCCCGCCAGGTGCCGGGTGTGATCTTCAGTAGTCATGCGATCGACAGCGACGATCCGGCATTGATGGACATCGCGCCGACGGCGCTCCGCCTGTTCGGAGTCGAGCCACCGGCGCACATGGAGGGCGTGCCGATCTTCGAGCAGAGCTCGTTCGGCGGCGCCGCAGCAACGAAGGAAGAAGCACAGTGACAGGACGAAACCCGATTCGAACGACGCGCCGCGCGACCGCCGCGCTGGCGCTGTGCACGCTGCTCCTGGCTCCGGCCGGAGCAGCAGCGGCCGACAAGCGAGTGGTAGTGCTCGGCTTCGACGGCATGGACTACACCTTCGCGCGCCAGATGATGGCGGCGGGAGAGATGCCGAACTTCGAGCGCTTGATCGAGCGCGGCGCCGCCCAGCCACTCGGTACCTCCGTGCCCCCGCTCAGCCCGGTCGCCTGGTCGACCTTCATCACCGGCATGGACCCCTCGGGGCACGGCATCTTCGACTTCATCCACCGCGATCCGGAGACGCTCTTCCCGTATCTCTCGACCAGTGAGCCGGAGGACGTCGGACGGAGCGTGACGCTCGGCAAGTACCAGTTCGCACTGAGTGGTGGTGGCTACCGGCTGCTGCGCCAGGGGACGCCGTTCTGGGAGGTCCTCGAGGAGAGAGGTGTCAAGACGACGGTCATCCGGATGCCGGCCAACTTCCCGGTGTCGGGCTCCGCCAGCCGGGAGCTGAGTGGAATGGGGACCCCGGACATTCTGGGCGGCTACGGCACGTTCAGCTTCTACTCGTCGGACATCTTTCTCGAGGAGCGCTCGCTCGCCGGTGGCGAGGTCCGGCCGCTCGACCTCTGGAACGGGGTAGCCGAGGGGACTCTCTACGGCCCGGACAATCCGATGCTGGTCAAGCGGACCAAGCTGACCAGTGACTTCACCCTTTACGTTGACGACCGGCAGGACGTCGCCAAGCTGGTGATCGGCGATACCGAGCAGGTGCTGCGCGCCGGCGAGTGGACCGAGTGGATCGACGTCGAGTTCGAGGTCATGCCGCCGCTCTTCGGCTTCGTACCCCTGATGCCGAACCTGACCGGAATGGCGCGCTTCTACCTGCGCCAGGTGCGGCCGGAGGTCGAGCTCTACGCCAGTCCGATCAACTTCGACCCCTACCGGGGCGATCTGCCGATCTCGACGCCCGACGAGTTCGCCGCCGACCTGGCGGAGATCACCGGGCGGTTCTACACCCAGGGGATGCCGGAGGACACCCAGGCGCTCAAGGGCAACATCCTGACGCCCGCCGAGTTCCTCGAGCAGGCACAGATCGCCGGCAGCGAGGTCGAGCAGCAGTACCTGCCGGTGCTCGAGCGCTACGACGACGGTCTGCTGTTCTACTACTTCGGCAATCTCGATCTGGTGTCGCACATGATGTGGCACAGCATGGACGACGGCCATCCGGCGTTCACCGAAGAGAAGTGGGGCGCTCATCGTGGGGTGGTGAAGGAGCTCTACCGGACGGCCGATCGGATCGTCGGTCAGACCCTCGACGCCATCGACGACGACACGACCCTGATCGTCATGTCCGACCACGGCTTCGCTTCGTGGCGGCGCACATTCTCGGTCAACGCCTGGCTGCGCGAGAACGGCTACCTGACGGTGAAGAACCCGGACAAGAAGAAGCTGTCGATTCTCGGAGACGTCGACTGGTCGCGCACCCGAGCGTACGGAATCGGTCTCAACGGCCTGTACATCAATGTCCGTGGGCGGGAGGGCAAGGGGATCGTCCACCCAACGGAGAAGGACGCGCTGATCGAGGAGATCCGGGAGAAGCTACTCGCCGAGATCGACCCGGTGACCGGCGAGCCGTCGATCACCAAGGTCTACGCCACCGCCACCGACTTCGATCCGGGTCCCTACCTGGCGGTCGGACCGGACCTGGTGATCGGCTACGCCAAGGGGACCCGAGGTGAGAGCGATTCGGCGCTCGGCGAGATCAATGCCGACGTCTACACCGACAACCTGACCGACTGGGGCGCCGACCACGGCATGGACCACGAGACGGTGCCCGGAGTTCTATTCTCCAACCGCCCGTTGAAGCAGCAGGCGAACAGCTTGAAGGACCTGGCCGGCGCCATTCTCGCGGAGTTCGAGATTGACGGGTTTCCGGTCGTCGCGGCGGGCTCACAGTAGGGGACGAGACGATGTTCGGATCGAAGATCAAACTGGACAAGGATCTGCTCGCGAAGATCAAGCGGCTCGCCGACCTGGCGGGCTACTCCTCGCCCGAGGAGTTCATCACCCACGCGCTCGAGAAGGAGCTCGAACAGTTCGAGGGCGCCGAGAGCGAAGAGGAGATCAAGAAGAGGCTGCGCGGCCTCGGCTACATCTCCTAGCCCGATCCCCTAGCCCGAGCCACCATGTCGGCGATCAACGCGGCGCTGAGGCCGCTCTTCGATCTACTGCTCGCCCCGTTCCGCGGCATGCCCGCGATCGTGGGCGTGACGCTCTTCTCGCTGATCTTCGGCGTCGTCGCGCTGTGGCTGGTGAAGCTGACATCGAACCCGGAGAAGGTCGACGCCGCGAAGCGCAAGGTGGCCGCCGGCCTCTTGGAGATCCGGCTCTTCAACGACAACCTGGGGATCATCTTCAAGGCGGTCGGCTCGATCCTCCGGCACCAGGCGGCCTACGTCGGCCACCTGCTGGTGCCGTTCGTCCTGATGGTCCTGCTCTTCCTGCCCTTGATCGCCCAGCTGCAGTTCCACTGGGGCTACCAGGGGCTCCAAGAGGGGGACTCGGTCCTGTTCAAGGTCGTCCTGCAGGACGATTGGCAGACGCGGACCGGCTCGGACGGAGCGGATGGGGTGCCCCGACCGAGCCTCGAGCTCGAGCTGCCCGACGGCCTGAGCCTCGCGTCGCCGCCGGTCTGGAGCCCGTCCGAGCACGAGATGGCGTGGCAGATGCGCGCCGACGCCGCCGGCCAGCACGAGGTCGGCGTCCGACTCGGTGACGCGACTCACGTCAAGAAGATCGGTGTGACCGATCGGGTCGAGCGACTGTCGCCCGAGCGGCTCGAAGCGGGCTTCACCAACCAGCTGCTCTTCCCGGCGGAGCCGTCGCTCGGGGCCGACTCGGCGATCGAGAAGATCGGCCTGCGCTACCCCGAGCGCGACGTCTGGTTCTTCTTCTGGCGTACCCACTGGATCATCGTCTTTCTGGTCCTGTCGATCCTCTTCGCGCTCATCCTGCGCGGACCGATGGGCGTCACGATCTAGAGCACGCCAGCCGCTGCTAGCGCGGGAAGAGCACGAAGTCGGTCACCTCGGGCCGAGCGCCCGCCTGGTGCTTCTCCTGGTCGAGTCAGTCCAGCCTCTCGAGCCGTGAGTGGATCACCGGGCACTCTGGAAGTGGTTACCCAGGGTCTCGGTCTTGGCCTCGAACGAGACCCTCGCTAGCCGTGCTCAGGCCGCGAACCGGACCTGGTTGCGACCCTTCTGCTTCGCTTCGAGGACCGCCCGGTCGGCGGCTTCGATCAGATCGGCTTGCACGGTCGGACCACCCGCCCAGGTGGCGACCCCGACGCTCATGGTGATCGGCGCCTCGAAGCTCGCCGGGTGCGACTCGGTGAATCGGGCTCGCAGGCGCTCGGCGATGTCGATCGCGGTGTCACGGTCGGTATCGGGCAGGAGCGCCGCGAACTCCTCGCCGCCGTAGCGGGCCAGGACGTCGGTCGCCCGCAGCCAGGTTCTCAGGAACGAGGCGACGTGGCGCAGGAAAGCGTCGCCCTGCGAGCGGCCGAAGCGCTCGTTGAAGTCCATGAAGTGATCCAGGTCGATCATCAGGACCGACAGTGGCTGGCCCGAGCGGCTGGCCCGGTGGAGCTCGACCTCGAACATCCGGTCGAGGTGGCGCCGGTTGAACAGGCCGGTCAGCTGGTCGGTGCTCGAGAACCGCTCCAGCTGCCGGCTCGACTTGTCGAGCGCGTCGAGCAGCTGGTTGACGGCGACGGTGATCGAGCCGACGTCGTCGCGGGAGGAGACCGGCAGCCGGTGGAGGAGATCGAAGGTGTTGAGCTCGCCGACGCCGCGGCTCAACGCGCGGAACGGGCCGGTGACCTGGAGCGCCAGGACCGAGAAGACGACGACCAGCAAGATGACGGTCAGGACGCTGCCACCCATCGCGAACTCGCGCCAGCGGCGGCTGGCGCTGACCGCCTCGGTGGACGGCAGCTCGACCAGGGCGCCCAGATCGAGTGACGGGATGAAGCGGTGAGCAGCGACGACCTCGACGGCGTTCTCGTCCAGATAGGAAGCGTTGCCGACCCGGAGCTCGAGGAGCTGATCGCCGACCGAGTTGGGGAGCGCTGCCTCGGAGCTGAGCGGATGAGAGTCGCTGTCGAACAGGGTGTGACGCCGACCGTCGACGATGCGTAGCCGCATCGGGGTCTCCTGAAAGGCGGCCGCCAACCCGTGCCAGAGCGACTGCAACCGGTTGACGGTCAGCAGGCGGCCGACCGGCCGGCCGTCGCTGGCGTGCACCAGGTGGTGCATGTAGACCAGCGCGGTCGGACCGGTGCCCAGGATCAGCCCCTCGCCATTCGCGGGAGCGCGGGCGGCGGCGACCTCGGGATTCCAGAGGGCGGTCGGCGCCGTCGAGACGATCAGCTGGTCGGCGGAGTCGAACAGCGCCATCCCCTCGTAGCCACCGTCGTGGAAGCGAGCGCTGGACAGGAGTTGGCCGAGCTCAGAGCTGGCGCGTGCCGCCTCGGAGGCGTCGGCCTCCCGCCGGGCGCCGTACCATGCCTCCATACCGCCCGAGAGCGCCTTGGATCGAGCGATGGTCTGGGTCGCGACCCACCGTCGCTCGACGAACCGGCTCACCTGCCGGTCGGCGCCGGCGGCCTGTTCACTCAGCCGATGGGCCACCTGATCGGCTTGGATCCGCTCGACCGTGATGTAGGAGGCGATGCCGACCAGGGCGGCCGGGGCCAGACAGGCGCAGGCGACCAGCAGGAGGACCTTGGTGCTCAGTCTGAGGCCGCTGACTCGTGCTCCCAACGGCTGGAGGTCGCTCTGGGTCCGACCGGGTCTCACCGCTCGGGGGGAGCGCAAAGTGCGTGCCAGTCGAGATGTCCCACCAGAGCGCCATGCGACTGCCTCCGGGTGTCAGGAGCTAAGACTTTTCGGCGCCGTTGACGCCGTTATTTGTCACTCTGGAGCTTCTCTGCCTTGGCGATCAGACCGACCAGCTCGGCGACGTCACTGTCCCCGGCGAGCTCGGCCGAAGCCTCTTGCGCGACTCGCAGGAGCTCGGTCAGGTCGCCGTCCCTGGCCCAATAGGAGCCCTTGAGGATCTCCCCGAACTCGGCGACCGTCGCGGCCAGCTTGAGAGCCGGCGGGGCCGCGGCCCAGTCGTCGGCGCCGTCGCGCTCGCGGACCCGCTGCTCGATCTCGATGATCTCACCGCTCTCCGCCGAGCGGTAGCGCAGATGGAGGGTCGCCAGCGGAGCCTTGCGCGGGCGCCGCTCGCGTAACTTGACCTCGTAGAGCGCTGTCACGCTGTGGCCCGAGCCGATCTCGCCGGCGTCCACCGTGTCGTCACGGAAGCGATCGTCGGCGATATCGCGATTCTCGTAGCCGAGCAGGCGATAGCGGCTGACCACCTCGGGATTGAACTCGACCTGGACCTTGGCGTCGCTGGCGATCGTCTGGAGCGTGCCGGTCAGGTTCTCGACGAAGATCCGGCGCGCCTCGGCCAGGTCGTCGACGTACGCGTACGCGCCATTCCCCTGATCGGCCAGCTGCTCCATCAGGACGTCGTTGTAGTTGCCCATACCGAAGCCGACGGTGGTCAGCTCGATGCCGCCCTCGGCGGCGCGCCGGACGCGCTCGAGAATCGAGTCCGGGCCGGTCCGGCCGACGTTGGCGACGCCGTCCGAGCAGAGGACGATCCGGTTGATGGCGCCGCGGCGGAAATGTCGAGACGCCTGCTCGTAGGCGAGCAGCAGGCCCTCCTCGGCATTGGTGGCGCCGGTCGGTCGGAGCCTCTGGACCGCGGCGCGGATCGCCTCGTGGTCACCGGTCGGCTCGAGCAGCACCTCGCCGCGCGAGCCATAGACCACCAGGCCGACCCGGTCCTCGGGCCGCAGCTGGTCGAGCAGCAGGGCCAAGCTGCGGATCACCAGCCCGAGCCGGTCCTCGCGGGCCATCGAGCCGGAGACGTCGACGACGAAGATCAGGGTGGCGGGCTTGCGGTCTTCCGCCTCGACGACGCGGCCGCGAATGCCGAACCGCAGGACCTGGTAGCGGGCACCCGAGGCGAACGGCGCCGGCGCCAGGTCGGTGTGGAGGGCGAAGTCGCCGCGTCGGGGTGGGGCGTCGCGGTAATCGAAATAGTTCAGGAACTCCTCGATCCGGATCGCCTCCCGCGGCGGCAGGTTGCCGTCGTCCAGGTAGCGCCGCGCGATCGAGAAGGAGCCGGTATCGACGTCGAGGCCGAACGTGGAGAGGTGGTCGTCCTCGGTGTCGATGAACGGGTTGACGCCGTATTCGCGGTAGAAGACGTCGCCATACGGCTGGTCGTTCGGCTCGTGGGTGCCGCCGGTCGAAGGTGGGGGCGTCCGACCGGGAGCCCCGAGGTAGCCGAGCGCCTTGAGTTGGGCCTCGGCCGGCTGGGCCACGCGCAGCTCGCGCACCACGGAACCCTTGCGGTCTCCGTCGAGGAGTGGACTCTCGGAGCTGACGGTGACGACCTCCTCGGCGACCGAGCTCAGCTCGACTTCGACCCTGTTGTCACGGGCGCGTCGCACCTCGACCGACGGGACCTGCACGGTGGAGAAACCCTCGAGCTCGGCCTTGAGCTCGAACGAGCCCGGATCGAGCTCCTGGAATCGGGCCTCACCGCTGGCGCCGGTCACCCGGCGCTGGCGAGCGCTCGGGCCGCTCAGCTCTACCGAGACGCCGGGGAGGAGGTTTCCTTCTCCGTCCTTGACCACGACTTGTGCCTCGGCCGGAGCCACGGAGCCGGTTGCCGCGGTCGCCGGGGCGTCGTCGCTCCGAGGTTCGGCGGAGCGCTGCTTCTTACGTGGCAGCGCTCCTTGGGTGGGCGCCTCGGGCGTCGGAGTCGTTGCGGTCACCGGTGGGCGTGCCGGAGCCTCCGGCCGCGGCCGGGTGGCCATGGTGAGCTCGTCGAGGTCGGTCTCCCTGAGCGTCCGATAGCCGAGCAGGCCTCCGCCGATCGCGATCACCAGGGAGGCAGCGATCGCCCAGCGGAAGGTCTTCGGCCTGCTCCCGACGTTCGAGGCCCAGACCTTGGTCGGCTCCGGAATCTCCTGCTGAATCGCTTGCAGCAGATCGGCCGGAGGCCGCGCGACGGGCTGGTCCGCGAGCTTGCGCTCGATCTCACGGGGACTGAGCTGTGTCATCTGATTCCCTCTTCGAGCGCCGCGGCCAGCAGGCCGAGCGCTCTCTTCAGTCGCTTGCGGATGGCTACGGTGGTGACGCCCTCGGCCCGAGCGATCTCGCGCACCGGCTGCTCGCCCCAGAAGTGAGCGGTGATCGGGTAGCGCAGGTGCTCGGGCAGGTTGAGGACCTGCGTGCGGAGACGCGCATCGAGGGCCGCCGAAGCGGCCAGCTGCTCGGGACTGGGATTCGGATCGATCGGCTCGATGGCGGGATCGGCGCTCGGCCGGTCGAGGGGCCGGGGCCTTCTCAGATGATTGAGAAACGTCGTGTAGGCGATCCGGTAGAGCCAGGTTGCGAGCCGCGAGCGCCCCTCGAAGCGGGGTAGGGCTTGCCAGGCGCGCCGGTAGGTCTCCTGGGTCAGGTCGGCGGCGAGATCACGGTTGCCTCCGGTGAGGCGAAAGAGCGCCGCGTAGACCGCCCGGTAGGTCTGTTCGACCAGCTGGTTCGCGGCCTCGCGGTCGCCCGAGCGATAGGCGCTCAGGAGCTCGTGCTCGCCGGCCGCCGGCGCGGGCTGAAGACTCGGAGTTTCGGTAGGTTCCGCCATGCTGAGGCTGGTCACATCTAGTTGGACACAGCTCCCCTGCAAAAAGAAACCCAGGTCGGTGCCGGCTCGGGCTACCGGTCGGCCGAATCCGGTGCCGGAGAGAGGGTTCCGACCAGAGCGACCTCGACTTGTACGATCTTCTTGACCCGTAGCACCAGCTTGCTCGGGTTCTTCATGCCCCACGCGACGTAGGGCACCTCGAAGCTCGCGGCGCCGGACACCCGGTCGCCGTCCACAGTCAGATCGGCGGGCAGGGAGACCTCGTGGACGCCGCCGTGGATCTCGAGCCGGCCGGCGAGCTCGATGCGACTCGGGCCGGTCGGCTCGAGGACACCGCTTGTCTCGGTCGGCCGCAGGACGAAGCGGGCGAAGCGATCGCTCTCGAGGACCTTCCGGTGCATGTCTTCGTCTCGCCCGGGGTGGCCGGTGTCGGCGCTGGTGGCGTCGAGGACGATCTCACCGCCGGCCGGGCCGCCGGCCGGATCGAAGCGGATCTCGCCCGAGACCACCCGTACGGTGCCCTCGACGGTGTGGAGGGTAGCGCCGAGCCTGAACCGGACCTGGCAGGCCGTCGCGTCCAGGGTGAGCAGACGCTCGGCCGACCGGGCGGCCGGGACGGTGACGATCGACGCGACGGCCAGAGCGATGACGAGGGCGCGAGTCATGTACCAGCTCTCTCACAAGTAGGTTACCGGTCCGGTCCTCGAGGTTCAGGCGCAGATCCTCAAACGACCGGATTGACGACGCGCCCGGTGGGCCGTACTCTCCTGCGGTAGATCAGTTCATTCTGGAGATCACGATGAGGCAGATGATCCGCGAGAGGCTCGAGGAGCTCACGGGAGTCAGGACCAACCTGTTCGAGAACGACTTCCTCCTGACCTGGGGGCAGTCCGAGGCGGACCTGCGGGCGGTCCTGCTCACCACCGAGATCCTGGAGCATTTCTACCAGGCGAACCTCGACGCTCGGGCATTCCGGGGCGGACTCGCCGTATCGATCTTCCGGGACAAGTCGACCCGGACACGCTTCTCGTTCGCCAGCGCCGCCAGCCTCCTCGGGCTGTCGCTGATGGATCTCGACGAGACCAAGACGCAGATCGCCCATGGCGAGACAGTGCGCGAAACGGCGAACATGATCTCCTTTCTGACCGAGGTCATCGGGATCCGCGATGACATGTTCATCGGCGAGGGCCATGAGTACATGGCGGAGGTCTCCGCGGCGGTAGCCGAGGGCCACAAAGAAGGCGTCCTGCCGCAGAAGCCGGCGATCATCAACTTGCAGTGCGACCGCGACCATCCGACCCAGAGCATGGCAGACCTGATGCACCTGCAGAAGACCTTCGGCTCGCTCAAGGCGCTGCGGGGCAAGAAGATCGCCATGACCTGGGCCTACTCGCCCTCCTACGGCAAACCGCTCTCCGTCCCCCAGGGGATCGTCGGCCTGATGACCCGCTTCGGCATGAACGTCGTCCTGGCTCATCCAGAGGGCTACGGGCTGCGGCCGGATATGGGGCCGATCGCTCGCCGGCAGGCGAGCGAGTCGGGAGGCTCGTTCACGGTGGTCGACAGCATGGCGGAAGCGTTCGAGGACGCCGACGTCGTCTACCCCAAGAGCTGGGCGCCGTACGAGGTCATGCGGCAGCGGACCGAGTACCTGCGCGGCGGTCAGGCCGACCGGCTCGAAGCCCTCGAGAAAGAGGGCCTGGCGATGAACGAGAAGCACCGCGACTGGGAGTGCACCGAGGAGCTGATGGCGACGACCCGAGACGGCGAGGCCCTCTACATGCACTGTCTGCCCGCCGACATCACCGGCGTCAGCTGCGAAGCGGGCGAGGTCGCGGCCAGCGTTTTCGATCGCTACCGGATCGCCACCTATCACGAGGCCTCGCACAAGCCGTACGTGATGGCGGCGATGGTCCTGCTGAACCGGTTCGAGCATCCGGATCGGGTGCTGTTCCGGCTGCGGAGCCAGGCGCTGCCGAGGCACTATCTCGATTGACCGTGAGGGAGGACCCTTGGCTGTGGAGTCAGGGGAGAGCCCTCCCCTGACCACCCCTCCGATGGACGCAGAAGCTTGCGGAGAGTGCGTTGGGGCTCTTTCCAGTGGAAGGGGTCGAGAGCCCCGCCTTGTCTCGATCACTCCATGGCGCCCAGCACCAGCGCCAGGATCGCCATCCGGACGACGACGCCGTTGAACGCCTCCGGCCAGTAGCGCGACCAACGGGTGACGTCGACGCCGGGCGGCACCTCGTCCATCCGTGGCAGCGAGTGGAGCAGGATGGCGTCCGACTTGGCCTTGGTCTCGAGCAGCTCCTGGGTGATCTTGTAGTTGTCCGGCGTGTGCGCCACCTGGCCGTGGCGCTCGTCCCGCGACTTGGTGTAGTCGGGCTGGACGACCGGCTCGACCAGGATGACGTCGGCTTCGCCGATCACCTGCTCGACATGCTCGGCCTCGCTGAAGTCGAGGCTGTAGTGGGCGAGCTCGTCCTTGAACTCATCGGTCAGCGACATCTCCGGTGGGGCGACGAAGGTCACCGGGCTGTCGAACTTGGTCAGGCCGTAGCCGAGCGAGTGCATCGTCCGCATCCGCATGTCGCCGACCGCCAGCCACTTCAGACCGTCGATTCGGCCCCGTTCCCTCCAAACGGTGTAGAGGTCGGTCAGGATCTGCGTCGGGTGCTCGCCCCAGCCATCGCCGCCGTTGATGATCGGCACCGAGACCCAGTGGGCGGCCTCACGCGGCGCCCCCTCCTGGAAATGGCGCATCACGATCGCATCGCCGTAGAACTCGAGCATCTTGACCGTGTCCTTGATCGACTCCTGGTAGAAGTCTCCGGCGCGGGTCATCTGGGCATCGGAGAAGCCGGTCACCCGCCCGCCCAGGCGGAGCATCGCCGCCTCGTGCGCCAGCCGGGTACGGGTGGACGGTTGATAGAAGGCGGTCACCAGGGTCTTCTCACGTAGCAGGTCGCCGTTGCGGCGGCTGCGGGCGATCGGCTCCAGCTGTTCGGCGACCTCGAAGACGCGGAGGAATTCATGGCGCTCGAAGTCCTTGAGGGTCAGGATGTCTCTGCCGCTGAAGCTCCTCATTCTCGCTCTCCTCCTAGACGCCGCGAGGCGCCCGAATCGGGCCGAGATCCCTCTCTCGACAGGTTGATTGTCGCAGCGCCGTGAGGTTGGGTGCTCCACCTTCCGGGGTAGGGGGGCGGCCTGTCCTCGGTGGCGGTCACCCTGGCGGAGGAAGACCGGCGTTGTGTGTATGATCTAACGCCTGTCCCATGGGAGAGCTGATCGTCATCGCCATCGGTGGAAACTCGTTGATTCGGGATTCCGAGCACATGACCGTCTACGATCAGTACAAGGCGTGCGGCGAGACCAGCAAGCACATCGCCGGCGTCGTCGAGGCGGGCCATAGGGTGGTGATCACGCACGGCAACGGCCCGCAGGTCGGCTTCATCCTGCTCCGGTCGGAGCTCGCCAAGGACAAGCTACACGAGGTGCCGCTCGACACCTGCGGCGCCGATACCCAGGGTGCGATCGGCTACCAGATCGCCCAGACGCTCGGCAACGAGCTGCGGCGGCAGCAGGTGGCGAGCGAGGTAGTGGCAATGGTTACGCAGACCCTGGTCGACTACGCCGACCCCGCGTTTGTGAGCCCGGCCAAACCGATCGGACCGTTCTACTCCGAGGAGGTCGCCTTGCAGTACAAGGAGCGGGAGGGGTGGCAGGTCCGAGAGGACGCGGGGCGAGGCTGGCGTCGGGTGGTGCCATCACCGCAACCACTCGAGATCATCGAGGAGCCGGCCATCCGGACGCTGCTAGAGCACGGCGTCACGGTCGTCGCCGCCGGCGGCGGCGGCATCCCGACGGTGCGCGGCGCCGACGGCGATCTCGAGGGCGTGGCCGCGGTCATCGACAAGGACCTCACCTCGTGTCTCCTGGCCAAGAACCTCGGGGCGTCGATCTTCATGATGTCGACCGCGGTCGACCGGGTGGCGCTCTTCTACGGCAAGCCCGAGCAGCGGGATCTCGATCGGGTGACGGTCGCCGAGGCGAAGGAATACATGGCGGAGGGGCACTTTGCACCCGGCAGCATGGAGCCGAAGATCCGGGCGGCCATCGATTTCCTGGAGCAAGGGGGCGAGCGCACGATCATCACCAAGCCCGACATGATGGAGAGCGCCTTGCGGGGCGAGGCCGGCACGCACATCGTGCCCTGAGCGAGAGTGGGGGCCGAAAGAGAGATGTCGAGCACCTTCTACGATCTCGCCAAGGAGGCGGAGCCGAGCCTGGTCAAGTTCCTCCGCGACATCGTCGCCATCCCGTCGCTGAGCAGCCAGGAGGATCGGGTCATCCACCGGATCGAGCGCGAGATGGAGGCGCTCGACTTCGATCAGGTGCAGGTCGATCCGATGGGAAACCTGATCGGCTCGGTCGGCTCCGGTCCGGTGTCGATCGCGCTCGACGGCCATGTCGACGTGGTCGACATCGCCAACCCCGATCTCTGGGAGACCGATCCGTTCGATCCGGTGGTCAAGGACGGCTGCATCTTCGGCCGCGGAACGGTCGACATGAAGGCGGGCGTCGCCTCGTCGGTCTACGCCGCCGCGCTGCTCAAGCAGAGCGGCAGGCTGCCCGACAACCTGACCCTGCACGTCACGGCGACCGTCCAGGAGGAGGACTGCGACGGTCTCTGTTGGCAGTACATCATCAACGAAGGTCAACTGCGGCCAGACGTAGTGGTGATCACCGAGCCGACCAGCCTGGCGATCTATCGCGGCCAGCGTGGGCGGGTCGAGATCGAGGTGACCACGCAGGGGATCTCGAGCCACGGCTCGGCGCCGGCGCGCGGCATCAACGCGGTCTATCTGATGGCCGACATCATCGCCGACATCGAGCGGCTCAACCTGCGACTGAAGCCCCACGAGCCGCTCGGAAAGGGCTCGGTGACCATCAGTGAGATCCGCTCGACCTCGCCCAGCCTCTGCGCCGTGGCCGACAGCTGCACGATCCATCTGGACCGACGGCTGACGCGCGGCGAGACCGAGGAGACGGTGGTCGCGGAGCTCGCGTCACTCCCCGCGGTCAAGAAGTCGGCCGCCAGCGTGAAGGTGCTCGAGTACGCCGCGCCGAGCTACACCGGCTTGGTCTACCCGACCAAGAAGTACTACCCGTCCTGGCAGATGGAGCTGGACGATCCGGCGATCGAATCGGCCCTGACGGGCTACCGCAAGGCGTTCGGCCGCGACGCGAACCTCGGCTACTGGGTCTTCAGCACCAACGGAGTCGCGACCGCGGGCATGCACGGCATCCCGACCGTCGGCTTCGGCCCCGGCCACGAGAAGTGGGCGCACGCCCCCAACGAACGCGTCGACATCGAGCACCTGAATCGCGCGGTCGCCTTCTACATGAGCTTCGCGATCGAGTTCGCCGACCTGCCGCTCGGCGGCCGCCGCTACGCCTCGTAGGCGGGCTGGTCGGGGCCCAGACAGCTGTCACCGTGGTAGGTGGTGGCGCGATACGACCGCGGCATGCTGGTTGTACCGGCCAAGCGCGCGAGCACTGCGACCGCAGCGGCTCTCCTGGTCACCTGGGCGTTCGCCCCGACCACTTCGGATGCTGACCGGGAGGGGGTGCCGACCGAGATCCGGCTGGGATTCAGCGTCCGCAACGAGGCGTTCACCGATCGAGGGTAGACCGTAGCACCGCTCGCGGATGGCGGCTTCGCCACCGTTTGGAGGGAGGGTGTCACCCGTCGGGATATCCGGATGCAATACCTGGCGGCGGACGAATTCACGCGGCTCCGAAGGCGTGGCAAGGCCGTCGCGAAGAGGAGGCTCGCCGACGAGCGCTCTCCGGTCGTCTTGGCGGATTCCTCGGGGGGTGTTTTCGTCCTGTTCGTCTCCTCGAACCGCGCCTTCGTCCAGCGCTTCGACCGCAAGGGGCGGCGGCTGTGGCCGGGGCGTGGCGTCAAGCTCGCTACGCGGCCGACGAGACAGGTTCACTTCTGGCCGGCGCTGGCGCCCGATTCGAGCGACGGCGTCTTTGCGCGTGTCTACTCTACGCCTGTCCGAGGCATCCTCTGTCAGCGCTTCGACTCCGAAGGGCGGCGACTCTGGGGAGCCTACGGTCGGCTCGCGATCGGCAGGTTCGGCCAGTTGTCGCCCCCCAGAGTGCTCCCGATGGCGCGGGTGGCCTGTTCGTCTTCTGGCGCAACTTCGGCGACGGCGAATCCCAGAACGTGCTGCTCGAGGGCCAGCGCTTCAACACCAGAGGAACGAATCTGTGGGGCCTCAACGGAGTGGTTGTCCACGAGACGGCGATCGTCGGATTCGACAGCCGCGCGAACGGGCCCATTGGCGCCGTACCCGACGGAGATGGTGGAACGATGCTCATCTTCACCGACCGGCTCGCATCCCGAGATCGGAGGCTGAACGTCTTCGCACAACGCGTCACGACCGACGTATCTCTGGTGTGGGAGAGCCCGCGCCTGGTCGGCGTCAAGAAGGAAGAGCAGCGGCACAAGGCGACGATCGTGGCTCCCGGCAGCGGAGCGTTCGTCATCGTCGCCCAGGCTGAGCGCAATGCCAGGTTCGAGCTCCTGGTCTTCCGGATCGACTCGGGTGGCCAGCACGTATGGTCCAGCGAAGGCGGCCGGGCGACCCTCAACTTCTCCGACTCCAGCTCCGACGTATTCGGAGTGTTCGACGGCGAGATCCTGCGCCTCGCCTGGAACCAGAGGGTGGTCTATCCGGACGCCAGCATCCGGACCACCCGCTTCGATCTCGAAGGCAACCGACTCGACCCCATGGAGTCGGTCGCCGTGTCCGATGCCCCGGGGTTCCAGCGTGCGAAGGGCCTGGTCTTCTCTCCGTTGGGGAGGTCGACCCTGTTCGTCTGGAACCAGATCCCACGCACCGACAGCCCCGGAGGCGTCTACGGCGCGGTCTTGGAAGGGCAGAACTAGCGAGCGTCCGGTCGGCGCTGCTCGAGGTGAACGGACCCAGCTGCCGGCGGGCCTTCAGTCGGGTGGCGGAGCCGTGGGCGCTGCCGCCTGCGGCCAGGGCGGCAGCACCTTGACCAGCACGTACAAGATGACGAACGGCAGGATCATCAGACCGATGCTGGTGAAGAGTCCCTCGATGCCGGCGAGCTCGGGCTTGTAGACCGTCAGGCCGCGCAAGCTCTTGGAGAAGAGCTGACCGCCGATCACCACGTTCCAGCGGGTGCTGAAGATCCCGACTTGCACTAGTAGGGCGGCGATGAAGTAGGCGACCCGCTTGAGCTCCGGGGGCAGCTGCGAGAAACGGGAGAAGGTCAGCAACAAGAGCGGGCCGACGGTGCCGATGATGATCTGGACGATGGTCAGGCTGATGAAGAGCTTGCTGACGATGAGCTCGGACAGGATGCCGATGGACTCTTCCGACTCGTAGAGCCGGTGAATGAAGTCGAGCAGCTCCAGCGACAGGTCGACGATGAGCGCGTAGAGAAGAAACGAGGCCAGCTTGTCGAGGCAGGCCATGTCCGGCGTCTCGCGCCGAACGAGCGTGGCCACGTAGTAGATGATCAGAACCAAGGAGATTCCGGAGACGATCGCCGAGAACAGGAAGACGATCGGCATCAGCACGCTGCTCCACCACGGGTTCGCCTTGACCGATCCGAAGATGAAGCCGACATAGCCGTGGAGCAGAAAGGCGGAGGGAATGCCGATCAGGGTGATCGCGTGCACCGCCTTCTGGTCGAACGCGACGGCCTCCGGCGAGAGGTCGCGCGAGCCTAAGGTGATCAGCCAGTGGAGCAGCTTCCGGGGCCCGCGCTCGCGCTGGCTCCACCGCACCAGGTCGGCCCGGTACTCGAACCAGATCTCGAGCAGCAGCACGAGCATCAGATACCAGGCGTAGACGAACCCGAACATCGCCATCGCCGACTTGAAGTGCGGCGTCAGGAAGATCTCGAACGATCGCTCCGGATGGCCCAGGTGGGCCAGCAGCGGCAGGGGCGCGACCAGCAGGAAGGCCAGGGCGGTCAACAGCGACAACCGATAGGTTGGCTCGACCTCCTTGACCTTGAAGACCTTCTCCAGCGACGCCAGGATGAAGGCTCCCGCCACCAGGCCGGTGATGTACGGATAGAGGACCACCAGCAGGCCCCAATGCAGCTCGATCTCGTTGGGATAGATGAAGCCCGAGATCTGATCGTGGAGCGTCTCCAAGCGCTCCAGATGCTCGCCCGCCACTATCGGACCTCCCCGTCCAGCTCGGTGTAGAAGACCTTCGGCTCGGTGTTGAGCGACGGCTTGAGCACCTGCAGCCTGCTCATGCGCATCAGCCGGCGGAGCGGGCTCGCATCAGCCTTGAGCTCGCCGAACACCCTGGCTCCCGTCGGGCAGACCTCGACGCAGGCCGGGAGCAGCCCCTGCGTGATCCGGTGATAGCAGAAGGTGCACTTGTCGGCCGTCTTCGTGCGGGGATCGAGAAAGCGGGCGCCGTAGGGACAGGCCTGAATGCAGTACCGGCAGCCGATGCAGTAGTCGCTGTCGACCAGGATCACTCCGTCGTCGGTCTTGAAGGTGGCGCCGACCGGACAGACCTGTACGCACGGGGGGTTGTCGCACTGGTTGCAGAGCTTGGGCACGAAGAACGACCGGACGACCTCGCCTTCACTCTCGCGCGGCAGAAAGCCGTTGATGCCCCCCTCCGGGCTGTCGACGTCGACCCGGCCGTCCGCGTGGATGGCGTAGCGCTCGATCCAGGTCCGGAAGTAGAACGGCGCCTCCGGCAGATCGTTCTCCGTCTTGCACGCCCGGACACACCTGCCGCAGCCGATGCATTTGTCCACCTGGATCCCCATGCCGAAGTAGCGCTCGGAGGAGGCCTCGTCTTCGGTAGCCGCGGCGGCGGTGGCCAGCGGGCCGCAGACCGCCACCAGGGCCGCGGAGCAGGGGAACTGCAGTACGCTGATCAGGAACTCTCGGCGGCTGCGGTCCTCGGGCATCCTCAGGCCTCCGGGTGATGCGGGTAGTGGCACTGCCAGCAGAGGTAGCGAGGACCGTGGGTGTCGAGGTCGACCCGCGGTATCTCGGCGCCGCTGTCGGCGCCCTCGGCGTGACACCTGCCGCACGCTTCTCTTGCCGTCGGTTTGTTCGGTAGATGGGAGCGCGGCTCGATGCGGTGCTCGGGTGCCGCCTCGTGACAGGTTTCGCAGGTGAGCGCGAGGTGATGCGAGACCGCCTTCGTGCGCTCGATCTGCGCGTGGCAGGCGGCGCACGAGCTCGGCACCTCCGGGGGTGTTGGATCGTGCGGGTCGTGACAGCCGACACACGGTTCGAGCGGGTTGTGGAGCCGCTCGATGATCTGTGGAAAGCCGGTCGGCCGCGACGGCAGGTACTCGTGGCAGGCGAGACACGCCTCGCCCCGGGCGCGCGGTACGAGCGGCTGCTGGGCCTCGAAGTCCTCGGCGTGTGCCGCCGCGGCACCGTGGCACACCTCGCACGACAGGCCGCGATGGTACGAGCGGCGCCGCAGCTCCTCCTGGTCGTCGTGACACTCGGCGCAGATCTCGGAGCCTGCATACCGGACCGGCAGCTCGGCCGCGATCGTGACCGCCTCGGCCCGGTAGTGCCCGGTCTCTCCAAAGGACGGCGGGACGAAGCGAGCCCGCAGGGCGACCGTGACTCCGCCGACGATGGCGAGGAGGATGGCGAGACGCACAACCTGGTCCGCGATCCCCCAAAGCTTCATCAGATAGGCGTCCGTCCGTTCGGAAGTCGAACCATGATCGACGCGCCGGCGGGTCTGCCGCCACCTCCGGTCGGGCGGGGCGGGCGATCTTCCGCAACCGCGCGCCGGGAAGGTGGCAACCGCCCCGGAAGGTAGTGATGCGGGCGCCGCGGGTCAGGGGAGGTGGATGCCGGAAGCGCCCGGGGCTCCTAGCCGCCGTCTTCTGGATACCCGGGATGCTCGACCCGGGTGCCGGACTCGCCGGGGGTCGACCAGGGTAGGTGCGGCATCGATACCGCCAGCCCGGTCAGCACCACGTACATGCTGGCGCACGGCTCGAGCGAGACCATCTGGCCTTCTCGTGCGGCTGTGCCCGGCTTGGCCTCGAGCAACGAGAAGTCCCCGGGGTCCAGGCTGGCCTCGAGCGCGGGCGACCGGTACTCGAGCCGCCCGTTCAGCTCCAGGCGATGCGTCTCGCCGGCCCAGCGCGCTTCGATGACCTGGCTGTCGCCATCGCGAATCAGCATGAAGGCGTTGTCGGTCTGGGCCTCGAAGTCCTGCCGGTCCAGATAGAGCCGGGGCTTGTCCTTGTACGGGTCCCCGGAGGTGGGGCAGAAGGTGGTGCAGTTGCCGCACTCGTTGCAGAAGTCGGTGAGCACCGCGATCTGGAAGCGCTGGTCGGCGCGAAACTCGGCCGGCTCGCCAGCGACGACCTCGCCGTTCGAGACCGTCAGCGCCGGCAGCCCGGCTCGAAACGCGTCCGAGCCGTAGGTCATCAACGCCATGTTCGGACAGACGCCGACGCACAGGCTGCAGATCTCGTGGCAGTCGAGGCAGCGGCTCGCCTCGGCCATCGCCTCTTCCGGGGTATAGGTCAGGATGGTCTCGTTGAAGTTCATCCGATCGTCGATCGGCGTATGGGTCACCGCTACCCGCCAGTCGCGGTGTGCGCGCCGCATCAGGGTGGCCTGGAGATCGAAGTCCGCTGGCTCTTCGACCGCGACCTGGGCCGGGCTCGAGTCGGTCGACAGGATGGCGTCCACCACGACCTTGCCGTCCGCGGACGCCTTGACGATCGAGGACGGACCGTCGGCCGCGACGTCGCCGCCGGCGTAGACGCCGGGTATCGACGACTCGTGGGTAGTCGGATCGACCTGGATGTAGCCGCGGTCGGTCAACTCCGGCGTCTGGTCGCCGAAGAAGTCGAGGATCGCGTACTGGCTGATGGCGAGGATCAGCGTGTCGAGCGGGATCTCGAACTCGGAGCCCTCGATCTCGTGCGGGATCTTGCGGCCGCTCCTGTCACGATCCCCGCGGAACTCCATACGGGTGCAGACCAGTCCGGCGAGCTTGCCGTCCTCGATCTCGAGTGCGTGGGGCTTGGCCAGCTCGATGATCTCGGTCCCCTCCTCGATGGCGCCGTGGATCTCCTCCCGGTCCGCGGGCATCTGGTCGATGGTCCGGCGGTAGATCAGCGTCACCTTGGAGCCGAGACGGTAGGCCGACCGGATGCAGTCCATGGCCGTGTCGCCGGCGCCGATGACGCCTACCCGCTTGCCGATCGGCACCGGATTCTCCTCGCGGACGCTGCGCAGGAAGCGGAGCGCGTCCATGACGCCCTCTGAGTCCTCGCCCGGCAGGTTCAACCGCTTGGCGAGCTGCGCGCCGACCGCGACGAAGACCGGTCCATAGCCCTCCTCGCGAAGCTGCTGGAGAGTGAAGTCGACCCCGGCCTCCTGGTTGTACCGGATCTCGACGCCGAGCTCTTCGAGGACCCTCACGTCCTGATCGATCTCCGCCTGCGGTAGACGGTAGGTCGGAATCGCGCCGCCGACCATGCCGCCGGCGTACGGGTACATCTCGAAGATGGTGACCTGGCGGCCGCCGTAGGCCAGCCTCTGCGCGGCCGACAACCCGGCTGGGCCGGCGCCGATGACGGCGACGCGATCGCCGTCGCCGCCGGCCTGCTCGAAGAGCCTGGGCTCGAGCTCGTGGCTCATGATGAAGCGCTTGATCTCGCGAATCGCCAGCGGCTCGTCGTAGTGGGTGCGGATACAGGTGTTCTCGCACAGGTGGTCGCAGACCCGGCCGAGGATCGCCGGTAGCGGGTTGTCCTCGCGGGTGATCTCGACCGCGCGGTCGAAGTCGCCCTGGCGGACCGCGCTCATGTACTGCGGTACCTTCTGGTTGACCGGACACTCGTCGACGCACGGCGCCTCGATGCAATCGAAGAAGCCGAGTGGTCGCGGCGTCTTCGACCGGTCGGTCCGGAACGAGGCCTTCTTGCTGCGCCACTCGGTGCGGGCCTGGGCCGCATACTGCCGGAGGTTGACGCGGCCCAGGACCTTGACCGCGCGATCGACCAGAACGTCGGCGCGCTCGCCGGTCAGCTCCTCGCCGGCCGCCCAGGCGCGAATGGTGTCCACGACCCGCTCTCCCGGGGGCTGGTCGGCCAGCCGCTCGGCCAGCCGGTCGTACGCCTCCGAATGGATCGCCAGGCCGGAGTCGGTGAGCACCGCATTCCGCAGCAGCGGCGCGAACTCCGTGAACTCCGGATGCCGCAGCGCGGACTTGCAGACGAAGTCGGCCAGGTCGAGCGCGCCGACCTCGTCCATCGCCGCGTTCAGCGTCTCGAAGTACTGGAGCAGCCGCATGTAGCCGCCCGACTTGAGGAGGTCGGAGCAGACCGTGATGCTCTTGACGCCGGAGCGGAGCAGGTCGGGCACGTTGTAGCAGTCGGCGCCGCCGGCGAACGAGATCAGCAGATCGCCGCGGAACTCCTCGGAGAGCGTCAGCGCCAGGTTGGTCGTCACCGCGTGCAGAGCGCGGCCCGAGAGGTACATCATCTCGTCCTCGGAGAAGACGTCGCGGAAGTTCTCCACCTCGAGCGTGTTGGTCAGCTTGACCCCGAAGACCAGTCCCTTCGTGCGCGCCAGGCGACGGAGATTGTGGAGCATCGGTACGGCGTCGACGTACAGCAGGTCGTGGCCGAAGGCCTCGTCGGGGATCGGCACGTCGGCGAAGCCGAGCTCGTCGTTGATGATGCTGCGCACCCGGTCGGCGCCGAGCAGGGTCGGGTTGCACTTGACGCTGGTGTGGAGCTCGCGCTCGTCGAGCAGATAGGCGCAGATCTTCTCGATCTCGTTCGGCGGGCAACCGTGCATCGTCGACAGCGTTACCGTGTCGGAGATCATGTCTGGGATCTCGATCTCCCTAACCTCCGGGTACCACTCGGCGACGATGTCGACGTACTTCTGCTTGTAGGCCGAGCAGTCGCGCATCACGTCCAGGTACCACTGGACGTTCGGCTTGAGGATCCCTTCGAGGTTGTAGCCGACGCTCATGTTGAAGATCATCCCGGGCGAGTCGCCGGGGAAACCGAGCTTGCGGTGCAGGGCGTGGATCAGCACCCAGGCCCGCAGGTACTCGTCGAACGACTCGTAGACCTTGAGCTCCTGCGACCACTCGACGTTGTAGCCCTCGTCCTGGATGTCGATACACGGCTTGTTGACGTCGAGCTCGTCGAGCGTCTGCACGGTCTTGAGCTCGAGAAAGCGCGAGCCGCACAGCCACGAGACCACGATGTTCTGAGCCATCTGCGACTGAGGTCCGGCCGCCACGCCGAACGGCGTCTCCAGCGGATAGCCGTACTTGTTCAGACGGAAGCGGTCGTCCTCGCCCGGCCGGAAGATCGCTTGCGTTGGAACTCCGAAGATCGAGTCCTTCTGCTCGATCTCGGTGAACGCCCACCAGGTGAGCTGTTCCATGGAGATGGGGTGAAACCGGTCGGACATCGGCTACCTCGCTTCCGATCTCATTCCGCCAGGCTGCGGGAGAGAAAGCGCCCCGCGCCCCGCTCGACTTCGAGAGTACCGTCACGGTACCTCACCTGGCCGCCGGCGACCACCGTCGACGGCAGACCGCGGAGCTCGAAGCCCTCGTAGATGCTCCGATCGCAGCGGTGGTGATGGGAGGCCGCCGAGATCGTACCGGTTGCCTCGGGGTCCCAGATCACCAGGTCGGCGTCGGATCCGACCGCGATCTCCCCCTTGCGCGGGTAGAGCCCGAACAGCCTGGCAGGCCGGGACGAGACCAGGTCGACGAACCGTCGTAGATCGATCCGGCCCATGCCGACACCGTGGGTGTAGAGGAGGGCGAGGCGATGCTCGATCCCGGCGGCCCCTCCCGGGATCAACCGGAAGTCGTCGCGGCCCAGCTCCTTCTGCTCCTGGTGGAACGGGCAGTGATCGGTCGAGACCACTTGCAGGGTGCCGTCCCCGAGCGCCGACCAGAGTACGTCCTGATGGCCGCGCGGTCGGATCGGCGGGGCGCAGACGTACGCCGCGCCCTCGAAGTCGGGCTTCTCGTAGACGTCGTCGTCGAGCAGCAGGTAGTGGGGGCAGGTCTCGCCGTAGATCGTACGGCCATCGTCGCGCGCGGCGGCGATCGCCGCCAGCGCCTCCCGGCAGGTGACGTGGAAGACGTATAGGGTTGCCCCGGTCCAGTGGGCGAGGGCGACCGCGCGAGTGGTCGCTTCGCCCTCGAGCTCGGCCGGGCGGGAGAGCGCATGGTAGCGGGGCTCGCGCTTGCCGGCGGCGGCCAGGCGGTCGCGCAGGTGCTCGATCATGTCGCCGTGCTCGGCGTGAATGACCATCAACGCACCCAGGTCGGCGACGGTCTGCATCGCCTGGATCAGATCGGCATCGCCGAGGCCGACGATCTCTTTATAGGCCATATACGTCTTGAAGGTGGGCAGGCCCTCTTCGACACAGCTCTCCATCCACCCGGCGGTCTCCTCGCCCCACCAGGTGACAGCCATGTGGAAGCCGTAGTCGGCGACCGCGTCGACCGCCTCCGCACGGCGCTCGGTCAGTGCCTCGAGGAAGTTCTGGCCCTTCTCCGGATGGACGAAGTCGATGATCGTGGTGGTGCCGCCGGCGAGGCCGGCAGCGGTGCCGGTCTCGAAGTCGTCGGACGAGACGGTACCGGCGACCGGCAGCGCCATATGGACGTGGGGATCGACCCCGCCCGGGAAGACGTACTGCTCGGAGGCGTCGATAACCTCCTCGCCCTGCCGCTCGAGCCCGGGACCGACCTCCGCGATCACCCCCTCGCGGCAGCGCACGTCTCCCTGCCACTGCGCCTCGGCGGTTACGACCGTCCCGTTCTTGATCAGCAGGGACATCCGCGGGCGATCATCTCACGGCGCACGTCGGTGGCGTGAGCAGCGCGGACGGTGACGTGGCCGGCGTCAGCACCGGCCCCAAGTCATCGCGTGGCGCCGATCGCGTAGAGGTACCGGTCGCCGCGCAGAACGAGCATGTCGTCGACGATCGCCGGCGTGGCGTTGAACCCGTCGTCGAGTTGATTGCGAGCCAGGATCTCGAACTTGTCGCCGGCGCGGAAGACCACCGCCTCGCCGTCGCGGGAGACGGTGTAGATCCGATCGCCGGCCGCGACCGGCGAGGCGTAGATGTTCTCGAACGCCTGGATTCGCTGGCGGTCGTAGCAGGGCTCGCCGGTCGAGAGCGCGTAGCACGAGAGGATGCCACTGAAGCGCTGGAAGAAATAGATCCGACCGTCGACCAGGACCGAGGACGGCACGTACGACAACCCCTCCCCGGTCTCCCAGAGGACACGCTCGGTTCCGGTCACGTCGCCGCGAGCTCCCGGGTAGCGAATCGCCATCCCGTGGGCCTCACGCCAGCCACTCATGACCCAGACCGTCTGATCGTCGGCGACCGGAGTGGGGATCACGTTGAGGCCGAGCCCCCCAGCCTGCCAGAGCTCCTCTCCCGAGGCGAGGTCGTATGCCCGGACACGGTTCGCGGCGCTGACCACGACCAGGTCGCGGTCACCGTCCTTCAAAACGATCGGTGTCGACCAGGAGCTCGGCTCGTCTCGCGATCTGCGCCAGACCTCCTCGCCGGTGCGCTTGTTCAGCGCCACGATGAACGAATCCCCTTCGTGGTCCCAGTTGACGACGATCCGATCGGCGTGCACCAGCGGTGTCGAGCCTTCGCCGAACTCGTTGCGGGTGTTCTGGGTGCCGAAATCGGCCTCCCAGAGGACCTTCCCGGCCAGGTCCAGGCAGTAGAGCCCGCGGGACCCGAAGAACGCCCAGATGTACTCACCGTCGGTCACCGGCGATGCCGAGGCCTGACTCGCCGTCGGGTGCAGGGACTCGTGCGGTACCTCCTCTCGGACCACCGTCCGCCACACACGCGTCCCGGAGCCGAGATCGTAGGCCGTCACGACGAACTCGTGGAGCTGGGTAGGCTGCGCCCGGGGTGGCCTGCCGTCGCTCGATGGAGGTGGTGCGGCATCGGTCCGCGGCTCGGTGTTCACCGCCGACAGCACGTACACACGGTCTCCCCAGACCGCGGGTGACGCGTGTCCCGTACCCTCGAGCTCGACCTTCCACAGTACGTTCTTCTCCTCGCTCCATTCGATGGGTGGGTTCGCTCCGGGCGCCACGCCCGTGTTCAGTGGGCCACGCAGCGAGGGCCAGTTGGAATCAGCGTCCGCACCGAAGGGCACGACAGCCAGAAGCGAGAGCACGGTGAGCGAGAGGGTGGACGTCGGAGTCGGCCGCCTCATGGGCCGCGACTCTACCCGATCCGGCTGTGCGCAGCCGCCGATCCCGGGTCTTCCTGGCACCGTCGAGTGGGCGGCTCGAGCATCGACCTCGAGCTTTACGGAGTGATCGAGATCTGACCGCTCACGGCGCACTATAATCCTGGCCAGATGAGTCCACTGGAGCCCCTGTCCGGTCGCTACGTTTCCCGCGCCGGTGGCGAGTAGGCCGTCGCCCGAAGCGATCGCTCGGGCGGCCCGCTTCCTCATGAAGCTGGCCTCGGCACTGCACATGTACGGCATGCCGGCGCACCGCTTGGAGCTCGCCCTGGCCCAGGTCAGCGAGCAGCTCGGCGTCGAGGGGCAATACATGGCGACCCCGACCTCGGTCGTCGCCTCGATCGGGCCGCCGGGCTCCCCTTCGATGTTCCTGCAGCGCTGCCCCCCGGGCCGGATCAATCTGGAGAAACAGACGACTCTCCATCAACTGATTTGCGACGTCGGCGAGCGCCGGCTCACCCTGGAGCAGGCGGTGGAGATTCTCGAGTCCCTGAGGGAGGAGAGCGGCGTCCGGAAGCGGCTCGCCGCGGTCGCCGGCTTCACCCTGGCCGCGGCCGCGACCGCGATCTTCTTCGACGGTGGCGCCAACGAGGCGCTCGCAGCCGGCCTGATCGGCCTGGCGGTTGGTGCTCTGGTGCAGCTCGCGACGTTCTCCCGCCGGCTGGCGATGGTTCTGCCCGGTCTCGCCGGGCTGACCGCCACCCTGATCGGAGCCTTTGCCCAGAGCTTCCTCGGACCGGTCTTCTCCGTGATCCCGACCCTCGCCGGCCTGATCATCCTGATTCCGAGCCTGAACCTGACTATCGCGGTCAACGAGCTCGCGCACTCCCACCTGGTCGCCGGCACCTCCAGGCTGGGAGGCTCCCTGATGGGCTTCCTGCAGATCGCTTTCGGCGTGGCGCTCGGCGGCAAGCTGCTCGAGCGGCTCGGTCTGACGCGGGGTGAGCTCTCCGGGGCGCTGCCGCTCTGGAGCCTGGCGGCGGCGCTGGTGGTCGGGGCGGTCGCCTCCACGGTGCTGTTCAAGGCCAGGACGAAGGACTTCCCGGTCATCCTGCTGACGATGTCGATCTCGTTCGTCGGCAGCCGGCTGGCGTCGATCGCTCTCGGACCGGAGCTGGGCGTGCTGCTGGGCGCCTGGCTGATGGGCACCGTCGCTCACCTCGTGGCGCGGTGGCGGAACCATCCCTCGGCGGTCGGCATCATCCCCGGCATCCTGCCGCTGCTGCCCGGCGCGCTCGGTTTCCAGACCTTTTCGGCGCTGGCCGGGAACGACGTCGTCGCCGGCGTGCAGACCGGCATCACGATGCTCTTCGTCGCGCTCTCGCTGGTGACCGGCCTGCTGCTGGCGACTCTCACCAGCCGCGCGCGCGAATCGTTCTGACCGACGGGTCAACAACGCTGTGCTAAGGTGCCGTCCATTCGTAGCAGCCTCTGGTGGAACGGCGCCTGCGGAGCAGGTCCGGCCGCTGGACTGAATCGCGGCGTCTTCACCGGAAGAGCTCGCCCGGCGATCCGCTTGTCTGCGGCGTCGACGGGCGCTGGATCTGTGCGGCAGGCGTGAGTCCGGGTGATGTCACCGGCGGACTAGACCGAATCAGGGGGCTGAGGAATGAGTGCTGAGGCCAAGGACGGCGGGTTCCACTATCCGATCTTCGCGCGCAGTGACTACAGCGCTTTCTGGGCGCTGTTCACCGACAACTTCACCAACCTGCTGGTCATCAGCGGAGTCTGCAAGTTCGTCTTCCAGATGCCCGACGAGATCGTCTTCGGGCGCATCATTCCGGGTGCCTCTCTGGCGATCCTGATCGGGGTCGCCTTCTACAGCCGCATGGCGCACAAGCTGGCCAACAAGGAGCAGCGGATGGACGTCACGGCCCTGCCGTACGGCATCTCGACGCCGGTGATGTTCGTCTATCTGTTCGGCGTCATCGGGCCGATCTACTTTTCGACCAACGACGCCCTGCTGGCGTGGCAGGTCGGCCTTGGCGCCGGGTTCATCGGCGGCATCGTCGCCGCGCTGGGCGCCATCGTCGGACCGTTCATCAAACGGGTGACCCCGCGCGCCGGCATGCTCGGTACCCTGGCGGGCATCGCGCTGGTGTTCATCGGCGTCACCGCGATGTCGCTGGTCTTCGAGTCGCCGATCGTCGGCTTCGTGTCGCTGACCATGATCCTCTGGGGCCTGGTCGGGCGCTACCGGCTGCCGTTCAACGTGCCGGCGGGCCTCGTGGCGCTGATCCTGGGCACGCTCGTCGCCCTGCTGTTGGGCGAGTCTTCGATCGACACGTCGGGCGTCGCGTTCTACCTACCGCTGCCGTATCTGGGCGACATGTTCGCCGGCATCAAGCACCTGTTCGCCAACTCGGAGCTCTTCCTGGTGCTGATCCCGGTACAGATCTACAACTTCATCGAGACCATGAACAACGTCGAGTCGGCCGAGGCGAAGGGCGACAAATACCCGGTCGGCACCTGCATGGCGTTCGACGGCGTCGGCACGATGCTGGCCGCAGTCTTCGGCTCGCCGTTCCCGACCACGGTCTACATCGGCCACCCGGGCTACAAGCGGATTCACGCGCGCGCCGGGTACACCCTCGGCGTCGGCGTGGTGCTGACCCTCGCCTCGATGTTCGGCCTGCTCGCCTTCCTCGCCAGCCTGGTGCCACTCGCCGCGACCGCACCAATCCTGGTCTACATTGCCATGACGCTGATCTCGGAGAGCGCCGCCGCCGTGCCTCGGGCGCACGGCATGGCGATCGCCGTGGCGATGATGCCGCACGTCTCCGAGTTGCTGATGGTCAAGTGGAACGGCATGCTGCAGGCGCTCCGGGACTTCGGCGCCGACAAGCTGCCGGCGGCGGTGAACGACCCGGCGTTCGTCGATCAGCTCGGCAACCAGGGGATCCGGCTGCTTGGCCAGGAGTCGCTCGCGCAGGGCTCGATCATCACCGGCATGATCTGGGGCGCGATCGCCGCGCTGATCATCGACGGCAAGTTCCGGAACGCCGGCTTGTTCTGTGTCGCCGCCGCGGTGATGAGCAGCGTCGGCATCCTGCACGGACCCTCGCTGACCGCGCCGGCCTTCACGCCGGTGGTGATCGGCTACCTGATCACCGGCCTGTTCATGATCATCTACCCGATGGTCGGCGAGGTGAAGCCGCTCCACCCGGAGGACACCGACTAGCGCGAGTCTGGGGCCGGCCGAAGCTGAGGCTACGTGGGCGCGCTGCTGGCGCTTGCCCGCCCGCGGCTAGCGCAGCCGCCGGCCGCGAACGTAGATCTCGGCCACCGCGACCTCGTTGCAGGCCATCAGCAGGGTGAAGAGGCGGCCGTGGGTCTGCTTGGCCGGATCGTCGGCCCGCAGCCCCCACTCCAGGCTGTTGGCCAGCGGTTCCCACCTGGCGGGATCGATGATCACCATGTCCGCCTCCTTACCGGCATCGAAGTTGCCGATCCGGTCCTCGAGGTCGAGGGCGCGGGCGCCGGCGAGGGTGCCGAGATGGAGCAGCTGCGCCGGATGGAGCGAGACACCGTGTGGCTCGGGCTCGCTGATGTGCGCCTTGAAGGCGGTGTTCAGCACGTACGGGATGAACCAGCTGTCACCGGCGGCGAAGTCGGTGCCGGCGGCGACGTTGACCCCGGAGGCGATCGTGCGGCGCCAGGGCATGGTGCCGCTGCCCAGGAAGAGCTGGCTGTTCGGACAGTGCGCGACCGAGGTCTCGGTCTCCGCCAGCCGCGCCAGCTCGGCGTCGGTGCAGTGCACGCAGTGCGCCATGACGCTGCGCCGCCCGAGCAGCGTCGAGCCCCCCGGCTTGCTTCCCGGCAGGAAGCGGCCGTCGTAGGTGTCGAGGTAGCTCTCGACCTCGAATAACTCGAGCACCGCGGCGATCTCTCCGTCGCCGGAGCGGTTGTTCTCGTTCAGATGGGAGGTGAAGTAGACGCCGGCGTCGCGGTACTGGTCGTAGAGCTCGCCCAGCGCTGCCAGCGTCCGGGTGGTCACCGAGAGCGAGAAGCGCGGCACGATGGCGGCGTAGACTAGGGCGTCCGCGGCCTCTTCGGGGGTCGACGGGTGCCAGCGGTCGATCTCCTCCTGAGTCAGCCGGATCGCGTCCTCCTCGCTGGTCATCAGTGGCCTGGCGGCATCCGGCCCGACGGTCTGGATGCCCCGTCCGATGACGCCGCGGAGGCCCCGGCGCCGATACTCGCTGAACAGCGCCGTCTGTGCCACCGGGAAGGCCGAGCCGAAGACCAGCGAGGTGGTGGTGCCGGCCGAGATCAGCCGGTGGCAGAACTCGCGGGCCGCTCCGGCGGCGAACTCCTCTTCCGCCAGCCGGGCCTCGGCGGGGAAGATGCAGCTCTCCAACCACTCGAGCAGCTGCCCGCCGCCGTAGGCGTCGATGGAGTTCACCTGGGGAAAGTGGATGTGGGTATCGACGAAGCCGGGCAGAATGAAGCTGTCACCGTGGTCGATCACCTCGATCGGAGCTCCGGTCCGTTGCGGTCGCTCCGCGAATCGCCCGCACCACTCGATCAGACCCTGGTCGTCGATCAGCAGGGCGCCGTCGGGAATCTCGACCAGCGCATCGGCCGCGTCGTCGACCGACGGCCGGCCGGTGAGGTGGAATATGTGCCCGCGATGGAGCGTGCTCATGGTGGCCGTGGCGCTAGACCGCGCCGTGACTGGCGCGCTCGTGCTCCTCGCTCATCCTCCGGCGCAGTGCCTCCACGGCCTCGAGGATCTTCTCCGGCGTGGCCGGCGCGTCGAGGCGCGGGCTGAGCCGGTGCTCGCCGACGCTGGCGACCGCGTCCTTGATGGCGTGAAAGACCGAGATGGCGAGCATGAACGGCGGCTCGCCGACCGCCTTCGAGCGGTGGATCGTCGGTTCGTTGTTCCTGCCGGTCGGCAGCAGGTTGACGTTGAAGACCTCGGGCAGATCGCCGGCGACCGGGATCTTGTAGGTCGACGGAGCGTGGGTCATGAGCTGGCCGCCCGGGTTCCACCAGAGCTCTTCCGTCGTCAGCCATCCCATCCCCTGGACGAAGCCGCCTTCCACCTGCCCCAGGTCGATCGCCGGATTGAGCGACTGGCCGACGTCGTGCAGGATGTCGACCCTGAGCACTCGCGACTCGCCGGTCAGGAGATCGATCGCGACCTCCGAGCACGCCGCGCCGTAGGCGAAGTAGTAGAACGGCCGCCCGGTCATGGTGCTGCGGTCGTAGTGGATCTTGGGCGTCCGGTAGAAGCCGGTGGCGGACAGGCTGATGCGCGCCGTGTAGGCGGCCTTGACCAGCTCGGCGAAGGTCATCGTCTGGTCGCCGACCTGGACCCGGCCGTCGCGGAAGACGATCTCGTCCTCGCCGACGTCGTGTTCTTCCATGGCGAACCTGGTCAGCCGCTCGCGCAGCGTGCGGGCGGCGGCCTGGGCCGCCATGCCGTTCAGGTCGGAGCCCGAGGAGGCCGCCGTCGCCGAGGCGTTGGGGACCTTGCTGGTGTCCGAAGCAGTGCACCGGATCTGGTCGATCCCGATTCCCAGCTCGTGCGCGGTGACCTGGGCGACCTTGGTGAAGAGGCCTTGTCCCATCTCGGTTCCACCATGGTTGAGCAGCACCGTGCCGTCGGTGTAGAGGTGGATGAGGGCCCCCGCCTGGTTGTAGTGGGTCGCGGTGAAGGAGATCCCGAACTTCACCGGCGTCAGCGCCAGCCCGCGCTTCAGGTACTCGCTGTCGGCGTTGTACGCGTCGACCTCCTGACGCCGCTGCCGGTAGTCGGAGCTGCGTTCGAGCTCGGGGACCAGCTCGGGCAGAACGTTGTCCTCGACTCGCATCTGGTACGGAGTGACGTCACGCTCACCGACGCCGTAGAAGTTCTGCTTGCGCACGTCGAGCGGATCGACGTTCAGGTAGCGTGCGATCTCGTCGATGACGTACTCGATGCCGAACATCCCCTGGGGACCGCCGAAGCCGCGGAAGGCGGTGTTAGAGACCGTATTCGTCTTGCACCGGTGGGAGACGATCGAGACGTTGTCCAGGTAGTAGGCGTTGTCGGCGTGGAACATGGTCCGATCGTTGACCGGGCCGGAGAGGTCCGCCGACATACCGCAGCGAGACGAGAACTCGAGCTCGATGCCCTGTATCTCGCCCTGGTCGTCGAAGCCGACGTCGTAGTCGATCCGGTAGCCGTGGCGCTTGCCGGTAATGGTCATGTCATCATCGCGATCGAGGCGCAGCTTGACCGCACACCCCGTCCTGGTCGCGAGGATCGAGGTGACACACGCGAACAGGGCGGGCTGGGTCTCCTTGCCACCAAAGCCGCCGCCCATTCGCCGGCACTCGACGACGACGTCCTTGGCTTCCTTGGCCATCGCGTGGGCGACCACCAGCTGGACCTCCCCCGGATGCTGGCTCGAGCTGTAGACCAGGAGATCGCCGCCCTCCCTCGGAATCGCGAACGCGATGTGTCCCTCGAGATAGAACTGGTCCTGTCCGCCCAGCCGCACCCGGCCGCGGAGTCGATGATCGGCGCCCTCGATCGCCTTGCGCGGGTTGCCCCGGCTTACCTGGTTGGTCGGCAGGACGAACGATTGCCGCTCGAGAGCGGTATCGATGTCGAGGATCGGCTCCAGCTCCTCGTACTCGATCTCGGCCAGCTTGACCGCGCGCCGAGCGTGCTCGACGGTGTCGGCGGCGACCGCGAAGATCGTGTGTCCGATGTACTCGACCAGGCCATCGGCGAAGATCGGGTCGTCGCCGTTGACGCCGATGTCGTTGACCCCGGGGATGTCGGCGGCGGTCACCACCGCGACCACCCCCGGCGCCCGGCGGACCGGCTCGAGGTCGATCGAGGCGATGCGGGCGTGCGGTCGCTCGCTGGTCCCGAGCGCCGCGTGGAGCGTCCCCTTCGGCTCGGGGATGTCGTCGGTATAGCGCGCGTCACCGGTAACGTGAAGCTCGGCGCTCTCGTGGGGCAGGGGCTTGCCGACTGTCTCTGACACGATCTACCTCCTCTGCCCGACGACTCGGGTCTCACCGTCGTAGCCGCTGGTCTCCAGGAAGAACTTGCGCAGCAGGTTGTGCGCGACCATGCGCCGGTACCCGGCGCTCGCCCGCATGTCGTCGATCGGCGTGTAGTCGTGCTCGAGCGCGGCCAGGGCGTCGGGGAGCGTCGCATCCGACCACTCCTTGCCTTCGAGTGCGGCTTCACACTGGCTGGCCCGCTGCGGGATGGCGGCCATGCCGCCGTAGGCGATCCGGACGCTCCGGCAGGTGCTGCCGTCGAGCTCGAGGCAGAAGGCGCCGCAGACCGCCGAGATGTCCTGGTCGAAGCGCTTGGAGATTTTGTAGGTTCGGAAGTGCCGGTCGGCCGGCGTGAGCGGGATCGTGACCGACTCGACGAACTCGCCTTCGGCCAGTGCTGTCTTCTGATAGGCGAGGTAGAAATCCTCCAGCGGCAGCTCACGCGTCTTCTCGCCGGCCCGTAGCCGCAGGGTAGCGCCGAGGCAGATCAGCGCCGGCATCGAGTCGCCGATCGGCGAGCCGTTGGCGATATTGCCGACCAGGGTCGCCGCATTCCGGATCGGCGGCGAGGCGAAGCGGCGGAAGAGCTCGCCCAGGTCCTCGAAGTGCTCGGCGATCACGTCCTGGCAGTCGGTCACGGTAACGCCCGCGCCGACTTCGATGTCGGTATCGGTCACCCGGAGCTGCTGCAGCTCGGGGACGTTGCCGAGGTAGATGATCGTGTCGAGATCTCGATGCGCCTTGGTGACCCAGAGACCGATGTCGGTACCCCCCGCCAACAGATAGGCGTCGGGGTGCTCGCGGACCAGTGCCGCCATATCGGCCACGTTGGTGGGCGCGAAGTAGCTGTGGGTCCCGCCGTCGACCGACGGACCGGTGAGCGCCAGCGTGCCGTCGCGCCGGATGCCTCTGAGGCGGGCGACGAGCTCGGTCTCGCCCGGCGAGATCTCGCGGTCGCCGTTCGAAAACGGTTGGTGGAGCCAGTCGCCGTCGGTCTCACCCGCCTGCCGGTACATCTGCTGCGCCGCGGCGACGATCGGGCGGTAGCCGGTGCATCGGCAGAGGTTGCCGGCCAGGACGTCGTTGATCCGGTCGACCGACGGCGCCGATTCCGACCTGAAGAGGGCGAACAGCGACATCACGAAGCCGGGAGTACAGAAGCCGCACTGCGAGGCGTGACAGTCGACCATCGCCTGCTGGGCCGGATGGAGGGCGCCGTTCTCGGCGCGCAGGCCCTCGACGGTGAACAGCTCCTTGCCGTCGAGCGTCGGCACGAACTTGATGCACGAGTTGATCGCTCGGAAGCGCGGCCGATCGCCGTCGAGCTCGGCGACCACGACCGTGCACGCGCCGCAGTCGCCCTCGGCGCAGCCCTCCTTGGTGCCCGTCCGCCGCAGGTCCTCGCGCAGGTAGTCGAGCAGCGTGGTGTTGGGATCGATGCCGCGGACGGTGTGCACCTCGCCGTCCAGCACGAAGCGGATGGCGTCGTCCGGAGCTCGGTCGCGTCTTTCCTGGGAGGCGATCATCTCCTCTCCTCGCGAATCCTCGCCGTGGGTAATGCGTCAGTATATACGCGCTCTTCGTCGGCGAGGGGGTAGCGGATCTTCATGTATGATGCCGCGGTCTAGACAATTCGGGTGTAGGGCGGGGGCGCTTCCCGGAGGAAGCTCCTCACCTGGCACATGTAATCCGGAAGGGAGGCGATATGGCGTCCGGACTCAAGCCCATCTACGGCCTCGACGATCGGCCGGCGCTGCCGCGTGCTCTGGTGCTCGGTGCCCAGCACGTCCTGACGATGTTCGGCGCCACGGTCAGCGTGCCGTTGTTGTTCGGCCCGATCATGGGAATGAGCGCCGCCGACACCGCGCGGCTGATCTCGTCGGTGATGCTCTGTTCGGGCCTGGCGACGATCGTCCAGGTCAAGTTCGGCTCGAAGCTGCCGATCGTGCAGGGCGTCTCGTTCTCCTTCCTGGCGGCCTTCTTCCTGATTGTCGGTACGGTCAGTGCCGAGGCCGAGGGCGCCGCGGTCGGTCCGCTGGCGATGCAGTACATCGCCGGCGCGATCATCCTGGGGGCGCTGTTCGAGATGTTCATCGGCTTCAGCGGTCTCGTGGGTGCGCTGCGCAAGATCCTGTCGCCGGTGGTGATCGGTCCGGTGATCATGTTGATCGGGTTGGCGCTCTTCCAGCACGGCGCGCCGAAGGCGGGTACCCACTGGCCGATCTCGGGCCTCACGATCGTGCTGATCATCGTCTTCTCGCTGATTCTGGCGAGGAACCAACGGTTCTTCCGGCTCTTTCCGATCTTGAGCGCGGTCATCCTGGTGACGGCGCTCTGTTTCGTGCTCTCGAAGATGGGCGTCTTTCCGGCCGGCCATCCGTCGAACGTCAACCTGGAGGCGGTCCGGGAATCGCAGTGGCTGCGCCTCTCTCCGACCGAGCTCGTCTTTCCGTGGGGAATGCCGAAGTTCCACCTCGGCTTCTTCCTGGCGATTCTGGCCGGCTACCTGGCCTCCATGATCGAGTCGATCGGTGACTACCACGCGATCTCCTACATGGCCGGAGCGGGCGACCCGACCTCCAAGCAGCTGAGCCGCGGTATCGGCGCCGAGGGGGTCGGCTGCCTGCTGACCGGCGTCTTCGGCGGTTTCGCCTCGACCTCGTACTCGGAGAACATCGGCCTGGTCGGCCTGACCAAGGTGGCGTCGCGCTGGGTGGTGACCGTCGGCGGGATCATCCTGATCCTGCTCGGCATCTTCGGTAAGTTCGGCGGTCTGGCCGCGGCCATTCCGGGACCGGTCGTCGGCGGCCTCTACTGCGCGCTCTTCGGGTTGATCGCTGCGATCGGCGTCCAGACCCTGGCCAAGGCCGACCTGACCAGCGACCGCAATCTCTTCATCGCCGGCTTCTCCCTGTTCATGGGCCTGTCGGTCCCGGCGTACTTCTCGGCGGTCGCCAGCACCGAGGGGATGGCGCCCGGCCAGATGCTGGCGCTCTATCAGCCGACCGCCCAGGGGCTGCTGGGCGCGATGCCGCCGACCCTGGCCGGCATCGTCACCTCGATCGGCTCGACCGGCATGGCGGTAGCCGCGATCTGCGGCCTCGTTCTGGACAACCTGGTGCCTGGGTCGGCCGAGGAACGCGGCCTCTAAGCTAGCAGTTCATGACGATAAGAGGTTCATGACGATAAGAAAGGAGTAGCGCGATGTTCAGATTCTGGAAGGTGAGTGCGAGTGCAGGGGCCGCTCTGCTGTTGGTCTTCGTGGGTGCCCTGTTGGTCGCCTGCGGTGGAGCGGAGGAGGAGGGTGCCGAGGAGCGCGCCGCCGAGGAGGCCGCGCCTGTCAGAGCCGCCTTCGTCTACGTTAGCCCGGTCGGTGATGCCGGCTGGACGCTTGCTCACGACCGGGGGCGTCAAGCGATCGATGCGCTGCCGTTCGTCGAGACGGCCTACACCGAGAGTGTGCCCGAGGGCGCCGAAGCGGAGCGGACGATCAATCAGTATGTCCGCAACGGCTACAACCTGATCTTCACCACGAGCTTCGGGTACATGGATCCGACTATCAACGTGGCCGCCACCGCTCCTGACGTGACCTTCATGCACTGCTCCGGGTTCAAGGTGGCGGACAACGTCGGCACCTACTTCGGCCGGATGTATCAGCCGCGCTACCTCAGCGGGATCGTCGCGGGCATGATGACCGAATCGAACATCATCGGCTACGTCGCCGCTCATCCGATCCCCGAGGTGATTCGCGGCATCAACGCTTTCGCGCTAGGTGCGCGGTCGGTCAACCCGGAAGCCGAGGTGCGCGTGATCTGGACGCAAACGTGGTTCGACCCGGCGAAGGAGCGCGAGGCCGCGGAGAGCCTCCTCGACGTCGGCGCCGACGTCATCGCGCAGCACCAGGACACTCCCGGTCCCCAGCAGGCCGCAGAAGAGCGTGGCAAGTTCAGCATCGGCTACAACGAAGACATGTCGAGCTTCGCGCCCGCTGCACACTTGACGGCGCCGATCTGGGACTGGAGCGTGATCTACGAGAGGGTCGCGAACGAGGTCAACGACGGCACGTGGTCCTCCTATCAGTACTGGGGCGGGCTGGAGGACGGCGTCGTGGGGCTGGCGCCCTTCAACGACGCGGTTCCGCAGGAGGTGCGCGACGCAGTCGAGGCGAAGCGGGCGATGATCGCGTCCGGCGAGTGGGACGTCTTCACCGGGCCGATCAACGACCAGGACGGCAACGAGATAGTGGCCGAGGGAGTCACCATGTCGGACGGCGACATGCTCGGCATGAGGTTCTTCGTCGAAGGGGTAGTCGGCACCATCCCCGAGTCCGAGTGACGTGGGCGGAGCCGCTGGGGTGACGCCGATTCAGCAGGAGACAGGCTCTTGAGCGACTCGAGAGCCGCTGTCTCCATGCGCGGCGTCACCAAGCGGTTTCCGGGCGTCATTGCCAACGACCGGGTCGATCTCGAGCTGCTCGAGGGCGAGATCCATACCCTACTGGGTGAGAACGGCGCCGGCAAAAGCACGTTGATGAACGTGCTGACCGGCATCTATCTGCCGGATGAGGGCTCGATATCGGTTGCCGGCAAACCGGTCCGCTTCAACT
This sequence comes from Thermoanaerobaculia bacterium, assembly GCA_947259925.1. GTDB lineage: Bacteria > Acidobacteriota > Thermoanaerobaculia > Multivoradales > JAHEKO01 > JAHEKO01. The sequence goes on from CAMYOG010000002.1 coordinate 92,024, forward strand.
CGCCGAAGGACGCAATCGCCCTCGGCATCGGCATGGTGCACCAGCACTTCAAGCTGGTGCAGAGCCATACCGTGACCGAGAACATCGTCCTCGGCCTGGCCGGTGGCTTCCAGCCGGTCCGGCTGAGCGAGGCCGAGGGTAGGGTCGCAGAGCTCTCCGAGCGCTACGGAGTCAAGGTCGATCCCGGAGCCCACGTCTGGGAGCTCTCGATCGGCGAGCAGCAGCGGGTCGAGATTCTCAAGATCCTCTTCCGGGGCGCCAAGATCCTGCTCCTCGACGAGCCGACCGCCGTGCTCACGCCGCAAGAGGCCGACGAGCTCTTCGTCACCCTCCGGTCGATGCGCGAGAAGGGGCATTCAATCGTCTTCATCTCCCACAAGCTCGACGAAGTGATGGCGATCTCGGATCGCATCACGGTCTTGCGCGGCGGCAAGAACGTCGGCACCGTGCAGACCTCGGCGACCAGTCCACGGGCGCTCTCGAACCTGATGGTCGGTCGCGAGATCCAGTTCCAGACCTACCCGCGGCCCGAGATGAAGGGCGAGAGCATTCTCGAGGTGAAAGGTGTGAGCGCCGAAGGCGACCGCGGGCTACCGGCGCTCAAGGACGTCTCGTTCGAGGTGGCTTCGGGTGAGATCCTGGGCTTCGCCGGCGTTGCCGGCAACGGCCAGGAGGAGCTGGCCCAGGTGGTCACCGGCCTGAAGGCGATCAGCTCCGGCTCGATCACGGTCGACGGTCGACCGATGGCGGGCGCCAGCGCGAAGGACTTCATCGATGCCGGCGTGAGCTACGTGCCGGCGGACCGGCACGGTGTGGCTACCGTCGGTGACATGTCTCTGACCCACAACAGTGTGCTGCGTCGGTACCGTGAGGAGAAGTTCGGTCAGGGACCGCTTCTCAATCTGGTGGCGGCGTCGAAATATGCCGACCGGCTGATCGAGGAGTTCGACATCAAGACGCCGGGGCGGGAGACGGCGGTGCGCACCCTCTCGGGCGGCAATCTGCAGAAGGTCATCCTCGCCCGCGAGATGACCACCCGGCATCGGCTGCTGGTGGTGATGTCGGCGACCCATGGCCTCGACGTCGGGGCGACCGAATTCGTTCGCGAGACCCTGAACCATCATCGCGAGGAGGGCGCGGCCATCGTCCTGATCTCCGAGGATCTCGAGGAGCTCCTATCGCTGAGTGATCGAATCGCGGTTCTGTTCCACGGCGAGATCATGGGCATCGTCGACGCCGCCCAGGCAGAGATCGAGACCCTGGGCTTGATGATGGCGGGCGAGCGCCAATCCGAGGCGGTCGCCTGATGCCGCTGCGTCTCGAGATGCGTCTCGAGCGGTCTCGCCGGCTCGAGTATCTGGTGCCGGTTCTGTCCGTTCTGCTGGCGCTCGCGGTGAGCGGACTGCTGCTGCTGATGACGGGCACCAACCCGTTGACGGCATACGGCGAGATGTTCAGCGAGGCGTTCGGCACCTCGTACGGATTTGCCGAAGTACTGGTCAAGGCGACGCCCCTGATCCTGTGCGGCCTGGGCGTGATGCTGGCGTTCAAGATGCTCTTTTGGAACATCGGCGCCGAAGGGCAGCTGCACATGGGTGCCTGGGGTGCCACCGCGGTGGTGATGACCGGCTGGGACGGCTCACCCTGGCTGATGGTCCCGGCGATGGTCGTCGCCGGGATGATCTGCGGAGCGATCTGGGCGCTGATTCCGGCGTTCCTCAAGGTTCAGCTCAACTGCAACGAGATCATCACTACGCTGCTCTTGAACTACGTCGCCATCCTGTGGGTGGCCCACTTCATCTATGGCCCGTGGAAGGACCCCGAGAGCTTCGGCTTTCCGATGACCAAGCAGTTCCCAGACGGTGCTCAGCTCCTGCGCTTCGGCGATAGCCGGGTCCACCTGGGTCTGGTTTTCGCCCTGCTGGCGGCCGTGGTGCTCTACTTCCTCCAGGAAAAGAGCCGCTGGGGCTTCGAGATCGCCGTCACCGGCAATAATCCGACGGCCGCCGAGTACGCCGGTATGAACTCGCGGCGCAATATCCTGCTGGTGATGGCGATCAGCGGCGGCCTGGCCGGCCTTGCCGGCATGAGCGAGATCGCCGGCATCCAACTCAAGCTGCTCAAGGACATTTCGCCCCACGCCGCACCCTACGGTTATACCGCGATCATCATCGCCTGGCTGGCGCGTCGCAATCCCTGGGGAGTGGTGCTGGTCTCGGTCCTCATGGGTGGGCTCTATGTTGGCGGCGAGACCGTCCAGATCACGATGAAGCTGCCGGTCAACTTCGTCCTGATCATCCAGGCGCTGATCCTGTTCTTCGTCCTGGGCGGCGACATTCTCTCCAGGTACAAGCTCGTCTATCGACGGGAGGCGCCAATTGGAGGCTGACCTCTCCGTCCTGATCATTGCGATCCTGCAGGCGGCGGTCCGCTCGGGCACGCCGATCCTGTTCGTCTGTATCGGCGAGATCTACGCCGAGCGCGCCGGGGTCCTCAACGTCGGCCTCGAGGGACTCATGCTGATCGGCGCGATCAGCGGCTTCACTGTCAGCTTCACCACCGGTAGCGCGCCGCTCGGAGTCGCCGCGGCCGCGATCGCCGGCGGCCTCTTCGCGCTGATCCACGCCTTCACGACGATCACCCTGCGCGCCGACCAGATCGTCAGCGGCCTGACGCTGACCATCCTCGGTACCGGCATCAGCGGCTTCTTCGGCAAGGCGATGATCGGCCAGGTCGGGCCGGGCTTCGACCGCTTGGAGCTACCGGTACTGGCGCAGATCCCGGTTCTGGGCGAGATCTTCTTCCGACAAGACGCGATGGTCTATCTCTCCTTCCTGCTCGTGCCACTCACCTGGTGGGTCATGTTCAGGACCCATCTGGGGCTGGCCATCCGCTCTGTCGGCGAAAGCCCTGCTACCGCCGACTCGCTCGGCGTCTCGGTAACCCGGGTGCGCTACGGGTGTGTCGTCTTCGGCGGGGCGATGGCCGGGGTCGGCGGCGCCTACCTGTCGCTCGCCTATACGACCATGTGGGTCGAGCAGATGAGCGGTGGCCGGGGCTGGATCACCCTGGCGCTCGTGATCTTCGCCGGCTGGAATCCCGCCAAGGCCTTTCTCGGTGCGTATCTCTTCGGCGGGGCGGAGGCGCTACAGCTGCGTCTGCAAGCGGTGGGGCTCGGCATTCCCACCTATTTCCTGATGATGCTGCCCTATGTACTGACGATCGCCATTCTGGTAATGGCTTCTCGCGCTTCACTCCGCCGGCGTCTCGGCGCGCCGGCGGCGCTAGGGGTGCCCTATGCACGCGAAGAGCGGTAGCGATGGACTACGATAGCGATAACCCAAAGAAAGGGAGGCAAGAAATGCGACTTCGGAGCAGAGTTGGAGTAGGACTGGCGACGATCGCCCTGATCGGGCTCCTGGCCGGTGCCCAGACGGCGTCGGCGGCCGACTGGAGCAACACCGAGATGCACCTGCAGTACGGGAGTCTGGACACTCCGTTTCTAGGGTTCATCGAGCCGGGGCTCGAGGAGGACAAGGACACCCTGATCATCACGCTCCAGCACGCCAGCGGCTGGAAATACGGCGGCAACTTCTTCTTCTTCGATGTTCTCTTGGCGGATGACGCGGGTATCAACGGCTTCAACGACAACGACATCTACGGCGAGTGGTATCCGACCTTCAGCTTCCGCAAGATGTCGGGCAAGGAGCGCGGTAAGGGTGCTCTGGGCGACGTCTCGCTGATCCTCGGCCTGAACTACGCGGCACAGGCCAAGGTGCTCAAGTATCTACCGGGTGTCTCGCTGTCGTGGAACGCCGGCGGTGGGTTCAACTTCCTCAACACCGACTTCACTCTCTACATGGACGACAGCTCCGGTGTGGCCGGCGGCGGAGTGCCAGCCGAAGACGACAGCTGGATGTTCGATGTCAACTGGCGGTGGGCGACCCAGAACAACAAGTTCTCGATCGAGGGGCACGCCGAGTACATCGCATCGCGCGACAACGAGTTCGGAGGCAAGGTGGAGGAGTGGATCCTCGCGCAGCCGCAGTTCCGCTACTACGTCCACCCGAGCTTCGCGATCGGTATCGAGTATCAGTACTGGATGAACAAGCTGGGCGATCCGGATACCGACGAGAGCACCATCCAGGCGCTGGTCGTCTGGGCGTTCTAGTCGGCGTCGCGTCTCGGCGCGAAGGCGCTCTGCCCCGGAGGCTCGGTCTCCCGCCTCCGGAGCCAGGCTGCGTGCGAGCCTAGCCTAGCCTAGCCCGCCACTAGGCGGGCCGCGATCTCGTTCGCGCGGTGGAACAACCGCTCTTCGTCGACGTCGACCAGCTCGCCCCGGTCGACGCGGACTGCGCCGGCGACGATCGTGTACTCGGCGCGCACCCCCGAGCCGCAGAAGAGCAGTGCCGCCGCGGGATCGTGCATGGCGCCCGCGAAGTCGACCCGATCGAGCCGGAAGAGCGCCAGATCGGCAGCGCCGCCAGCGACGAGCCGTCCGAGCTCGGGCCGACCCAGCACCGCGGCGCTGCCGGCGGTCGCCATGCGCACGACCCGCTCGGGCGGCATCGAATCGACCGCGGTGCCCTGACGGTGGATCAGCAGCGCCAGCTGCATCTCCCGGACCATGCTGGAGGCGTCGTTGCTGGCACTGCCGTCGACCGCCAGGCCGACCTCGACACCCGCGTCGAGGAGCTTCGGGACCGGACAGATACCCGAGCCGAGCCGCAGGTTCGAGACCGGGCAGTGGGCGACACCGGTGCCGCTCTCGGCCAGCGCCGCGATCTCGTCGTCGTTCAGGTAGATCGCGTGTGCGAACCAGACGTCGCTACCGAGCCAGCCGCAGTCGTCCAGGTAGGCGACCGGCCGCTTGCCGTGCTGCTCGAGACAGAACGCCTCCTCGTCGCGGGTCTCGCACAGGTGGGTGTGGAGGCTGACGCCGTGCTCGCGGGCGAGGGCCGCGGTTTCGCGCAGCAGCTCGGTGGTCACCGAGAACGGGGAGCAGGGCGCCAGGACGGCGCGGCACATCGAGCCCGTAGCGGGGTCGTGGTGGCGCTCGATGAACCGCTCGCAGTCGCGCAGGATCTCGTCGGCGGACTGGACCAGGTCGTCGGGTGGTAGCCCGCCGTCGGACCTGCCGAGACTCATGCTGCCGCGGCTGGGATGGAACCGGACGCCCATCGCGCGTGCGGTGTCGACGGCGACGTCGAGCAGCTCGGCCGGCGCCTCGCGACCGAAGATGTACAGATGATCCGAGGTGGTCGTGCAGCCGGAGAGGAGCAGCTCGCCGACGCCGACCCGGGTGCTGACCTCGATCGCCTCGGCGTCGAGGCCGCGCCAGATCTCGTAGAGGCCGACCAGCCAGTCGAACAGCTTGGCGTTCTGCAGCGGCGGTAGATTGCGGGTCAGCGTCTGGAAGAGATGGTGGTGGGTGTTGACGAAGCCGGGATAGCCGACGTGACTCGAGGCGTCGATCGTCCGAGCGACCGAATCGGGGTCGATGTCCAGGTTGTCGCCGATCGCGGCGATCCGATCGCCCTCGATCAGGACGTCGACGCCGTGCAACGGCGGCTCGCCGGCGCCCATCGTCACCAGGGTATGGACGCCGCGCAGGAGCAGCCCGCTCATCCGCCGGCCAGTCTGCCGTGACTGACGACGGCGCGGGGCGCCCGGTGGTTCCAGAGCGCTTCGTAGACCGTCGGGACGTCGTGAACCACCAGGTGAGCGGGGGCTCCGACACGTAGGCCGAAGCGCTCGACGTTCATCGCGCGGGCCGCGTCGACGGTGATCATGTCGTAGATACGATCGAGCTCCGGCAGGGTCGTCATCCAGAGCTGGTGCGCGCTCAGGAATCCGACCTCGAGCATGTTGTTGCGCCCGAACGGATAGTAGGCGTCGGCGATATCGTCCTGGCCGAGGGCGACCAGCACCTCTTCCGCGAGCAGCTCCTTGACCCGAGCGTGCAGGGGCCCGGTGTGGGGATCGCTGACGACGCCCATTCGTGCTCGCTTGAGCAGCGCGGCCACCTTCCGGAAGTAGGGCTCGGGATAGAGGCACATGGCACGTGCATGGTGGGCGAGGCAGCGCCCCTCCCAGCCGGTGGCGATCGCCTTGCTGGCGAACATCTCGAGCGTCCGGAGTCCGGGATCGCCGGCATCGTCGACCAGCATCGAGATGTCGGCGTCGAACGCCCGGGCGATATCGAACATCTCGTCGATGTGCCGCCGTTCATCCGTCTCGGTGTACTCGATCCACGGGATGCCACCGACGACGTCGGCACCGAGCTCCATCGCCTGAGCGACCAGGTCGGCCGCACCCGGCTCGCGCACCACGCCGTCCTGGGGAAAGGCCACGACCTGCAGATCGACCAGCCCGGCGAACTCCCGCTTGGCTCGCAGGAGCGCCCGGACTCCGGTCAGGCCGGCCTTCAGGTCGACGTCGGCGAAGGCGCGGATGTGGGTGTTGCCGTAGCGCGCCGCGAGCCGCAGGGCGCGACGGACGTTGGGGAGGATCCAGCGCTCGTCGTAGGCCTCCTTGACTCGCGCCGCCAGCTCGATCGCGCTCATCGCGGCGCCCATCTGACCGCCGTGATAGGCCTCCAACGAGCCCGCGTCGAGCATCGAGAGGGTGTAGACCTTGTCGAGATGGAGATGCGGGTTGACGAACGATTCGGTGACCAGGTTGCCCTTGGCGTTGATCACCCGGCGTGGTCGCCCTTCGACCCGCCGGGCGATTCTCCGGATCTGACCCTCCGCTATGGCGACCTCGGCCAGGCTCTTGCGCGACCGCAGGCGAGCGTTGCGGATGACGAGATCGTATGGCACCGGCCGCAGCATACAACGCAGAATCGCGCCGCCGTGGCCACTGGTGTGCTAGGTTTCGTCTGTAGAGCCCAACTCATTCGAGGCAACACCAAGCCGCAGGCCGACGTGCCCGGCGTGACGGAGCCTGTCGGCGCTGTGACTACAGACCCAAGGAGGGCGTGTCATGTCCAAGCGTGCGCTGATCATCGGTATCAACCAATTCGCCACCGTCTCCCCGCTCAGGGGATGCGTCAACGACACCCTTGCGATCAAGGACCTCTTGAGCCGCTACTATGGCTTCGAGGACATCAAGATCCTGACCGACGCCGAGGCGAAGGCCGCGGCGATCAAGGACCACCTCGAGAACTGGCTGTTCAGCGACTACGCCGGCGACGGCAGCGACGTCCGGCTGTTCCACTTCTCCAGCCACGGCACCCAGGTGCCCGACCAGGGCGACGACGAGTGGGAGTGCAAGGACGAGGTGATCGTCCCCTACGACCACGACTGGGGCGATCCGTTCCGCGACGACGACCTGCGGGCGATCTTCGACCAGGTGCCTGAGAACGTCAGCTTCACCTTCATCGCCGACTGCTGTCACAGCGGCAGCATTCAGCGCGCGGTGCTCGACGACGACGTCGAGTTCAGCCCGCGCTTCATCCCGCCGCCGGACGAGATGACGCGCCAGATCGAGGAGAACATCGCCAAGCGGGATGCGGCGGCCGAGTCGTACATCTCGGAGAACCTGGTCGCGGAGCTGCTGGCGCTGCCGGAAGGGGAGCGCGCCACGAGGATGCAGGAGACCGTGAAGAAGCTGCTCGACAGCTATCGCGACAACCGCTACCAGATGACCTCGGTCGACCGGCACGTTCTGCTGGCGGCGTGCCAGGACAAGCAGACCGCGGCCGACGCTCACATCGACGACGACTATCGAGGCGCCTTCACCTGGTCACTGACCCAGGCGATCAACGGCGCCAACGGCGATCTGACCCTGGCAGAGCTGATCAGCAACGCGGGCAACGCCATCCGCAGGTACGAGCAGATCCCGCAGCTCGAGTGCCCCGACCACCTGCGGGACCGGAAGTTCCTGGCGTCGCTGGCCTGAGGGTGGAGTGATGTCCGCGCTCTGGGCCGCGACCCTCTTTCTGGCTGCCAACGTCGTCGCGCTCTTTCTCGTCTACCGGGCCAGCCCGCCACAGCCGACCGCGTTCCCGGAGATCGAGCCGCCGACTGCCGGCTCGGGAACGCTCGATCCGGTGCACGTCCTGGGCTGGGAGTACGACTACATCCGGAACACCGCCACCGAGGCGATGCAGGACCGCCACACGATGGTCAACTTCTACTTGCTGGTCACGGGTGGGGTTGCGACCGGTGTGCTGACGATCTTCGGCGCCCAGCACCTCGACAATCGGCTCGGCACCCTGCTGCTCTGGCTCTACTGCGGAGTCGGCTGGCTCTACTTCCTGAAGCTCGTCAAGCTCCGCAGGTCGTGGGGCGAGAGCGCGGCGGCGATGTCGCAGATCAAGGAGTTCTGCATGCGGAACGCGAAGGGGGTCGCGGCCGAGCGGCTCCGGAGCGCCTTTCTGTGGAGTGGACAGAGTGTTCCGGAACCGGCCAAGCGCTGGACCGTGTTCTTCTACTCGGCGATGCTGGTTGCCTATCTCGACAGCGTCGCCTTCGTCGTCGGTGCATTGATGCTGCGCAACGAGCTGCCGGAGCCCACCGGGTTCGCCGGTCTGCTCGGTCTCGGCGTGCTATTCTTCGCGCTCCACGTAGCGTTCTACCAGCTACTACTGGCGCCCAAGCAAGGTCCCGCGGCGGGCGAGGGGTAACGCCCGTGCCGCGTCGAGGGTGGAAGCTCGATTCCCGATGCAGAACGACGCCGAGAACGGCGAGCCTCTGGTCCAGATCCTGGAGCGGCACGAAGACTACGCCTTCGGGCGGCTCTTCCGCATAGTCCGCGCGGTTCTCAGCTTTCGGCGGTTCGACGGCCGGATGGCCGCGCCGCAGACCCGCATCAGCTTCGAGCGTGGCGACTCCGTCGGCGTCCTGCTGCACGATCCGGACGCCGACGTCGTGGTGCTGGTGAACCAGTTCAGGTACCCGGTCTACGAGAGCCTCGAAAGCGAGGACGACCCTCGGCGCGCCTGGATCCTCGAGACGGTAGCCGGCGTCAAGGGAGAGGACGACGCTCCGGCGGTCGCCAACCGCGAGATGCTCGAGGAAGCGGGCTATCGGGTCGACGGCCCGCTCGAGCCGATGGGAGTCTTCTACGTCAGCCCGGGCGGCACCTCGGAGCGGATCCATCTCTTCCTCGGTCGGGTCGATCACCTCGAGCCGGACGAGCGCGGCGGCGGGCTCGAAGACGAGGGTGAGGACATCCAGGTCGTGGCCTTGCCGTTCGCCCGCGCGATGGAGATGATCGAGTCGGGCGAGATCCGCGACGCCAAGACCATCATCGCGCTCCAGCAGTTGGCGTTGATGCGGCGTTAGGCCGCCTCAGTCGGCGACGATCCGGGTGCCGGCCTCACCGGCGATCGCCCGCGGCAGGTTGGGCGGGTCGGTCACGATACCGGTGCCACCGCTCGCGCTGACGTAGTCGATCAGCGCCTCGACCTTGGGGCCCATGCTGCCGGCGGCGAAGTGCCCCTCGGCATGGTAGCTCCTGGCCTCCGAGACGGTCAGGCGATCCAGCCACCGCTGCTCGGGCGTGTTGAAATGGATCGCGATCCTCTCGACCGCGGTCGAGATCAGCATCAGCTCGGCTCCCAACCCCTCGGCCACCAGTCCCGAGGCGTAGTCCTTGTCGACGACCGCTTCGACACCCCTGAGGTTGCCGTCGTCGTCGACCAGCACCGGCAGACCGCCACCGCCGCACGCGATGACCACGTTGCCCGCGGTCACCAGATCGCGGATGATCTCCAGCTCCAGCACCGCGCGCGGGCGCGGCGAGGCCACCACGCGCCGCCAGCCGCGGCCGGAGTCCTCGATGACCTTCCAGCCGCGCTCGCTCGAGCTCCTGCGGGCGGTCGCCTCGTCCATGTACGGCCCGATCGGCTTGGTCGGGCGTGCGAGATCGGGGTCGTCGCGATCGATCAGCACCTGGGTCACGAGCGCCACCGGCCGGACGTCCATGCGGCGGTGCCGGAACTCGTTGAGCAGCGAGCGCTGGAACATGTAGCCGATCGATCCCTGGGTGTTGGAGGTGGCGTAGTTCATCGGGATCGGCGGCACCTCCGGAGCACCGAGCTCGGAGCGGCGCAGGATGAAGCCGACCTGGGGTCCGTTGCCGTGCGTGATCACCACCCGCCAGCCCTCGGCCACCATGCTGGCGATGTAGCCCGCGGTGACCGCGGCGGTCTCGGCCTGATCGGGGATCGCGACGTGCTCGGCGTCGGTGATCAAGGAGTTGCCGCCGACTGCGACGACCGCCAGCTTACCTCCGACGCTCATCCGGTCCTCGGCTCGACTCCGCCAATCAGGATTGCAGGATCTTCCGGGCGGCGTCGAGCGCTTCGCTCGGGTCGACCAGGGTGACGAAGTCGGGCAGCTCGCCGCCGAGGACGCGGGTGGCGTCCTCGTGCATCTCGCGCGGGACTTCGACCAGGAGGGGCATCTCGTAGATCCGGCAGACGTGGAAGATGTCCTGGTAGGTCGTCACCGCTCCGGCCGGCGCGAAGATCTTGTGCAGATAGGCAACCAGGAGGTCGAAGCGGCTCCCTTCGTGCACGCTCCGGACGTGCCGGCCGTGGCTGTCGAAACCGTTGGAGACCGGGAAGGTGTCGCAGCCGAGGCAGATCAATCCGGTCAGGAGCTTGGGGTCGGTTCCTTCGAAGTACCCAACGGACTGCCTGCTCACCTTTGCCTCTCAAGCACTATACAACGCCCTGGTCGAGCATCGCCCGGGCCACTTTCAAGAAGCCGGCGATGTTGGCGCCGGCGACCAGGTTGCCCGGCGCGCCGTGCTCGCGGGCGGTCTCGTAACAGGTGCGGTGGATGCCGATCATGATCTCGCGCAGCCGTAGATCGACCTCTTGACGAGTCCAGGGGGTGTAGGCGGCGTTCTGTGCCATCTCCAGCGCGCTGGTGGCGACGCCACCCGCGTTGGCCGCCTTGCCCGGCCCGAACAGCACGTCGCTGTCGAGCAGATGCAGAATCGCCTCGGGTGTGGTCGGCATGTTGGCGCCCTCGGCCACCACGAAGACCCCGTTGTCGGTCAGCGCCCGGGCGTCGGTGAGCTCGAGCTCGTTCTGGGTCGCCGACGGGAACGCACAGTCTGCCTCCTCGACTCCCCACGGCCGGCTCCCCGCCACGTACTCGCAACCGAACTCCTCGGCGTACTCGGAGATCCGGCCGCGCCGGACGTTCTTGAGATCCTTGACCCAGTCGAGCTTCTTGGCGTCGATACCGCTCCGATCGAGAACGAAGCCGCCTGAGTCCGACAGGGTGATCGCACGGCCGCCCAGGCGAGTGATGTTCTCGACGGTGAACTGGGCGACGTTGCCGGACCCCGAGACCAGACAGGTCTTGCCGCGAATGCTCTCGCCGTGGGTCTTGAGCATCTCTTCGGCGAAGTAGACGCAGCCGTAGCCGGTCGCCTCGGGCCGGATGAGGCTGCCGCCCCAGTCGAGCCCCTTGCCGGTCAAAACGCCCGAGAACTCGTTGGCCAGCCTCTTGTACTGGCCGAACAGAAACCCGATCTCGCGGGCACCGACGCCGATGTCACCCGCCGGCACGTCGGTGCGGTCGCCGAGATGGCGGAAGAGCTCGCTCATGAACGCCTGACAGAAGCGCATCACCTCGCCGTCGCTCTTCCCCTTCGGGTCGAAGTCCGAGCCACCCTTGCCGGCACCGATCGGCAGCGTGGTCAGGGCGTTCTTGAACGTCTGCTCGAAGGCCAGGAACTTGAGGACCCCCAGGTTGACGGTCGGGTGGAAGCGCAGACCGCCCTTGTACGGGCCGATGGCGCTGTTCATCTCGACCCGGAACCCGCGGTTCACCTGGATCTCACCCTGATCGTCCACCCACGGCACGCGAAAGATGATCGTCCGCTCTGGCTCGACGAGCCGGCGCAGGATACGGCCGTCACGCAGCTCCGGATAGCGGTCGAGCACCGGGCTCAGCGACTCGATCACCTCTCGGACGGCCTGGTGGAACTCGACCTCGGCGGGGTTCCGAGTGACGGTCATATCCAAGAACTGTTCGGCTGTGTAGGCCATCAGGTCTCCCAGGAGGAATAGGGTCCTCTCGAACGGCTACAGATCCTATAGAGGTTGGTGCAGCCGTGTCACCAGATTGCACGCTCCGGTAACAGTGAGGTACTGTCCCGAGGATCGGTGTCTGACCACGAGATAACCCTCACGCTGAACGGAGAGTCGCGCTCGATCTCCGTCCGCACGGGGGAGAGCCTCCTCGACGCGCTGCGCGAGCGGTGCGGCATCCGCTCGACCAAGGACGGTTGCCAGCCCCAGGGACAGTGCGGTTGTTGCCTCGCCCTGATCAACGGCATACCGAAGACCACCTGCGCGGTCGCGGCCACGCGGGTGGACGGCAAGGAGGTGGTGACGCTCGAGGGCTTCGACGAGGAAGAGCGCCAGCTGATCGCCAGGAGCTTCGTCAGCGTCGCCGGCCTGCAGTGCGGCTTCTGCATTCCCGGGATCGCGGTGCGGGCCAAGAGCATGCTCGATAAAGAGCCCGATCTGTCGCGTGAGCAGGTCGCCCAGCGCCTCGCCGGGCATCTCTGCCGGTGCACCGGCTACACCAAGATCCTCGATGCGATCGAGACGATGGCCAGGGCTCGGCGCGGCGAGGCGCTGCCGGAGCTGTGCACGGATGGCCGGGTCGGCAGCTCACTGGCCCGCTACACCGGCGAGAAGCTGACCCTCGGCGACCAGCCGTACGTAGCCGACATGGTGCGGCCCGGAATGCTGCACGGCGCGGTGCTGCTGTCGCCGCACGCGCGCGCCAAGGTGAAGCACATCGACACCTCGCGGGCGGCGGCGGTCGCGGGAGTGGTCGCGGTGGCGACGGCCGAGGACGTCCCCGGCGACCGTTGGTACGGCCTGGTCTACGACGACTGGCCGGGCTTCGTGGCCGAGGGCGAGGAGGCGCGATGCGTCGGCGACGTGATCGCCGCGGTGGCCGCCTCGACCCCCGCCAAGGCGAGGGAGGCGGTCGAGCTGATCGAAGTCGACTACGAGGTCCTGGAGCCGGTGCTGGATCCCAGGAAGGCGCTCGAGCCGGGGGCGCCTCAGGTCAATCCGAAGCACGACAACCTGCTGTCGGAGACCCGCGTCGTCCGAGGTGATGCCGAGCAGGCACTCGCCGAAAGCGCGCACGTGGTCAGCGGCTCGTGGAGCACCCAGCGGATCGAGCACCTCTACCTCGAGCCCGAGGCGGCGCTCGCGGAACCGCTCTCGAACGGCGCCATCCGGCTCTATACCCAGGGCCAGGGGATCTTCGACGACCAGCGCCAGGTCGCCTCGTTCCTCGGTGTGCCCGAGGACCGGGTCCAATCCGAGCTGGTCCCGAACGGTGGGGCGTTCGGCGGCAAGGAAGACATGTCGATCCAGGCGCAGACCGCGCTCCTCACCCGCATGACCGGTCGGCCGGTCCTGTTGGTTCTGTCGCGCGAGGAGTCGATCCGGCTCCATCCGAAGCGCCATCCGATCGCCATGGACTACACCGTCGGCTGCGACGAAGAGGGCCATCTGACGGTGGTCCGGGCGCAGATGATCGGCGATACCGGGGCGTACGCCTCGGTCGGCTCGAAGGTGCTGGAGCGGGCGGCGGGCCACGGCTGCGGCCCCTACAAGGTACCGAACGTCGACATCGTCTCCAGGGCGGCCTACACCAACAACCCGCCGTGCGGCGCGATGCGCGGCTTCGGCGCCAACCAGGCGCACTTCGCCATCGACGGTGCGCTCGATCTGCTCGCCGAGAAGGTAGGCCTCGACGGCTGGGAGATCCGCTGGCGCAACGCCCTGGCCGCGGGAGACACGTTCTCCACCGGCCAGGTGCTCGAGAAGTCCGTCGGTCTGAAGGAGACCCTGACCGCCGTCAAGGAGCACTACTACGCGGCCCGCAACGAGGGCCGGGCGGTAGGCATCGCCTGCGGCATCAAGAACAGCGGCATCGGCAACGGCGCCCTCGAGCACGGTCATGCCCGGTTGGTGGTGGAGGAGGACGGCGCCGTCGCGATCTACAACGGCTTCACCGAGATGGGCCAGGGGCTGTTGACGGTGCTCATCCAGTGTGCGGTCGAGGTGACCGGCCTGCCCGCCGCCGTCTTCCGGGCCCGGGTGAGCTCGGACTATCCGCTCGGCTGCGGCCAGACCACGGGCTCGCGGGGAACGCTGCTCGGCGGCCGCGCGGTGATCGCCGCGGCGGAGAAGCTGAAGGCCGATCTGGACTCGGGATCGAAGCTCGAGGAGCTGGTCGGCAAGGTCTACGCCGGCGAGGTGTTGATCGACGATACGACCGCGCCCGGGCAGGAGACCGACAGGATCAAGACCCATACCGCGTACGGCTTTGCGACCCAGGTTTGCGTCCTGGACGCCGACGGCAAGGTCGATCGGTTCATCGCCGCCCATGACGTGGGTCGGGCGATCAATCCAGCCCTCTGCGAGGGCCAGATCGAGGGCTCGGTGCACATGGGTCTCGGCTACGCCCTAACCGAGGATCTGCCCTGCCCCGACGGCATGCCGGCGACCTTCAAGCTGCGCGAGCTGGGAGTCATCCGGGCGCGTGAGATGCCGCAGATCGAGGTAATGCTGATCGAGGACCCCGAGCCAGAGGGTCCCTTCGGCGCCAAGGGGGTCGGCGAGATCGGCCTGGTGCCGACCGCCGCGGCGGTCGCTTCGGCGCTCGAAGCGTTCGATGGCGAGCGTCGGTACACGCTGCCGATGAAGGACTCGGCGGCCGCCCGTTCGATGGGCGTCGGCCGGATCCGGAGCCTCGGTCAGTAGGGACGGGTGTGGTATCGCCCGCTACAGACGTGCGGCCCCTGGTGCTCGGACCGGATCGGCACGGTCGGGTCCTCGAGCTCGAAGGCGGCAGGGTGCGCGGCTTCGGCTCGACCACCGTCGACGGCACCGAAGCGCTCGACTGCTCGGGTGCCGAGATCCGGCCGGGCGGCGTCAACGCCCACACCCACATCTACAGCGGCCTGGCACCCCTCGGCATGCCACCGCCCGAGCCGCCGCCCGAGAACTTCGTGCAGATCCTCGAGCGCGTCTGGTGGCTGCTCGATCGGGCGCTCGACCGCGACAGCCTGCGCGCCTCGGCGCGCTACTACGTGGCGGAGTCGCTGCTCGCCGGTACGACGACGCTGGTCGACCATCACGAGTCGCCCGAGTTCATCGAAGGCTCGCTCGACGTTCTGGCCGACGCCTGTGACGAGCTAGGGATGCGGGCCGCGCTCTGCTTCGGCGCCACCGAGCGCAACGGCGGGGGGACGGAGGCGCGGCGCGGACTCGAGGAGTGCGGCCGCTTCATCACCGAGAACAAGCGCGATCTGGTGATCGGACTGGTCGGTCTCCACGCGTCGTTCACGGTCTCTGACGCCACCATCGAGTGGGCCGGGAGGATGTGCGCCGAGCTCGACAGCCGGGTCCACGTCCACGTCGCCGAGGACGTAGCCGACGTCAACGACGCGCGCCGGCGGGGCTTCGCCGGGCCGTTCGAGCGGCTCCTGGATCTGGGTGGTCTGCCCGCGGGGTCGCTCATGGCACACGGCGTCCACCTCGACCGCTCCCAGGTCGAGCGGGTTGCCGAGAACGGCCTCTGGCTGATGCAGAACCCGCGCTCGAACAGCGGCAACAAGGTCGGCTATCCGCCGGCCCTGAGCGCCAGTCCGCGGGTCGCCATGGGTACCGACGGCTATCCGTCGCGGCTCGACGAAGAGGCCGAGGCGCTGCGCCACGAGGCTAGCGCGCACGGCGACGACCCGGCAGCGGTCGAAGCCCGAATTGCCGCTGGCCACGCGCTCGCCGCGGAGCTGTTCGGAGGCCAGTTCGCGCCGCTCGCCGAGGCTGGCGCCGGTGATGCGATCGTCGTCGGCGACGACGGGGTGCGGCACGTCGTCGTCGGCGGCCGCAAGGTGGTCGAGGACGGCCGCTTGCTCACCGGCGACGTAGACGAGATCCGCGCCGAGGCGGCCGCCGCCGCACCCGGTCTGTGGGAGAGAATGATAGCGCTGCGGTAGGGAGGGCACAGCCGAATGCCGACACTGGGACTCGAGACCGAGATCGTCGATCGCGAGACGTACGCGAACAGCGTCGCACGATTCCGGGAGGCGGGCATCGCCCTACCGACGTTCGCCGAGCTGGCCGAGCCGCGTCGAATCCCGGAGGCCGTGTTGGGGCGCCTCGCGGATGTCCATCGGGACGCGGCGGACCCCTTGAATCTCTTCCGCGTGCACTGGCACAACGGTGCCGACCCCCGCTATCCGCTCGAGCTACCGGACCGGATCGAGCTGCCTTCGGAGCTGACTGGAACGCCGGCGCGGATCATCGTGCTGCCCGGCGACCACTTTCCGATGATCCACGCCCACAAGGTCCTGGCCGCCTACGGCTGCCTGGCGCCGCGAATCATCACCGGGCAGTTCGACCCGACCCGGCACAAGGCGATCTGGCCGTCGACCGGCAACTACTGCCGCGGCGGGGTGGCGATCTCCAGGATCATGGGCTGTCGGGGCGTCGCGGTGCTGCCGGAGGGGATGAGCCGCGAGCGCTTCGAGTGGCTCGAGCGCTGGGTGTCGGAGCCCGAGGACATCATCCGAACCCCCGGCACCGAGAGCAACGTCAAGGAGATCTACGACAAATGCGCCGAGCTGGATCGCCAGCCCGAGAACATCATCTTCAACCAGTTCAGTGAGTTCGGTAACTACCTGGTGCACTACCTGTGCACCGGGCGGGCGATGCGGCAGTCGTTCGAGCGGCTCAGCGAGGAGCACCCTGGCAGCCGCCTGCGTGCCTACGTCTCGGCGACCGGCTCGGCCGGCACGCTGGGGGCGGGCGATTATCTGAAGGAGCGCTTCGGCTGCCGGCTGGTTGCGGTCGAGGCCCTCGAGTGTCCGACGCTGCTCTACAACGGCTTTGGCGAGCACAATATCCAGGGGATCGGCGACAAGCACGTACCGTTCATCCACAACGTGATGAACACCGACCTGGTCGCCGGGATCAGCGATCGCGCCACCGACGGGCTGGACCTGGTGTTCAACACCGATGCCGGACGGGAGTATCTGACCGCGAGGTGCGGTGTGCCGGCCGTTACCGTCGCGCAGCTCGGCCGCCTCGGTTTCTCGTCGATCTGCAACGTCCTGGCGGCGATCAAGACCGCGAAGTACCTCGACATGGACGAGAACGACGTCATCATGACCGTCGCCACCGACGGCGCCGAGCTCTACGACAGCGAGCGGGAGAAGCAGCTGGCCGCCCGGGAGGGGCGCTTCGAAGCGATCGACGCCGCCGAGATCGTCAGTCGCTACCTGCTCGGAGCCGACGTCGAGCATCTGCTCGAGCTCTCCCAGGTCGACCGCAAGCGAGTCTTCAATCTCGGCTACTTCACCTGGGTCGAGCAGCAGGGGATAGAGATCGACGACTTCTCGAAGCGCGAGCGGCAGGCCTTCTGGCAGGGGCTGCGCGATCTGATCCCGGCCTGGGACCGCGGCATTGCCGAGTTCAACCGGCAGGCCGGCGTCGACCACGGCTGATGCCCGCGATCGAGTCGTCGCTCGCCTGTACCGGCTGCGGATGCCGGATCGCGGCCGACGAGCGGCAGCCGTTCCGGTGTCCCGAGGCACGTCTCGAGGACGACGTAGACCACGTCCTGCGCCGGCGCCTGAGGGTCTCCGAGGAGTCGCGCAAGCCGCTCGGCCAGGCGTTCACGAGCGCCGAGCCGAACCCGTTCCTGAGATACCGGCAGCTCCTGCACAGCTACCAGACCGCTCGTGCCTGGGGGATGCCGGACAGCGACTTCTGCGATCTGATCCGGGGGATGGACGGGCGTGTCGCCGAGGTCGCCGGCATCGGCTTCCGGGAGACGCCACTCGTCTCGAGCCCGCCGCTGGCCGAGGAGCTCGGCTGCGCGGAGCTCTGGATCAAGGACGAGACCGGCAACGTCGGAGGCACCCACAAGGGTCGTCACCTGGCCGGAGTCATGATCTGGCTGCTGATGGAAGAGCGGCTGCGCCCCGGCGGACCGGTCGATCGCCAGCAGCTGGCGATCTCGAGCTGTGGCAACGCGGCGTTTGCGGCGACCCTGCTCGCCCGCGGCGTCGACTGGCCGATCGACGTCTACGTACCGACGGACGCCGACGACGTCATCCTCGATCGGCTGTCGGCCGATGGCGTCGGCTTGCGGCAGTGCGAGCGCCGGCCCGGGGAGGCCGGCGACCCGTGTTACCTGCGCTTCTCGGAGGCGCTGGGTGAGGGCTCGCTGCCCTTCACCTGCCAGGGCCCGTCCAACGGCCTGGTGAGCGAAGGGGGTCAGACACTCGTCTGGGAGATCATTTCCGGCCTGCACGGCGCCGGCTCGAGGCTCGATCGGCTGCTGATTCAGACCGGCGGCGGCGCCCTGGCGGCAGCAGCTGTTCTCGGCTGGCGCGATGCGCGCCGGGTCCGCGACATCGGGCCGATGCCGGTTCTCCACGCGGTCCAGACCGGGGGAGCGGCGCCGCTGGTCCGCGCCTACGACGCGCTCGCTGCGCGCATCGCCTCGCGCCACCTCGGTTCGGGTGGGGCTACCGCGGGTAGCCCGGGGGAGCGTGCGGAGCTGGCGCATCGCATCCGGGGCGGGGTCGACCCGGAGCTGGTGCAGGACGAGCTGCACTACGCGGCCTGCCACCGCTCGGAGTTCATGTGGCCCTGGGAAGAAGAGCCGCGGAGCATCGCCGACGCTATCCTCGACGACGAGACCTACGACTGGTTGACGGTCGTCTCCGGGATGCTCGAGAGCGGGGGCTTCCCGATCGTGGTCCCGGAAAAGCAGCTTGCCGAAGCCAACCGACTCGGACGCGCGCTCACCGACATCGACGTCAGCGACACCGGCTCCGCGGGGCTCGCGGGCGCCTTCGAGCTGGCCGCAGCCGGTCTCCTCCCCGCGACCGACCGGGTCGGCGTGCTCTTCTCCGGAGTGCGGTGGGCGAGCCAGCGACCCGACGCTGAGCGGGCCGACGGATGACCATCCGGCTCGAGGTCCGTGAGACCCCCGACTATCTCCGGATCGAGGTCGTCGGCGGCTGGACCGAGAGCAACGTGCTGGTCGCTACTCGCTGCGTCGACCCGACTAGGGTGCCGCCAGCTCGCGCTCGAGCTGGTCGCTCGCGACGACCATCTCGACGAAGTGGGCGTTGATGGCGTGCACCTTGTCGAAGATCGCATCGGCGGCGCGGTCGTCTCCGGTCTGCCGCAGCAGCTCGGCCAGGTTGAGCAGGTTGTACATCTTCAGGATCCCCTGACCGTTGCCCCAGTAGAGCAGGTAGTCGTCGGCCTGGAGCATCTTGGCCTGTCCCTCTTCGACATCGCCCTGAGCGGCGCGGCGGACGCCCTCCATGTGGAGGAGGAGCCCGCGGGTACCGTCGATCTCCGGCTCCAGCGCGCCCTCGGCGAACTTCTCGAGATGACCGCGCAGCATCTCTTCGGTCGCTAGCGCCACATCGAAGCGGTCCGAGCCGACCGCCAGGCGATGGAGCACGAACGGGGAGCGCTCCTGCACGACCGCTCGGCACTCTGCCCGGTCCTCGGCGAACGCGGCGTCGTAGTCGCGCATGCCGAACAGGTGCCAGAACTCGGTAGCGCATCTGAAGAGCTCCACGATCTCGGCGTCGCACCGCTCTTCGGCGGCAGCCATCACCGCGTCGATCGGCTCGAAGTTGCCCGCCATGATGAACATGTCCGCGAGGTGGTAGTAGCCGATGCAGAAGTCGGGGTCGATCTCGAGCGCTTTTTCGAAGGCGACTCTCGCCTCGTCGTAGCGCCCGAGCATGGTCAGCAGCTCACCCATCGAGTCGTGCGGATTCGCCTGGTCGGGAGCGATGTAGTGGTACTTGAGGAACGCTTCCTCGGCTTCGTCGAACTTGCCCTGCGCCATCTTGATGTAGCCGAGGCGGTTCTGCGCGTTGACCCAGTTCGGGTCGCTTTCGATCAGCTTCTGATAGTGACGCTCGGCTCTCGCCCAATCGCGCTTCTCCCACGCCTCGGCCGAGCAGGTCATGAGCACGAAGGGGTCCTCGGGGTGGGTAGCCAGGTGCTCCTCGATCAGGAGATCCGCCCGCTCGGTCTCGCGGTCGGCCTTGGCCAGGGCGTAGTCGACCAGGAAACGCTCGCGGTCGGTCAGCGTTTCGAGATCGACCGCGCGCAGCTCCTCCAGCAGACGATCGCGCACGTCCCGATCCCAGGCGCTGTACAGGAGCAGTGCCTTGGCCGCCGCGAAGTCGGGGTCGTGCTCGATCGCGGCCTCGAGGCGCTCGGTGGAGGATCGGTAGTAGGACTTCATCAGTGCCTCGAGGCCGGCTTCGAGCTCGGCGCGTGCCTCCTCCGAGTCGGTGGTCCATTCGCGCTCCGGCTCCCGGGTCATCATCGCGTACGCGATGCCGACCAGGACCAGCACTACCAGGGTCAAGACGAGGATCTTCTTCATGAGATTGTCTCCCGGTCGCATTCGACCGCGACCAGAGTCACGTCATCGTAGGGCTCGGTGCCCTGCGTAAACTCATCCAGCGATTCGAGGATCCGCTCGACCATCAGCGGCGGGTCGGACCCGGCCTTGGAGACCACTCGCAAGAGACGCTCGATGCCGAAGCTCTCACCGGTGGGGGACCGGGCGTCGATGACCCCGTCTGAATAGCCGAGCACCAGGTCGCCGTACTCCATCGGCGCGAAGGTGAGGCAGTAGCTGCCGTTGTCCAGCGCGCCCAGCGGCAGGCGATTGGCCGGCAGGTCGAGCTCGCGCACCTCGCCAGATCGCTTGCGCACCAGCGGCTGCGGCTGGCCGGCCAGGGAGTAGAGGAGCCCGTCGCCGGCGGGCGTCGAAGTCAGATAGGCGAGCGCGACGAAGCTCTTGCGGCTGCTGAGCCCGTAGAGTCTCCGGTTGGCCAGATTGAGGAGCTGCTCGGGGTCGCGGTGGGTCAGCGCGAGCGAATGGAGCACCTCGTGCGCCGCCATCATCACCAGGGCGCCGGAGACTGACTTGCCGGCGACGTCGCCATAGACGACCGCGTGCGAGCCGTCGTGAGGTCCGGGGAGCTCGGTGAAGAAGTCGCCGCCCACGTGGCGGGCCGGACGACAGACGGCGGCGACTTTCCAGCCCGGACCGAAGTCGAGCTGCGGCGGCAGCAATCGCGCCTGCACCGAAGCTGCGATCTCGAGCTCGCGCTCGAGCTCGGCCTGCTCGGTGCGCTCGTCGAGCAACATGCTGGTCTCGAGCGCGACCGCGGCCTGGTCGAGCAGCCGCCTGAGGAGCGACAGCTCGGACGGGTCGAGCGGCATCGTCTGATCGATCTTGCCGGAAAGAGCGACCAGGCCGATCCTGCGCCGCTCAGTGGTCAGGTCGCCGATGACCTGGGCGCCGGCCTCGCTCAATCGGTCGATCAGCAGCCCGAGGTCGGGCGCGTCGGCGGTCATCGGCTCGAGCTCCTCGATCACCGTCAGACCGCGGCGCCGCGCCAGCGGCTCGTGGAGCTCGGCCAACAGCGGCAGGCGCTCGGGCAGGCGCTCCGGCCCCGCGGCGCGCTCGAGAGCGCCGTCGCGAACCAGATAGAGGCCGGCGAAGTGCAGTCCGAGCAGCTGCGGCAGCTTGCCGACCAGGTCGTGGACCACCGCTTCGAGATCGACCTGTCCGGTCAGAGCGTCGCCCATCTCCTCGAGTGCCGCCTCCAGCCGCCGGCGCTCGGCGAAGAACCGTCGGTTCGCGACCTCCTGGATCCACTTGCGAATCGGCTCGAACAGCAGAACGATCACCAGAGCGAAGACGACCGGGAAGAACGGCGACGCCGCGAGCGAGGTGTCGCGGGTCATGGCGTTGAAGAGCGCGATGCCGACCGCGTAGAGCGCTGTGACCAGAACGGTGGTGACCGTGTAGAGAAGGCTCTTGCGCAGGATCACCCGGATCTCGAGGAGCTGGAAGCGGACGATGGCGTAGGCGAATGTCAGCGGCACCAGGATCAGCGGACCGACCACGAACGGCAGCACCTTCTCGGTGTGGAGGTAGGAAGGAAACGCGACCGCGGTCACCAGGAACGGCACCAGGCCGAAGAGTGAGCCGAAGAGCACCATGCCGGCTCCGCGCCGCTCTCGCTGGTTGGTCAGGTGGCGCGACTTGTAGGCGAGCGCCGCCAGCGCGACCACCATGTAGGCGGCCAAGAGCCACCAGTTCTGGATCGGCGCGCCACTGATCAGATCGAGCGTCGCTCGCTCGCGCTCGGCGATCATCAGGGTGGTGATCAGCACCGCTGGCGGCAGCAGGTAGATCAGGGCCAGGATCGCGAGCCAGAGGGCTCGTTTGACCGGGTAGCCGGACTCACCGACCGTTGGCCGCAGCCGGATCGGCTGCGGGAAGATCAGGAAGAAGTGCAGGAAGGCCGCCGGCAGGAAGAGGAACGCGACCATCCCGGTGCGCAGGACGAAGGTGTCGACCTCGGAGTAGGAGGCGGGACGCAGGCGGCAAACCAGGAAGATCAGGAACAGGGTGCTGAGCACGAAGAAGATCTGCGCGGTCCGGCGGCGCGGCTGACGCTCGAGCACCCAGAGGCCGACGAAGAAGAACATGAAGCCGAGCAGGCAGGCGTACAGGTAGTTGAGGTTGCCGATCCGCCGCGGGCCGAGCCGTACCAGGACCTCTCGCAGGCCGTCGGCGCCGCGCACGAGGTAGGGGACCGTCTGCCCGACGTCGTGCTGGTTGAGCAGCTCGGCGGCCTCCTTGCTGGTCCGGATGACGTTGCGGTCGATGCCGATGATCTGCTCGCCGTTGCGGATCCCGGCCTCGGCCGAGCCGCTCAGCGGCACGACGCTCCGGACGATCAACCTGCCCGGCGCGTCCGCCTCGAGTACGACGCCGTCGTACGGTCGAGAGCGGAACATGTCGGCGATCGACAGGCCGGCCAAGAGGAACGCGACCAGCCCGAAGAGGCGCAGCAGTTCCTTAGGCTTGACTCGCACGCTCCGAAATCCTAACTCGCGCGGCTGGATACACGATTCCCACGAATTGAATTACGTTACGCCCGACCCCAGGTTGCGCTGCGGGCGGGCGTGGCGGGCCGTGCCGACGGACCTGCCCGAACGGACTTGTCGCTCGACGGTGCCGCCGTACTAAGATCGCGCGGCACGATCATTCCGGAGGGTTTTCCATGTCGTACAGGATCCGTCTGCTCACTCTCGCGTTGTCGATCTGCGCGCTCACCATTCCGGCGACCGCGCTCGGCAAGAAGAAGGCTTCGCCCGAGCCACCGGCCGAAGAGGAGTCCGCCCTCGCGTCGAAGACCTTCTCCGGGCTGGCGTTTCGTGGCATCGGCCCCGCCGTCACCTCCGGCCGGATCAGCCACATCGCGGTCGATCCGACCGATCGCAAGGTCTGGTACGTGGCCGCTTCTTCGGGCGGTGTCTGGAAGACCGACAACGCCGGCACGACCTTCGAGCCGATCTTCGACGGCCAGGGTTCCTACTCGATCGGGACCGTCACCGTCGATCCGAACCACCCGAAGGTCGTCTGGGTCGGGACCGGCGAGAACAACAGCCAGCGGAGCGTCGGCTACGGCGACGGCGTCTACAAGTCGATCGACGGCGGCAAGAGCTGGGAGAACGTCGGCCTCAGCGAGTCGGAGCACATTGCCAAGATCGTCGTCGATCCCCGCGACTCGAACGCGGTCTACGTCGCGGCGCAGGGCCCCCTCTGGGGGTCGGGTGGCGACCGCGGTCTGTTCAAGACGACCGACGGCGGCAAGAGCTGGACCAACGTGCTCGAGATCGACGAGCACACCGGGGTGACCGACCTGTTGATGGATCCCCGTGACCCCGACGTTCTGTACGCGGCGTCCTACCAGAGACGGCGGCACGTATGGACGCTGATCAACGGCGGGCCGGGCTCCGGGGTGCACAAATCTACCGACGGCGGTGCCACCTGGACCGAGGTCAACGAGGGTCTGCCGAATACCGACATGGGGCGAATCGGCCTGGCTCAGTCTCCCGCCGATCCCGACAAGATCTACGCCATCGTCGAGGCCGCGGACGACGAGAGCGGCTTCTACCGCACGACCGACGGTGCCGCCAATTGGGAGAAACGGAGCGACTATGTCTCGGGCAGTCCGCAGTACTACAACGAGATCGTCGCCGATCCGAAGGATCCGGACCGGATCTATTCGATGGACACCTGGATGCACGTCAGCGACGACGGTGGCAAGACCTTCCGGCAGACCGGCGATCATCACAAGCACATCGACAACCATGCGCTCTGGATCGACCCGGACGATACCGACCATCAGATCAACGGCAACGACGGTGGCGTCTACGAGACGTTCGACGGCCAGAAGACCTGGCTGTTCAAAGGCAACCTGCCGGTCACCCAGTTCTACAAGGTCGAGGTCGACAACAGCGAGCCGTTCTATCGGGTGTACGGGGGTACTCAGGACAACTTCACCCTCGGCGGACCGACGCGCACCACCAGCATCCACGGCATCGTCAACGCCGACTGGTTCGTGACCACCGGCGGCGACGGCTTCCAGACCCGGGTCGATCCGGAGGATCCGAACATCATCTACTCGCAGTCGCAGTACGGCGGCCTGGTGCGCTACGACCACCGGAGCGGCGAGGAGGTGGTGATCGCGCCGATGCCGGGCAAGGACGATCCGCCCCTGGTCTACAACTGGGACGCGCCCCTGATCATCAGCCCCCACTCGCCGACGCGGCTCTACTACGGCGCCAACCGCCTCTTCCGGAGCGATGACCGCGGCGACACCTGGGTACCGATCAGCGACAACCTGACGCGCCAGATCGATCGCAACGAGCTCGAGGTGATGGATCGGGTCTGGAGCGTCGACGCGGTGTCGAAGAACCGCTCGACCTCGTTCTATGGCAACCTGGTGGCGCTCTCCGAGTCGCCGCTGGTCGAAGGCCTGATCTACGTCGGCACCGACGACGGTCTGATCCAGGTGACCGAGGACGGCGGCGAGAGCTGGCGGGCCATCGAGTCGTTCCCGGGCGTCCCCGACCGGACGTACGTCAACGACATCATCGCCTCGGCGCACGACGCCGATACCCTCTACGCCGCGTTCAACAACCACAAGAACGCCGACTTCAAGCCCTACGTCCTCAGGAGCACCGATCGGGGCGCCAGCTGGACGATGTTGACCGAGGGCCTTCCCGAGCGCGGCTCGGCGTACAGCCTCGCTGAAGATCACGTCGACCCGGCGCTCCTCTTCGTCGGCACCGAGTTCGGCGTCTTCTTCAGCCAGGACGGCGGCGGCAGGTGGATCCAGCTCGAGAGTGGTGTGCCGACCGTAGCCGTGCGCGGGCTGGCGATCCAGCGGCGCGAGGACGACCTGGTGCTCGGTACCTTCGGACGCGGCTTCTACGTTCTCGACGACTATTCGGCCTTGCGCGGCATCAACGAGGAGATCCTCGAGCGAGAAGCGACGCTCTTCCCGGTCAAGGACGCCTGGATGTACATGATCCGGACGCCGCTGGCGCTGCGCGGCAAGTCGTTCCAGGGCGAGGGCTGGTACTCGGCTCCCAATCCGCCGTTTGGAGCCGTCTTCACCTACTACCTGCAGGACAGCCTCGAGACGCTGCGCGACCAGCGCCGGGAGCAGGAGAGGGAGGTCGCCGAGGAGGGTGGCGACGTCGGCTATCCGGATTGGGAGGAGCTGCGGGCCGAGGATCGCGAGGAGGACCCGACGATCGTCCTGACCGTCACCGACGCGGACGGCAACGTCGTTCGCCGCCTGACCGGCCCGACCGGGTCGGGCTTCCATCGGGTCGCCTGGGATCTGCGCTACCCACCGGCGACTCCGACGCGGCTCGAGCCGTTCCCGATGGACAATCCGTTCCGGAATCCGCCGACCGGACCGATGGTGGCGCCGGGCAGCTATTCGGTCTCGATGGCCAAACGGGTCGGCGGCGAGCTGACCGCGCTCGGTGAGCCACAGAGCTTCGCTACCGCGCCGCTGGGTCTGGCGACCCTCGCCACCGGCGACCGCGAGGCGCTGCTCGCCTTCCAGGAGCAGACCGCTCGGTTGCAACGTGCGGTCCTCGGCGCCACGCGAGCGCTGGACGAGGCGTACGAGCGCCTCGACTTCCTGAAGGCTGCGCTCGACGATACCCCCGGCGCCGCCACCGAGCTGGCCGACCGCGCCAGGTCGATCGAAGGCTCGCTCCGCGACCTCGACGTCGGGCTGCGGGGCGACCGGACGGTCTCGAGTCGCAACGAGCCGACCACGCCGTCGATCGTGAGGCGGGTCGGACGGATCATCTGGGGTCAGTGGAATTCGACCTCACCGCCCACCCAGACCCACCTCGACGCCTACGACATCGCCAGCGCGGCGTTCGCGGAGGTCCTGGCGAGTCTGACCAGCTTGATCGAAGACGATCTGGCCGGTCTCGAGGCGGACGCCGAGGCTGCGGGTGCGCCCTGGACTCCGGGTCGGGTGCCGACCTGGGATCCGGAGTAGCCGTCAGGCCGACTCGGCGAGCTCTTCGAGCGCCTCCAGCAGCCGGTCGATCTCCGAGCTGGTGTTGTACATCAGCACGCCGGTCCGAACCAGTCCGCCGCGGTCGGCCAGTCCTAGCACCTCGACCGCCCGGATGGCGTAGAAGTGCCCGTCCCACACCTGGATTCCCCGTTCGCCCAGAAGCCTGGCGACGTCCGTGGCGGTGTGGCCGTCGACGGTGATCGAGACGGTCGGCGCGCGCGGAGTGTCGTCGAAGTCGGGACCCCACCCCGTGACGCCCGGGATCTCGCGCACCGCCTGCCAGTACCTGCCCGCCAGGGCGTGCTCGTACTCGGCGATTCCCCGGGCGGCGTCGACGATCCGGCTGCGCAGGTCCTCGCCTTCGCCCCAGGAAGCCAGGTATTCGACCGCCGCCGCGGCACCGACGATGGCAGCGAAGTTCAGCGTTCCGGTCTCGATCCGGTAGGGAGGATCGTCGCTCTGCACCCGCAAATGCTCGGTCGGGAGCTGTTCGAGCAGGCCGGAACGCGCATAGAGCACGCCCACGTGTGGACCGTAGAACTTGTAGGCCGAGCAGAGCAGGAAGTCGACGTCCAACGCCTGTACGTCGATCGGGAAGTGGGGTGCATAGTGCACCGCGTCGACCAGCACCCAGGCGTCCACATCGTGTGCCAGGCGGACGACCTGGGCGAGGTCGGGCACGGTGCCGAGCGCGTTCGAGGCCAGGGTGACGGCCACCAGCTCGGTGCGCTCCGACACCTGGCTCGCGAAGGCGTCTGGATCGAGCGTTCCGTCCGGCCGGATGCCGACCTCGCGGACGGTGATGCCCCGCTCCCGGAGCCCCAGCCACGGGCCCCGGTTCGCTTCATGGTCGAGTGCGGTGATGACGATCTCGTCGCCGGGGGCGAGCCTGTCGCCGAACGCTCGCGCCAGCGAGTAGGTGAGGGTGGTCATGTTCTGACCGAGCGAGATCTCGTGCCACTCGTTGGCGTTCAAGAAGGTCGCCAGGGTCCTGCGGGCCTCGAGCACCGCCGCGTCGGAGTCGTGCGAGGTCGGGAAGCTGCCGTGGTGGTTGGCGTTGTTCTGACGGTAGTAGTCGCCGATGGCATCGATCACCGATCGGGGCATCTGACTGCCCGCCGGACCGTCCAGAAAGACCAGCGGTTGGCCGTCATGGAGCCGGTCGAGAGCCGGGAAATCGGCGCGGCAGGCGTCGCTGTCGGCGGCGGTGAACGGCATCGGCGGGAGGATACAGGAGGTCCTTACCCGGAGGTCGGATCGTCCCGGCGTCGGCAGCGCTCTACGAGGCGCTCCTCCAGCTCACGCAGGGCCTCGGGATCGGTCACCGTGCGGCCGAGGAGCCGTCGGGCGGCGTCGCCGAGCGCGCGCATCTGCCGCGCGTAGGCCCGGCAGTACCTGCAGATCATCAGGTGAAACCAGACGGCCAGCCGGCGGCGTGGGCCGGCCACGTCCAGCTTGGCCGAGGCCAGGGCGGTCGCCACCTGCTTGCACGAGATCACGATCTACCTCCGGATCCCCTTGGATTCCAGGCACTCGCGCAGGCGGTTTCGGGCTCGAAAGAGCATTACACCCAGGTTGGTGCTGGTGATGTCCAGGATGTTACAGATCTCTTCGGTGCTCAGCTCCTCGACCTCGCGAAAGACGAACGCCATCCGTTGCCGCTCGGGCGTCTCCTGCAGGCAGTCGTGGATCTGGCCGAGGATCTCCTCGCCGTCGAGAGCGGCGTCGGGTGCGACCGGGGGGGTGCTCCAGTGCCCCGCCTCGTCGAACCGGCCCTCGAAGACTTCGTCGATGTCGTCCATCTTGCGGTCGCGGGCGAATCCCCGACGCGCTTCCTGCAGCTTGCGAAAGAAGATGCCGAACAGCCATGTGCGCACCTTCGAGCGACCCTCGAACCGATGCGCGGTCTCGATGAAGGTGACGAAGGTCGCCTGGGCAACCTCCTCGGCCTGCTGTGCGGACAGGCCGGCGCCTCTACCGGCCCGCACGATCTGTTGTAGGTAGTCGCGGACTACCGACTCGAGGGCCGCCGGATCACCGGCTCGGATGCCCGCAACCAGCTGGGAATCTTCTCGCGCCATGCTCCGCTCTCCGGATCGGCAGATCATATCGCCGGTGGCCGTGCCTCGGTCGCCACTCCCGCCCCTTCGGGTGTTGCGATCGGGGTGAGCCGTTGCGACTCTGAGCGCAGACGCACAGCTCGCGACACCCCGCCGCGGGGTAGCGGAGAGGAGCATGCCGATGACGTTCGTACCGGTCATCCCAGTTACCGAGACCCCGCCTTCGCCGACCACGCAGGAGCTGGCGGGCAGGCTGGCGGAGACGATCCGCGAGTTCAAGCAGACCCATCCGGGAACCAAGCCCGAGGAAATCAAGCACGCCCTGCGGCTGGCGAGTGCCGGGCACACGAAGCCGGTCGCGGCCGGCCTGGCGGCCGTCGTGCTCGGCCTGCTCTTCGCCGCCGGCCTGGCGGTCTTCATGTACGCCCGCGGTGGCAGCTTCGACCCGAGCTCGCCGGCGTTCCCGATGATCCTGATCGCACTGGTGGTGATGGCGCTGCTGGGGGTGTTCGTCGCCCTGAAGCGGTAGGCGATCGGATCACCTTCGCATCTGCCGATCAGCCCCGCTCCCGGCCCCAACCGGTCAGGATCGCGAGGACCACGACCACCAGAAGCACCCAGGAGTGGAAGTTGGAGAGACCGACCTCCAGGGCCGACAGTCGGGGCATGCCCTCGGCACCCTGGCTCATGCTCGCCGCCAGGATGGTCGGGATGCAGTAGGGCAGGAGGAACGGATAGGTGCAGACGGTGATGTCGAGCAAGTTGGCGCGCCGGGTCGCGGGGATCTCGACGCGGCTCCCGGCGTCCCGGGTGAAGTCGCCGACCGCCAGGATTGCGACGGTCGAGTGGGTGGTCAGGAGGGCGGCCGCCGAGACCGTGCCGAAGGTCCATAGCTCGACGTCGCGGGCGCTCTGCGCCCGGCGCTGCGCCATTGCCACCAGCCGCTCGGTGATGCCGGTCGCCTCCAGTCCGGCGACCAGGCCCATCAGCAGGATGGTGAAGATCGAGACCCCGACCCCCCGCTCGATGCCGCTGACGATCAGGCCGCGGCCGCCGAAGCTCTCGAGGTCGAGGTAGAAGATCTCCGACCGCTCGAGCAGCCCGAGCCCGAGGCCGACGCCGATCGCCGCGACGATCCCGAACAGGAGTCCCTCGAGCAGATGACGCCCGGTCAGAAGGAGGGCGATGACCAGCGCCGGCACCAGCAGCATCGGTAATCCGCGCGCGCCCTGCTCGGTGGCCAGTCCGGTCGCGGCCGCCACGCCGGCGCCGTCCGAGCCGCCGAGCGCCGCATACAGGGCCAGTGCGACGATCGCGGCCGGAATGGCGTACTTGAGTCGCGAGCGGACCACGTCGCCGATCTCGGCTCCCTGGGTGGCTGCCGAGGCGATGGTGGTGTCCGAGACCGGAGAGATGTTGTCGCCGAAGGTCGCGCCCCCGAGAACCGCCGCCATCAGGATGACCGGCTCCGCGCCGAGCGCGGCTCCGGCGGGGTAGAGAAGGGGTGCGCAGATGATGATCGTTCCGAGGCTGGTACCGGTGGAGGTCGACACCAGGCAGCAGATCAGGAACGCCGCCGCGGCGTAGCCGCCGCCCGAGACACCGGCCTTCGAGGCCAGCCAGACCAGCGCCTCGACGAAGCCGCTGGCGTTCATCAGGGTGCCGAGAACCCCTGCCAGAAGCCAGGCGAGGATCATCAGCAGGACGATCCGGCGACTCATGCCGGCCACGATCGTCTCGGCGTAGCAGTGCCGGTCGCGGGCGAGCATCAGGCCGACGGTCAGGGCGGCGATCAGGATCGGCCAGAATCCGCGCTCGTCGGGAGCGCCCGAGAGTCCGAGCCAGACGACGCCGGCGAAGAAGAGAACGAACGGCAGGAGCGCACCCGGCGTGCCGCCGTAGAAGGTCAGGGTCTGCCGTGGTTCCAAGGCGGCGCCAGGGTACCAGAGGGCTTTGCCGGTACAGTAGCCGCGGGAGGCACGATGTCCGATCGAGACGACACCTTCACGCTCTACGACTTGCGGGTCGAGGTCGTAGCCACCGATCGCCCGATGGTCTGCAATCACCGAGAGGGCGACTACTTCGAGCTCTCCGGGGAGAACCTCTCGATGCCGACGGGGCAGACCTTCCCGATCTATCCGCTGGCGGCGATCCTGCCCCTGCTGCCGGCCAAGCAGCGCGAGACCGAGCCGAACGATTGGATGACCACCGACATGGACATCGCCTGTCCGGATTCCAATTGCGGCGGCCTCTTCCGGATCACCCGCACCGGCAAGCGGACCTTCCGCCACGGCGAGGTGACCTTGGTGCCGCTGAGGACCGCCGACGCTTGACTGTCGAGCGCCTCGAGCTGGCTCCGGGCTACTCGATCTCGCGAGTGATCAACGGCTGCTGGCAGTTGTCGGCCGGACACCAGCGCACGGCGCCCGACGAGCGCCAGGTGGTCGACGGCTGGCGCTGTCTGGCCGAGGCCGGGCTCACCACCTTCGACTGCGCCGACATCTACAGCGGAGTCGAAGCGCTCCTCGGCCGTTTCCTGAGCGAGTGGCGGCAGGGAGGTGGCGATCCGGATGCGATCCAGATCCACACGAAGTACGTCCCGGACCTCGACCATCTCGCCGGGCTGAGCCGGGGCCAGGTGGAGTCGATCGTCGACCGCTCGCTCGCGCGCCTCGGTGTCGAGCGTCTCGATATGGTGCAGCTCGCATGGTGGGACTACACGGTCCCCGGCTATCTCGATGCCGCGGCGTGGCTCGAGGAGCTCCGCCAGGTGGGCAAGATCCGGCTGGTCGGTGTGACCAACTTCGACGTTCCACGACTCGGCGAGATCCTCGACGCCGGGATCCCGGTGGCGGCGCACCAGGTGCAGTACTCGCTTCTCGACCGGCGGCCGGAGCACGGCATGGTCGAGCTCAGCCAGGAGCGCGGTGTCCATCTGCTCACCTACGGAGCGCTGGCCGGCGGCTTCCTGTCGCGTCGCTGGCTCGGCGCCGGCGATCCCGAGGAGCCCGGGAATCGCTCGCTGGTCAAGTACCGGCTGATCATCGAGGAGTTCGGAGGCTGGGAGCTCTTCCAGGAGCTCCTCGCGCGACTGGACGGGATCGCCGAGCGCCACGGTGTGAGCCCGAGCACGGTCGCCGCCCGCTGGGTTCTGGATCGGCTCGGTGTCGGTGGCATCATCGTCGGTGCCAGGAACGCGGAGCATCTCGAGGAGAACCTACGCCTCGGGGATGTCGAGGTGGACGACGCCGACCTGGAGGACCTGACCGCCGTGCTCGGACGGAGTCTCGGACCTGGCGGCGACACCTTCGGACTCGAGCGTATCCCCGGCGGCGCCCACTCGTCGATCATGTGGAAGAACCTGAACCGCGGCTGAGCGGGGCAGCGGATAGACTCGGCGTTCGCCATGACCAGCCATCCACGCGTCCTGACGACGGTGCTCGCGCTCGCACTGCTCGCGGGCTGTACGGCCGAGGAGTCGCCGCCCGCGCCACCGATGCCGCAGGTCGACCACTCGATCGTCGACGACTATCTCGAGACCTACTTCCGGACCTTTCCGACCCGCGCGACCGCCGCGGGTCGGCACGAGTACGACGGCGAGCTCGAGGACCTGGGCCAGGAGGCGCGACTCGCCTGGATCGACTACAACCGGCGGGTGCTCGAGCGGATCGAGCCTGCCCTGCACGCCGGTCGGGCGGAGCGGGAGCTGCGGCTCGACCTCGAGCTCCTCTGGCGCCAGGTGCAGCGCCAGCTGATGGACCACGAGTCACTACGGGTGCCGCGGCGCAATCCGCTGTACTGGACTGGGATCCTCGGCAACGCGACCATCTTCCTGCTGGTCCGGGACGATCTACCGCTCGAGGAGCGCCTCACCCGGGCGGCGGAACGCGCGGTGCTGATTCCGCGGCTCGCGGCCCAGGCCGAGGAGGCGTTGACCGGTTCCGAAGAGCACATCGCGTCCGAGCTATGCCAGATGGCCGCGCGTCAGGCCCAGGGGACCGCGGTCTTCTATCGGGGCGGCTTTGCCGAGGCGGCAGGTGACGACTCCGCGCTCCGGCAACGGATGACCGAGGCGGGAGCTTCGGCCGCCGACGCCCTCGAGGGGCTCGGGGTCTTTCTCGACGGACTGTGCGAGCGGGCGGCAGGCTCGCCGCGCCTGAAGCACTTGTACGAATACCGGTTCCGCATCGTCACCGGCATCGAGGACCGGGTCGACCTGGTGCTCGATCGCGCGGAGGCGGCGCTGATCTTGAAGCGGGGAGAGGTGGCGGAGTACGGCCGCTCGGTCTGGGGCGAGATCTTCCCCGGTGAAGCGGCGCCAGACGACGACGTCGAGCTGGTGGCGCGTCTCTTTCAGCGCATCGGCGAGGACGGCGCCGAGACGATCGAGGAGTACGTGGCCGACTTCAAGGACCTGACCGAAAGGTCGGTCCAGTTCGTCCGCGACCACGATCTGGTCACCCTGCCGGAGCCGCTGACACTGATCATCGATCGCTCGCCGTCGTACTTCGTAGGTGCGAGCGTCGGTGGGGTCTACCCAGCCGGGCCGTACGCGCTGGCGGACGCGAAGACTCTCCTGTTCGCGCCAACGCCTCCCGAAAGCGCGCCACCCGAGACGAAGCGCGCCTTCTTCCGCGACTTCAATCATCACTTCAACGTGATGATCGTGCCGCACGAGATCATCCCGGGCCACTACCTGCAGCTCAAGTACGCGGCGTCGCATCCACACAAGCTGCGTGCGATCTTTGGCGACGGCGTCTACATCGAAGGATGGGGCACGTTCTCCGAGCGGCTGATGCTCGACCAGGGCTGGGGTACGCCGCTGGCGCGCATCGCCCATCTCAAGAAGCAGCTCGAGAACATCGCCCGGACCATCGTCGACATCCGGGTGCATACCCGCGGGATGACCCGTGACGAGGTGATCGAGTTCCTGCAGGAGGAGGCGCTGCAGGACGCCCAGTTCGCCGGCAACATGTGGCGGCGCGCGATCACCAGCTCGCCGCAGCTGACGTCCTACCACCTGGGATACGCGCAGGTCCAGGGCCTGTTCGAGGACGTCAGAGAGGCTCGAGGTGAAGCGTTCACGGTCAAGGAGTTCATGGACGGCATGATGGAGATGGGCCCGGTGCCGGTCCGTCACTACCGCGAGCGGATGTTGGGGTGGTCGGGGCCTTGAGACGGGCGCTGCGGATCGTCGTCATCGTCTTGGTGCTCGCCGCCCTGGCGATGGCCGGCCGTCTCGTGCTGTTGGCTCGAAAGGGGGGTAGCGTCGTGCAGGAGCGAATGGCGAGCTGTCCAGCGTCGCCCAATTGCGTGAGCAGCCAGGAGGAGCGTGCGAGTCATCGCGTCGAGCCGCTGTCGGTCGTCGGCAGCCCGAGCGACGCCTTCCGGCGTGCCGCGGAAGCCGTGCGCACCCTGCCCAGGACCACGATCAGGACCGAGGAGAGCGGCTACCTGCATGCCGAGTGCGCCTCGGCGCTGTTCGGATTCGTCGACGACCTCGAGCTCGAGCTCGACCAGGCGGCGGGAGTCATCCATGTCCGCTCCGCGTCGCGCGTCGGCCACTCGGATCTCGGAGTCAACCGTCGCCGGGTGGAGCGCCTGCGGGCGGCTCTCGAGCGCGGGGACCAGGACTAGGCGGACCTCGGCTCGACGCCCGACCCGGACGCCCCGGGCGGGGAGGTGCTCAGTCATCGCCCCGACGTGGCTGGCCCACTGGTAGATCCGGTCACCGCCGGGGCAGGGGCGGCCAGCAGGTGGATTATGCCGCCTGCCGCTGGTACGGTCTCCTCGGATGGAGTCGCTGTACGAGCGGAGTTTCGCCTATCTCCTCGGAGTCATTCTGGCGGTGGCGATCGCCTACCCGGCCAGTCACCTGCACCCCACGCGAGAGCGGCGCTTCTTCACCGTGGCGATGGCGGTGGTGGTGCTCGGCTTCGTCGGCTTCCCGCTCTCCCAGGGCGATCCGATCGGGCTCGCCTGGGAGCTGGCCGCGATCGTCGGGCTCGGTGCGCTGCTGCTACTGAGCTTCGAGCATGTCGTCCTCCTGCCGGTGGTCTGGTTCGGTCATGGGCTCTGGGATCTGGCGTTTCTGGTCGGCGGCACGCCGATCGACAAGCCGACGTGGGTCTGCGAGCTGTGCGTACCGTTCGACTGGCTCATCGCTGCCTACCTGGTGACTCGACTCGGCCGCTGGCGTACCGCGGCCGCCAGCTCCTGAGATGCCGGTCGTCGAGACCCGCCATGGCAGGGTTCGCGGGCAGACCGAGCAGGGCGTCGAGGTCTATCGCGGGATACCGTACGCGCGTCCCCCGGTGGGCGAGCTCCGGTTCGAGGCTCCGGTTCCTCCCGTTCCATGGGCCGGCGTGCGCGACGCGCTCCGGTTCTCGCCCGCAGCTCCCCAGATGGGGACCGAGGCGGGTCCGATCGGCACGGTCTTCCGCGTGATCCGCGGTGGCATCTCCGAGGACTGCCTCTATCTGAACGTCTGGACGCCCCGCGCCGACGCAAGCGCCAGGCTGCCGGTGGTGGTCTACGTCCATGGCGGCGCCTACGTGCTGGGCGCCGGCTCTACCTTCCTCTACAACGGCTCGCGCTTCGCCCGCTCGGGAGTCGTCGTGGTGACACTCAACTACCGGCTGGGCGCGCTCGGCTTTCTCGATCTGAGCCGCCTGGCCGGTGACGGCGGCCCGCCGGCGAACGTCGGCATCCTCGACCAGGTGGCGGCACTCGAGTGGGTCCACGAGAACATCGACCGATTCGGCGGCGATCCCGGAAACATCACGCTCTACGGTGAGTCCGCCGGGGCGATGAGCGTTGGCGCCCATCTCGGGCTCGGCGGTCGGCGCCGGTTCCGCCGCGCGATCCTCGCGAGTGGTGCCACCGCCAACGTCTCGACTCCGGAGGAAGGTGACTACGTGAGCCGTCGATTCCTGGACGCGCTGTCGATCGCACCGGACGACTGGCGCCAGATTCTCGAGCTGCCGATGGAGAGCGTTCTCCACGCCCAGCGCCGGGCGCTACACGGCGACCTGGCGCGGTTTGGCAATCTGCCCTGGCAGCCGACCGTCGATGGCGTGCTGATCGAGAGGCAGCCGCTGGAGGCGATCCGCTCGGGCTCGGCCGCCGACGTCGAGGTCCTCGTCGGCACCAATCGCGAAGAGTGGAAGCTGTTCGTCGCCGGTACGCCCCAGCTCCGATTCATGCGCCCCGAGGGTCTCCGGCGCCGGGTGGTCGAGGCCCTGGGGCAGGGCGGCGGCGATCCTGAAGCCGCCGACGAGTTGATCGCACGCCACCGCCGGCGGTTGCGTCACTCCCGCCGGTGGCCGTTCGAGGTCTGGGTGAGGATCAGGACCGAGCAGTTCTTCCGGCTGCCGGCGATCGAGTTGGCCGAGGCGCACGCCGGTGGCCGGGGCCGAACCTACTGTTATCGATTCGATGCTCCGGCTCCGAGGTTCCCCAGGGTGCTCGGGAGCTGTCACGGCATCGAGCTCGGGGTGGTCTTCGGAACCTTCCGTCACCCCTACCTGCGGCCGATCTACGGCGATCGTCCCGCCACCCGTCGACTTTCCGACGAGCTCGGCCAGGCGTGGGCGAGCTTCGCGCGCTCCGGCCGGCCGAGCTGGCAAGCCGGTCCCGACTGGCAGCCCTT
Organism: Thermoanaerobaculia bacterium; assembly: GCA_947259925.1. Lineage (GTDB taxonomy): Bacteria > Acidobacteriota > Thermoanaerobaculia > Multivoradales > JAHEKO01 > JAHEKO01. The sequence continues at coordinate 128,216 of CAMYOG010000002.1, forward strand.
CGGCCTCGATGGGCGCGAGACCATGCTTCTGCGGTCGGGATCGAGACCGGCGCCGGGCGCCGAGCCGGTCGGCCGATCGGCCTGGCGCTCCTCGAACACCTGCTAATTCGAGGTGGATGATTACGCTAGCCGTTGTAGACGGCTGATCGTCAGGGAATGCAGGCGAGTTGCTGGTAGCTGCCGGCCAACGGCCATCGTAATGGTCAACCTGTCCCCGAATTACGGAACAGGCCGAGGGCGGCGGCGAGGCTGGCGTCGGTGACGACGCCACGCACCAGGATCCGGGTCTCGGCGGCGGCCGCGGTCTCGATCATGTACTCGAGATCCTGGTCGCGATCCTGGGAGCGCCAGCGGTCGAGCCACTGGCGCACCGCGGTGTAGCCGCGGCTGTGCTCCATCAGCGCCAGCAGGACCACGCGCTGCTGGCGGCTGTCGGCCGACTCGTCGAACCAATCGGACGAGGTGATCAGCGCCAGCCTTGGATCCGTGCGCGTCGTGCGGTTGCATTCGAAGCCGCGCTCCTTGATCAGGACGCAGTTCTGACGATGGATCAGCTCGTCGGTGAGCCAGCGAGCGCCTAGGTGGGCGTTCAGAGCGGGGTCGAGGAGATAGCGGTCCCGGTCGGCGACGCCGGAACTCTCGAGCAGCCGCCAGCGCTCGTCGAGTGCTTCGAACGTGCTCGGGATGAACTGGAACAGTCCGCGAGCGGAGTAGGTCGAGATCGCGGCCGGATCGAACAGGCTCTCGCGCCGTGACAGGGCGTAGAGGAGCTCGGCCGGGATCTGCTCGGCGAGGGCGGCGTCTCGGAAGATCTCGGCAAAGGCCGGTGGATAGGCGCTGCGCAAGAAGTGTGGATCGGCATCGGGTCGGTCACGCGGTCTGGCGGCAGGTGCGCTGATCGCCATCGACATCGCCAGCGGTAGGTCGCCGGCCCGGAGCCCGACCGCGGCGTGAACCTCCAGGCTGTTCCTCGGCTCCTCGGGATCGCGAGCGGCCGCGAGCGCATCCTGGCGCAGCGACAGGAAGAGGGCGAGCGCCGCCAGGTCGGAACCGCGCTCGAGTCGAGCCAGCGACAGGTCCTGGAGCCTCTCGCCCGGGAAGCGCTCGCGAACGGCGCGGCGGCGGTCGAGCAGCGAACGGTAGAGGCCCGAGTCGACCGCACTGGCGAGTCGCCGATGGTACGGGCTCGAGCCGGACAGCTTCGAGTAGGGCGGGTAGCGGTCGCGCTCCCGTGCCAGGGTCGCGGCGGTTGCGGCGTCCGGCCAGAGTCGTCCGCGCGCTCGCGTACCGAGCTCGAGATGCATGCGCGCGCGCAGGGCGTAGTAGTCGTAGGGCCGCCAGGCGACGATCGCCCGGAACTCGTCGATTGCGAATCGTTCTTGGCCGAGCTCCTCGAGAATGCGTGCGCCCCAGAACTGGGCGGCGCGCTGCAACGGGCCGGTCGGGTTGCGCTCGCCGAGCTCCTGGAGCAGCGAGCGGGCGCGTGCCAGCTCCGCCCGCCCGCCGCGCGAGTAGAGGGTCATCGCCGGCTGGAAGTGCGCCGAGTCGATCCAGTCGTTCTCGCCGGTGAACGCCCGCAACCGCGCGAAGAGCTCGAGAGCACGCTCCAGGTCGTGAGCGCTTCCGTCGCGCTCGTAGAGGCGTTGATGATGGCTGGCGAGCCGGAAAAGCGCGTCGTCGCTCCACGGGCCGCTGGGATAGCGCTCGATCAGCTGCTCGAGATCGCCGACGTAGCGGTCGAGATTCTGGCCGCTCCCCTCCCTGGACCAGACCGATGCCCGCGCGTAGAGCGCCTCCTGGATGGTCTCGTTGTCACGGGTCGCCTCGATCGCGGCGCTCAGCAGCGCGGCGAGCTCGGCCCGGTCACCGGCGAACAGCCGGGCCTTGAGCCGAGCGACCCGCAGCCGAGCGTCATCGCGCTGCTCGGACAGCCCGGAGCGTAGAACCTGCTCCCAGAGTGGCAGGGCGTCCTCGTGTCGCCGCAGGCGCTCGAGCCGCCGCGCCCGGAGCTCGACGACCCTGGGACGGGCGAGCTCCCCGGCCTCGAGCAGTGCCTCGAGCATCGCTTGTTCGTCGGGTCCCAGCTCGGCATCGGAGGCGAGCTCGAGATAGGCGAGGAAGAGCCGCCGGGCGTCGTCGGATCGGCCGGCGCGCCAGCAGAGCCCCGCAAGCCGGGCGAGCAGCTCTTCCTCCAGTCGGGGGAGGGAGTCCAGGAACGAGTAGCGGAAGAGCCGTCGACTGAAGTGAGCGGCGCGTAGCGCCGCCTCGGCGGCGAGCAGGCGATCGAGCTCGGTCGGCGATGGCTGGTCCGAGGATTCCAGAAGACCGGCCCAACGCCAGAGAGCGACGACAGCGAGGCTGGAGCCGCCGAGGCCGTCACCGTAAGGATCTTCGGCAGCCCACTCGGCCAGCTCCTGGTAGGCGCTCCGGGCACGCTCGGGCTCTCCCTCGTGGTAGAGCGCCTCCGCGCGCAGGAACGTCACCTGCGGCCAGAGTGGCGACTCGGCGCCGATCTCGGCCGGGTGCCGATCGAGAAGCCCGGTGAACCCGGCGTCGTCGGTTCTGTCGAGCTCGGAGCTCGCACGCCCGGTATCGCTCTCGGAGACCGTGCAGGCGAGCACCAGCCCGAGAACAACCCATCCGATCGGCCCCCATCCGCCCCTCAGCCCGCGACGCACCACGATCAGAACCGCTCGGCCAGGCGCGCCAGGGCCGAGGTCAGGTCGGGCTTGCGCTCCAGCACCGCGGCCATCGGATCTTTCTTGAGCCGCTTGAGCCGTGTCGGAGCGTTCTTGATGTGGAAACGTGCGGGAGACAGTCGGGAGTTGAGCTCGGTCCAGCGGAGCGGCATCGAGACCGGCGCCCCAGGTCGCGAGCGGACGCAGAACGGCGACACCAGGAGCTTGCCGTAGCCGTTCTGGATCGTGTCGATGTAGATCTTGCCCTTGCGGGCGCGTGGCGTGCGGGCGATCGAAGCGATGTCGCGCAGCTCCTGGACCACAAGACGGGCGATCAGCTCGGCGATCTGCCGGGACTGCTGGTAGGTGCAGGCGCCACCCAAGGGGACCAGGACATGCAGCCCGCTGGCGCCGCTGGTCTTGACGAAGCAGTCGAGCTCGATCTCCTGGCACAGCTTCCCGATCGCTCGGGCAACCTTGACCGCGCTGGAGAACGGCGCCTCCTTGGCGTCCAGATCGAGGATCGACCAGTCGGGAGCCTGGAGCGAGCGTACGCGGCTCGACCAGAGATGGAGCGGGATCGTTCCGAGGTTGGCGAGATAGAGCAGGGTCTCGGCGGTGTCGCAGATGAAGTAGCGTGTCTCCTTGCCCGAGTCCTCCGACCAGATCGACTCGGTCCGGATCCAGCGCGGCGTGAAATCGGGGATGTTCTTCTGGAAGAACGACTTGCCGTTGATGCCGTCGGGATAGCGGGTCAGCACCACCGGCCGGTCGCGCAAGTAGGGGAGCAGCCAGGGCGCGATCGCCCGGTAGTAGTCGACCAGATCGCCCTTGGTGTAGCCCTCGTCGGGCCAGAAGACCTTGTGTGGCCGGGTGATCTGAACGTCCGGCACCGGATCGCGGGTCTCCACCACCTCACCCTCCTCGGGCTCGGGTGGCAGGTCGTCGCGAGAGCACTCCGCGACCTGTTTGTCGTCCCGGAACCGCACGAAGACCGGATGGCGGAGCTGCCCGGCGTCGGTCCACTCGGTGTATTTGATCTCGGCCACCAGCCGCGGCTCGACCCAGACGTGCTCCTTGCCCTTGGGAGCCGGGCCGCCGAACGGCGGCTCGGGACGGCGCGCCGGCATCAGCCGGGCGTGGATCTCTTCCAGCTGGGCGTCGTTGAAGCCGGTGCCGACGCGGCCGGCGTAGCTCAGCTTCGAGCCCGCGATGTAGCCGAGATGAAGGGCGCCGAAGCCGACTCGCGAGCCCTTCGGCTCGGTGAACCCGACCACCGCGAAGTCGCCGGTGCGGGCAGCGCGGATCTTCTGCCAGTTGGCCGACCTGCCGCCGCGGTAGATCGAGCTGGACTTCTTACCGACCACCCCCTCGAGCCCGGTCGTCTGGACCTGCTCGTAGAGCGCCTCGCCGCGCTCCTCGACGTGGTCGGCGTAGCGCACCGGTCCTGCCCTCGGCAGCACCTGACGGAGGATGCGCTTGCGCTCGTCCAGCGGCAGACCACGCAGATCGTAGCCTTCGAACCCGAGGAGATCGAAGACGAAATAGACCGCCGGCAGGCGCACGGCGGCTCGCTCGATGTCACGCCAACGCGTGAGTCGCGCGCGCTGCTGCAGGCGCTGGAAGCTCGGCCGCGCCTCGTCGTCCAGGACCACGACCTCACCGTCCAGAACTAGCGATCGGTAGGGAAGGGACGCCAGTGCGCGCGCCAGATCGGGATAGATCGCCGTGGCGTCCATACCGCTCCGGTAGCGCAGCTCGACCACCTCGCTGGCGGTCGAGGCCTTCGACTTGTCGGTGCCGGCGAGCACCCGATAGCCGTCGTACTTGAGCTCGAACAGCCACCCCTTGCGGCTGAACGGCTCGTCGCGGAGCTGCGCGAGCATCACCTTGGTCTTCTCCGGCTTCACCCGGCGCCGCTTCGCGCCGAGCTCGTCGACCTCCTGGCTGATCTCGCTAGCGCGATCGGCGCCCTCACCGAGCTCGCGGACTGTCAGTCCCGAGAAGACCGATTCCGGCGGCAGCTCGTCGACTGTCTCGCCGGTGGCGCCGGCATCGGGCTTCTTGATCAGGAGCCACTCGTTCTCGCCGCGCGCCGTCTTGACCAGCGTGAACAACCCGCGCAGCTTGTAGCCGCGCAGCTCGAACAAGAGCTTACCGGTCTCGACCCCGTCCTCGGGGTCGAGCTGATGCACCGAGAGACCGCGATCCCAGACGATCATCGCGCCGGCGCCGTAGTTCCCCTTCGGGATCACGCCCTCGAAGTCGCCGTACTCCATGGGGTGGTCCTCGGTCATCACCGCCAGCCGTTTGTCGGCCGGGTCGAGCGACGGCCCGCGGGGCACGGCCCACGACTTCATCACCCCGCCGATCTCGAGGCGCAGGTCGTAGTGCATGCGGGTGGCGTCGTGCTGCTGGACGACGAACAGTCCGGGACGCTCGACCGGCTCGGCGCCGAACGGCTCCGGCGTGCCGCCGGCCGACCGCTTCTTGCGGTAGGTCTCGAGCTTGGAGCGCGGCGGCTTGGGGTGCGGCATCGGCGGCGTCAGTTTAGCGGCCTGATAGCGTGTCGCTGAACGGGCAGGAGGAACACGACAGAGGGGGGAGGTCGACGATGGACCTCGACGCGCTGCGAACGCTGCTCGGCTGGAGCACTCTCATCAACTTCGCATTGCTCCTGTGGTGGTGGGGCTGGCTCGCCCTCGCCGGCGACTGGGTCTACCGGTCCCACCAGAGCTTCATCCGGATCGAGATCTCGCGACCGGTCTTCGATGCCACCCACTACGCGGGGATGAGCCTGTTCAAGCTGCTCGTGATGCTCTTCAACGTGGTGCCCTACCTGGTGCTCAGGTTCGCCTTCTAGGACGTGGCAGGGCGACGCCAGATCGAGAGCGCGATCCAGAGATTGGCCACCGCGGCGGTCGCCGCGAACGCCTCGAGCGGGATACCGAGAGGTGCCAGCGAGACGATGCCGCCGACCTGGTAGAGGATCCCGGCGACCCTGAACGGCCGGAAGGCGAGGCCGGACATCATGAACAGCGAATGGCCGAGCAGGAGCAGCCAGACGCCGGGGATCGCCCAGGTCAGGTCGCGCCAGAGCAGGAACGCCGACAGCGCCAGGGCCACGAGCGACAGGTTGCCCTGCACGCGCAGTGCCCAGGAACCGAGCGGAGTCGGAGCGTGTCTCTGGGCGCGACGGTAGATCGCGACGCCCTCGACCGCGCCGCCGAGCAGGATCGCCGCCGACCAGACCAGGAGCACCGGCGCGAACGCATCGGCGGGCAGACGCCGGGTGATCAGCGCGGCGGCCGGCAACAGGATCGCCCAGGCGAGCCAGGTCGCGGCCGAGTCGAGGAACGGCCGGCTGGCGTGCTCGAACTCGGCCTGGACGCGCTCGAGGTCCCTCGAATCGTGGGCGCTCGGCTCCGGGATCAGGGGGTCGTAGACCGACATCGAAACGAGCGTACCCGATCCCGTCAGGGGTCAGGGTGCCAGGCCTGCAAGATGCATGTTGCCTTCAGCCCCGACCTTCATCTTGCCCCCGGCCGCGACCGCGGCCAGCACGAGCGCGGCGACGACACCGAAGCTCACGCCCGAGCGCCGCGTTGGACGCCGGCCGGCCAACCAGAAGCCTCCCAGGGTGAGCCACAGCCACGGATCGACGATAAAGACCGAGTCGCCGTAGTACCAGGTGTCGCGAATCGGCATCCACCAGCGCATGCCGTAGTTGTTCAGCCAATCGAGCGCCGGATGGGTGACCACCGCCGCGTAGGAGAGTGTCGCCAGCCAGCGGGGCGCGAGCGGCGGACCGGCTCGCTGCGGAAAGAGGCGTGCCCAGAGGTAGAGGAGCGCGGTGAAGAGAGCCGGCAGGACGAGCAGAGCGGGAACGCCGTGGGTCCAGCCGCGCCGGAAGCCGAGGGCGAAGTCGTCCCCTACTAGATAGGAGAGGACGTCGACGTCCGGCAGGTTGGCGCCGAGGATCAGCGCCGGCGCCGCGAGCCGACTCGTCCGGCCGAGCCGGGTGGCCGCGAGCGACGCGCCCCCGAGAATGTGGGTGACCGGGTCCATGATGCGCGCGCATCATACTCAGGGCGATCCGATACCCTTGCTCATGGCGCCGATTCCCACGTCCATGCAAGGGGCGCTCGTCAAGCCTCCCGAGGTCAGTCCGCCCTTCCGCTCGCGACGAAGGTAGCGCTTCCGGATCCGAACATCACTCTACTCACGACCCTGTTCCGTCCGGGTCGCGGGCCCAGAGTCAGCACGACGGAACCGATGCCTCGAGCGTCGGTCTTGGTCTCGTAAAAGATCTTCGGTGGCTCCTTGGGAACCGCCGGCAGGTCGCCCCCGCCCTCGACGATGTCCCACAGGATCACGGCCCCAGAGACGGGCCCGCCGTACTTGTCGACCACTCGAACCACGAACGGAGCGGCCAGGGGCTGTCCGGTGGTCCCGACCTGGTTGTTGCCCGAGACCATCGAGAGACGCAGCTGACCCGGGATCCACGGATCGATATACGGCGCGGTGGGAGTACCTCCGTCGCAAGCAAGGGCCAAGGCAGCCGCTGAAAGCAGAGCGATCGGCCAGAAGCTGCGCCACAGAGTCTGTCTTCGTGATGATTGGGTCATTTCGCCCTCCTTCCGGTGGATCAGCCACCCATGTGCACTTACTCCTGAACGCGACACCGGCGCTTCCCATCCGCACACGGATCTCTTCGGCGACCGACCCGATCGCCAAGGGAACCGGCGACCGCGGTAGGACGAGGGGAAACCCTTTTGTTCATGGCACTTATGCTAGGATTCGCGGGTTATGCCAGCGAGATCGATAGCGTCCGGGACCATCTCCTTCGGCTTGGTGGCCATCCCCATCAAGCTCTACACGACGACCGAGAGCGCCAAGGCGGTGCGCTTCAACATGGTGCATCAGAAGTGCGGCACGCGCGTCAAGTACCGCTTCTACTGCCCGACCGACGAAGAGTTCGTGGAACGCGACGAGCTGGTGAAGGGGTACGAGTTCTCGAAGGGCCAGTACGTCCTGTTCAGCATGGACGAGCTCAAGGCGCTCGAGCCGGAGCCGACCAACGCGGTCGAGATCACCGAGTTCGTGCCGCTCGAGCAGGTCGACCCGATCTTCTACGAGAAGACCTACTACATCGGTCCCGATCAGGGCGGTGGCAAGCCGTACAAGCTGCTGGCGCAGACGATGCTCGACACCAACCGTGCGGCCCTGGCCAAGTACGCCGCGCGCGGCAAGAACTACCTGGTGCTGCTCCGGCCCTTCAAGCAGGGGCTGGTGATGCAGCAGCTGCGCTACCAGGACGAGATCCGGGAGTTCTCCGAGGTTCCGATCGAGGACGCCAAGGTGACCAAGCAGGAGCTCAAGCTCGCCCGGCAGCTGGTTGACCAGACCGCGTCCGAGAAGTTCCAGCCCGACCAGTACGAGGACGGCGAGCGCCAGCGGGTCTGGGACCTGATCGAGCGCAAGATCCAGGGCGAGGAGATCGTGGCAGCGCCGGAGGAGGAACCGAAGGCGCAGATCATCGATCTGATGGAGGCGCTCAAGGCGAGCCTCGGCGAAGGCGACGCCAAGGCGGCCAAGTCGAAATCGACGCGCAAGCCGCCCCGCCGTGCGGCACCCAAGCGCGCTGCCAAGAAGAAGGCGGCGGCCAAGAAGGTGGCGAGTCGCAAGAAGTAGGTCTGTCCGTCCAGATGACGCCCGCGTCCAAGCTCCCGGGTTACTCGACCGGTGAGGTAGCTCGCATGCTCGGCCTCTCCGAGAGCCGGGTCCGGCGCTGGGTGAGCTCCGGCTTCGTCGATCCGCGGCGGGGAGCGAAGGGAGAGATGAGCTTCTCCTTCCAGGATCTGGTGGTGTTGAAGGCTGCCAAGGGGCTGTCGGAGGCGGACATCTCGACCCGGCGCGTCCGCCGGGCGCTCGAGGCACTGCGCCAGGAGCTGCCCGCGGGCCGCTCGCTGGCGACCGTCCGGATCGGCGCCGAAGGGGATCACGTCGTGGTCCGCGAGGGTGACGAGATCTGGGAGCCAGAGTCGGGCCAGCGCCTGCTCGACTTCGAGGTCGCCGAGCTGGCCGAGCGGGCGGCGCCGCTGGCGCCGGCGACCCTGGCGAGGGCGGGCGCGATCGAAGGGATGACCGCCGAGGACTGGTTCGAGCTCGGCTGCGACCTGGAGGCGACCGCTGCCGCCGAAGCGATGGAGGCCTACCGCAAGGTGCTGGCGCTCGCCCCCGATCATGCGGACGCCAACCTGAACCTCGGCCGACTGTTGCACGAGGCGGGGGCGATCGAAGACGCCGAACGGCACTATCGGGCCGCCTCGGAAGCGAGCCCCAGCGACGCGACCGCGGCCTTCAACCTCGGGGTCGCGCTGCAGGATCTGGGGCGGCAGGCCGACGCGGTCGAGGCCTACACCCGGGCGATCGCCAGCGACCCGGGCTACGCCGACGCCTACTTCAACCTCGCCGACCTGTACGAGCAGCTCGGCAAGGAGGCGATGGCGATCCAGAACCTGAAGATCTATCGGACCTTGACGCGCGGCTGAGAACGGCGTCTCAGTCCAGAACCGGCGACTCGATCAGCCCGGTCTCGTCGGCGAACGACACCTCGACCGTGAAGTCGTCGCCGTCGACGAACCGCGCCGCCAGCCAGCGCTCGACGAACTCCTCGGTCTCGCGGCGGGCGAGCTCGCGAATCAGGGGGAGGTTGTCGAGGGCGCGCCGACGCGACATCGCGCTGATACCGGCGCGCAGCCGCTCGAGCGCCTCCTGTTCGTCCCGCAAGAGGCTGTCCTCGGCGACCTCGTAGTCGAGCCCGGAGACGTCGACCGCCGGCCGGGAGAACTCGATCTCGGGCGCGTGGACCCGGATCCGGTGACCGTCCAACGAGAAGTCCCATCTCCCTTCGAGATCGACGTAGTAGGTGTACTCGACCGGCGCCCGTGCCCGAACCACCAGGTCGGGCAGCTCCAGCTGTCCCCAGAGCACGGTCGCCTCGTCGGTCCGCTCGAAGAGCTCCATCTGTTTGAGCTCGGCGACCTGGAGCCGGTTGACGCCGTTCGCCTCGGTGGCGTAGCTGACGAACGACGTCGTCACGGTGCCGGTCTGGAAGGCCGCCGCCACCCGGCGCAGATCGTCGAGCACCCGCCGGCCCTCCTCGACCGCCGCCCGGGGGGCGCCCGCAATCCTCTCGAAGACATAGAGGAACGCGCCAATCGCCATCGCCACGATCACGACCAGCGTCAACGGCCAGAGCCAGGATGGGCGTTGGGACCGCTCGGCGCACATGCGGACATTCTAGGTGAGCGCGCGATCGCCGCGACGCTTGGAGTAGCATGGGGCCTCTCGCACGAAACGGAGCTGTTGGATGCGCACAACGCTGATCGCCGGACTCTGCCTGCTGTCGACGACGATGCTGGGTGCCGAGGTGTCGCCGCGGGCCACCGCCGAGGACTTCGCCTGGCTGGCGGGCTGCTGGGCGAGCGTCGGCCGGGAGTTCGGCTCCGGGGAGTGGTGGACGGCTCCCGCCGGTGGCACCCTCCTCGGCATCGCCCGGACCGTCAAGGACGGCAAGACGGTGGCGTGGGAGTACGTCCAGATCCGCGAGAACGAGCACGGCGGCGTCGACTACGTGGCGCTCCCCTCGGGCCAGGAGCAGGCGGTCTTCGGGCTGGTATCGATCTCCGACCGGGAGGTGATCTTCGAGAACCCGCAGCACGATTTCCCGCAGCGGGTGATCTACCGGCTGCCGAAGGGCGGCCTGCTCGTCGGCCGCATCGAAGGGGAGCTGGACGGCCGGGAGCGGAGCGCCGACTTTCCGATGCGCCGGATCGACTGCGCGGCGCTCGCGCCGGTCGACGAGTGAGACTCGCCGCTACTGGAGCAGCCGCGAGCCGTCGTTGATCGCCACCCAGCTGTACCAGAAGGTGTCGAAGCCGCCGATCTCAGCGGCGCTCTGGCCGTCTGGGTCTTCGAGCAGCCGTCGGATCTCGTCGGGATCGTCGATCCCGGACAGGGCCGGCGGCTCGATCAGCCACGCCCGGCTCGAAGCGAACATCGAGGCGCCCGGATCGCGGTGCAGGAAGAGCTTCCGGCCGCTATCCAGCTGGAAGAGCCGGCCACCTTCGAAGGCGGCGTGGGGCACCGCGTACGCGTCGCCGGCCAGAAAGAAGCTGTAGATCGGCTCCTTCGGCGGCAGTCGATCGTCGTCGATCTCCAGATCGCGGAAGGTGCTGTCGGAGGCGAAATAGCTGTCGTACCGGTTCTCGGGCTCGTGCTCCCGGCCATCGATCGACAGGACCAGGGTGTCGGGATGGAGTGTCCGCCACTCGCCCCAGGTCGCCTTGCGGCTGATCGGCAGCTCGACCAGCTCGGCACCGTCCATCTCGCCGCCGATGGCGGTCGAAGTCATGATCGACCACCAGCTGTCGGTCTCGCGATCGCGCATCACCAGCGATGCCTCCCAGAGTGCACCCGAGGCCTCGAAGTTGAGCTCCCGGTCGCCGTAGCTGCGGTCGTAGACTACGCCCGTGTTCGCCAGCGGTCACCAGACCGCCGCGAACGAGCGCTCGCCGATCGTGTCGTTGACGACCTCGTGCCGGTTGAGTAGGTTGAGGCTGTACGCCTTCGCCTGACCGTCGAGCACGACGCCCAGGACCCAGGCGTCGTCGCTGATCTCGGCCTCGGCGGCGGGCACGAACCGGGGCTCGAGGACCGCCGCGATCCGGCCGCGCGGCAGGAGCTGCTCGACCCCCGGAGGGGGCGTCTCTTCGCCGGTGGCGGGGCCCCGGCAGGCGAGCGCCGCGAGCGCGCCGGCGATCAGGATCGAGCTCTGCGGTCTGGTCATCGGCGGCCCCCTCGGACTGTACTACGGGGCCCGCCGACGATGGTATTGGTCGGTCTGGTCGAGGAAGTGGGAGTCCGGCTACGCTACCGCTCGCGTGGGCGATAGAAGGCGTAGAAGACGCCGCCGAGGAGGGCAAAGCCGGTGATGATCGCGAGCGCCAACAGAGCGAGCGCGCCGGCGCTCGCGGTCGGGGCGCCGAACGCCGAGAGCAGGCCGGCGGTGACGCCTTCGCGGATCCCCAGCCCGTTGAGGGTCACCGGCAGCATGGCCGCGACCGCCGCCGCCGGTATGACCAGGAAGTAGACGGCCGGTGCCAGGTCGAGCCCGAGCGCCCGGCCGAGGAGCACGTAGAGCAGGATCCCGAGCAGCTTGATGGCTACCGACGAGCTGAGAATCAGGAACCTCGGCGTGGTCGGCCGTCGGAACAGCTCGAGGCCCTTGCTGATGTCGTCGATCCAGTGATCGGGTATCGGTAGCTTGCGCGCGATGCGGGTCCACCCGGTCCAGGCGAAGACGAGCGCGCCGCCGCCGGCGATGGCCGCGCCGACAGCGACCACCGAGACCAGGAGCTGACGCGGGATCGGCGTCGACTCGGAGATCAGCGCCAGCGCCGCCGCGATCGCGGCGAGGGCGGCGAAGGTCGCCAGACCGAGGATGCGCTCGATCAGCACGGAGAGGTAGCTGACCAGCGTCCGATCCCTGGCGCCCCGCGACGTGTAGTAGCCGCGAACGATGTCCCCGCCGACCGACGACGGCAGGAACGTGTTGAAGAAGAGTCCGATGTGGACCACCGCGAACAGGTCCCAGAAGCCGCGCTCGAGCTGGTTGGCGCGCAGAATCGCCTGCCAGCGGAAGGTCCAGATCAACTTCGCTAGCACCTGGGTGAGAACCGCCAGGATCATCGGGCCACGCTTGACCGTCGCCACCGACGACAGGATCTCGCGTGGATCGAGCCACCAGACGACGGCCGCGAGGAGCCCGAGGCCGAGCAGAGTCCGGAGCAGGACGAAGAGTGGACTCCGCTTCTTCGGTGTGGGTGCCGCCGGCTCGGCGAGGGTCACTCGGAGAGCTCCTCGGTCGGTACCACGGACAGCAGCTGGGTCACCTTGCGACATGCGCCTTCGAGTGCCGTCGGATCGAGGCCGAGATCGGTTCGGCGGAGGAGCAGGTCGTCGGGCTGGACGACCGACTCGGCCCGCGCCAGCTGTCGGAGCCTCTCGGCGAGCTCGGCGTCGGCGGCGCCCGCCCGGTCGATCTCGTCCGCCGTAGGCCAGCGGGCCGGTTCGGGCCGCGGGGTCGTGCCGGGTGGTGGTGGCTCGCCGGCGTAGAGCACCCGCAGGGTCGCCTCCGCCAGTGCCCGGGCCGTGGTGTACTTCGGCCCCGAGACGCTGACCAGGCCGAGCGGTCCGCCGTGCCTGCCGTGGTCGTGCACGACCGGCCGGACGGCGGCGGCCTCCGGGTCGTCCGGGTGCGCCGGCAATCGCCCCCAGAGGACCCGCAACACCTCGGCGTGCTCGAGCTCGAGCGCCGGCACCGCCGCCCCGAGCTCGCGCAGGAAGGTGCGTACCGCGGGGTCGTCGGCCGTCGGCTCGGCGCGGTCCATCTCGCACGCCTCGTGGTACGTGCCGGCCATCAGCCGCCCTCGCCAGGGCACCAGGAAGTAGCTGCGGTCCTGGGTGGGTGGCGAGATGGCGATGGCGAGCTCGGTCGAAGGCTGGCGATCGAGCAGCAGGTTGAACGCCAGCGTCGGACGGCAGAGCTCGGGGATCTCGCGGTCGAGCCTGGCGGAGACCTCTCGGCTCCAGGGGCCGGCGCAGTTGACCACCCGGCGGGTCCGGAACTCGTGTGCTCGACCGGACTCCCGGTCGATGGCAGTCACGCCCGCCACCCGTCCGCCACCGATCGACAGCCCGGTGGCCTCGACGTAGTTGAGCGCCCGGCCACCGGCGGCGGCCGCCCAGCGGAGGATCTCGATCAGCATCCGGGGTGCGTGCGGCATGAAGGCGTCGTGCCAGAGTGCCGCCCCGAGGAGCCTCGCGGAGTCGGCCTCGGGGAAGAGCTCGACGGTCTCGCGCGGCGTGAGCGTCCTCCCGGCATCGAGATGGGCCTCGCGACCGAGACCGTCGTTGCGGTGCCTCGACAGCAGATCGTCGAGGACGAGCGCGGCGGCGAAGACGCTCGGCCGACGGAGCCCGTCGCCGTGCAGTGGCATCAGACACGAGAGGCGCTCTACCTGTTCGGGGAAGTGGCGCATGAACCAGCGACGCTCGGCGACCGACTCGTGGTAGCGCGAGAGGTCGAGCGTCTGGAGGTAGCGCAGGCCGCCGTGCAGGATGCGCAGGCTGTTCCAGCTGGTCGCGCCGCCGAAGTCGTCTCGCTCGAGCAGCAGGGTAGCGAGTCCGCGGCGCGCGGCCTCCAGGACGAGGCAAGCGCCGTGGATCCCGCCGCCGATGACCACCAGATCGTAGTCGTCGTCGGCGGCGACGGTGGGCCGGCGCTCGATCAGGCTGGCCTCCGGCGGAGCTGCATCCGGATCTGGTGGGTCAGGAACGTCCACGGGCCGACGCCGTGGCCGAACGACCTGGGGGGGAACTGCAGGCTTCCGAGCAGCCGGCGGACGCTCGCCGCGGGGTCAGCCGCGTCGAACGGGCCGTGCACGAGCGACCCGGACGAGCCGACGCGGCCGACGTCCGACGGCAGTGGCAGGGGGTCGCTGCCGCGCACCACGGCGAAGCCGCGCTGAGCGCCCAGCGTCAGCAGGCGGGGCTTCCAGCTCGCCTTCAACCGACCGCCGTTGTCGGCCAGCAGGAGGCGCCCGGGCGAGCCGCTCTCCAGGATCCCGGCGATGAGCCGGCCACGCCGTCCGGACCACTTGCCGAAGCCCCACGGCAGGATCGAGATCGATTGTCGAGCCGCCGCCTCGGCCAGGGTGTCGTCGAGCGATCGACCGCTCGCGAGCTCGGCCGTCCCCGGCGTGGTCAGTAGCTCGAGGCGCTCCGCGGTGACCACCTGACGGCCCTCGACGAGGTAGAGCGACCGTCGTTCCGGATGGTCGAGACGTGCCGAATCACCACGCGTTTCCAGGTGCCAGCCGTCCCTGGCGAGCTGGTCACCGGCTGCGGCGAGGCGTGTGATCAGGGTCTGTCCGCCGGTCTCCATCACCAGGAGCACGTGGGCCGGCGCCCCCTCCGGGTCGTGATCGCAGCCCAGAGTGCGCTCGGCGCGAGCGAGATTGTCACTCGCGGCCTCGAGAAACGCGAGCAGCTCGAAACAGTCGTGGAAGTGGACGTGGGTGTCGACGAGCGCCGCGGGTGTGACGGGGCCGCCCGAAGATCCACCCGGAGGCATTGCCGAAAAAATACCATGGAGGGGTTGCGCCATCAATTGGCTGGCGTATAATGCGCCAGCTAATCGATGGCGGACGGAGGCCTCGGCGCGCAGGGCATCCGGGCCGTCGCAACAAAGGAGAACCTGAGTATGGAATCTACTAGCAGTACATCGTCTCCAGCGGAATCTCGGCGCCCCCACCGGCTCGACCTCGCGAAACCGGGCTGGGTGTTGCTCGTCCTACTGGCCGTCGCGGTTGCCGCTACGGCCGAGTCGCGCCGGCAGCGCCGGGAGCCGGCGGTCTTCGAAGGCTACGGCAGCGGCCTCGGGGTCACTGCCGAGAACGGCTTCTCGGTCTCGGTCGTCAATGGTGAGTGGCGGCACGACGGCCACGTCCATGTCGGTGCCACCGGCAGCATCACCAGCCCCTGGGGCGAAGAAATGGCCCTGCGTTTCTGGCTCAACCAGGACGGCAGCCTGGGCGTCGAGTACGACGGCAACGCGATCCTGCACTACAGCTTCGAGCCCTCGGGTGGCCTGAAGGAGGTCACCACGGTCACCGAAGCGGGACCCAAGAGCCTGTTCGCCGGCGACCGCGCGCACCGAGCCGCGTTCGGGCAGATCGATGTCTACAGTCTCGACTATCGTCCGTACGCATCGCTCTTCGAGCAACTCGCCCGCAACCACTCGCGCGACTTCCTGGCCGGAGTCGAACGCCTCGAGCGCAGGCTCGACGGGGTCGGCGGCTCGAGTCCCGTCGGCTGTACCGGCGACATCCTGCAGTGCACCGGCGCGATCCTGCTCTGGGCGGCGACCGTGCCGACCATCGCCGGCGCCTGCACCGCGGGCAGCGCCTTCACCCTCGGTGCCGCCTGCCTCGGCGCGATCCTGGCGCACGAAGGCGCTGGAGTGGTGGCGGTCGGAGCGTGCACCAACGCGATCCAGAACTGCGTCACCAAAGACCACCGAGGCGACCCCGGAGGTGGGTGCAACGGTCCCGGCGACGGTCCGGAGTAGGCTCGAAGAACAGGAGATCGACGTGGACCAGAAGTGGCTGATCCTCATCCTCGCCGTTACGGCTCATCTCAATCTGTTGCTCGCCTTCATGCCGAGCTACTGGGATCCGGTCAAGCGCCTCGGTCGACGGTTCTCGACCCTGGTCGTGCCGCTGCTCGTGCCGACGCTGTTCGCCGGGATGCTCCTGGTTGCGTTGCTGGAGCACTGGCATGCGCTGCCGCTCTGGGCGCGGATCCTGGGTGGGCTCGGCTTCGGGGCCTGCACAGCGACCTTGACCATCAACATCTCGATCTTGCGAACGCTCGAGACCTGATCGCCGAAGCCGCGATCGCGGGCGCACCTCCGGGTGCGCCCGCGTCGCTCTGTTTCGGCTCTACGGCTGGACGCCGCGCCGAAGTCCAAAGACCTCGATCGCCGGTCCGGTGAGACCTTCTGCCAACGGGTCGATGGCGAAGACGCGCTCGATCCGCGGGTCGGTACGGCAGGCTTCGGCCAGGCGAGTGCGGCTTTCGAGGACCTCGCTCGAGTGCTTCCGGTCCCGCTCCAGCCGCCGGGCTCCGAAGTGGTGCTCGTCCAACACCAGATAGCGGACGCCTTCGGCCAGGTAGTCGTCGAGCGTGCGGCTCGGCTCGAAGTGCCGGACCGTTCGGAGGTCGAACTTGACGCCCGGCGCCACTTCCATGCGCCACTCGAGCATCCGCGCCTTGGTCGGTTCGGTCTCGCGGAGCCCGGCGATCAGCTCGTCGAGGTTGGCGTCGGTATTGCGCAGTGGCAGTGACAGGTTGGGTGCGGTGTCGACGAGTGGGTTGCCGATCAGCAGCACCGCCGAGCCCGACTCGACGCTGCTCTCGAACCAGGAGCGGGTCACGACCCGGGTGTCCTCGGCCGCCTGCGCTCGAACCCAGGCCCACGACTGGAGAGCCGCCGGCCAAAGCAGTAGCAGGGCGGCGCCGGCGGTCGCCCAGTCGGCGGCGCGCCCGCCGAGCGGCAAGCGCCGGACGACACGATCGAGCAGCCGGCCGGCGAGTAGCCCGAGCGGCGGGATGAGCGGGATGGCGTAGCGGGGGTAGAAGAGGTGCGAGGTCTGGGCACCGGCGATCAACAGGTAGAACGCCGCCAGGGTAGCCACCAGAAGAAGGTCGGCGGGCCGGCGACGCACCAGCGCGAGCACCACGCCCGCCAGCGCCAGAACGAAGAGCGCGAATCCGAGGTCGGCGCTCAAGACCCGCAGGTAGTAGAGCCAGAGGTTGGGAGTCGCGCCGGCCGGAGCGCCCGGGCTGTCCGGTTCGACGCCGATCCCGGTCAGGGTCGTGAACGCCTCGCCGAAGAAGGAGCGCAGATTGAGTACGAAGCCGGGATTGCCGACCACGAAGACGACCGCCGCGGTCAGATAGAGCAGCACGACCCGGCGATCGGCGATTCGCTCGAGCAGCGTGCCGCGGCGGTGGCGGATCCAGTTGGCGACCGCGATCGGGGCGACGGCGGCGATGCCGCTGATCTTGTGCATCACCGTCAGGCCGAACAAGGCTCCGGTCAGGAACGGTCGGGGTGGCTGCCCCGGATCGGACCAGCTGTGCGCGAGCTCCAGCAGCACGACGACCAGCAGGACCATCGGGATATCGACGCCGATGTAGTGCGAGCGCGCCACGTGCAGGGTCGAGACCGCCACCACCGCGGCGCCGAACAAGCCGACACTCTCGCCGTACATCCGCCTGCCGAGCCGGTAGGTCCAGTGGACGGTCACGAGCGCCACCGCCGCATGGGTGATCCGGCCGATCATGTAGAACGGCGTCAGGTCGGTAACGAAGTGCTTCGCGAAATCGGTGGCCGAGCCGACCTCGCCGAGCAGCAGCAGCCAGAGGAAGTAGAGTCCGTACTCGACGAACAGCAGGTAGAAGAAGCCGCCCTTGCCGTCGCGCTCGAAGTCGAACTCGCCGGCGCCCAGCCGCAGCGCCCGATGGACTTCGAATCCTTCGTCGACCCCGACGACATGGGGCAGACCGCCGTCGAGTCCGAGCAGTCGGAGGAGGGCGCCCAGGAGCAGAATCGAGATCAGCACCGCCGAGACTGCGCGACCGGTGCGGCGAGCGCTCATCTACCGCGAGTCTAGCAGTCGGCCATCAGCCGACACCGTCCAGAATCTGCCGGTAGGCGTCGAGGAGCTTGCGCTCGAACGCCTCCCAGCTGTACTCGTCGTGGGCGTGGCGGGCGGCGATCTCGGAGCGCCGTGCCGCCTCGGGCCGGTCGGTCAGTGCTCGAACGGTAGCGGCGGCGAACGCCTCTGCCGACGGCTCGGCCAGGAAGGCGCTGTCCGAGTCGAGAACCTGTGTGTGGGTGATCTTGTCGGTCGCCACGATCGGTTTGCCGGCGTGCATGTAGGTGTAGATCTTGAGCGGCGTGTTCTCACCCTCGGAGCGCGGGGATACCAGAACCTCGGCCAGCCCCATCCACTCGGGCATCTCGTCCGGGGGACGCTGGCCGACCGCCAGCACCGTCTCGTCGAGGCGCTCCTGTTCGAGCGATCGGCGGAGCGCCTCGAGCTTGGCTCCGGAACCGCCGACGATGACGAAGCGCGCCTCGGGGGCCTGCTCGCGCACCAGGCGGGCGGCACCGATCAGGAGGTCGAGCCCCTGATAGGACTCGAGATTGCCGGTGTAGACGATCGGCATCGTCCCCTCGAGCCCGAGCTCGGAGCGGATCGACTCGACGCGCGCCGGAACCGCCTCCCGCAGCGACTCGGGCAGGGGGGTGTCCTCGATCTGGAAGACTGTGGCGCCGGGTACCAGCCGGATCGCGGCCTCGGTGAGCGAGCGGCAGACCGTGATCGCCGCCGTCGAGCGGCGCAGGGCGAGCCGCTCGAGTCCACGGATCCCTCCGAGCACGCTCCGGAGTCTCACCACCCCGGTGTACTCCAGCTGATCGCTGATCAGCGAGTCGAGATCGTAGATCAGACGGGTGCCGAAGAGGGTGAACGGGAGAGCGAGGAAGACCGACTCCTCGATCGCGTGCACGAGAACGTACCGCCGCCGGATCAACAGGCCGAGGACGGTCCAGAAGAGCAGGAAGTCGAGCAGCACCTTGCGCTTCGAGAAGCCGATCGGCACCGAGCGCAGCCCCGGGACCGGCAGGCAACGGTGGACCTCGAGACCGTCCATCTCGACCTCTTCGCCGACTGGATAGGTCGCCAGGTCGATCCGGTAGCCGGCGCCGGTCAGCACCTGGCAGAGGTGGAGGACGTTCATCGGCGTGCCGCGCGGCTCGTAGAACGGCTCGGGAGCGATCAGCAGGACTCGCTTGCCGGACTGCGGTCGCCGGACACCGTTAGACAAGTTCCTCCTTGCGGTACCAACGGATGGTCTCGGCGATGCCGTCGGCGTGGGACCAGCGCGACTCGTAGCCGAGGCGCTCACGCGCCTTGGTCAGATCGAACGCCCGATTGTGGGTGAAGAAGCCGACCCGGCGCCGGAAGAGGGGCGGCCGTCTGCCGGTCGGCTTCCAGAGGACCTCGCAGATCGCACCGGCCAGCCAGACCGGCGCCACCGGGATGTGCAGACGCGACAGCCGGACGCCTCCCTGGTCGGCGATCAGCCGGGCGAGCTCGTTCAGCGTCAGCGGCTCGCCCGAGGCGATGTTGAACGCTTCCAGATGAGCCTGGTCGCGGGGAGCGACGGCGCTGAAGAGGAACGAATCGGTCTGGTCCTCGATGTAGCCCAGGTGCGCGAGCACCTCCCCCGAGCCGATCATCCGGAAGCTGCCGCTCAGAATCGTCTTGAACAGCTTGAGCATGCGGAGGTCGCCGGGACCGTAGACCATCGCCGGCCGGTTGACGGTGACGACCATCTCCTCCGGACCGAGCGTCCTGCCGAAGTCGAGCACCGAGAGCTCGCCCGCCAGCTTGGTCCGATGGTAGAGATCCATCGGGTTGAACGGGGTCTCCTCGGTCGCCGGGATCTCTCGAACGTCACCGTGGACGCCGACCGTAGAGCAGTGGACGAACCGCTCGACGCCCGAGCGCGCCGCCGTCTGCGCGAGCTTGAGCGCGCCACGGTTGTTGACCCGGTCGTAGGTGCTCTCGTCCAGCTCGGTCTCTTGAAAGCAGGCCGCGATGTTGAAGACGACGTCGACGCCGTCGAGCAGTTGGTCCCACGGCTCGGGATCGGCGAGATCGAGCACTTCCGAGCGCAGGCCGCGGGCACGGAACGCCTCGGCCTCGGCGGGCTCGAGAACCGTCCCGAGGACGTCGAGGCCGTAGCCCGCCAGGCGCTCGAAGAGCGAGCCACCGAGAAACCCGGCGGCGCCGGTGACCAGGAGCCGTTTCCCCTCGAGCCGGGCGAAGCGCTCCGGCAACGGCTCGCTCATGGCCGGCGGGCCTCGACCAGGACCAGGCTGGTCGCGAGCTTCCCCTTCCAGAAGAGCTTGTGCACGCTGGCCGCTGCCTCGGCTCGCTCGTATCCGGCGCCTTCGACCAGCGCCAGCAGCTCCTCGACGCGGTAGAAGCGCACGATGTCCCTGAGCACCGCCCGGTGGAGGAGCTCCCAGACGAGGGTGAACAGCGAACGGTTGCGAGCCCGGTCGAGGAGCAGGAGCCGGCCGCCCGGACCGGTGACCTGGAACATCTTGTTCAGCGCCACGGCCGGATCGGAGAAGTAGTGGAATGTGCTGACGCAGCAGACAAGGTCGACCGATTGTATGCCGTTGGCCTGGACCAACAGCTGGGGGTCGATATCCATCCAGTCACCCGCGACGAACGAGAGCCGGCCGATCGCCTCGACCCGAGCCAACTCGCGCGCGCGCTCGATCATCCGCGGCGACAGGTCGAGGCCGAGGCCGGTGATGCCCGAGAAGCGCTGGGCCATCCTGCGCAACAGCCAGCCGGTGCCACAGCCGACATCCAGCGCCGCGTCACCGGCATGCAGCTGGGCATGTTGCACGACAAGCTCGGCCTGCGCCTTGTACCAGCCGGCGAGCCGCCCGCTCTCATAGCTCTTCGCCTTGGCGTCGAAGCTGGCGCGAGTGGAGGCGGTGGAGCTCATGATCGTCCCGCTGCGCGCCCGGCGCACCCGGGTCCCTGCTACCGAGCCTAGCAGCAGGTTCGGGTCGCCAATCAGCCGAGCCAGAGGATCAAAGCCGCGATCCCCAGTCCCAGGACGGCCAGCGCCCAGGCGCCGACCACCAGGCGCTTGGCCTTGCGCAAGGCACGGCGCTTCTGCGAGACGAACACCCCCGGGGAGCCGAAGTCGACGCCACGGACTTCGGGCGCGGGTGCCGGCTCGAGATCGTGCCGGTCGAACCAGCTCTGCTTCCAGCCGTTCGACAGAAGGAGCGCCAGCGGCCGGCTGTAGGCGCGCGTCTCCTCGTCGAGCAGCCGCTCGACCGAGGAGTCGAAGAAGAAGCGCGCACGCTCGAGGAAGCGGCCTCGCCGCTCACCTTCGGCGTGGCGCGCGGCGATGCGAAAGAGCTCGCTCTTGCGCATGTCCTGAGCCGCCCAGGTCTCGGTCGGGAACTCGAGAACCTCGGGCTTCTCGAGGTAGGGATACTCGTGCTTCGCGGCCCAGTCGGCGTAGTGGAGGAGCGCGGCACGCCCGTAGGCGTAGCTCGCGTCGAGGCGGCCGAGCTCGATCTTGTAGTCCAGGTAGTCGCCGAGAGCCTGCAGGAACATGGTGTAGAACCACTTGCGATCTGCGTCCAGGAGGTCGAGCGCCTCGAGGTCGTCGTGCGGATGGATGCAGCGGCGCAGGAGGATTTCGGCCTTGTCGAGGTAACGCTCTTCGCCTGTCGCCCGGTGCGCGGTCAGGAGCGCGGCGATCGCGTTGGCACCGCTCCTACCCGGACCGTGGTAGTCGTCGAAGCCGGAGTTGCTGACGTGCCCGGTGTCGCCCCGGTCGAGATAGCGAAAGACGGTCCGTCTGCCGTCGTCGGCATCGATGACGTAGTCGCCGAGGCCGATCACCGCTTCGAGCGACGCCCGCTCGCCGGTCATCAGGTAGTGGAGCCAGAGGCCCCACGAATAGAGATGGCCGGTCGACGGGCCGCCACCCGGCACGCCTTCGGTGCGGGGATACGAACGGTGGGTGCTGGTGCCGGCGTCGATGTAGTGCACGGTGTGCCAGAACATGCCGCCGTTGTAGGCCGACTTGTCCTTGCGGGTGTGGTAGACGTCGATGTCGGTGACGTGGTGGGCGAGCTCGGTCATCAGCCGTAGCCAGCGGACGTCGGCGGAGCGCAGGAACTGGACGCCGAGTCCCCCAACCATGTCGTACTGGTTGTTGTAGTGCGAGATCAGGGGTGTGTCGTCCTCATGGCGTGCCGCTTCATGGTCCGCCCAGACGTCGCCGAAGTGACGCCAGCCGTACTCGTCGACCGCCTCGCGCTTGTGCTCGAGCGTGTCGTCGCCCTCAAGTGCCAGATCGACCAGCTCGAGATAGCCGGGGTTCGGATCGTCGACGCGTGGGGTCAGGTGGGGTAGCGCGCCGCTCGCCGCGTACCACTCGGGCGTGGTGTGCGGCACGAGCGGATCGCGGACCCACCAGAGCGGACTCGGTGCGTCCGCGCCGACGCCGAAACCGACGTAGAGGGTGTGGGTCTTGCGCTCACCGCCCTGGATCTCGTGGCTGCTGCCGTGCTGACGGGGGAAGAGCCGCAGGATGAGTCCCCGGTCCGACGCCTCGATCGCCTTCGGGAAGTTCTGCCAGAACTCCGGCAGGCAGAGACCGACGGAACCGGTCGAATGCTCGAGCGTGACCAGGGGCGTAGCACGCGCGCCCTCGCGGTTGGCCGAGCCGGTGGCAGCTCGATAGCCACGAAACCCGAGGGGCACCTCGCCGCGCCGGTCGAGATGGGCGCGGCTGTTCCAGTGGTCGCCGCCGCTCGACGCCTGGTAGAGCTCGAGCGGCGGCTCGACCGGTGCCAGCGGGTCCCCGGGCTCGACCGACAGCCGCACCTGGGCGCCGTCCAGGCCGGGCGGCGCCGCCAGCGCCAGGGAGAGATCGCGCAGGTAGATCGAGCCGTCGTGGCCGAGGCTCCAGAAGCCGCCCGGATGACCGGCGGCGCGAGGGTTGGTCAGCGCGATCTCGAGCCGCGCCACGGTCGAGTCGCGGAACAGATGGATGCGGGCGCCCAGCTCGAGCAGACTCGAGCCGCCGACCGCGGTCACCCGTCCGCGCACCCCGACCGCGACCCGGATCGGCCCGGCATCTTCGATCTCGACGTCGTCGACCACCACCCGATAGGGGCAGTTGGCGTCGTCGCGTGCAGAGATCCCGCTGCGCCCCGGATCGAGCGCCGGCGCGCCGTCGACCTCGATCGAATCGAACGGGAAGAGGCCGCCGGCCGCGAACCGGAAGCGAGCCCGCCCGGTGTCGATCCGGTAGCCGTCACCCTCCTCGGCGACGGTCAACGGGCCGTCGTCGTCGGCCGGTGCCTCGCCGGCGACCTCGACGCGCAGCTCGGTCCCATCGGCCAGCCAGTCGAGCAGGCTCCACCGGACGCTGCCATCCGGCCAGCGATCGAGAGCGAGCGCCTGGAGTGGCAGGGATGACCCCGCCGCGTCGAGCAGACGGAGATCGCCGACTTCGGCCACGGCGCCGCGCGGCCAGGGAACGCCGCAGGTGACCGGCTGGCTGCGTCGCGCCTCCGCTGCCGGCGTCTGCGTCTGATAGCGGATGGGAGCGGAGAGCGAGCTCATGCGGCAGCCGCCGATATAATGCCACGCTCTGTTTCGGCTGGCTCGGGGGGCCAAAAGGCCCGGCGCTTGATGAAAGATCGCCCGTCGCGCGTCCTTGGTAGCGCTCGCTGGCGGCTGGTGCTCGTATGCCTGACGATCAACGGCTCGATCCTCGCCGGAATCGCCCTACGCAACCCCGAGTACCTGTTCGACTTCCGGCTCAACGACAGCCCCGACGCGCTCCACTACATCCAGCTCGGACGCAACCTGCTGCTCGAGGGGGAGTACTCGCGCGTCGACGGCCCGCCCTTTCCTCCCGACTTCCTGCGCACCCCGGTCTACCCGGTACTGGCCGGCTCGCTCGACCTGGCGACCGGGCCGATCGGAATCTACCTGACGCAGGTCGCGCTCCAGATCGGCGCGATCCTGATGCTCTTCCGCCTCGCGGCCATCTTCTTCGGCAGGCGGGCGGCGGTCTGGGCCGGCCTCCTGGTCGCCACCGACCTGATGTGGGCGACCTACAACTTCAGCGCTTTGACCGAGCCGCTCTACGTGTTTCTGACGCTGGCGGCGCTCGCCGTGCTCCTCCCCCGGCTCTTGCCCCCCGGTCGCGTGCTCGCCAACCGGCCGGCGGCGCTCACCGATCTCCTGGCTGGGACACTGCTGGCGCTCGCCACCCTGACCCGTCCGGGAGGGCTCTACCTGCCGGTGGTTCTGGCGGTAGCGGGTCTCTGGTGGCTCGGCCGCCGGGCGGGCTGGCGGCTCGGAGTGCGTGCGGCCGCTCTCTTGCTGCTGCCGTCGGTCCTCCTGGTCGGCGGCTGGATCGTCCGCAACCAGCGACAGTTCGGCGTCGCCGGGCTGACCAGCGTCGAGGCGGTCGGCACCGTCTACATGGCGGGCGCAGGTGCGTATCAGCTGCATCACGGCGTCGATCGGCCCACGGCGCAGCGGATGATCGCCACCGAGTTCGAGCTGCCGACGCTGCTCGAGGCCCAGAATCCGTGGCTCAGTGAGCTCGGCATCGCCGAGATCGACGCCCGCCTGCGCGGCGCGGCGCCCGAGGTCCTGGCCCGATACCCGTCCGACCTGGTGCTCTCGAGCCTCCTGGGCCTGGTCAAGGGCAGCCTCTCGCACAACGTGCCGAGCCTCGCGGGTCTGCACGCCCGGGCGTGGACGGCGCCCGGCCTCGGCGGCCTGGTCCGGCTCCGAGGGGCGGCCTTCGGCCGTCTCTTCTCGAACCATCCAGCGCTGATCGTCGCCTTTCTGTGGCAGGTCGGCCACTCGCTCGCGACCCTGGCCCTGGCGCTCCTCGGTCTCATCGCGGCGCTCCGCTCGGCCGCCTCGCGGCCGGCGGCCCTCACCCTGCTGCTGGCGGTCGCGTATCTTGCGGTCGGGATGGCCCTCTTCGGTGTCGACGCCTACTACCGAAGCCGGATGCCGCTCCTGCCCATCCTGTTCCTGTTCGCCGGCGTCGGCGCCAGCGCCCTGCTCGCCCGCTGGCGGCCGAGCGGAGCCTAGCTGTCCGCCGCCGCCCACAGCCGTTCTTTCAGATAGCTCTCGATCGCCAGGGCGGCCAGGCGATGACCGGCGACGTTCGGGTGCACGTGGTCGCCTTCGACCACCTGGAGGTCCTCCGGATCGTGGTCCCGGTATGCGTCCAGGAGGTCCAGCACGTGGAAGCCGTGGCTCCGAGCTGCGGCTGCGACCTGGGCGTGGACGTCCGCCCAACGGTAGCTGTCGAGCTCGTACAGGACCGGGAAGATCACCACCAGAACCGGGATGCCGACGGCTTCCGAGATCCGCTCGAGACGCTCGAAGGCGCCGGTGACGCGGCCCCACGACTCCGGGTTCCGGTGCAGCCGGGCGAAGTAGTCGTCGGTGGCGTAGCCGGCGACCTCGGATGTTCCCCGGGAGCGGCGCACCGCCCAGGAGAAGCGCTGGGCGCTGCGATAGCCGAGGTGGATGATGCTCGATCGCCTGGCCTCTTCCTTGAGCGTGGCGATCCAGCTGCGCTCGTGCGCTTGCTGGCGATCGCGCCGCAAGCTCGCGCCCTCGGCCGGGTCGTTGAGGACGTAGCCGAGGACGATCAGGTCGGGGGAGTAGCGCAGCCCCTCCACTTCGGCCAGATGGACCTCCTGCTCGGTGTTGAGTGCGCCCTGGGTGATCAGGATCACCTCGTACTCGGTCGCTCCGGCCGTTGAGTTGAGGAGTCTCTCGAGCCGCTTGGTGTAGATCTCCTCGACATTGACGCCGTGGCCGTTGGTGACCGAGTCGCCGACCGACAGGATGCGTACGGTGCCGGCGGGCTTGTCGAAGGCGTGCTCGCGGTCCCTCCAACCCTGGGAGTTGATGTCGTAACGCAGGTTGTTGTTGATCCACGAGAGGTTGGGAATCCGCCGGTAGTCGACCACCGGATCGTCGACCAGCTGCAGCTTCTCGATGTCGGCGCCGCGGACGCCGTAATAGCCGAGCAGGCGCAGGGTGATCTCGCCGGCGATCAGCGCCAGCAGGAGCGACACCGCGGCCAGGGCGATCTTCTTCTTCATCGGGGAGCCGCTCCCTCCGAGAGCACGCGCCGGTAGAGCTCGAGGTAGGCGTCGACCGTCCGCTCGAGGGTGAACCCCTCCTGGGCGCGGTGGCGCGCGGCGGCACCCATACGGGCCGCGCCGTCGGGGTCCGCGCACAGCTCGAGGAGCGCCCGGGCGATCGCAGCGTCGTCGCCACGCGGAGCGAGCAGACCCTCCCGGCGATCGCGCACCAGCTCCGGATTGCCGCCGACCGCGGTGACGACGATCGCCAGGCCCGCCGCCATCGCTTCCAGAACGGTCAGGGAGGCCGCTTCGCTGAGCGAGGTCATGCAGAAGATGTCGACCGCCTGGAGCAGCTCGGGCACGTCGTCGCGCACGCCGAGGAACTCGACTCGCCCGGTCAGCCCGAGGGCGGCGGTGAGCTCGCGCAGCCGCTCGCCGAGCGGACCGTCTCCGGCCAGGAGGAGATCTACGTCGTCGCGCTCTGCCGCCACCCGGGCGAATGCTCGCAACAGGGTCTCGTGGTCCTTGACCGGATGGAAGCGCGCCACACAGGCGACCAGGACTCGGCCGGGGTCGAGGCCGAGCTCGCTTCTGAGCTCCGATCTCTCGCCGGTGGCGTAGCGTCCGACGTCGACGCCGTTCGGGATCAGCTCGATCCGCTCGGCCGCAAAACCGTCCCGCTCCGCCAGGCCGCGGCGGCTGAAGTCGGAACAACCGGTGATCGCATCCGCCTGACGCTGGAGGAGCCAGCGATTCGTCCAGCGGCGCCGGCGCGAGACCCGGTCCGGGAAGTGCCGCCCGTGCTCGGTCAGGATCAGCTTCCTGCGAACGCCCGGCCACAGGCGGGCGAGGGCGGAGTAGAAGAAGGGCGTGTACTGATGCGCGTGCAGGAGCTCGAGGCTACGCTCGCGTGCGGCCCGGGCGAGGCGCCCCGGCAGCCGCAGATCGAGTCCCGGCCGGCGCCCGAGGTCCCGTACCTCGACACCGCTCTTCTGAAGCTCGTGACCGAGCGCGCCGATCTCGTCGAGGCAGAGGATCGTCGGCGACAGCTCGGCGCCTCCCCGCTCGAGGATCCTGGCGACCAGCACCTCCGCGCCGGCGACTCCCATCGAGTGGACGACGAATCCGACGCGCATCGGAGCTAGGGCCATCGCGCGAAGACCTCCGCGGCGCTGCGGGCCGAGGCGTCCCAACCGAAGCGCTCCTCGATCCACCGACGGCCCGCGGCTCCCATGCTCTCGAGCCGTGCCGGATCGGCCAGCAGCTCGGCGAGGCGCTCGGCGAGCTCGGCGGGGTGGTCGCACGGCACCAGGAGGCCGGTTCGACCGGGATCCATGGTCTCGCGCGTACCGCCCGAGTCTCCGGCCACCACCGGGCGGCCGCACGCTTGCGCCTCCAGCAGCACCAGGCCGAAGCCTTCGATGTCGCCGGCGATCTCCCGGTTCGGCAGCACGAACAGATCGCACTGGCGGTAGCAGTCGAGCAGCTCGTCGTCACCCACCTCGCCCAGGAACCTGACCGCGTCCACGACGCCGGTGCTCGCCGCCAGGCGCTCCAACCCGGCCCGCTCCTCGCCGTCGCCGACGATCGCGTACAGCACCTCGGGCACCCGGGCACGGATGTCGGGCAGCGCGCGGATCAAGACGTCGTGGCCCTTGCGGCGCTGCAGGCGGCCGACGGTCAGGATTACGCGCCGGTCGCTCCACCTGAGGCGGGCGCGGACGTCGGGGTCGACGCCCGGGGTGAAGCGATCGATGTCGACGCCCGGATGGACCCGCTGCACCCGCTCGGACGGCAGTCCCCAGCGCTCGGTCAGGATGGCTGCGGTGTTGTCGCTGTTGGCGATGACGTAGGCGGCGTTCTTCAACACGACGCCGACGATCCAGCCGAGCTCGCGGCTCTCGTAGACCCGGCGTCGATGCCACGGCGGGGTGAGCTCGCGGTTGGACAGATTGACCTCTTCACCGTGGGCGAAGCAGGCGTAGCGGATGCCGCAGCGCCGGGCCACGGCCGCCGCCAGCAGCCCCTCCGGCAGGCAACGCGCCGCGTGGAGCCATTGCACCCCTCGCTGGCGGACCGAGTCGGTCAGCATGCGCGCGGCGCGCCAGTAGGGTCCGATGCTGCTAGGACGAAGAAAGCGGGTCGGGAAGCTGAGCGGCACTCGATCGATCCGCAGGTCGGTTGCCCGGTCGATGCGGCGCTCGTCCGGGTCGCTGCCGGCGGCCACGGCGTAGGCGTCGCGAGGCAGACGCGAGTAGAGCTCCCAGAACCATCGCCCGCTGCCTCCGATCTTGGGTGGGAATATCTCGCTGACCAGGAGAGTGGTCATCAGACAGGAGGATTGTAGCGGTCGGGCCGCAAGGACTCTGCGACCCTCTGCATTTCGATACCCCGACAAAGATGGGTATCCTTCCGGCATGCCCCTTCCGGACGGCCTGGTCGTCTTCTCCGACGACTGGGGCCGCCACCCCTCCAGCTGCCAGCACCTCATTCGGGAGCTTCTCCCGCGTTACCGGGTCTACTGGTTCAACACCATCGGCACCCGGCCACCCCGGCTCGACCTGCTGACGGCGCGGCGGGGGATGGAGAAGCTGGCCGGGTGGTCGCGACGCCGGCGCGAGCCGCGGTCGAGCGCCGGCGTCAATCCCCTGGTGGTCGACCCGGTGATGTGGCCGAGCTTCGGGTCGGGGCTCGGTCGGTGGCTGAACCGCGTGCTGCTCACCCGGGCTATCGCCGGCGCGGTCCCGAGGCCCGAGAGTACGATCGGCGTGACCACTGTGCCGATCGTGGCGGATCTGGTCGAGCGCGTGCCGCTCTCGCGCTGGATCTACTACTGCGTGGACGACCTGGCGGAGTGGCCGGGGCTGGACCGATCGACGCTCTTGAAGATGGAGCGCCGGCTGGTCGACCGGGTCGACGGCATCGTCGCGGTGAGCGAGCGACTGGTCGATCGGATGGTGGAGATGGGACGTCAGGCGGTCCTGCTCACCCACGGCGTCGACCAGCCGACGTGGGCGCAACCGACAGGCGGCGTCCCCGAGGGCCTGGACGGGCTGGAGGAGCCGTGGATCGTCTTCTGGGGCGTGGTCGATCGCCGGCTGGCGACCGACTGGATCGAGTCGTTGGCCGGCTCGCTGGATCGCGGCTCCGTCCTGCTGATCGGTCCCCCCAACAACCCGGACCCGGCGCTCGAGTCGATCGATCGCGTGGTGCAGACCGGGCCGCTGCCGTTCGAGAGCCTGCCGGCGGTCGCGGCCAGAGCGGCGGCCCTGGTCATGCCGTACGCCGATCTGCCCGCGACGCGCGCGATCCAGCCGTTGAAGCTCAAGGAGTACCTGGCGACCGGCCGCCCGGTGATCGTCAGCGATCTCCCCGCTTGCCACGAATGGAAGGACGCTTGCGACGTGGTGACGGCCGCGGAGCTCTTCTCCTGGACCGTTCTGCAGCGCCTCGAAGAGGGGGTCCCGGAGGCCCAGCTCGAGGCGCGCTTGCGCTTGGAGTCGGAGGACTGGGAGAAGAAGGCGCAGAGCTTCGAGCAGGCGCTCTGGAACAGTCGAGGTTGAGCGCGTGACCGACCTGGTGCTTCATGCCCGAGTGGTGCGCGGCTCCGGCGGCGGGCCGGACAAGACGATCCTCAACTCGCCGCGCTATCTGGCCGACCGCGGCTACCCGATGCTGTGCGCGTACCTACGGCATCCGGGCGACGGCGAGTTCCAGCGGCTGGTCGAGCTGGCGGAGCGGTGCTCGGCGCCGCTCGTGCCGATTGACGATCGTGGACCGTTCGACCGGCTTCCCGCGGCGCAGCTGGCAGCGCTCTGCGCCGAGCGACGGCCGGCGATCTGGCACGCTCACGACTACAAGAGCAACTACCTCGGTCTGAAGCTGCGCAAGCGGAATCCGATGTCGCTGATCACCACCGTGCACGGTTGGGGTGTCGAAGGCGGCCTCAGGACGGCGCTCTACTACTGGCTCGACCGGTATCTGGTGCGGCGGTACCAGGAGGTGATCTGCGTGTCGCGCGACCTGCACCAAGCGTGTCTCGGATTTGGAGTGCCGCGCGAGCGCTGCTGGTTCGTGCCCAACGCCATCGACACCGAGCAGTACCGGCGCACCGGAGCACCGGGCGCGGCCGGGGCGCGCGCCGGTGTGCCGGCGGAGCGCACCGTGATCGGCGCCGTCGGCCGGCTGTCGCCGGAGAAGGCGTTCGACGATCTCCTGCGGGCGGTCGCCGCGGTGGCCGCCGGCGGCCTCGAGGTCGAGCTCTGGATCGTCGGGGAGGGCCCCGAGCGAACCTCGCTCGAGCGGCTGGTGGCCGAGCTCGGTCTGGGTGAGCGGGTCCGCCTGCTCGGCTATCGCGACGATACACTCGAGCTCTACCGGGCGATGGACATGTACGCGCTCAGCAGCCGCAAGGAAGGCCTGCCCAACGTCCTGTTGGAGGCGATGGCGCTCGAGCTGCCGGTGGTGAGCACCCGGATCGCCGGGGTCGCCCAGCTGATCGAGGACGGCGTGAACGGTCTGCTGGTCGAGCCGGGCCGGCCCGACCAGCTGGCGGCCGCGATCGGCCGGGCGATCCGGGACCGGCCGCTGGCGCGCGGTCTGGGCTCCGCCGCGCGCCGGACGATCGAGGAGCATCACGGCATGGCAGCGCGGATGCTCCGGATGCGCGAGATCTACCAGGTCGCGCTCGGGCGGGCGCCGCGGCCGGAAGCGAGGCCGGTGTGACGGCGGCGCACGGAGTGGCGCGGTCCGAGCAGGAGCCTGACGTCGAGCGGATCTCCCAGACCGAGCGCTCCGCAGGTGGCCGGGCGTTCAAGCGGCTGCTCCAGGCTGTCGCCGCGATCGTGGTCCTGCCCCGTCTGGCGATCTACGCCCTGGCGACGCCGTTTCTGGGCAAGAACCGGGCGTTCGCCAACGCCAGCGAGGGCGTCGGGCGGGTCCCGGGCATGCGCGGGCTCTATCTGCGCCAGGCGTTCTACCGCGCGACCCTGGCGAGCTGCGGGCGGGACGTCTACTTCGGCTGGCTGTGCGCCTTCTCGACACCCCGCGCCGAGGTCGGCGAAGCGGCGTACATCGGCCGCCGCTGCGGGCTGGGCCTCGTCACTCTCGAGCCGAGCGTCCTCCTGGCGGACGCGGTGCAGGTGCTGAGCGGCGCCCGCCAACACGGGACCGAACCGGGGCGCGACTTCGCCGAGCAGGCCCAGGAGTACCGCCGGGTAACGATCGGCCGGGGCGCCTGGCTCGGCGCCGGAGCCGTCGTCATGGCCGACGTCGGGTCGGGGGCGATCGTCGGCGCGGGAGCGGTCGTCACCACGCCGATCGAGGCCGGCAACGTCGCCGCCGGGGTCCCGGCCCGGGTGGTGCGCGCGGCCGGCTCGGAGAGCCCTCCGAACGCCTGACGGGCGGTCGGTATACTGAGTCGGTGTCGCCGGAACGCCGCCGTCTCCTGACGATTCTGGTGCTCCTCGCGCTGTTTCTGGGGGCTCTTGCGATCTTCCTGCGGATGCGTCCGGAGCCTCCCGCGGAGCCCCAGCCGGTGCCGCCGGCCGACCGCGGTCGAGCCGACCTCGACTTCGGGCCGCCGGTGGGCGAGTACGACATCGTCTACGTCCGCATGCCGCGCAGGGGTGACACCGAGCGCACCTACTGGCCCGAGGTCTTCCATCCGGCCCGGCTCGAGCCGGGCGCTGATCTGATGCTGCTGCATCCGGACGGCACGGAAGAGATCCTGGTCGAGGCGGAAGATGGCGGCTCGGTCACCGACCCCTACGTCTCGTTCGACGCCGAGTGGGTCTACTACAGCTACTTCTGGGACCTGCGACCCGAGCGAATCAATCGTCAGCGCCAGCACCTGCCGATGGATGGTGCCGACATCTTCCGGGTCAACGTCGAGACCCGGGAGCGCCAGCAGCTCACCTTCGGCGAATTCACACCCAACACCGGCGCCGGTCACTGGGATCCGTCCAACCCCCTCGATCCCCCGGCGGAGTTCAACCGACTCGGCTACGGCATCGTCAATTCGGGGCCCTGCCCGCTGCCCGGCGGGCGGATCGCCTTCACCAGCAACCGCAACGGCTTCGAACCGCCCAAGGGCTACACGAGCCCCTCGATGCAGCTGTTCGTGATGGACGAGGACGGCTCGAACGTCACGCCGATCGGACCGATGTCGCTGTCGAGCGCTCTGCATCCGACCATCCTGCGGGACGGCCGTCTGATGTTCGGCTCGCACGAGAACCAGGGGCTCCGTGACCGTCGCAACTGGGGGATATGGCACATCGCGCCCGACGGCCGGTACTGGGGACCGCTGGTCAGTGCCTTCCGCGAGGCTCAGGCGTTTCATTTCATGACCCAGCTCACCGGCGGCGAGATCGCGTTCGTCGACTACTACAACCTGAACAACAACGGTTTCGGCGCGATCTACAAGTTCCCCCTGCCGACGCCCGGTGAGGCGGCGTTCCATCCCGCCGCCCTCGACCAGAACCCGCCCATCCTGCGTACCAAGGCAGGCGGCTTCGAAGAGCCGTTTCGCATGCCGTTCACGCCGCTGGGCCTGCTCTCGATCACGCCGATGACCCATGCCGACGACGCCCCGGCGCCGATCGGCGCCGACGGCCGGCGGGTCGGCAAGTTCACCCACCCGTCGGGCGCTCCCGACGGCGACCTCCTGGTGGCCTACACCCACGGGCCCGCCCACCACCGGGGTGAGCTCCGGCTGCCGAGCTACGACAGCGGCATCTACGTGATCCCCGCCGCCCAACCGGTGACCGACCCGTCGCAGCTGATCGAGGTCAAGAACGACCCGGAGTACAACGAGGCGTGGCCGCGGGCGGTAGTGTCGTACCGCGCGATCTACGGGCGGCCGGAGCCCGATCTCCTGCCCTGGCTGCCGAACGACGGCGAAGCTCACGACAGCCTGGAGCCGGGCACGCCGTTCGGGCTGATCGGGACCTCCAGCTTCTACAAGCGGGGGAGCTTCCCCGGCTTCGATCGGGCGCGGAGCTTCGACGGCCTCGAGCCGTTCAACACCGCCGCCAACGGCATAAACAGCAACTGGTTCGTGCAGGGCGCCGACGCCGGGCTGTACGACGACGACGAAATCTGGGCGGTACGGATCGTGACGATGGAGCCCAACACGCATCGCAGCTATGGGCCGGGCGCCGGCCGCCACTACTTCAGTCACGCCCACGAGCGGCTGCGGGTACTGGGGGAGGTGCCGCTGCGCAAGAGCGACGGCGCCGGCGGCGAGCTGCGCGATCCGGAGGGCAACCCGGATACCAGCTTCCTGGCCAGGATCCCCGCCGACACGCCGTTCACCTTCCAGACGCTCGACCGGCGGGGGATGGCGCTGAACATCTCGCAGACCTGGCACCAGGTGCGGCCGGGGGAGATGCGCGCCGACTGCGGTGGCTGTCACGCTCACGGCCAGACCCCGCTCGAATTCGAGCGCACGGCGGCGGCCGGACCGGAGTACGAGGTGGCGGACCTGACGGCGGTCACCCCGATGGTCGGTGACCTCGGTACCGACGGCGATCCGCAGCTCGAGATCCACGAGTCGCGGGTGGTCGACACCGAGTTCTATCGCGACATCCGTCCAATCCTGGAGCGGAGCTGTGTCTCCTGCCACGCCGGGGGCGTCAGCGACCCGCCGGGACGATTGGTCCTCGACGACCAGACGGCATACGGACCCCGAGGCCGCGAGCTGCCCGGCGACTACAAGCGG
>CAMYOG010000002.1:162037-250268 GCA_947259925.1 Thermoanaerobaculia bacterium
CGTCGACGACCGGCACGCCGAGTGGGGCTACCCGCCGATCATCAAGGGCCGCAAGTGGCGCCCTCCGAACGCCTCCCGGTACGTCAGGAAGTTCCAGAGCCGGCGCAGCCTGCTGGTCTGGAAAGTCTTCGGCGAGCGGCTCGACGGCTGGACCAACGACGATCATCCGACCGAGCGGGTGCCCGGCGACGCGTCGACCCTGCCGCCCGGGGCCGATCCGAACGATGCCGACCTGGACTTCGACGGCAAGATCTGTCCACCCCCGGGCACCGCGCCGGCGCTGACCGAGGAGGAGAAGCGGACGATCGCGCGCTGGATCGACCTGGGAGCGCCGATCGATTCGGGTCGCGAGCGGGGCACCGAGGCCTGGGGTTTCTTCCGCGACTCCCAGCGACCGACCCTCACCGTCAGCTCGCCGCGAGCGGGAGCTGGCAGCGAGCCGCTCGACGCGATCCGGTTCGCCGCCTTCGATGCCTACTCGGGGCTCGACGAGCAGAGCTTCTCGGTGATGGCGAGCTTCCCGGTCGCCGGCCTGGCGCCGGGCGAGGAGCTGGGGTCGCTCTTCCGGCCGTCGGGCGACCATGTCTGGTCGCTCGAGCTCGACGAGCCGATCGCGATCGACGATGGGCTGCTGGTGGTGAGCGTCAGCGACCGCCAGGGCAATCGCACCACGGTGGAGCGCTCCTTCAGCCGGCCGTAGCTCAGGCGGGTGGTCGCTCGCGCGCTTCGCTCGGCGCCTCGACCAGGAATGGGCCGATCGCCAGGGCGTCCAGGTGGCCGCGCACGAATGCCCGGATGGCGTCGTGCGGCGTGCAGACGATCGGCTCCTCGTGCATGTTGAAGCTGGTGTTGATCAGGCACGGGATGCCGGAGACCTTCTCGTACTCGCGCACGATGTCGTAGTAGACGGGGCTCGCCTCGCGCCGGATCAGCTGGGGTCGCGCGGTGCCGTCGACGTGAACCGCCGCAGGGCAGCTCCGCTTCATCCACTCGGTGCAGTCGAAGGTGATGGTCATGAACTGGGCCGCGAGCTCGGCGCCGGTGACGCCCTCGTAGCAGCGGTCGCGCGCCTCGTACAGCGTCACCGGCGCGAACGGCATGAACTCGGTCCGGCCGAGCCGCTGGTTGAGCCACTGGTTCACGTGCGGCTCACGCGCGTGGTAGAGGATCGAGCGATTGCCCAGCGCCCGGGGCCCGTACTCCATCCGGCCGTCGAAGCGGGCGACCACCTGGCCGTCGTGGATCCGCCGCGCCACCTCGGCCGCCAGGTCGGGTGCTTCGCGGAACTCGAGCCCCTCGCGCTCGAGCTCGTCGGCGATCTCGCGCTCCGAGAACTCGGGACCGTAGAAGGCGTCCTCGATCGGCGTTCCGTCGCCGCCGCCGAGAGTCTCGAGCAGGGCGACTCCGGTGCCACAGCCGCCGTCGCCCATGTTCGGATAGACGAAGATGCGCTCCACGCCCGCGACCTCGTGGATCCGCTGGTTCATCTTGACGTTGGCCACCACACCGCCCGACAGCACGACCGCATTGCAGCTGGTCTCGCCTGTCCAGTGGCCGACGATCTCGGCGACGATCACCTCCAGGGCGTGCTGATACGCCGCCGCGACGTCCACCATCGGGAAGTGGGAGGCGAGATGGCGCGAAAAGTAGAGGTTCAGGTTCTGCACCATCCGCAGGTCGCCGGGGTGCGTGCGATCGAAGCGTGACAGGAGCACGTCGCCGAGGACGCGCGGATCGCCGTAGGCGGCGAGACCGACGATCTTGCCGCCGTGGCGGGTCGGGTTGTAGCCGAGTGACGAGGTGACCGACTCGTAGTAGGTGCCGAGCGAGAACGGAAAGTGGAAGTCGTGCAGCCGCCGGATCTCGCCGCCCTCGCCGAGGCTGATCGAGCCCGACAGACCGCTGCCGTAGCCGTCCAGGGTGACGATCAGCGCCCGGTCGAAGCCGCTGGTCAGATAGGAGTTGGCGGCGTGCGAGAGGTGGTGCTCGTAACGTCGCAGCTTGTCGCCCAGGCCGAGCTCCCCGAGCGAGCTCTCGAGCTCGGCGTTCCAGTGGCGATGGGCGGCGGCGGCGGAGCGTGCCCAGGCGCGCGAGGAGCGGCGCGCGACCCGATCGGAGATCCAGGGCGAGACGCCCGCGGCGGCGTAGACGAGCTCCTTGAGGGCCCCCTTGCGCATGCGCGCGTTGGGCTCCCGCAGGCCGAAGATCTCGCCGTTGCGATCGGGTACCCGGTCTCGCGCGGCCGCCAGGGCGGGTCGCAGATCGGGTTGATGGCCGTCCAGCAGACGGGCCTCTTCCGCCAGGCCGCGCTCGATCAGCTCGACCTCACGGGGCCAGTCGAAGAAGGGGTACGCCACCAGATCGATCTCGGCCGGCGTGGTGCCGGTGGCCGCCAGCGCGGCGGCCACGGCTTGGTGCGGAAACCCGGCGTGCTGCTTGCGCCGGCTGTAGCGCTCCTCGGCGGCGGCGAACAGGACCTTGCCGTCCTCGACCAGCGAAGCGGTGGCGTCCTTGTCGAGAGGCGAGATACCGAGGACCTTCATGGCGTCGGCCCACCCCGGCTCTCGAGAACGCTTTTGAGCTCGAGCGGCGTCGTCGGGACGCCGTTCAGCCGGCCGAAGAAGAACTCGAAGTAGCTCTCGAAGCGGCCCAGGAATCGGCCGAGCTCGGCGGTCGAGCGCACGTACGGGGTACAGCCGGGCATCAGCGACGGCGAGTGGTAGCTGAAGGTGAAGACGCGGGTGCCCCGGTCCATCAGGTGCCGCGTCAGCTTGCGCAGCTCGTGGGCTTCGAATCCCTCGGGTGAGAGCCGCAACCGGTCGACCGCTCCGATGCGCGCGAGCACGCCCGGCAACCGGCTCCACGCCAGTCCGGGTTGTGCCGCTCGCCGATAGACGCCGTGGGCCGATTCTCCCAGCCAGCCGACGTAGGAGCCACTGCTGGGGACGCCGAGCAGGCGGCGACGGTCGCCGAACCAGTACGGATCGGCGTCGAAGCCGGAGAAGTCCGGGCCGCCCTCGCTCCGGTAGTCGTACGGTGGGTTGGCGGAGAGATCGACCTCGAACCCCTGCTGCTCGAGGATCGATGCGGTGTTGCCGCCGAAGCCGTAGCGCCCCGCCTTGTAGACCGTCGGCGTGAGACCGAAGGCGCGCTCGATCTGCTCCGAGAGGCGCGCCAGCTTCTCCGCTTCGAGCCGGCGCGGCAGGTTGCCGGGGAAGGAATTGCGCGGGCTCAGCTCTTCGTCGAACGGCGGCGAGACCCAGGGGTGGAGGTGGGCACCGACGGTCGCCGCACCGTCGGCGACCCAATCGCCGATCGGTCGGTATCCCGCCTCCTGCGAGGCGACCGGATAGTCGACGACGTAGGTCGGGCCGATGCCGAAGTCGGCGCACAGGCGCTGCGCGCGATTCTGGTGACTCATGGCCTCGACGGTGGTGGCGTTGCGGTCGAAGGGAGCACCCCAGTCGAACTCCTCTTCGGTGTCGACGACGACCAGGAGTCGTGGAGGCTCGTCGGTGGGCAGGAGCGCGGGCATCCTTCCAAGGGATTCCTGCCCTGTCATCTGCGAGGGGAAGCTAGCACAGCGTTTCGGGAGCCGAAGTTAGAATGGCAACACGGTGCGATCCGGTCGCCTCCCGTTTCTGATTCCACTTAGCCTACTCGTAGTGTTCCTCCTCGGCGAGGTTGGTGCCGGCCTGCCCTCGGCCGGCGCCGAGTCGACTTCGGGCCGAGCGGTGCAGATCAGGCTGCCGGTCCGGCGTGACACCATCGTCTCGGCGGCGCGCGGTGAGCGCGACGCCAACCTGGGCGGGTCCCAGCGGCTCAAGACCAAGGGGATCGTCGAGTTGTCGCTCTTCGACATCAACGTCGAGCGGCTCCGCGGTGCTCTGCTCGAATCGCCGGTCCTGCACGTCCGCGGCGCCTCGGACGACCCACAGCGGCGGGTGACAGTGTCGACGGTGGCGGCGGAGTGGACCGAGGGGACGTCGACCGGATACCGCGCCGCGCCGGGTAGCGCCAGCTTCAACTGGGCCGCCCAGGGGACACGTCGCTGGGCCTATCCGGGGAGCGACGTCACGGCGGTGATCAACGGCCGCGGGCATACTCTCTGGGCGTTTGCCGACGCGACCCCCCGGGATCGGGATGGCTGGCAGAGGATCGCGATCGATCCGCGGGTGCTGGCCGCCCGGGTCGCCGGCATCAGCGGCGGATTCGCGCTGACCGACGACGTCGGTAGCGAGTACGAGCGCGTCGCCGGCGAGTTCCGCTACCACGTCTTCCCAAACCGATTCCTCTGGAGCCGCGAGGGCGAGGCCGACTCGGCTCCTTTCCTGACCGTTGGCATCGCGGGCGCCGACCGTGAGGCGCCGGAGAGCGTGCGGCTGACGCCGGCCTCGGAGAGGCGTCGGCGGGACCTCCGGCCGGGCGAGACCGCGGTCGTGATTCGGACGCCCGCGGATCGCGGAGGGGCGGGGACCCTGGGTTTCGACCTCCGGTTTGCCCGCCGGCCACCGTTTGAATGGCAGACCGCGGAAGAGGTCCCGCGGTACCTGATTCCGATCGCCCACGAGGACGGGGAGCCGGTCGAGGTCACCCTCCGCGATCTCGACCTCGAGCCCGGCTCGATCGTCGAGGTCGGGGCACGGGCGGTCGACGCGGCCGGCAACCGAGGTCCGATCTCGTTCACGTCGGTCGAGGTTCGGGGCGAGCTCGCGTCGCTCGAGCTCGCGGCCGCTCCGGACGGGGCGGTACCCCGAGTGAACACTCTGGTCGGTTCGGGACCGGTTCTGGCAGGCTACGAGGTGGCGGTCGTCGATCCTCTCGACAAGCTCCACCCGGTGACCGGCGAGATGATCCCCGCGCGCGACCCCGACTACCGACGCCGGAACCACCTCTGGGACGCCACCGCGCGTACCGTCCGGCTCGCCGCCGCGCGCAACGAGTTCACCGCCTTCCAGGTGGTCGTGGGGGAGGGGAGCGGTCGGCTCGAGGCCGAGGTCCGGTTCGATGCCGAGAGTCGGGCCTGCGCGGTGACCGCCGAGCTCCTCCGCTATGTGGCGATTCCGAGCGAGCGGGGAGCGCTCCCCGACCCGCTGGTGCCGATCGAATCATCGGTCGCTTCGAACCAGACGCCCGAGGCTCGTAGCCGCTCCCTGTTGGTCGACCTCTACGTGCCCCACGACTGTCCGCCCGGAAGCTACGCCGCGGTGCTGGAGCTGGCGGTCGGCACCGAGAGCGTCGAGCTGGCGGTCGAGCTCGAGGTCTGGAGCTTCACCCTTCCCGACTACCTGTCGTTCATTCCGCAGATGAACTCCTACGGTCTGCCGCCGCCGCCGGGCGATCTCGACTACTACCGCCTGGCGCACCGGCATCGGACCTGCCTCAACATGGTCCCGTACAGCTGGCGCGGCGAGGTCTTCCGCGGCTACCGACCCGGTACCCCGGGGCGCGACGCCTGGCGCGAGTGGGACGAGCGCTTCGGCCCGCTGCTGGACGGCTCGGCGTTCGCCGATCTGCCCCGCAGCGGCGTCCCGGTCGACGCCTTCTACTTGCCGCTCAACGAGAACTGGCCGGCTGCCATCGAGGACGGGTTCGGGGGTGGCTACTGGGCCGAGCGGGCGCTCTCCGAGAGCTACCGAGAGCGTTTCGTCGCCGGCGTCGAGCGCTTCGCGGAGCACCTGTTCGCTCGTGGCTGGGACGACACCTTTTTCGAGTTCTATCTCAACAACAAGCTCTACCACCGGCGTGAAGGCTGGAGTCGCTCGTCCGCCTACTGGGTGTTCGACGAGCCGATCAACACCCAGGACTTCTGGGCGCTGCGCTGGTACGGCAAGGCGTTTCACGAAGGGGTGGCGCGAGCGGCCGCCGGACATCCGGCCGGGCGCGCGAAGCTCGCCTTCCGGGCCGACATTTCGCGTCCCGAGTGGCAGCGCGATCTGCTCGACGGCCTCCTGGACGTCAACGTCGTGGGCATCGGCTTCGCTCCCTACCTGCGCGCCGTCATGGAGCGCCGAGACGAGTACGGCGAGCTGGTCTACAACTACGGAACCTCCAATCGGGTGGAGAGTCCCAACGTCCAGCCGGCCGCCTGGGTGCTCTGGGCCTGGAGCGTCGGCGCCGACGGAGTGCTGCCCTGGAAGACCGTCGGCAAGGAGAGCTCCTGGCGCAAGGCGAGTCCGCTGGCGCTCTTCTACCCGGGGCGCGAGCGGGATCGCGGCCCCCGCCCGAGTATCCGGCTCAAGGCGTACCGGCGCGGCCAGCAGGACGTCGAGTACCTGACGCTCCTGGCGGCTGCGACCGGCCAGCCACGGTGGCGGGTTGGCGAGCTGGTCCGTGCCTGGGCGGGCCTCGAAGCCGTCGCCTCGCAGAGCGGCTCGCAGGACGCCGGCCGGCTCGACTTCGCCGGCGCCGACCCGGTCGACCTCTGGCGCCTGCGGATCCGGGTGGGAAAGACGCTCGACCGGTTGGCGCCGGAGCCCGAGCGGCGCCTGGTGGAGCTGAGAACGCCGGTGCGCGACCCGCGTGCGCTCACCGATCCGCCCGTACTGGCGCCGCCCTAGCGGCTACCACTCCATCGGGTACCGAGGCGGACCGCCGGTCAGCTCCCGACCGCTGGTCGGCCGGGGAAGCGCGAACACGCCCCACGGATCGACCGCGAGCACCAGTACCGAGCCCGTGGGCGGTTGTGGCCCGCGGCCGTCGAGGCGCGAGACCATGTGCTCGAACGTCGACTCCGCGACTCGCATCGGTGCCGGCAGTCCGGTCGTCAGCTGGAACGCGTGCGGATTGGGTGTCAGGACGCCGGCGCTCTGGAGACCGCCGTCGCCGACGCGCTCGAACAGCCGCGCGAGCTCGGCCCACGGCCCCTGCCGGTTGTAGGGAGCGCGCTCGTGGGCCGCGATGTAGGCACCGAGGTTGACCAGCAGCGCCAGCCCGGCGGCGGCCGCGAGCAGGCGGCGGCGGACCGGTTCGAGGCGCTCGAAGCTGCGCCCGAACCGGATCGTCACCAGTACCAGGAGCAGGAACGAGACCGGCAGCCAGAAACGGGGCGATCCGCCGTAGCCGTAGACCAGGTTGAGCGCCGCGAGTGCGGCACCGACGAGCAGTGCTGCCCGCACTCCCGGTCGCGGCTGGTAGGCGGCTCCGATCAGGAGAAGCGCCAGCGCGAGTGCGGGCCAGCCGCTGCCGCGCCAGGCGAAGATCTCCGGCGGCCAGAGCGCGGGCACGACCTGGGACGGC
This sequence comes from Thermoanaerobaculia bacterium, assembly GCA_947259925.1. Lineage (GTDB taxonomy): Bacteria > Acidobacteriota > Thermoanaerobaculia > Multivoradales > JAHEKO01 > JAHEKO01. The sequence continues at coordinate 169,277 of CAMYOG010000002.1, forward strand.
AGGTGATAAATGGTGTAGGTTCGCAGATTCGAGATCATCGAGGCGAGCGAGCCAGTGGCACCGCGGACCTCGCTGGTCGGATCCATCGGGTCCGCCATCCGCAGCTGCTGCAGCTGGCTGTAGCCGTCGGGTCCCGGGGCGTCGACGGTCTGATTGCGGGCGAGCCAGCCGGTGAACGGGATCGCCAGCGCGACCGAAAAGACCAGCCAGGGAGCGAGCCTGCGGCGGGCCGATCCCTCCTGGCTACCGAGGTAGGCGAGCGGTGCGAGCGCCAGCCCGGCGACATGGCCCTTGATCAGCATGCCGAGACCACAGGCCAGGCCGACCCAGGCCGCTCGGCCGAGCGGCACCCGGTCCCGTGACCAGGTCCGATCGATCAGCCACAAGCCGCCCACCAGCCAGAGGAAGAGCGGCACCTCGGCCATCGCCTGGTGGCTGAAGTGCCAGTAGAAGGGGTTGAGGGCGAGGACCAGGGTCGCGATGTCCGCGGTCGAGGTGTCGGCCAGCCGTCGAGCCCAGAGCCAGACTGGGATCAACCCGATCAGCCCCAGGGTCGCCGTGACCCGTTTGGCGCGCTTCCAGTCGAGCGGCAGCTCGGCGCCCGCGGTCGCCGGCGCCAGCAGGAGCGGCATACCCGGCGGCCACATCTCGTGCGCGACGTAGTCGCTCGGCGGCAGGCTGCGGGTGTAGCCCCTGCCGTGGGTCAGCGAGTGGCTGAGCGCCAGGTAGCTCTCGCTGTCGTGACAGTTGAAGCGCGTGAAGTCGAGGCGCGCGTTGGGGATGGAGTAGTAGAGCGCGGCCAGCGCGAGCAGCGCGATCGCTCTTCGGAGGCGCACGACGTCAGGCTATCCGATCCGTCACTGCGGCAGACGTCCGCGTACCGCCGGGCCTAGCCGGTTGGCGATTCCGAGCGGCAGGCGTTTCCAGACCGCTACCAGCACGCGATCGACGGCCGATACCTGACCGTGTGACTCGGGCCGCGAGCCCCGGCGGTCCACCCGGCGCCAGGCGAGACGCACCGGGGTCGCTCCCCACTGCTTCTTGAAGTGGAAGGTGCCGCTGCCGGTGCTCGACCGGCCGAAGTCGAAGCTGTCGAGGCCGGCGCGCGCGGAGTGCTCGAGGATCGCCCAGTAGAGGGAGTGGTTGGGGCAAAGGTGGCGAGCCGATCGGAGCGCCGAGGCCCATGGAACGGTCATCACGCCGCCGGCGGCGATACCGATTCCGCCGGCGACGCAGCGGCCCGACTCCGTCCGGGTCAGGAACAGGTGTGCGTCGTCCCCGAAGGCGTCGAGCACCGCGCTCAGAAAGCGGATCGAGTGCACCGGCGACCCGAGGTCGCGCATGTTGCGGGCGAAGATCTCGTAGAAGGCGGGTAGCCGGTCGGCCGTGAACCGCGCGGTGGTCAGCCCCGATTTACGGGCCTTGCGGACCTGGTTGCGGACCTTCGAGCCGAGCGTCTTCCAGAGGGCTTCCGGATCGTCGTCCAACACCTTGAGGAAGCGGAACCGACCAGGCGCCTCTCCGTCGTCGTCGCCGGCACCACTCTCCCGGAGCTCCACCGAGCGTGCTGCCCGGCTTTCGGCGAGATCGAGAGCCGCATGCACCAGCGCGGCCTGGACTTCCTCGTCGACCGCGAGCGGTCCACCCAGGTCGAGGTAGGGCATCGAGACGAGCCGCCGTCCACCGAGGCGGCCGGGCATCCAGACCAGGGGCAGGACGCCCACCAGCCGGTCCACCCGCCGAGCGCGCAGGAAGGTGCACGAGCGGCCGTAGGCGACCTCGGTGATGCGTCGCCACTCGAACCGATGACAGTAGCTGGCGTCGGGGTGGGTGGCGACGAACTCGTTCCACGACGCCCCGTCCGTCGGCGGCGTCGGCTCGACCAGGAGCGCGCCGTCCGCCGGGCTTCTGGACATCGGGTAAGCGACTTACTCTTCGATGTCGGCGAACGGCACCGCCGGAGCGCCGCCGATCTGGGTCCTGCCGAGCGGGAACCAGTAGAGACCCAGGCTGATCCGGAAGACCGAGCGGTTGGAGAAGAAGTCGTCCGAGGTCTGGTCCGAGTAGAACGAGTGGAGCCTCAGCGTGAGCAGCCGCTGCAGATGCCACTGGACGTAGCCGCCGGTGCTCAGGACGTCGATGTCCGCCTCACCCGGGTTCGCCGGCCGCCTGCGGCTGGCGCGGGCGTAGACCTCCCAGTCCCAGCGCCCGGGCGTGACGTCGCGCAGCGCCGAGCCGACCGTGGTCACGGTCGAGGTGCCGCGTAGGATCCCCTCGCTCGACGGCGCGTAGCCGGCGAACAGCTCGAGCTGGGTGGTGCGGAAGTTCCGGAAGGCGGAGAAGCGGGCGCTGGCGCCGTCCCGATCGATCGGCGAGCCGTCGGAGTTCGTGCCCTGACGGTCGTAGTAGCCGAGGCGGAGCTCCGTCCTCCAGAGCGGACCGACCGTGTAGCGCCAGAATCCGAACAGGGTGTGGATCTGCTCGTCGCCCTCCATGTTGAAGCGTGGGTCGAGCTCGATCGGATCGAGGGTGAAGTCGCTGTAGGTGTAGCCGAGACCGACGGTCGAGCGCTCGGACTGCCGGTTCTCGATCGTGAAGTCGTAGATCAACCCGTCGCGGCTCTGCACCCCGATCAGAACGATGTCGTTCTGGCTGGACGAGGCCCGTTCGAAGTCGAAGTCGACGTAGGTGACACCGAAGGCGGTGCTCCAGGTCTGGCTCAGGCGATGCCTGTAGCTGGCGCCGACTCGTAGGACCTCGCGCTTCAGCCGCGGCGTCAGGAAGAAGTCCTCGACCAGTTGGCTCGGAATTCGTCCTTGGTCGGTGCGCTCAAGATAGGAAGCGCCGATGCGGAAGACCGACGGCGAGCTCGGCTTGACCGTATACCCCACGTTGAAGCGCTGTCCTTCGTTGTCGAGATCGTCGAGGTCCGAGAAGCGGTCGACGAAATACTCGTACGAAGCGAACAGGCTGCCCTGCCGACGCATGTCGTAGGTCAGCGGCAGGACCACCGCTGCGCGAGTGTAGGTGTCCGACTCGCTGACCGGCGAGAAGCGGGCGTTATCGGTGTAGGTCTGCTCGAGATAGAGGTACGGATTGAACGTCGTGCGCCGTTGGGCCTCGGCCGGGCCGCACACGAGTGTGAGGGCGATCAGGCCCGCGGAGCATCCGACCAGTAGCGTTCGTATCGTCACGAGAGTCTCCAATCAGACGAGATAGCCTCCAAAAGAAAATACAACCCCGCCGCCGATCGCTTGTCGGCGAGACGATTTCAAACTCTGCTCTTCCCCTTCCCCGGGAGGCGCTCAGCCCCCCCCATCGCGATCTCCACCTCGCTAAGGAATTCTGTTCCCTTGACGCAAGGTTACCACATCTGTAGCCTGAATTGCGCACGGAAGACGGACGTAAATTGCATGAATACAAGTTTTTCTATGCTTCGGCGCGCTCCCGTCAGGGGTCTCGCCAGCCTCGCCGCACTGATCGTCACGCTCGGTTTGACGCCGGTTTTCGCGCAGCCTGAGGCCACCGGCGACAGCTACATCATCGGCGTCGGCGACATGCTGAAGGTCTCGGTCTGGAAGAACGACGAGCTGCAGGCGGAGGTCCCGGTGCGGCCCGATGGACGGATCTCGGTGGCGCTGGTGGGCGAAGTGCTGGTTGCCGGCCTGACCCCGCTCGAAGTGCAGAGCCTGCTCACGGATCGCTACTCGAGCTTCGTCACCGCGCCGTCGGTGTCGGTCTTGGTCACCCAGGTCAACTCTCGCAAAGTATTCATTCTTGGGCAGGTTAAGGAGTCCGGCGCGTTCGACATCCTGCAGCCGACCAACGTCATGCAGGCGCTGGCGATGGCCGGTGGGATGACCGAGTTCGCCAAGACGAACAAGATCGTCGTGCTGCGCGAGGTCAACGGGGTCAAGAAACGCTGGCAGATCAACCTCGATGCGATCGCCTCCGGACGCCGACCCGAGGACAACATGGTGCTCGAGCCGGGCGACACGATCATCGTCCCGTGAGTCGTTTTCGAGCCCCGATGACCGCTGTCAAGGGACGTCGTGGTGTGACGCAAATCACTGATTCTGCGGTGCTTAGTTGTGTGACAACGGTTGACAGCGGGCGACCTCTACGCTACAATCGGACCAGGTTTTTTGGTGCGTTTCGACAGTTCTCTGAACCTACTTCGGGAGTCCGACTCGACCAGCTAGTCGATCCAAAGAGCTTCTTGCTGCGGGCGCCGATCGGCGCTCGCAGAACGGCAGGCGCAGACGCGGGGCGCTGTACGTGGTCACTTGGCCCCCGTTGAGCCAATAGTGAAACCGGCCGTCTCATTTCCGAGCCGAAGTGAGGTACGTCGGTCGCTGTGGGGAGACCGATGATGAAACCGTTCGTAACCGCCAGGCGCAGGCCATGAGGGCGCTGTCGCCAGTCGAGCTGGGGCGCCTGGTCTGGCGGCGCAAGCTCTGGGTGGCTCTGCCCATGGTGGCGGGTCTCCTGGGTGGGATCGTGGCGCTCAAGGTGATGACGCCGATCTACCGGACGAGCACCTTGATCATGGTCGAGTCTCAGAAGGTCCCGCAGAACTACGTCAAGGCAACGGTCACGACCAGCCTGCAGGATCGCCTGCAGACGATCGAACAGCAGATCACCAATCGGTCGAACCTGGAGCGGATCGTCGACGAGGTCGGCCTCTATCCCGAGCTGGTCGCCGGCGGTCAGATGGCGGCGGCGGTCAGCAGAGTCCGTCAGGACCTGACCCTGCAGGTCCAGGGGAGCCGGATCTTCCGGATCTTCTTCAAGGCTCCCGACCCGGTGATGGCGGCCGACACCGCCAATCTAGTCGGCCAGTACTTCATCGCCGAGAACCTGCGCATGCGCGAGAGCCAGGCGCAGAACACCTCGGCGTTCCTGGAAAGCGAGCTGGCCGAGACCAAGGCCCGGCTCGAGGAGCAGGAGGCGCGGGTGGCGCATTTCCGGATCGTCAACGACGGCAGGCTCCCCGATCAGCGCGATGCCAATCTGGCGACTCTGGCGCACCTCGACCAGAAGCTCGAGATCACTCGAGACGCGATCGAGAACGCCGAGATCCGCAAGCTGCTGCTGGAGCGCGAGGCCCAGACGTACGCCGGCACCGGCGTCTCCGCCTCGGCCGAGGCGTCGCGTCTCGAGGACCTGCGGCTGGATCTGGCGCGCCTGCGGGCGCGCTATACCGACCGTCATCCCGACGTGGTCCGTCTCCGGCACGAGATCGCCGCGCTCGAGAGCAGCTCCGCCGGCCGCGACACCGGCGGGCAGGGGCCAGCCGAGCCGCTTGCCGCCCAGCAGCTCCGCCAGATCGACATGGAGATCGCCCGGCTGCAGCAGGACCGCACGCGGATCCTGCGCGACATCGACGAATACCAACTCCGCCTGCAGGAGATTCCGCGCGTCGAGCAGGAGCTGCTGAGTCTCACCCGCGACTACGACAACACGCGCAAGTCGTACCAGGCGCTGCTCGGCAAGCGTACCGACGCGCGGCTGGCCGAGAACCTGGAGATGCGGCGCCAGAGCGAGCAGTTCCGGATACTCGAAGAGGCCCGGCCGCCGGGCTCGCCCTACGCGCCCAACCCGATCATGCTGTTGATCATCGGTATCGCGGCCGGTGCGGCGGTCGGTGTCGGGTTGGTCTTCCTGCGCGAGGAGTTCGACCAGAGTTACGTCGACGCCAGCTCGCTCGAGGACGCGTTCCCAGCGGTGCCGGTGATCGCCGTCATTCCGATGATCAGTGAGGAGTCGGCGCGTCCGGTCAGGGCAGCCGAGGGAGGGGCGGCGTGAGCTCCGGGATCGTTCCTCCGAGCGACAGCGGCCAGCGGCCCGAAGAGCGGCGCTGGGCTCGGGTCGTGCCGGGCACGCCGGTCGTCCTGAGTCAGGTGGAGGGCGTCTCGTACGCCGCGGAGCAGTACCGGAACCTGGCGTTCCAGGTCGAGCAGCGCAAGGAGCAGCTCGGTGGCGAGCCTCTGATCGTCGCCACCTCGAGCCCGGATTCCGGCACCGGCAAGACCCTGACCGCCATGAACCTGGCCCTGACCCTGGCCCGGGAAGGGGAGCAGCGTGTCCTCCTGGTGGAGGGGGACCTCTGGAAACCAGCGCTCCGAGAGTACCTGGAGCTCGACCCCAGGACTCCCGGCCTGGCGCAGCTCCTGGCCGGTAGCTGCACTCTGGACGAGGCCGTCACCACGGTCTGGGGGACCGAGCTCGATGTTCTCCTGGCAGGCGAGATGGGCAAGACCACCGGCCTGATGGCGCAGCGGCGGCTGGGACGCGCCGTCGAGGAGATGCGCTCGGTCTACGAGATCGTGGTCATCGACACCCCACCGATAGTGCTGGCGAGCGGACGTGCGCTGGCCGCCTGTGCCGACGCCGTGCTGCCGATCGTACGGGCAGGCAAGACCCGTCGCCGGGGCATCGAGGAGGCGCTGTCGGTTCTCGGCCCCGACAAGGTCCTCGGCTTCGTCCTCAACGGCACTCGACTGACCTCCGAGAAGGGCTACGCCTACTACGCCGGCTACGCGCGAGCTCTTGAAGGCGCCCGAGCCGCCGCTCCGCAGTCCTCCTCGAGCAAGAAGTGGCGCGTTTTGGGGGCGATCGGGACGGCCGTGGCGAGCCTCGCCTTCGCCTATTGGCTGCTCGGCTCGAGTCCCGAAGAGGGAGTGACGCCGCCGGCGGAGCCGGCCGCGGCCGGGACGCCGGAGCCGATGGCCGAAACGCCGCCATCGATCGAGTCGTCGCTCGGTGATCGGGCCCCCGCCTCGCCGACAGCCGAGCTCTTGGCCGGAGCTCGAAACGCCGCCAACACGGTCGCTAGCTACGACATCTCCTATGTCGAGCTGGAGTACCCGGGTGGCGATCCTGGTCTCGACCGCGGCACCGCCGCCGACCTGGTGGTGCGCGCGTTCCGTCAGGCCGGTCTCGACCTCCAGCTGGAGATCCACGAGGATCTTGTGCCGTCGCCGAGCGTCTACGGGGCCTCCGAGGCCGACACCAACATCGACCACCGGCGAGTGCGCAACCTCATGACCTGGTTCGACCGCCATGCCCTGGAGCTCGACATCTCGTCTGACGCCGACTGGCAGCCGGGCGACGTGGTCTTCTGGTCGACCGACGCTCCGGGCTGGACGAACCATACCGGTATCGTCTCCGACCGCCGCGCCGAGAGCGGCAACTGGATGGTCCTGCACCACTTCAAAGCGAGCGCTACCGGCAGCGGCGCCGAGGAGGACGTCTTGACCCGCTGGCCGATCGAAGGCCATTACCGCTGGACCGCTGCCCAGGGGGGCTAGCCTGCCGACGCCGGCAGCAGGCTAGAGCGGGGTGTTCAAGCTCTTCAGCCGTCACTGGTCGATCCCGTCGACGGTCTGTCTGCTGACCGAGACGGTGATCCTGGTCGGCTCGCTGGGCATCGCATTCCTGATCCGCTTCGACGGCGAGCCGGAGCGCTACTTCGCGGTTTCGGAGTTCGTCCTCCGGGCCACCGCCTTCGTCGCCGTGATCCTGTGCGGGCTCTATCTGAACGGCCTCTACGACTTCAGTAGCCGGCAGAGCGCTCAGCAGCTGCTGGTCCAGCTGAGTCGGGCCCTGGCGTTCTCGGCGATCGGCCTGCTCGGCGTCTACTACGTCTTCCCGGCGGTCTGGACCGGCCGTGGCGTCTTCGCGATCGCCCTGATGATCGCCGCATTGCTGCTGACCGTCTGGCGACTCCTGCTGCGCTGGATCCTGATCACCCGGTTCATGACCGAGCGGATCCTGATCGTCGGCAGCGACGAGCACGCCATCCTTCTGGCGCGCGAGATCATGGAGCGCGAGCACCTCGGCTACCACGTGGTCGGGTTCGTCGCCGACGATCCCGATCTGCAGGGCGTCAGCCTGCTCAACCCGGAGGTGATCGGCACGACCGCCGACGCCCTCGACCTGGCGATCGAGTACCGGGTCAACCGGGTGGTGGTCGCGCAGCGCGAGAGCCGCGGGCGGGTCAATCTCGACAGCCTCCTGCGCTGCAAGACGTCCGGCATCCCGGTGGAGAAGGGGCCGGCCTACTACGAGCAGCTGACCGGCAAGATCATGCTCGAGGACATCACGGTCAAGTCCTGGCTGATCTTCTCGAAAGGCTTCGTCGTGTCGCGCTCGGTCCGCTTCATGAAGCGCATCCTCGACCTGGTGGTCGCGGTGGTCGGTCTGCTCCTGGCGGCGCCGATCATGCTGGTGACGGCGCTCGCCATCAAGATCGCATCTCGCGGCCCGATCCTGTACCGGCAGGAGCGCGTCGGCCGGCAGGGACGGCTCTTCAACCTCTGGAAGTTCCGCTCGATGCGCTCCGACGCCGAGTCCGAGGGCGAGGCGGTCTGGGCGCAGGAGAAGGACCCGCGCGTGACTCGCATCGGCGGGCTGATCCGCAAGTTCCGGATCGACGAGCTGCCGCAGCTCTGGAACGTGCTGGTCGGCGACATGAGCCTGGTCGGACCGCGGCCCGAGCGCGAGCCGTTCGTGCGCGAGCTGATCGAGCGCTTTCCGCTCTACGAGCAGCGGCTGGTCGTTCGCCCGGGCATCACCGGCTGGGCGCAGGTACGTGGCTCCTACGCCTCGTCGTTCGAAGAGTCGAACGAGAAGCTCCGCCACGACCTCTACTACATCAAGAACCTGTCGATCCTGCTCGACCTCTCGATCCTCGCCAGCACGATCAGGACTGTCCTGGTCGGCAAAGGTGCGCGTTGAAGATCGTCTTCCTCTGCCAGCGGGTGCCGTTCCCGCCCGACAAGGGCGAGCGAACACGCGCGTTCCATCAGATCCGATGGCTGGCGCGCGCGCACGACGTCCACGTCCTGGCCCTGGCCGAGGACGACTCGGCCGCTGCCGCTCCGGACGCGCTCGATCGTCTCTGTAGCTCGGTCGAGACCTTTCGTCTCGACCCGACCGGGTCGAGACTCCGGGCCGGCCTGGCGGCGCTGACCGGCTCGCCCTTGACGCCGGCGTTCTTTCGTTCGCCCGAGCTCGCCCGCCGCTCGCAAGAGCTCGCCCGGACCGCGCCTCCGGCGGCGGTCGTGGCGTGCAGCTCCTCGACGGCGCAGTACGCGCGGATCTTCGATGGCGTGCCCAAGGTCTTGGATCTGGTCGACGTCGATTCGGCGAAGTGGGCGGTCCTGGCCGAGGACGCCCGGTTCCCGTGGGGCCCGATCTACCGTCTTGAAGCGAAGCGGCTGCGCGCCTACGAGCGCGCCCAGGTAGCGGCGTTCGAGCGCATCGCGCTGACCACCGGCAGCGAGCTCGAGAAGTTGCGCTCCTTCACTCCGGCAGAGAACGCCTTTGTCCTGCCGATGGGGATCGATATCGAAGCGTACGGCGCCACCGAGCGTCAGGAGGCGGCGGTGCCGACCCTGCTGTTTACCGGGCAGATGGACTACCAGCCGAACGTCGTGGCGATGACCCGCTTCGTGCACGACGTCTTCCCGCGGCTGCGCAAGCAGCGGCCGACGCTCGAGCTCAAGATCGTCGGCCGCGCCCCGGCTCCAGAGGTGCGGGCGCTGTCGTCGTCGGCGGGCGTCGAGGTCACCGGTGAGGTGCCGGCGGTCGAGCCGTACCTGGCCCGCGCCTGGGCGTTCGTCGCGCCGCTCCGAGAGACCGTGGGCGTGCCGACCAAGATCATCGAGGCGTTGGCGGCCAGTGTACCGACCGTCGCGACCGCAGCGGCGGCGCGCGGCCTCGATCAGGACGCGGTGGCCGGAAGGGACTTCCTGGTGGCACGCGACGACGACGAGCTGGAGGCGATGATCGACCGGCTGCTCGGCGAGCAGCATCTCCGTGAGCGGATCGGTGCGTCCGGTCGCCGACTCGCCTGCCGGTCCTACTCATGGCGGGAGACCGGCCGCCGACTCGAGGAGGCTCTGCTCGAGATTGCCGGCCCGGCGTCGAGGCTGCACGTGGTTCCTCCCCAGCGGGAGGCCGAGATTGCGTGATCTGGCGGTCATGGCGGTGGTGTTCGGCACCCTGCCGATCATCCCCTTCCGGCCGGTACTGGGCCTGGGGGTCTACGCCTGGCTGGCCTACATGCGGCCGCAGGATCTGGCGTGGGGCATCAAGTCGATGCAGCTGTCGATGTGGGTAGCGATCGCCATCCTGGTCGGCCTGGTGCTGGCGTTCGGGCGCGAGCGGTTCGCGACCTTCAGGCTGCAGACGCTGCTGCTGATCATGATTGGCGCCTGGTTCGCCATCGCCTGTCGCTCCGCGCAGCTGCCCGATCTGTCGGAGAAGTGGCTCGACGTCTACCTGAAGATCATCCTCATCGCGGTGATCACCACCGGCTTGATCACCACCCGGAAGCGATTCGACTTCATGCTCACGGTGATCGCGTTCTCGTTGGGGTTGCTCGGCCTCAAAAACGGCATCTTCGCGATCGCCGCCGGCGGCGCGCAGTTCCTGAACGGGCCGGGCGGTTTCATGATCGATCGCAACGCCTACGCGGTCGCTCTCAACATGGCGATTCCGCTGCTGGTCGGGGTCGGCCTGACGACCGCGCACAAGCCGCTCCGGATCGCCTCGCTGGCGCTGGTGCCGTTCTGCATGATCACCATCTTCTGCACCTTCTCGCGGGGCGGCCTGCTGACGCTCGGGGTTGTCGGAGCGATGCTGATCTGGCGCACCCGCAAACCGGTGCTGGCGATGATCGTCCTGGCGATCGGCATCGGCGCGTTCGCCTACACGGCTTCGGACAAGCTGAAACAGAAGTACACCGAGCGCTCGTCTTCGATCTCGAGCTACGAAGAGGACGCTTCGGCGATGGGTCGGATCCGATCCTGGGGAGTCGCCGTGCGCATGTGGGCCGATCACCCGGTCACCGGGGTCGGGCCGCGCAACTTCACCCTGCTCTATCGGCGCTACGGTCCGACCGACGACGTGCACGTGGCCCACAACTCCTATCTACAGATGCTGGCCGAGACCGGTCTTCCGGGCTTTCTCCTGTTCGTGTCGCTGCTGGTCGTGAGCGTCTTGCGCCTGGAGATGGTCCGGTATCGTGACAAGGACAGCTGGGCTGGACGGTGGGCGAGCATGATGCAGATCTCGTTCGTGGCGTTCGCCACCGGAGGGCTGCTACTCGATCTGGCGCTCTTCGACCTCCTCTATCAACTGGTCGCCCTGACCGTGTCGCTCGAGGTGGCGGCGGCCATCACGATCGAGGAGGGGAGCGCTTCGGTGCCGGTCGAAGACGGCCGACTTCCGTGGTGGAAGCGACCGCGGCAAGTCCAGGCCGCGCCGGTCGAGGGGACTCGGTGAGCGCTCCGGACGGCCTCCTCAACGCGTTCACGGTCGACGTCGAGGATTTCTTCCAGGTTGCGGCGTTCGAGAAAGTGATCGATCGCGCCGACTGGGACTCATTCGAGCGCCGCGTCGATGGCAACACCCGCCGCCTGCTCGAGCTCCTCGACCGCTTCGGTGTCCGCTCGACGATGTTCGTGCTCGGCTGGGTGGCGGAGAAGTCGCCCGATCTGGTGCGGGAGATCGAGCGCGCCGGCCACGAGCTGGCGATCCACGGCTACGACCACCGGCGGGTGACCGAGCTGACGCCGGAGGAGTTCCGGCGCGACATCCGCGCCGCCAGGAGCCTGCTCGAGGACATCACGGGTGTCGAGGTGCAGGGGTATCGGGCCCCGACCTACTCGATCGTCCGCGAGACCATGTGGGCGACCGAGATCCTGCTGGAGGAGGGCTTCCGCTACGATTCCAGCATCTTCCCGATCCGCCACGACCGCTACGGCATTCCGGACGCGCCCCGCTTTCCGTGGGTGATCGCCCGCGACAACGGCTCCAGCCTGATCGAGTTCCCGATCTCGACCGTGCGCGTGCTGGGGATGAACCTGCCGTTCGTCGGTGGCGGCTACCTGCGGCTGCTACCACCTCGGTTCGTGCGCTGGGGCCTGCACCGGCTCAATCGCGACGAGAGTCGGCCGGCGATCGTCTACATCCATCCCTGGGAGATCGATCCCGAGCAGCCACGTCAGCCGGTCGGCTGGCTGACGCGGCTGCGCCACTATGCCAATCTCGATGAAACGGAGGCGCGGCTCTCCGATCTCTTCCGGCACTTCCGCTTCGGCACGGTGCGCCAGGTGCTCGACCAGATGGGGGAGCCTGCCGCCGAGGCGCCGTAGACCATGCTGGAAGGACGCAGCTCGAGCGAGCCCCGGCTGTCGGTGGTGGTACCGCTGTTCAACGAAGAGGAGAACGTGCAGCCGCTCTACGACGAGATCACCGCGGCCCTCGAGGGGGTGGTCGATAGCTACGAGCTGGTGCTGGTCGACGACGGCAGCACCGACCGGACGGTCGAGCGCCTGCGGCGGATCTGTGGCCACGATGCGCGGGTCAAGGGACTCCGCTTCCGGCGCAACTACGGACAGACGGCGGCGATCCAGGCGGGCTTCGACACCGCTCGTGGCGAGGTGGTGGTGACGCTCGATGGCGATCTGCAGAACGACCCGCGCGACATCGGCAGGATGCTCGACGAGCTCGACGCTGGATTCGACGTGGTCACCGGCTGGCGGCGGGATCGGAAGGACGTCTTCCTGACTCGTAAGGTGCCGTCGGTGGCCGCCAATTGGCTGATCGGGCGGCTGACCGGAGTCCGGATTCATGACAACGGCTGCACCTTGAAGGCGTACAGGCGGGAGGTGGTCAAGCGCGCCCGACTTTACTCCGAGATGCACCGGTTCCTGGCCCCGATGCTGTCGCTCTCGGGCTGTCGGTACCGGGAGGTCGTGGTCAACCATCGGGCGCGCCGATTCGGCGAGAGCAAGTACGGGCTCGGTCGCATCTGGAAGGTCTTCCTCGATCTCCTGACCGTCAAGATGCTGCTGCGCTTCGCCACCCATCCGGCGGCCTGGTTCGCGATTCTCGGCTTTCCCTTCGTCGTCGCCGGCCTGGCTGTGACCGCGCTGTCGGTGTACCTCTACGTACAGGCGCCCGCGGGCGAGCCGTTCGAGATCGTGGTGCCGTCGATCGCCGTCCTCCTGGTCTTTGCGGCCGCTCATCTCGTCCTTCTCGGGATGTTCGCCGAACTGGTGGTGCGCGCCGGCGACTACCGGGAGACCGAACCGATTCTGACCCGCGTGGAGACCGGAGCGGTCTCCAGCGGCTACCCTGGCGGTGCGGAGGGAGTATGAGTAGCTCGCCCGATGTTTCCGTGGTCATCCCGGTCGTGGAGCGCCATAGCGATCTCGAGCGGCTCTTCTCGGAGTACGCCTCCGAGCTCGAGACCCTCGGCAAGAGCGCCGAGTACATCTTCGTGGTCGACTACCGCGAGCGCGAGGTGATCCCGACGCTGCGCGAGCTCCAGCAGCGCACCGACCGCGAGGTGACGCTGGTGCTGCTGGGCGGAACGTTCGGTGAGTCGAGTGCGCTGACCGTCGGTCTGGAACGAGCGCGCGGAGCGGTGATCGTCACCATCGCCGCCTATTTCCAGGTCGAGCCGCGAGGGGTGCGCGACGCGTTCGCGGCGATCGACGGCGGCGCCGACATGGTGATCGGCCGCCGCCACCCGCGCGTCGACTCGCTCTTCAACCGGCTGCAGAGCGCGCTCTTCCACGGCATCGTCAACTGGATGACCGGCTCGCGATTCAAGGACATCAGCTCGGGCTTCCGGGTGATGAAACGGCGCGTGGCCGACGAGCTGCACGTCTACGGCGGGATGCATCGGTTCATCCCGATCCTGGCCGCCAACCAGGGCTTCAAGGTCGAGGAGCTGGCCATCCCACAGCGCCGCGAAGACGCTCCGACGCGCTACTACGGCGTCGCGGTCTACCTGAAGCGGACCCTCGACGTCCTCACCATCTTCTTCTTGATGAAGTTCACCCGCCGACCGCTTCGCTTCTTCGGGCTCATCGGCCTCGGCGTCTCCGCCGTCGGCGGCGCGATCACCCTCTACCTCGGGATCTACCGCATCCTGGGGATGGGAGCGATCGCCGGCCGACCGCTCCTGCTGCTCGGGGTACTGCTGATCGTGTTGGGGATCCAGACACTGTCGCTCGGACTGATCGGCGAGATCATCATCTTCACTCACGCCCGCTCGATACGCGACTATCAGGTGGCCGAGGTCATCGAGAAGCGTGCGGAGAGCGGCGCTGCGATCGAGGCGGTTCCCTGAGCCGCAGCCGGGAGCGGGCGTGAAGAGCTGCTGCGTCTTCTGCGGCTCGAGTCCGGGTCGCCGGCCGCTCTATCTCGAGCGGGCGGCGGAGCTCGGCCGAGAGCTCGCCGTGCGACGGATCCGGCTGGTCTACGGGGGTGCGACAGTAGGCGTCATGGGCGCGGTCGCTGACGCCGCGCTGGCCGCCGGGGGCGAAGTCGTCGGCGTCATCCCGAGGGCCCTGGCGGCCAAGGAAGTGATGCACGAGGACCTGACCGAGCTCCACGTCGTCGGGTCGATGCACGAGCGCAAGTCGCTGATGGCCGAGCTGGCGGAAGGCTTCGTGGCGCTGCCGGGCGGCATGGGTACGTTCGAAGAGCTCCTCGAGACGCTCACCTGGGCTCAGCTCGGCGTTCACGCCTGGCCGTGCGGGGTGCTCGACGTCGACGGCTACTACGAGCCGCTCCTGGCGATGCTCGACCGGGCCGTCGAGGAGCGCTTCCTGCGTGCCGAGCATCGGGGGCTGGTGCTGGTCGAGAGCGAGCCGGCTCGGCTGCTCGACCGGATGGCCGACTACTCGGCGGTCCACGTCACCAAGTGGCTCGACCGCGAGGCGACCTAGGGAGGCCTACGGCGAGGTCTCGGGCGAGGTGCTCGGGGGGCCGGCCAACTGGCTGCCGCCGGCGCCGCGCTCCACGGTCACACCGCCCAGCATCAGGCTGGCGAAGTTCTTGCCGTTCATGCGGTGGGCGAAGAACCGGACCGTGTCCAGCGGCACGTCGCGGTCGAACGGGATGCCGGTGATCACCTGGTCGCCGATCACCAGGGTGTAGCTCCTGGTCTCGAGGTCGGCCTCTACCCGGACGGTCTCGCGGCCGCTGACCGCTGCTACCTGGATCACCGCGCCCCGCGACAGGTAGCCCAGCCCCTCGTGGCTGTCGAGTCCCTGGTCCGGGCCGCCCCAGATCAGGTTGACCGCCACCCCTTGCGCGGTCGGGTCGTCCCAGTTCATATCGCCGTGGGAGCCGAGCTGCATCCAGAACGAGTAGGAGCGCTCGGGCCCGGTGCGGCGGAAGTCGAGGTCGAACTCCCAGATGACGCTGCCACCGGTCTGCTGCTCGAAACGCCCGGAGATCATCGGCCGGTAAGCGTCGTCCGCCGGCTCGAAGACGACGTGCTGATCCTCCAGCCGGACCTTGGAGAGGCTCTCGATCTCCGACCAGGAGCGGCCCAGCTTGTGCGAGTCCTGGCGCTCGAACTGATCGGCGAAGAGCTGGTCGCCCGAGGCTGGCTGAGGCTTGCCTTGGCTCGCCGCCAGGAGCACCCCGGAGGATCGCCGTGCGCTCCGGCTCGGCTTCGACCTGGCGCGCTGCACGGTCGGTGTCGGCGCCGGGCTAGGGTCCTTGCGTGCCAGGCGCACGTCGCGATCGAGGCAGGCGCCGCAGCTCCGTCGGTGCTTGGTGAGCGCGACGCCGCCCGAGCCGTCGACCGAAGCTCGCGCCAGGGTGTAGCTGCGCTCGATCGTCGAGGCGGTGGCGAAGACCCGTTCGACGCGCCGGCGGTTGCCGCCGCGATCGCGGACCTCGGCGGTCAGGCGGGCCCGCTCGAGGGCCGGAAGGGGAGCCGAGAGCGGTATCTCGAGCACACCGTCGGCCGTCTCTCGTACCAGATCTGCCAGCTCGGTCCCCGGGGCGCGGCCGTCGACCGGGAAGTCGGCGGTCAGCGACAGGCTGGTTTCGTCGACTCCCGAGTAGGCGTCGGACATGCCGATCCGCAACCGGTCGATCGGCTCGTGGTTCAGGCCGGGCCGCGGGAGATCGACGGTCAGGGTCGGACGGAGGTCGTCGAGGAACCAGCCGAAGGCGCTCGCCCCGCGGCCGCGGTCGAGGTCGATCGGTGCTCCGAGGTCGATCCAGCGGACGAAGATGCGCTTCTCGTCTTCGGTCAGCGGGTGGGGGGACCCCGGAGGCGGACAGGCGACGCCGTCGAAGTCGATGTCGGCGTCGTTCGGGTCGACGCCCGCCGGCAGGGTCGAGCGGACGCCGGGGACAGCCTCGGTCGGGTGATCGGCGTTGCTCCAGCCGTCGAGCCGGGCGCCGAACAGCTTCCAGATCAACAGGCTCCGCCGGCTCTGGAACATGCGGAGGTAGCGTGACGCGTTGGGCGAGCGCCACTTGCCGCCCCGGATGACCGGTGGCCGGCCCCAGCGCGCATGCCGGTCGGCGGCGAGCCGGGCGTAGTCGCCGGGCAGGCCATCATGGAGGGCGCGATCGTCGAGGACCAGATCGGCGGGCGGTCGGGGGCTCTTCGAGGTATGGCAGGAGGCGCAGCTGCGCTCGAGAATCGGCCGGATGTCCCGATAGAACTCGACGTTCACCACCGGGGTCGCGCGCACGGCGAGAGTGGCCTCGCCGTCACCCGCGGCGACCAGGGGAGTCACTTTGGAGAGATCGTAGGGCTGATAGTCGGGCCGGGACGCCGCGGTGCCCTCGAACGCTAGCGGCTCCTGACTGTGCGCGTGACAACCGCCGCAGTCGACCCGCATCTCGCCGGGCCGCACCTGGTGCCAGGTCTGTGCCATGTTGAGCACCATGCCGTTCCGATCGAGAGTCTGGAAGGTGAAGGGCGTGTCGGCCGGCAGCTTGGCGAGGAAGCTGGTATCCGGGTTGCCCTCGGCGTCGAGCAGCTCAACGCCCCGGCCGTCGTTCTTGCGCAGCGGGATCTCGCCCAGGATCCTCAGCCGCTCGCTGGCGTGGCTGTAGAAGCGCCGGCCGCCGGTCGGCCCGTAGGCACGATGGCTGTTGGGCTCCATCGCCAGGACTCGCACCGCCCAGATGTCACGGCCGCTGTAGCGGCCGGCGTCCGCACCCTGTACGTGCCAGTTGCTGTTGGCGCCGTTGGCGCTGCTGTTGAACGGCTCGAGACCGTCGAACGCCTTCGAGCGATCGACGCCCGGAGCGGTCTCGCGCTTGTAGAAGCTGGACGTACCGACGAGACCGTAGGGCGTTCCGGCCGGGAGCTCGGGGTGCAGGCTGCCGTCGTTCGGCAGCCACGGGATCTCGATCGGTTGCTCGACCCCGTGCACCGCCCGGTACGGCACCACGGCTCGTGGCCAGGCCTCGTTGTAGCGTGGGTCGTTCTTGAGCTCGATCAGCTGGCCCGGATGCTCGACCAGACGCGCCTGCGGGACGAGGTAGATGCCGCTGTCGTACGCCGTTCCCGAGTCGAAGCCGCGGTGATTCGCCCGTCCGCGGGTGTAGGCGACCAGGAGATCGTTGTCCGGGGCCGCCGACGGGTGGGTGAACTTGCCGGCCGAGCCTCCCGGGCCGACCGGCGCCGGGGCGTCGTCGGCGTGGGTCAGGGGAGTGATCGAAAAGAGACCGCGCGGGGTGAACGGCATCCGAAACGGTGCCGAGAAGCCTCTGGCCTTGGTGCGAGCGATCGGCGGATTCTGATCGAGGCTCGCGCTGTGGAAGCCGGGCCGCTCACCGGTCGGCGGGGGGAATCGATAGAGCGCCCCGAAGCCGTTGTTGTTCAGGTTGTAGTAGTCCTCGAAGACGATGTCGCCGTTCGAGAGCTGGGTCATGAAGTGAAACGCCTGCGCCTCTCGGAACGCGCTCACCAGGGGACCCCAGTCGCGACCGTCCGGCGAGATGAACCAGATGCCCCAGTTGCGCCGGTCGCGGAGCCCCTGGCTCTCGTGGCTCGAGTACATCAGGCGGCCGTCGCGCAAGATGGTCGGGTGGAGCGCGCTCGAGATGCCCATCGGCGCGATCGGGGTCACGTTCGATCCGTCCTCGTCCATGACGAAGAGCTGCAGGGTCGGACTGGTGTAGCCCTTGGGCGGCTCGAAGCCGTTCCGGTTGCTGGTGAACGCCACCTTGCCGCCGGGCAGGGGACAGGGCCCGAGGTTCAGGATGCCGTAGCCGAGTCGGTCGTACTCGGGCGAGGGGTCGACCGGATTGCTCGCGTGCCACCTACCGGCGCCGGTATTGGGGGTGAACTCGCCGAAGGTGAGCTGCTCCACGCGCCGCGTGGCGAGGTGGATGCGGAAGATGTCCGCGCCCTCCAGCGGCAGGTACTGGCGCTGACGGTTGAGACGCTCTGGCCGGAGGTCGTAGAAGTAGCTGAAGTAGACCCACTCGCCGTCGAACGAGACGAACGGATCGGTCACCGAGCCCCGACCGCCACGCACCAGGAGCTCCTCGCCACCGTCGGGGTGGAGAAGCATCAGATCGGCGCCGGCGGCCAGCCGCGCCGGATGGAACGCTTCCGCCCAGCGGGTGGGCTCGGCGTCGTCGCGTGGCTGTCGAACGTAGACGATGTCGTAGTCGACGGTCGAGCTCGCCGGGACGGGGAGTAGGAGGAAGAAAGAAAGGAGCCCGAGGACGATTTGACCGAGCGTTGTGGTTAGGGATCGGAGTTTGGTTTCGGATTCCAACGCATCGGCGGACATCCAGCGGGCCCCCTTCGATCACCGCCTCGGCAAGTGCCTGAAACGGTTCGAAGAGCGTATGAAGCAGGGCGGTCGCCAACAGTGAACAAGCCCACTGATAGCTGATGAAATGAGTCACTCGCGGCTCGCCAGAAAAGCGGCGCGCACGGGCGCCTCGGAGCGCTCCCCGGGGTGGCCACGAGCGCCTTCCGAGCTCGGGTGAGCTCGGCCTCGCGGTCAGGCTCGGATCAGAGCCCGCGCCAGCTGCGCAGGATCTCCATGTAGTTGGCGCGCTCGAACGCGCTCGGGTCGGGGCAGCGGCTCAGGTTCATGCTGCCGCGCATCTCCTCCAGAGACGCATAGCCATATTCCTCTAGCCACCCCTCCAGCTCCGAGCGCAGGGTGGCGAGGAACTCGGGACCTCGCTTGAGCAGGACCGACACCACCTGTACGACCGAAGCTCCGGCCATCACCGCCTTGATGGCGTCGATTCCGGTATGGACGCCGCCGGTGACCGCGAGCGGGGTCTTCAGCTGGGCCGAGATAACGGCCAGCCAACGGAGCCGCAGGAGCAGCTCGGACGAGGTGGAGAGCTCGAGCCGGCGGACGACGTCGAGATTCTCGGGATCGATGTCGGCCTGATAGAAGCGATTGAACAGCACCAGCGCGTCGGCACCCGCGTCGACCAGCCCGCGTGCGAAGTGCGGCAGCGACGTGTAGGCGGGTGAGAGCTTGACCGCCACCTTGGCACTGACGCGCGCCTTGAGGCCGGAGACCATCGACAGCAATCGATCCTCGATGGCCGAGCCGCTCTCGCGCCAGTCGGTGGGCAGGTGGTAGAGGTTGAGCTCGAGAGCGTCCGCCCCGGCCGTCATCAGGTCGTCGGCATAGTCGAGCCAGCGCCCGCCGTGGACGCCGTTGAGCGAGGCGATCAAAGGGATATCGACGCTCCGGCGCAGCCCGGCGATCAGCTCGAGGTAGTCGTCGGCGCCGCGGACCATCGGCTCGGGCAGGTAGGTGGTTGCCTCGGCGAAGGCGTGCGCGGGACCGTCGATCGCCGCCGCGGCCGCCAGCTCGTCGTGGTGCACCTGCTCTTCGAACAGCGACCGCACGACGATCGCGGCGGCGCCGGCGTCCTCCAGCCGGCGGACCACGTCGAGGTCGTCGACCATCGGCGACGCCCCGACCACGAACGGATGGGGGAGCTCGAGCCCGAGATAGCTGCAGGTCAGGTTCATTGGGGAACCTCCGCCTCGGCATCGGCCACCGGCACCGCGATGCCGGCGAGCTGTTCATAGATGGCTCGGCGCTGATCGGCGATCCGCTGACTCTGTTTGACGAAGCCGTCGAAGCGTTTCGGATCGAGACGCTCGACCATCCGGAAGCGCGCCTCCTGGCGGAGGAGCTGCTCGACGCGGCCGCGCGGCCGCTTCGAATCGAGCACTAGCGGGGGCTCGCCCTGGTCGAACCGCCTCGGATCGAATCGGTAGAGCGGCCAGAGTCCGGATTGGACCAGCAGCTTCTGGTGCTCGCCGCCGTAACGCAGATCGTAGCCGTGCGCGACGCACGGGCTGTAGGCGATGACCAGGGAGGGTCCACGGTGGGCTTCGGCCTCGCGCAGGGCCCGTACCGCCTGGTTCATGTCGGCGCCGAAGGCGACCTGAGCGACGAAGACGTGACCGTAGCTCATCGCTTCCATGCCCAGGTCCTTCTGAGGAGTCTCCTTGCCGGTGATTGCGAACTTCGCCGCCGCGCCGAGCGGCGTCGCCTTCGACTGCTGACCACCGGTGTTCGAGTAGACCTGGGTGTCGAGCACCAGCACATTGACGTCCCTGCGCAGCGCCAGGACGTGGTCGAGACCACCGTAGCCGATGTCGTACGCCCAGCCATCGCCGCCGACCAGCCAGACGCTCTTTCTGACCAGGTAGTCGGCGATCACTTCGAGCCGTCGCGCGGCCGGACGGTCGATCCGCGGGAGGAGCTCACGCAGAACGACGATCCGCTCTCGCTGGGCCATCACCTCCGACTCCTCCGACTGATCGGCGCTCACGATCGCCTGCCAATCGAGCTCTGGCTCGAGGCGGCGCAGCAGGCTCTCCGCTTCGCGGCGCAGGCTGTCGACCGCCAGCCGGAACCCGAGGCCGAACTCGGCGTTGTCCTCGAACAGCGAGTTCGCCCACGCCGGTCCGCGACCCTGGTCGTTGGTCGTGAACGGCGTGGTCGGCAGGTTGCCGCCATAGATCGACGAGCAGCCGGTCGCGTTGGCGATCAACAGGCGATCGCCGAACAGCTGGGTGAGCAGCTTCACGTAAGGCGTCTCGCCGCAGCCCGCGCACGCGCCGGAGTATTCGAACAGCGGCTGCAGGAGCTGCGAGCCCTTGGCGTCGAGCCGGGTCACACGTGCGCGGTCGAGCTCGGGTAGGCCGAGGAAGAAGTCGTACTTCTCCCGCTCGCGCTCGCGCACCGGCGCCTGCGGCTCCATGTCGATCGCCTTGTGACGCGGGTTGGAGCGGTCCTTGGCCGGGCAGATCTCGACACACAGCGCGCAGCCGGTGCAGTCCTCGGGCGCGACCTGCACGGTGTAGGCGAGCCCCTTGAGCTCGGGCGCCTTGTACTCGGTCGATTGGAAGGAGGCGGGAGCACCCCCCAGCGTCTCGGTTTCGTACACCTTCGTCCGAATCGCCGCGTGCGGGCAGACGAGCGCGCACTGGTTGCACTGGATGCAGACCTTCTCGTCCCAGAGCGGAATCTCGGCGGCGATGTTGCGCTTCTCCCACTGGCTGGTGCCGACCGGCCAGCTGCCGTCGACCGGAAACGCGCTTACCGGCAGCAGGTCGCCCTTGCCGGCCAGCAGCACGGCAGTGATCTTCTGGACGAAGTCGGGTGCCTGGTGCGACACCACCGGTGGGCGGCGGCGCTGCGAGGTCACCTGCGCCGGAGGCCGGACCTGCGCGAGGCTGGCGAGCGCCTGCTCGACCGCGCGGTGATTGCGCGCCACCAGCTCCGGCCCACGGCGGCCGTAGCTCTTCTCGATCGCCAGCTTGATCTGCTCGATCGCATCCTCGACCGGCATGACGTCTGCCAGAGCGAAGAAGCAGGTCTGCATCACGGTGTTGATCCGGCCCCCCAAGCCGCACTCGCGCGCCACGCGGTCGGCGTTGACCACGTGCACCTTGAGCTGCTTCTCGAGGATCGACGCCTGGAGCTCGCGCGGCAGGTGGTCCCAGACTTGATCCGCGGTGTGGGGCGAGTTGAGTAGCAGCGTGGCGCCCTGCTCGGCGCGCTCGGCCACGTCGAAGCGGTCGAGAAAGTCCCACTGATGGCAGGCGACGAAGCTCGCGCGACCGATCAGGTAGGTCGAGTGGATCGGCTCGTCGCCGAAGCGCAGGTGCGAGATGGTGACCGCACCGGCCTTCTTCGAGTCGTAGACGAAGTAGCCCTGCGCGTGCCGGCCGGTCTGCTCGCCGATGATCTTGATCGAGTTCTTGTTGGCGCTGACCGTGCCGTCGGAGCCGAGCCCGTAGAAGAGAGCGCGCACCCGCCCCGGGGGCTCGATGTCGTAGTCACGGTCGACCTCGAGCGACAGACGGCTGACGTCGTCGACGATGCCGACGGTGAAGCGTGGACGGCTCTGCTCGGCGGCGAGCTGGTCGAAGACCGCCTTGACACAGGCCGGATTGAACTCCTTGGAGGCGAGGCCGTAGCGCCCGCCGACCAGCTCGATCGGTTGGCCGCTCGCGGTCCGTCTGCCGGTGGCGTCGAGAGCGGTGAGCACGTCCTGCAAGAGGGGGTCGGCCGGGGCGCCGGGCTCCTTGGTGCGATCGAGCACCGCGAGCTTGCGGACGCTTGGCGGCAAGGCAGCGGCGAAATCGCTCGATGAGAACGGCCGCAGGAGCCGTACCTGCAGGAGGCCGACCCGCTCACCACTTGCGGTCAGGTGAGCGACCGTTTCGCGCGCGGTCTCGGCCGCGGAGCCCATCAGGACGATCGCCCGCTCGGCCTCGGGATGGCCGTGGTAGTCGAACAGATGGTAGGAACGGCCGCTGAGCGCGGCCAGACGGTCCATCGCCTGCTGCACGATCCGGGGGCAGGCGTCGTAGAACGGATTGGACGCCTCGCGCGCCTGGAAGAAGGCGTCGGGGTTCTGGGCCGTGCCCCGGATCAGCGGCCGATCGGGGGTGAGCGCCCGCTGTCGGTGCTGCTCGATCCGCTGCGGGTTGATCAGCCCCCGCAGCTCGTCGTCGGTCACGGTCTCCAGTCGATTGACCTCGTGCGAGGTTCGGAAGCCGTCGAAGAAGTGCAGGAACGGGATGCGGCTCTCCAGGGTCGCCATGTGGCTGACCAGTGCCAGATCCTGCGCCTCCTGCACCGAGGCCGAGGCGAGCAGGGCGAAGCCGGTGCCGCGCGCCGCCATGACGTCGGAGTGGTCGCCGAAGATCGACAGCGCGTGGGTGGCGATCGTCCGCGCCGAGACGTGCAGCACGAAAGGGGTCAGCTCGCCGGCGATCTTGTACATGTTGGGGAGCATCAGCAGCAGACCCTGGGAGGCGGTGAAGGAGGTGGCCAGTGCTCCGGCCTGGAGCGCGCCGTGCACCGCGCCCGCCGCACCGGCTTCCGACTGCATCTCGACCACGTCGGGAATCGCGTCCCAGACGTTCGGGCGGCCTTCCGCCGCCCAGGCGTCGGAGAGCTCGCCCATCGGAGAGGCAGGAGTGATCGGGTAGATCGCGATCACCTCACTCAGCCGATAGGCGATCGAAGCCACCGCTTCGTTGCCGTCGACCATCGAGGGAGGCCGGATCGCTTCAGGGGCCGCTTTTGTCAGGTTTTTCATGGCTCAGCGCCTGTCTAGCATGCGCCCAGCGGGGCAGCACCACCCCGAGGGGTGGCGACATCCCGCCACCCGAGGCCCGCCCCGCGGGCCGGGTAGAGCCCGCTCCGTGGCGCTTTACCGAATTTCCGTATTTCCGTATCATTGAGCCGTCGTGAGGCTTTTCAGGGGCAGGGAGGCCGTCGGAGAGCGGGCGTTGCTGCGCCGCCTGCTTGTGCGCATTACCGGTGGCGCGTTGGCGCTCGGCCTGGTCCTACTTCACCTGCGCCTCCTCTGGCAGCGTCTGAGCGACCAGAGCGTCCTCGAGCCGGTGGTCGCCGCGAAGTGGCTCGCCACCGTGATCCTGCTGGCGGCACTCTGGCGACTCAGAGCGCGCGGCTATCGGCTCCTGACCGGCCGACCGGCGGGCATCATCTGGTTGCTCGCGCTCCTGCTGCACATCCAGGCGCCGGTGGTCCCGGCGTCGCAGATGACCGGGCCGGTCGACATCGGCTGGCTCTTCGCGCTGCCGGCGACGGTCTCCGTCGGCGCCGTGGTGGCGATTACCCTGGGCGTCGCCCTGGCCAGCCTGCTCGGCTCGTCGGTGCGACCGCCCGTCGCCGTTCTGAGGCTGCGCACGCGTCGCAGGGGTGGGCCGGTGATGGGCTCACTGGCGGCGATCGCCTGCCGTCCCCCGCCCGCCCTCCTCTAGGTCGAGGAACCTCGATGAGTGAGCGCCCGGCGGCGCTCCATCCGGCCCGCCCCTTGTGGGGCGCACCGCGCATCGACTGTGACTGTAGGGGCCGCACGTAGTGGCTCCGAGACCATGGGGGAATCGGAATTGAATCTGGACGGCTTGCATCAAACGGTACTTCACCTGCCCCTGGTGACGACGATCTGCTCGGTAGTCTTCTGCTACCAGCTCTTCTCGCGCTATCGAGCGAAGGGCGGCGGGCTCCACCTCCTCTGGTGGGGCATCGGCATGGCGACCTACGGGCTCGGCACGCTGACCGAATCGCTCACCACCCTTTTCGGGTGGCAGCCGTTCGTCTTCAGGTCGTGGTACGTCGTCGGCGCGTTTCTCGGCGGCTACCCGCTCGCGCAGGGCTCGATCTACCTGTTGATGAACCGCCGCTTCGCCCATCTCTCGGCCTGGATCGTCAGCTCCTTCATCGCCGTCGCGAGTGTCCTCGTTTTCTTGACTCCGCTCGATCTGACCCTGGTCGAGCCGCACCGCCTGTCGGGCGCGGTGATCGAGTGGAGCTGGATCCGGTTGTTGACCCCGGTGGTCAACCTCTACGCGGTCCTTTTCCTCGTGGGCGGAGCCGCCATCTCGGCCTGGCGCTTCCGGAGCGCGCCGCAGCTGCGGCACCGCTACATCGGCAACATTCTGATCGCTATCGGAGCGATCCTGCCGGGGATCGGAGGTGCGGCGACCCGTGCCGGCTACGTCGAGGTGCTCTACGTGACCGAGCTCGCCGGTCTCCTGCTGATCTACACCGGTTATCGACTGAACATCTCCAAGAAGGACCAACTCGGGGCCCCGGCCGTCGCGCCGGTGGTCCCGCTTCGAAAGGAACCAGACATGACAGGCAAAACGAAGATTGCGCTGGCGCTGATCGGCCTCCTGGCTCTCGGCGCGGCGCTACCGCTGCAAGCGGACGAGGCGGTCGCCGTCGAGGCGCCCGAGTCCGCCGACAGCGCCGACCCGACCGAGGGCGAACCCGAAGACGGCGGCGCTCCGGAAGTCTCCTTTTTCGCTGTTACCACGGTCACGGCCACCGGCTCGGAAGCCGATCCGTTCGAGCTGTCGACTCCGGTGACCGTTTTCCGGGCCGAGGAGATCGAGCGCCAGCAGACCAACAACGCGGTCGAGATGCTGCGTGATCAGACCGGCGTCGACATCAACGGCGTCGGTCCGAACCAGGCTCGGCCGGTCATCCGCGGCGTGCGCGGCCTGCGCGTGCTCTTTCTCGAGAACGGCCTGCGGATGAACAATCCGCGTCGCCAGACCGATTTCGGTGAGATCTCGGGTCTGGTCGATATGGACAGCGTCGAGGCGGTCGAGGTCGTGCGCGGCCCGGCCTCGGTCCTCTACGGCACCGATGCGATCGGCGGCGTGTTGAATCTCATCACCCGCACGCCCGGCCCTGGCGATGGCGTCAGCGGTTCGGCCAGCGTCCGCTACGGCAGCGCCGGCGACCAGCTGCGCGGCCAGGCCTCGGTGGAGAAGCGGGCGGAGCGGTGGTCGTTCAACCTGGGCGGCTCGATCAGTGACGCCTCGGACTACGAGTCGGCCTCCGGCTCGTTCGGTGACATCCGGCTCGACGATGGCGTGACCGTCATCGACAGCGGCGTCGAGGAGAGCTCGCTCTACGGCCGCTTCGACCGGCTGGTGAATGACAAGCATGCGTTCTTCTTCCGGTTCAACCGTTACCGAGCCGACGACGCCGGGTTCGGCTTCGTCGATCCCGAGCTGATCGGCGACGACTCGGGGGCGGTGATCCGAATCCTCTATCCGTATCAGGACTTCGATCGCTACACGCTCGGCTACGAGGGCTTCGAGCTCAATAGCCCGGTCGCCGATTCGGCGATGATTCAGCTCTACCACCAGAGCAACGAGCGTGAGTTGGTCAACGACATCGACATCAACATCGGCCCCATCTTCCGCGGCGCGCCCGACTCGTCGGTCGGGGCGGACACCAGGAACTTCACCGACCTCGACACGCTCGGCCTGCGGGCGGAGATGAACAAGATCATCAACGACAAGAACCTGCTCACGTGGGGCGTCGAGGGCTACGAGGACGATTCACTCAATACCGACTTCTCGGTGACCACCACCACCCTTCGGTTCCCGGGCCCACCGTTCGAGGTGCCGATCGTCAGCACCGACGACATCGCCAACGTCCCCAACGCGACCAACACCAGCTGGAGCGCGTTCCTGCAGGACGAGATCCTGATGGGGGATCGGTTCAAGATGATCCTCGGGGTGCGCTATCAGAACGTCGAGACCAGCGCCGAGGCGACGCCGGGCTGGGACACCTCTCAACTCGACTTCTCCGACGGCAACCTGGTCGGTGCCCTCAACCTGGTCTACGAGGTGAGCGACAACTTCAACGTGATCGGCTCCTACGGCACCGCGTTCCGCGCGCCCAATCTGGTCGAGCGGCTGTTCAACGGGCTCACCCCGGAGGGGATCGGGTATCAGATCCTGAATCCCGATCTGGTGTCGGAGGAGAGCGAGAACATCGATCTCGGGTTCAAGTACCGGCGTCAGAACGCGATCTTCGAGCTGATCTACTTCCGCAACGACATCACGGACGGCATCATCCAGTACTTCCTGTCGGATGAAGAGATCGCCCAGCTGCCGCAGGATGTCCAGGACGAGCTCGAGATGGCGCGGGTCGAGTTCGTCGTCCAGCAGCGCAACGCCAACAGCCTGCGGTTCGAAGGCATCGAGACCCTGTTCGGCTACCGAGCCGACAACGGCCTGGCGGTGGGCGGCAACTACACCCACCTGGACGCCGAGTCGAGCGACAGCCTCAACCCGCCGACCGGTGGGACCTACGAGAACAAGTACGTGGGTTGGCTGCGCTGGGATCCGCCGAGCGGCCGCTACTGGCTCGAGTACCGGGCCCGCCACAACGGCTCCGGCTCGCTCAATCTGCAGCCCAACGAGCCGGTGCCTCCGGTCGGTCCCGAGCTGCCTTCGTTCACGGTGCATACCCTGAGTGGCGGCATGACGCTCGTCGATCGCGGGCGACAGCAGCACCGGATCGGCATCGTGCTGGAGAACCTGACCGACGAGCTCTACTCCGAGTTCTCGAACACGTCCTTCTTCCGGCCCCAGCCGGGCCGCCGGGCGACGGTCACCTACCGGATCCAGCTGTAAGCGATCTAGAGGCTCGAGCCGGGGCGGATCTCCGCCTCGGCTCGATCCTGCTCGGCGGCAGCCGCACAACCGGCGGTGCCGAGCAGCCCGGCTAGAGCCGCGCAGGCGTTGACGGCTACTGCCGTCTCGGTCGAGTGCGAGGTCGCCTCCAGCAGCCGGTGGATCGACTCGTGGGTCAGCCTGGGACTCCGCTCGAGCAGGAGTGCGGTCACCCCGGAGACGTGTGCCGCGGCCAGTGAGCTCCCCGACATGAAATCGTAGGCGGCGCCCGGGCGGATGGTCAGGACGTCGTCGCCCGGAGCGCGCAGGCCGAGTGGCAGCGTGCTCTTCGGAGCTTCCGACGCCGCGACCGCGATCACCCGGTCGAGCGACGCCGGAAAGCCGAAGAGGTCCCGCCGGTCGCCGGCGAGGGCACTGACGACGATGACGCCCTGATCGATCGCTTCGGACAGGAGCGCCGACAGCAGCGCGTCGGCCGGTCCGGTCAGGCTGAGATTGAGCACGTCGGCGCGCTTGCGGACTGCGAAACTGATCGCCTTCGCCAGCGTAAAGGTGGAGCAGACGGCCGGCGAGGAGCCGGCGTCGCCCTCCCAGCACGCCTTGAGCGCCAACACGTCGGCCAACGGCGCGACGCCGACGATGCCGAGTCCGTTGCCGGCGCGTGACGCGATGATCCCTGCGACCGCCGTGCCGTGCCGGTCGCGGGCGAAACCGAGGGCGTCGTCGTCGACGAAGTTCTCGGCGATCGCGACCCTCCCGGCGAGCTCCGGGTGGTCGACGTCGACACCGGTGTCGACGACCGCTACCCGGACGCCGGCGCCGCGGCTCCACTGGTGCGCCTGCTCGACCTGCATCGAGTGCAGGCCGTGCTGCAGATCGAAGTGGGGGTCGTCATAGCTCGCCCTGCCGAGCACCTCGAAGAGCTGCATCTGCTGGGCGCTGTCGACGCGCGGGTCGGCCACGAGGCGTTGGATCACCTCGGTGGTCGTTCTGCCCGCCGGTACCTCGTAGACCACGCAATGGACGCCGAGCAGCTCGATCGGCCAGCCGTCCACGTGTTCGAGGTCGTACTCGCGCGCCAGCTTGGCGGCGAGACGGGCCGAGCGTGGCGAGGTCTCATAGTTGCGTCTGCCGGAGTAGCCACGGCGGGTGGATCCGGCCCCGGGCAAGCGTCGCGTCGGCCGGTCGGCGAAGGTGACCAGGATCTGACGTGTGGCGATCGGCGCCTGGTCGACGTCGGCGCTCCCCCCAGGCTGGCTCGAGCCGTCCTCGACGCTCGCCAGGGCAGCGAGTGGCATCAGTGCCCAGAGCGCTACCGTGGCCCGAATGGCGCCCGATGGTCGAGTCATCGCCCGCCGTCCGCGGCTCGAATCAGCTCGGCGAACCGGACCGCCGGATGCCGGCGGAGCGCTGAAAGCGTCGCGTCGAGGTGTCTGGGCTGGGCGCTCGGATCGAGCCGCACCGTATAGACGCCGTACTCCGACGGGCCGGCCACGATCTCGGCGCCAGAGCCGTTCAGGAGCGCCTGGATCTCCTCCGCGGTCGCTACGTCGTCGAAGACCAGGCGGACGATCGGTGCCGAGCCCTCGATCGGTGTCTCGGCCGACGACAGGGTGCGGAACGAGGGCCGCGAGACGGAGAGTGCGCTCCACGAGAGGAGCACGACCAGGAGCAGGGCCAACGCGGCCAGTGCGGGCCGCCATGCGGGCCGCATCAACCGGGCACGAACGATCCGCCCGATGTCCGCCCAGTCGAGTGTTCCCTGCTCGGCCGCCTCGATGGCGTCGATGCGGCCGGTCAGCTCGCGGAAGGAGCGCTCCGGGGAGAGCAGCATCGCTTCGCTCTCTCGAATCTGCGAGCCCAGCTCCTCGAGAAAGCCGAGCTCGTGGCTGCAGGCGTCGCACTCGGCCAGATGCGCCTCGACGCCGCTCCGCTCCTCGGCCGGCAGGGTGCCGTTCGCGTACCAGGCCAGCCGTTCCCAGGTTTCGGCGTGCCGTTCGTCCCGACTCACAGCGCGTGTCATAGCGGTCTCTCCTCGCGGTGCGCCCGGCTCCGGCCCGCCCCGAGGTGGGGCAGGACCGCGCGCAGGCGCTTGCGGGCATGGAACATCCGGGTCTTCACCGTATTCACCGGGCAGTCGACGATCTCGGCGATCTCGGCGCACGAGTGACCCATGAAGTAGGCCAGCTCGATCACCGTCCGCTGCCGCTCCGGCAGGGTCGCGAGCGCCTTGCCGACGTAGTCGCGCAGCTCCCGCTGGTAGGCGATCGATCCCGGCTCTCGGAGGGTCGCGAGCTCGAGCTCCGAGAGTGGCCGCCGATCGAGGCGCCGGTGTGCCTTGGCGGCCGCCTTGAGCCCCTTGCGGTAGGCGATGCCCATCACCCAGGTCGAGACCTTCGAGCGACCCTGGAAGTCGGACGCCTTCTGCCAGACCACGAACATGACGTCGTTGTAGACCTCTTCGGCGAGCTCGGCACTGTTGGTGAGCCGGTAGAGAAACCGGATCACTCGCGGGTGGTACGCCACGAACAGCTCTTCGAACGCGGCCCGATCGCCGACGGCGACCCCTTGGAGCAGGGTTAGATCCCGGCTGCTGTCGTCGGCTGGGACCGAGGAGTCGGTCATGGCGGATCGGCGAATCGTACTCTCCCTCGGCAGTTGGGTCCCCCATTAGCGCCGTACGGTTCAATCCCGATTCGAGTTCATTCGAGATGGGCGGTCACGCTCACGGTCAGGCGGCTGCCGGCGACCTCGTCACCGAAGATTGCCGTCGCCTCGCTCGAGGTGTCGATATAGGCCAGGTCGAACACGAACCTGCCGATCCGGTAGCTGCCCCCGACGTTCCAGTAGGCGTAGGAGTCGCCGACGATCCGATCGAGATCGAACAGCCCTACACCCACCAACGCCTCGAGCCTGGAGGACACGGGGATGCGGCCGGCGAGCTCGTAGGCGACCGCGGTCTGATTGCGGCCGAGCAGGCCTTCCGAGATGTGCACCCCGCCTGAGACCAGGTCTCGGAACTGCGCCAGAAGTCCCAGCTCGGTGTAGTCGTAGTCGAAGCTCGGATCGTCGCCGGGATAGGCGTACCGGGTCAGCTGGGCGCCGGCGCTCCAGGCCGACCCGATGCGCGCGTCGTAGCCGAGGTAGTAGTTGACCTCCAGATCGCGCGGCTGGCTGCGCAGGCGGTTGTTCGGAAAGTCGACGCTGCTCGCCCAGACACCGGCGAAGAAGCCGGAGTCGTGAGCGAACTCGAAGCCCCCCTGGACCGCCGGGTCCTCACGGCTCTGGGAGAGGCCGCGATAGACGTAGTCGCTGGTGAGGGTTACCTGCGCGGAGAAGTTGTCGAGGCCGATCTGGGCAACCGCGGCCGGCACCCAGCCGAGGAAGAGCCCGGCGATCGTCCCATAGGCGGCCGGCCGGAAGCGCATGCGGCATAGTCTGCCAGACCCGCCACGCGCCCCGGTAGCGCGGCCCCCAGGGAGGCCGCGACCGCCGGGCGAATCGGTTACCAGCGATAGCCGATGGAGACCTCGGCAATGTCCGCGTCGTAGTCGTCGAAGCTAAAGCGTGCTTCGTCGTAGTCGACGGTGCGGTAGCCGAGGTGCACCAGGTAGCCCTCTCCGACCCCGACCTCGACCCAGCCCCGATAGTCGTCGCGCTCGAGCGCGAAGCTCCCGGAGTTCTCGTAGAGCCGGAAGTCGCCGCCAAAGGCGACGCGCTCGTTAGCGTCATAGCGCAGGCGAGCGTCGAGAAACTCGGAGTCGGCCTCGTAGAAGATCGGGAAGAAGAGCTCCTGACCACCGCCGAACCCCGGCAGGGTGACCACTGTCTGATCGATTCTGCGCTCGACGTCGATGTTCGAGTAGCCGACCGAGGCATGCAGCTTGTCCTGATCGTAGCCGAACCGGAGGCTCAGCTGATCGGAGCTCGAGTCCCACCCGGAGGTGTCGTTCTCGAGCTCGTTGATCGCGAACGATCCGAGTACGGAGAAGCCGTTAGGCATCTTGTACTGACCGCGCACCTGATAGCGCTGGCGATCGGTCGGTGAGGAAAGGGCGAACGGGTCATCGAATGAGCTGTCCTCGAGCTCTAGGTTGACCCGGCAGCCCTTCACCGGTGCCCAGCCGAGGGTTGCATATATGCCTGTCTGGTCTGTCGACGCGCTCGTCAGGTGGTCTTCGCCGGGGATCTCCCACCGCGAGTCGATGTCGCGGCTCTCTTCGCGCACGCCACCGGCAACCGTGACGGCAGACGACAGGTGGACCTGGGCGCCGAGCTCGACGGTCGTGGTCTCGATCTCGTACTCGCCGAAGCTCGGCTCGCCGTCGAAGACCAGATCGCCACGCTGATCCAGGCTGTTCTGGCGGGCGGCGAACGTGAGTGCCCACTTGTGGCCGAAGCGGTAGGTGAGGTCCAGATCGAACAGGTCCATGTCGCGGTCGACCTCACCGGCTCCCGAGCTGTCGATCTCCAGGGGCGCGCCGTTGAAGGCGATTCCCGCGCCGGTCTCGTCGGCCCTGACGTCCAGATCGAGCGACTGGAGGTTGGCTTGCGCTCGCAGTAGCAGATTGTCGTTCGGCTGCGCGATCAGGCGAACGATGTGGTCGTTGCTGGTGAAGTCGTACGGCTGGTTCAGCAAGTAGAAGTCCAGGATCGTCGCATCCTCGGGATCCTCGCCCAGCGAGCGGCCGGGCAGGAAGAGCTCGACCGGGTTGTCGAAGTCCCGGTAGCGTTCCTCGAGCACCAGCGTCGCCTTGTCCCAGGAGTAGCTGAAAGACGCCAGGTAGTCGTTCAGAGACTCGTCGATGGGCTTGTCGAACTCGAACTCGTCGCGCGAGATGTCGAGTGTCGTCGTGCTCTGACCGCGCCGGGTGTAGCGGTTCAGGCCGAAGTTGAACGTGGCGTTGTCGCCGATCCAGAGCTTGAAGTCGGCGCGGTCGTGCACCCGGTCGAAGTCGAAGTGATGGAAGTCACCGGCGAGAGCCAGTGCGGGGTTTCCAGCCTCTTCTACCGGCAGGATGATGTCCTCGTAGAAGTAGTTCGACTTGCGACGGTCGTAGCTGAAGTCGTAACGACCGAACTTCTCGACCGAGATGCTGAGCGCTTCGAACGGGTCGCCGCCGTAGTTGTTGACGTCGATCAGCACCCGATCGGCGTACTTGCGCATCTGGTCCTCGGGGATGTAGTTGATCTCGAGCCGGAACAGTCGCGGTCCGTCCTCGAGGTTGATGTCCTCGTCGAACTTGTTCTGGCTGCCACTGACGTCCACGGTGCGGAAGCCGATCTGGAATCCGCCGGTGAAAGAGCCCTCCTGAGCAGCCGCCGGGAGCGCCAGCAGGATGCCGAGACAGGTGAGCGTCAGAATGGAATGTCGCATGGTTCTCATGACTCGCCTCCACCTACTTCAGGAAGAAGGGATCGAGATGCGATCCGTGAATGGTCGAGTGACAGCTGGTGCACTGGCTCTCGGCGACGAAGCGCGCGTGGAAGCCGGGCACCGCAATGTGGCAGCTGTAGCAGAGCTCGGCTACGTTCTGGAAGCTCAGCATGTGCCGGTTGACCGAGCCGTGCGGTGTGTGGCACGAGGTGCAGCCCTCGCCGCGCACGCCGCCGTGCTCAAACATCCAAGGGCCACCCTTGTCGACGTGGCAGTCGACGCACATCTCCTGCTTGAAGCCGCCGAGCATCCAGCGTTGAGCCGGCTCGTGCGGGTTGTGGCAGCTCGTGCACTCGAGAATGCCCTCCTGCAGCCGGTGGCGCTCGTTGTACTCGAAGTGGGCGAATACGTCGTTGTGGCACTCGTAGCAGCTGTCGGAGACGCGCGACGCCTGAAGCGACGACCGGATCAGCTCCGGTGAGTCGACGAGTGCCCAGACATCGCCGTGGATACCGTGGCAGCTGGTGCAGTCGAGACCCGCCTTGGCGTGAGCCGTGGCGTCGAATCTCGGGTGCTCCGTGCCGTGGCAGCCTTGACAGCTCTCGCTGCGTGCCGAGGGCAGCTCGTCCTCGGAGAAGTTGAAGATGTTCTCGGCGCCACCCCCCTCGTCCAGGTGGGTGGTCGGGTCGCCGTGGCAGGCTGCGCAGCTCGAAGCGGCGCCGACCTTGCCAGCGAGGCCTTCCGTCTCGAGCGCTGAATGTGGATTCAGCAGAAACGCCTCGGTGTGCTCCTCGTGACAAGCCGCGCACTCCTCGGACTGCCCGGAGAGCATCGGCACCTGCGCGGCGGTACCGGGCGAGCCGAACACGACTGTGTTGCCGCCCGGCAGTAGGATGCCGAAGAGGGCAACTCCAGCCGTCGGAACAAGTGTCTGGAGGATGCGCCGAGTCATGTCTCGTCTCCTTTCTCAAGCACCGATTGTCAAAGAAGATTCTCGCGCAGAGCGGGCCGCCGAGCTGTGCAGGAATTCGCTTCAACGATCGCGAGGAGGCGGGCGGGACGCCCCGTCTCGTCGGGTGGGCATGGGTGCCGGCCGTCGGCGTGGTGGGCAGGCTCCTGGAAGTCTGTACGCTGCTCGAGGGGGAACAACCTCTCACGAGAAGGGAGACGGCTAGATGACACTTCGTAACGGGTTGATCGCGACGGTCGGGCTTCTGATTGCAGTCGGAGGCCTGGTGATCTCAGCGGGCGGCTCGGGCGCTCGGGCCGACGAGTCCCTGGACGGCAAGGCGCTGTTCACCGAAGTGCACAAGTGCAACATGTGCCACGCGGTGCCGGCGGCCGGAATTGAGGCCAAGACCAAGTCGGAGAGCATGAAGGGCTCCGACCTCGGCGGCAAGATCGAGGTCGAGTTCGCGGAGATCGCGTCTTATGTCCGTAAGGAAGGGGAGCTCGACGGCAACCAGCACAAGAAGGGATTCAAGGGCACCGACGAAGAGCTTCAGGCGATCATCGACTGGCTGGGCAGCCTGGAGGCCGCGGAGTAGCCATCGCGTCCCGCTCGTACTGCTGACCGCGGTTCTCGCGGCCGCCGGGGATCTGTGCGCGCAGCCGGCCGACTGCGGCGAGTGCCACGACGTCGACCCGATCCTCGAGACGCCGCACGGCGTTCTCGAGTGCTCCGACTGCCACGCCGGCTACAACGAGGAGCTGCACCCCGACGAGCTGGCGCCTCCGGCCTGCGGCGACTGTCACGAAGACGTCGTGGCCGAGCTGTCGCTGAGCGTCCACGGCGGCGTGGAGGATCCGGAAGCGGCGTCGTCCTGTGTCGCCTGCCACGGGCCGGTGCACACGCTGGCGTTCTGCGCCGAAGAAGCGTCGCGGGTCCACAGGACCCATGTCGCCGAAGCGTGCGGCTCGTGCCACGCCGATCCCGCCTTGGCCGAGCGCTACAAGTACCACATGGTGCGGCCGCTCGAGGCGTACCTGCAGAGCGTCCACGCCCGCATCGTCGCCGAGGGGGGCAGCGGGCCGAGCTGCAGTGACTGCCACGGTGCTCACGACGTCCTGCCGAGCGCCTCACCCGAGTCGCCGGTGCATCACTCGCAGGTCCCGAAAACCTGCGGCGGCTGTCATGAGGAGATCACCCGGGCGTACGAGCAGAGCGTGCACGGGCAGGCGATCGCCCACGGTATCGACGAGTCTCCAGTCTGCACCGACTGTCACGGGGAGCATCGGATCATCTCCCCGGCGGAGGAGGGATCGCCGGTCTACGCCAGCAACATCCCCAAGATGACCTGCGGCCGCTGCCACTCGGACGTCCGGTTGGCCGAGAAGTACGGCCTCGATCCGGCGAAGGTACCAGCCTACGAGGACAGCTACCACGGATTGGCCAGTCGTGCCGGCGCGGTCACGGTGGCCCACTGCGGCTCCTGCCACGGGATCCACGACATCCTCCCGTCCAGCGACCCCACGTCCCACATCCACAAGGACAACCTGGCCGCGACCTGTGGCCACTGTCATCCGGGCGCCGGGACCAGCTTCGCCATCGGCACCGTCCACATCATCGCGACCGAGGCGGAGCATGTCGCCGTCTACTGGATTCGGCGGATCTATCTGGGCGCCATCTTCGTCCTGATCGGCGCCATGGTGGTCCACAACGGGCTCGACCTCTACCGCAAGGCGCGCCGCCCCGATCGCCAGCCGGCCCGGCTCGTCAATCGGGTCTACCGGCGGTATCCACCGCGGATGTCCCTCGCGTTCCGTATCCAGCACCTGCTGCTGCTGAGCAGCTTCATCGTCCTGGTCTACACCGGGTTCGCGCTGAAGTTCCCGGAGGCGTGGTGGGCGTACCCGCTCCTGCAATGGGAGGACACGTTCGGACTCCGCGGCTGGATCCATCGGGTGGCAGCCCTCGTCATGGTCGCGGCGGCGGTCCTGCACGTCGTCCACCTGACCGCGAGCCGCTCCGCCAGGCACGCGATCGGCGCCTTCGTACCCAACCGGGAAGACCTGACCGAGCTGTGGGAGCGGCTGAGTTTCTTGCTCGGCCGTCGCAAGATTCCGCCGCCGGCGCCCTGGGTCGGCTACGCCGAGAAGCTCGAGTACCTGGCGGTGATCTGGGGCACCGTTCTGATGGCGGTCACCGGGTTCATGCTCTGGTTCGACGATCCGATGCTCCGGCTCTTGCCGAAGTGGGCGCTCGACGTGGCGACCGTGATCCACCTCTACGAAGCGATCCTCGCCTCGCTCGCCATCCTCGTCTGGCACTTCTACTTCGTGCTGCTCGATCCGCTCGTCTATCCGATGGATCCGGCCTGGATCACCGGCAGATCCGCCTCCCGACGCCTGGCCGAGCGGCTCGAAGGCCGGCAGGCGGAGAAGCGGGGTCCGGCCGACCAGCGCTAGCGGTAGCCGAACAGCATCGTGTAGACGATCAGCACGATCAGGACGAGACCGGTCGCCAACGCCAGATAGGCGAAGGCGCGGATGGCGCTCTCCGCCTGCTTCGGCATCGGCTCGACCAGGTGTTCCTCGAGCCGGCCCGCCGCCACCAGCCGCTCGTACTCGTCGGGCTTGTCGAACTTGAGCTCCTCGAGCGTCACCCGGCCGGTGAAGATCACCGGGTCCATCGGGAACTTGTCGAGCCGGAAGTGGGTGTTGAAGAAGTGGATGGTGAAGATGAAGCCGACGGCCAGAAGCGCCTCGTCACTGTGGATGATGGTGGCGACGTTGATGAACCAGCCGGGCAGGACGTGGGTGAAGAGCTCCGGGAACCAGAGCAGCAGCCCGGTGCTGCCGATGATCACGATCCCCCACAGCACCGCGAAGTAGTCGAACTTCTCCCAGTAGGTGTAGCGGCCGTAGTGGGGGCGCGGTCCGCGCCCGAAGAACCATTTGACGGAGCTCAGGAACTCGCTCAGATCGCGCGGCGTGAACAGGATCGAGTCGGGCCCCGTGATCAGCTGCCAGAGGCTCTGGCCGGTCCGCTTGACGAGCTGGCGAATGCGGTAGAGGTGGGCCACGAAGACCCCGAAGAGCAAGACCGCTCCGAGCCGATGCAGGAAGCCCATCGACTCGAAGCCCCCCAGGATGACCGACAGGCCCTGGGCCCAGGCCATGTAGGAGAACTTCAGCGCCATGCCGGTCAGGGCCAGGGTGAAGAAGCTGATCAGCATCAGCAGATGGAGCACCCGGTTGTAGCGGTCGAAGCGGCGGTAGACACGCTGGCCACCGGCCCGGGCGAGCGCCTTGTGGGCCTTCCACTCCTCCTTCGAGCGGTAGAGACGGAAGAGCCAGGCCAGGGTGTGGATGAGCGCGAAGCTGAGCGTGCCCACCAGCAGCGCGGTCATCAGCCAGAACGCCCAGAAGAGGGCTGGATAGCGATCGGCATCGTGGTGGGTGGCGTGAGTCAGGTAGCCGGCGAACCGCCGGTGCGAGCCCTCGTGACACTGGCCGCAGGTCTCGACCACATGGTCCCGCCCGA
The DNA here is from genome assembly GCA_947259925.1 of Thermoanaerobaculia bacterium. Classification (GTDB taxonomy): domain Bacteria; phylum Acidobacteriota; class Thermoanaerobaculia; order Multivoradales; family JAHEKO01; genus JAHEKO01. The sequence goes on from CAMYOG010000002.1 coordinate 206,411, forward strand.
GCGTCGACGCCGGGTCGGAGGTCGGAAGGATGTTGTGAGTGCCGTGGCAGTCGTAGCACTTGGCGGCGCCCTCGGAGCCGAGCCGCGAGACCTTGCCGTGGAACGTGTCGAAGAAGGTCGCGGCCTCGGTCTCGTGGCAGCGACCGCACTGCTCCATCATCAGGAAGCGGAAGTCCGGCTTGTCGGTGCGCGCGATGGTGTGGGAGGTATGGCAATCCTCGCAGCTCGGGAAGCGGTGCTCGACGTCGACCTCGTCGGGCACGTGGACGCTGGCACGGAAGATCTCTTCGATGCCGTGGTGGCAGGTGCCGCAGGTGTCGGCGACGTTGTCGTGGTGGACCGACGACCTCTCGTCGCCGACCGGCAACTCGCCGTGCGGCGTGTGGCAGTCGGCACAGTTCGCGGTCACCAGCAAGCCGCTGTCGACCAGCCCCTTGCCATGGATGCTGTCGATATAGCTTTCGAAGATGTCGGGCACCTCCGAGTCGATGCGCACGGCGGCCTGCTCGCCGGCCCGGTGGCACTTAGCGCACAGGTAGGGCACATTGCGCGGGAAGGTGGGTGAGGCGGGCACCTCTTTCTTGAGGATGTCGTGCTTGCCGTGGCAGTAGAGGCAGGAGGGAGCGTCGGGATCACCCTCGTGGAGCAGCCGGCCGTGGATGCCACCCTCGTACTCGGTCACCGGTCCGGCGTGGCAGATGCTGCAGTCGACCGGGTCGGAGACGCTCTCACAGGGGCGTGACAACGAGGGGGTAACGTCGACGTGACACTGGGCGCAGGGGGTGTCCTGATGGGCCGAGGTGCGGGCAACCTCTCCGTCGACGTAGAGCGAGACGGTCTCGCCGTCATGCTCCATCGTCAGGGTCGGATCGGCGTGGCAGGCGAGACAGTCCTGGTCGGCCGAGCCGGCCGGATAGAGGATCCGGCGCACCTTGTGCGGCGGGTGGCAATCGACGCAGGCGGGGATCTTGTGCGGCTCGTCCTGCCAGAGGCGCCCCTCGATGACCTGCCGGTGGACCTGCTCGATCTGGCCGTGACACTCGGCACAGGTGTCGGCCACGTTGTCGTGATGGATGCTCGACCGGGGGTTGGTGTGGGGGAGGATGTCGTGCGCGGTGTGGCAGGAGGTGCAGACCGCGGTCACGGTCAGTCCCTGCTCGTAGAGCCCCTGGCCGTGGATGCTCATCGAGTAGTTCTCGAGGATCTGATCCTGGGAGATCTCCCGGTTGAGCGAGACCGGCGATCCCTCCTGGTGGCAGCGACCGCAGAGCACCGGGACGTTCATCACCGCGGTCAGCGACCGCGGATCGGAGGCGGGCAGGATGTCGTGGCCCCGGTGACAATCAGCGCAGCCGGGTGCCAGCTCGTCGCCCCGTGCCTCCGCTTGTCCGTGCAGGCTGCGAGCGTGCAGACGGGCCTGGTCGTGGCAGTTCGAGCAGTCCGGCGGGCGCTCGGCGACGTAGCGGACGCCATGATAGCCATGGCAGTCGCCGCAGCCGGGGGCGAAGCGGCTGCCCGGCGCCAGCCGGCCGTGGCGGCTTGCGGCCAGATCCTCGACCTCGGCATCGTGACAGGTGCCGCAGTCGGCCGGCTCGACCTCCTCGTCGTGGACGTCCTGGCCCTCTAGATCGAGGTGGCAGTCGACGCAGGCGAAGTCGGCGTGCACCGAGCCGGCGAGCAGGTCGGCGTCGACGAACACGGAGATCTCACGGCCGTCACGCTCGCCGGTGAGATCGCCCTCTTCGTGACAGAGGAGGCAGTCCTCGCTCTCCTGGGCGCCCGCCGGCGCGATCGCCAGCAAGAGAGCCAGGGCTATCCATCTGCCGAGCGGAAGGTGCATGGAACCATGCCTGCGGGGGAGGGGTAGCCCCACCGCGCCAAGTTTCGCCCGGGCGTACGTTGAGCCGCCCCGGCTCGCCGGACGGATCCCGGGCGGCGCCAAGGGACGGGGACGGGCCGCCCTTGCGGGTGGGGAGCGCGAGCGTGGTGGTGCGGTGGTCAGAACTCCAGGGTGTCGAGCACCTCGGGGTCCTCTTCGTCCCAGGCCAGTACGCTGTGGCAGACCTGGCAGTCCTGAGAGATCGTCTCGCCGTCGGCGGTAGCGTGCTCGTCGTCGTGACAGCGATAGCAGCCGGTCGACACCTCGTGGCCGATGTGATCCGGATAGGTTCCCCAGGTGACGTTCATGGCCGGAAAGACGTTGAAGGTGTAGAGCTCCGCAACCCGGTCGCCGGTGCCGGCCACCACGTCCGGCTGGCTGGCCATCATCTCCGGGTAGCTCTCGCGATAGAACCCTTCGATGCGCTCGCGGATGCCGGCCCGGGCGGCTTCGTGCGAGTCGTAGTCTTCACCCATGGCGGCGATCGCCTCGCGCCGGAGGTAGGGCAGCGACGGCAGATGGCCAGCGGCGAGCGCGGCGTCGACCTCTCTCTCCGGCGTGCTGTAGATGTGCGTTGGGCGGTTGTGACAGTCGACGCAGTCCATCGTCCGCCATTCCAGCTCGCCCGCCTCCTCCTCCCAGCCTTCCTCGGCTTGCAGCGGGCTCAAGAACGTCTTGGTCGTCTCCCTGTGTCGCATCTCGACGTCGTAGATGTTCTCCCGCGAGGGATCCGAGCGGTAGCGGATCTCGACGTCGGGATCGACGTGCCAGTGGATGCCATGCGAGTCGTCGGCCCGCTGGCCACCGACCCGCAGCAGCAGCACGGTCTTGAGCGGCGTGTTGGCCTCGTCGTCGGCGTGCCGATCGATCACCCTGAGCTTGTTGCCGACGAACCTGGTCGGCCAGTGGCACTCTTCGCAGGTCTCGCGCGCCGGGCGGAGATCGTGTACCGGCGTGCCGATCGGCCGCGAATAGAGGTTGAAGGTCACCGAGATCACCTGCCAGGCTCCGGAGAGCTTGGACTTGGCGAACCAGTCCGCGCCGGCGCCGATGTGACACTCGACGCACTTGACCCGGGCGTGCGGCGAGCGGACATAGGCGGTGTGCTCGGGCTGCATGACCGAGTGACACGCCGTGCCGCAGAACTCGTTCGATTCCATAACCTCGACGCCTTTGTAGGTCGCGGTGGCGAAGATGATGACGTTGACGACCGAGAGCGCCACCACCGTCAGGACGATCCGGCGAGTCCGCCCGTGATTGAGGTCGATCACCGGGAAGAGCGGCCCTTCTCCACGCTGTGCCGCGTGCCTGTTCTCACGCCGGATCCCGATTGGAATCAGGATCAGGCCGATCGCCAGCACCGCCGGAAAGATCAGGTAGGCGAGGATCCCGATGTAGGGACCGCCTTCGAAGCCGACCACCTCCAGCAGGAAGAGAGTGAAGACGATGGCACTGCTGAAGGTCACGATCGCCGCGCCCACCATGCTGATGGGATTGCGGGTCAGGGCGAGTACGAAGTTACGCATGCGAGCTCCTTCTTCTGTGGGGCTACGCTACTGCCTCATAGGACGTCGGGGAACACTCGCTGGCGGGTCAGCTCCGGGAGGCCGTTGTCGGAGCGGCTGCCGGCGCCAGACGAGCGGTGAAGTGCCGAAGGTGCCGTGGCTGCTCCACGATTTTGAAGCCACTCAGCGACCGAGCGCTCTCGACCACCAGCGCGGCGACCTCGATCACGTAGTCGATGTGGCTCTTGGTGTACACGCGCCGCGGCATCGCCAGGCGCAGCAGCTCGAGCGCCGCGGTCGCCGGCTCCTCGCCCTCCGGCCCACCTCCGAACATGAGGCTGCCGATCTCCACGCCCCGCACGCCGCCCTCGACGTAGAAGGCACAGGCGAGCGCCTGGGCTGGAAACTCCGCGGCCGGGATATGGGGGAGGAAGGCGCCGGCGTCGATGTAGATCGCGTGGCCGCCGGGGGGCTGCACGATCGGCATGCCGACTCCGACCAGGCCTTCGCCGAGATAGCGGACGGAGGCGAGGCGATAGCGGAGATAGTCCTCACTGACCACCTCTCGCAAGCCGACGGCGATGGCGTCCAGATCGCGTCCGGCGAGACCGCCGTAGGTGGGGAAGCCTTCGGTCAGGATGAGCAGCTCGCGCTGCTGCTGGGCCAGGTGGTCGTCGTTGGTGCCGAGAAAGCCGCCGATGTTCGCCAGGCCGTCCTTTTTGGCGCTGAAGGTCGCGCCGTCCGCGAGCGCGAACGTCTCGCGTGCGATCGACTCTACCGAGCGGTCGGCGAAGCCGGGCTCGCGCAGCTTGATGAAGTAGGCGTTCTCGGCGAAGCGGCAGGCGTCCAGATAGAACGGCACGCCGGAGCGTCGGCAGAGTGCCTGGACCGCCCGCAGGTTCTCCATCGAGGCGGGCTGGCCGCCGCCGGAGTTGTTGGTGATGGTGGCGATCACGCAGGCGACCCGTCCGGCCTCGGCGTCGAGCGCCTGCTCGAGCGCTGGGAGATCGAAGTTGCCTTTGAACGGATGCTCCTCCGACGGGTTGAGTGCCTCGGATGTCGGCAGGTCGAGGGCGCGCCCGCCCGCGAACTCGACGTTGGCGCGGGTGGTGTCGAAATGGGTGTTGCTGATCACCACCTTGCCGCCGACGCCCAGGCAGGAGAAGAGAATCCGCTCGGCCGCGCGTCCCTGGTGGGTGGGGATGATGTGCTGGAAGCCGGTCAGCTCGCGCACCCGGTCGCGGAATCGGTACCAGGAGTCGGCGCCGGCGTACGACTCGTCGCCACGCATCAGGCCGGCCCACTGCTCGGAGGACATCGCCCCGGTCCCCGAATCGGTCAGCAGGTCGATCAGGATCTCCTGCGCCGGGATTCGGAAGAGATTCCAGTCGGCTCGCTCCAGGATCTCCTGACGCTCCTGCCGCGTCGTCATTCGCAGCGGCTCGACCGTCTTGATCCGGAATGGCTCGACGATCGTCTTCACGAGCGCAGCCTCTTGACCAGCGCCACCAGGACCGCAAACGCGTCGCGGATCGCGCTCGGCACCAGGCGCACCGGCGGTGGCAGCCGAAAGATCCGGTTCCGATAGGCCGCCAGGGTGAGCAGCGCCTGCCGGTCCTCGGCGTTCAGGGTGACGCCGATCGCCTCCTGGGCGGACGCCCGGGAACGGCGGCAGGAGAAGCGACGATCTTCCCAGCCGCGATGCAGATCCGGTCCGACGCACTCTAGCGACTCCTCGGAAAGGAGATCGAGGACGTCGGCAAAGCGGAGAGCGCGCGGTACCTCGACCGCGTCCCGCCGCAGGTCGACCGTAGGCGGCGGCGAAGCGAGCAACGCACCGATGGTCGCCGGGAACTGGTCGCGCACCGGCACGAGCCTCTGGAAAGCGAGGATCTCGACGGCTCGCAGCCCGAGATCGAGCGATTCGCTCAGTGGGGCCAGGTCGTTTCCGGCCGCCCGGAACGCGGCCATCGCACCCTGCCAGAGTCGCCCCGCTTCCTCCTCGGGGCCGAGTGTCACGGCTTGCATGGTTTCGTTCATCGAAGCCACCCTTACGGCTCAATCTATGCACACCGCTGGTGTCGGAGACCACACTCCTGAAGGCGGTTCGCTCTCGGCCTCCGGCACTACCCGAAAGGAGGGTCCGCCCCGGTTTAGAATCCGGGTACAGTCGCGATGCGTGGAGCGTTGGCAGGGGAACGGAATGGTCGTCGTCGCTGAAGGGCTCGACAGGCTGTTCGAGGCGTTGCGGCGGAGGGAGTTCACGGTCGTCGGTCCCACCGTGCGCGACGGCGCGATCGTCTACGACGAGTTGGAATCCGCCGCCGACCTGCCGACCGGTTGGACCGATGAGCAGGACGGCGGTCACTACCGGCTCGAGCGGCGCGACGACGAGGCCGTCTTCGGCTACGTCGTCGGGCCCCATTCCTGGAAGCGCTACCTGCACCCCCCGTTCCTGAGGCTCTGGCGCGCCGAGAAGCGAGACGACGGATTCCAGGTGGCGCGCGACGAGGCGCCGCGGAAACCGTACGCTTTCCTCGGGGTGCGCTCGTGCGAGCTGCACGCGATCGCCATCCAGGACCGTGTCTTCCTCGAAGGGGAGCACGTCGATCCGATCTACCGGGAACGGCGCGAGAATGCGTTCATCGTCGCCGTCAACTGCGGCCAGGCGGGCGGCACCTGCTTCTGCGTCTCGATGAACACGGGTCCGAAGGCGAGCCAGGGGTTCGACCTGGCTCTCACCGAGGTGCTCGAGGACGGCCGCCACTACTTCGTCGTCGAATCGGGCAGCGATCGGGGCGCCGAGCTGCTCGCCGAGCTCGGGGGCAGCGAGGCGACCGAGGTCGAGCTCACGGCCGCCGAGGTCGCGGTCAAGAACGCCGTCGGGCAGATGGGTCGCTCGCTCGAGACCGAGGGTCTGAAGGAGCTGCTCTACCGGAACTACGAGCATCCGCGCTGGGACCAGGTCGCCGAGCGCTGCCTGGCCTGCACCAACTGCACGATGGTCTGCCCGACCTGCTTCTGCTCGTCGGTAGAGGATGTCTCCGATCTCGACGGCGAGGGCGCCGAGCGCTGGCGCACCTGGGACTCGTGCTTCAGCGGTGAGTTCTCGTACATCCACGGCGGCAACGTCCGGCAGACCGTCAAGTCGAGGTACCGCCAGTGGATGACCCACAAGCTCGCCACCTGGTACGACCAGTTCGGTAGCTCGGGCTGCGTCGGCTGCGGCCGTTGCATCACCTGGTGCCCGGTGGCGATCGATATCACGGAGGAAGCGGCGGCGATCCGCCTCGACGATCGGCCGTCCGAGCAGTGACAGGAGAGCCGAGGTGAGTCCCAAGAGCAAAGACCTGACCGAGGTGATCGGCCGACATCCTCTCTTCGCCGGCCTCGACCCGACTCATCTGGAGCTGGTTGCCGGTTGCGCGTCGAACGTCAGGTTCGCCGCCGGCCAGCAGATCCTGCAAGAGGGCAAGGTCGCCAACACGTTCTATCTGATCCGCTACGGGCGGGTATCGGTGGACGTCTACTCACCCGGCCGGGGCCGGGTGACCATCCAGACCCTGCACAAGGGCGACGTCCTCGGCTGGTCGTGGATCGTCGAGCCGTACCGCTGGCATCACGACGCCCGCGCTCTCGAGCTGACGCGGGCGCTGGCGTTCGAAGCGTCTTGTCTGCGCAAGAAGTCGGATGACGACCCGGCGTTCGGATATGCCCTCATCAGGCGCTTCGCGCCCCTGATCGCTCAAAGATTGGAGCGGGCTGAGCTCCAGCTGCTTGACGTCTATGGTCACGTTGCCCAGGTCTGATCCGGCTGCGCTCGCAGATCCGATGGTGCCTCACCCGTTTCGGGTCGAGAGGGTCCAGAGGGAGACCGCCGATACCTTCACGCTGACGCTCGAGCCGGCGGCAGCCGGGATCGAGATTCGGTACCGGCCCGGGCAGTTCAACATGCTCTACCTGTTCGGCGTCGGAGAGGTCCCGATCTCGGTGAGCGGCGATGCGGCGAGTCCCGTGCCCCTGCTCCACACGGTTCGCGTGGCCGGTGCCGTGACCCGGGGGATCTGTGAGCTCGGCCGCGGTGGCACGGTCGGCGTGCGCGGACCCTACGGTACTCCCTGGCCGGTCGAGCAGGCCGAGGGCTCGGATCTGCTGGTGATCGCCGGCGGCATCGGCCTGGCGCCGCTCCGATCGGTCGTCTACCACCTGATGGCGCACCGGGAGAAGTACGGGCGGGTCGCCATTCTCTACGGCACCCGGAGCCCGGACGATCTGCTCTATCGCAGCGAGGTCGAGCAGTGGCGGGGACGGTTCGACCTGGACGTCGACGTCACCGTCGATCACGCCGGCCTCAATTGGCACGGCCGTGTCGGCGTGGTGACCACCCTGATCCAGCAGGCGCAGTTCGACCCCGACAATACGGTCGCGATGGTCTGCGGGCCCGAGATCATGATGCGCTTCTGCGTCCGCGAGCTCGAAGACCAGGGTGTCGACCTCGGCGACATCCATATCTCGATGGAGCGCAACATGAAATGCGCCGTCGGTTTCTGTGGGCACTGTCAGTTCGGCCCCGAGTTCATCTGCAAGGACGGGCCGGTCTTTTCGTACCAGCGGATCGCCGATCTGCTCGACGTCCGGGAGGTGTGATGGCGGTGGTGGAGAAGTCGAAGCCGAAGATCGCGGTCTGGAAGTTCGCCTCCTGCGACGGCTGTCAGCTGAGCCTGCTCAACTGCGAGGACGAGCTCCTGAACCTGCTCGGTGAGGTCGAGATCGGCTACTTTCTGGAGGCGTCGCGGGCCACGGTCGAGGGCCCCTACGACCTCTCGCTGGTCGAGGGGTCGATCACCACCCCCCACGACGCGGAGCGGATCCACTCGGTCCGCCGTCGGTCGCGCCATCTGGTGACGATCGGAGCGTGCGCCACCGCCGGCGGCATCCAGGCGCTGCGCAACTTCCAGGACGTCGAGGAGTTCACCTCGATCGTCTATGCCTCGCCGCAGTACATCTCGACACTACGCAAGTCGACGGCGATCGCCGACCACGTCAAGGTCGACTTGGAGCTCCGCGGCTGCCCGATCGACAAGGGCCAGCTGCTGGAGGTGATCGGCGCGTTCCTGGCCGGGCGCAAGCCCGGGATCCCGAGCCACAGCGTCTGTCTCGAGTGCAAGCGGCAGGGGACTGTCTGTGTGATGGTGGCGCACGGCACCCCCTGCCTCGGTCCGGTGACGCAGGCGGGGTGCAGAGCGCTCTGTCCGAGCTACTCGCGCGGCTGCTTCGGCTGCTTCGGACCGATGGAGAGCCCGAACACCGCGTCGCTGAGCGACCGCTGGCGCCAGCTGGGGGAGGGGAACCACAACCTGATCCGAGCCTTTCGAACGTTCAACGCATACGCCGACGCCTTCCGCAAGGAGAGCGAGGCGCTCGAAGTCCTGGGAACGCGAGATGCCAGATAAGGGCGAGGGGAACGGTGGGAGCTTCACGGTCAGCGTCGAGGCGCTGGCGCGTGTCGAGGGCGAGGGGGGTATGTGGGTGGCGGTCAGGGACGGACGCGTCGCCGAGGTCAAGCTGAACATCTACGAGCCGCCGCGCTTCTTCGAGGGCTTCATGCGCGGTCGCCGCTTCAACGAGGCGCCCGACATCACGGCGCGGATCTGCGGTATCTGTCCCGTGGCGTATCAGATGAGCTCGTGTCACGCGATGGAGATGGCGTGCGGAGTGGTGGTCGACGGCCCACTCCGGAGCCTGCGCCGCCTGCTCTACTGCGGCGAGTGGATCGAGAGTCACGCGCTGCACGTCTTCATGCTCCATGCGCCGGACTTCCTGGGCTACGAGAGCGCGATCCACATGGCTCAGGACCATCCCGAGGTCGTCCAGACCGCACTCAAGCTCAAGAAGGTGGGCAACGACATCCTGGCGCTGCTCGGGGGACGGGCGGTGCATCCGATCAACGTGCGCGTCGGCGGCTTCTATCGGCTGCCGTCCAAGCGCCAGTTCGCGGCCCTCCTCGAGCCGCTGGAGTGGGCGCGCTCGGCCTGCCTCGAGACGCTCGATCTGGCGGCGGGCTTCGACTTCCCCGACTTCGAGCAGGACTACGAGTTCGTCGCCCTGCGACATCCCGACGAGTACCCGTTCAACGAAGGCCGGCTGGTCTCTGACAAAGGGCTCGATATCGACATCGAGGACTACGACGCCCATTTCGAGGAGATCCACGTCGAGCACTCGAACGCGCTGCACGCGCGACTCAAGGGGCGCGGCAACTACTTCGTCGGTCCCCTGGCGCGCTACAGCCTCAACTTCGACAGGCTCTCGCCGCTGGCCCAGGAAGCGGCGCGCAGGGCGGGGCTCGAGCCGGTTTGCCGCAACCCGTTCAAGAGCATTCTGGTCCGACTGGTCGAGCTCGTCTGGGCGTGCGACGAGGCGCTGCGGATCCTCGGTGACGTGGAGTTACCCACGACGCCGTCCGTCCCCGTCGAGCCACGGGACGGCATCGGCCACGGCTGCACCGAGGCACCGCGCGGCATCCTCTATCACCGCTACCGGATCGACGCCGAGGGCTCGATCCTCGACGCCACGATCATCCCGCCCACCTCGCAGAACCAGCCGACGATCGAGTCCGACCTGGCCCGCTTCGTCGAACAGAACCTGACGCTCTCGCACGAGGATCTGACCTGGCAGTGCGAGCAGGCGATTCGGAACTACGACCCGTGCATCTCCTGTGCGACGCACTTCCTGGAGCTGGAACTGGTGGACGCGGACGCCGAGGGTGACTAGCCGGCCCGTCGAGTCGAAGGGTGGTCGGTGCCTGGTGGTCGGCGTCGGCAATCCGATGCGCGGCGACGACGGTGCGGGTCACGCGGTGGTCGATGAGCTGCGCCGCCTGGCGCCGGCCGGCGTCGACCTCACGACCGCTTCGGGCGATGCGGCTGAGCTGATCGAGAGCTGGAGCTCGGCCGAGCACGTGATCGTCGTCGACGCCAGCGCCTCCGGTCAGCCGGCCGGTACGGTCAGCCATTTCGACGCCGTCCACGAACCGGTGCCGGCGCGCATGCGCGGCTCTTCGAGCCACGGCCTCGGCGTCGGGGAGGCGGTGGAGCTGGCGCGCGCGGTGGGGCGGCTCCCGGCGCGGCTCGAGGTCTACGCGCTCGAGGGGCGCGACTTCTCCTCCGGAGCCGCACTTTCGGCCGAGGTACTCCGAGCCGCCCGGGCGCTCGCCCGCGGACTAGCCGGGTCCCTCTCGCCGACCGCCCTCGACGGGTAGGTCCAGAGCTCGCAGACCGGCGATGAAATCGTCGGCGATCGCCCACGCGGCGTCCCAGTCCTTCTCCGCGATCCGGGTGCTGATCTCCGCGCATACCTCGCGGCAGCCACCGGCCTGCTGGTAGGCGATACAGAAGGCACACGCGTCGGCGTCCGGCTGCCCCTGCGCCGTCCTCTCCTGGGCCGCCTCGTCACAGAGCGGACAGATCAGGTTGATGTCGGTTAGCAGGTCGGTCGGGTGGGCACTCCCCAGCGAGCTCCGGATCTTTTCCCAAAGCCGGACGGTCTCGTCTCTTGCTTCGGACCAGCTCATGGGATCCCTCCTGGTATCCGATGGTAGCGGTCGGGGAGGCCCGCTGCGCCACCCGACGGGGCTGGGCGGGCAGTGTCAGCGGACGAGCGCTGCCGCCGCCCACAAGGACGTGGTCGACCGGTCCTACGCGGGGTACGTTCGCCGCAGAACCGGCCAAGGAGAGCTACACGACGATGACAGAGCCATCAGCCACAGCAGTTCGACAGGAGGAGCTCAACCCCTACCGGATCGCGCAGCTCCAGTTCGACCTGGCGGCGCGTTACATCCCCGATCTCAAGAAGGGGCTGATCGAGTTCCTCAAGCGGCCCGCTCGGACGCTGACGATCGAGTTTCCGATCCAGACCGAGCGCGGCAACGTCCGGAACTTCGTCGGCTACCGGGTCCTCCACAACAACGTCCGCGGCCCCGGCAAAGGCGGCATCCGCTACCACCCCGACGTGACCGCCGACGAGGTGCGAGCACTCGCATCGTGGATGACCTGGAAGTGCGCCGTGGTCGACGTGCCGTTCGGAGGAGCGAAGGGTGGCATCGTCTGCAACCCGAAACGACTGACGCAGGCGGATCTGCGCCGGATCACCCGGCGCTTCATCTCCGATCTCGGCGACCAGATCGGACCCCACACCGACGTGCCGGCCCCGGACGTCAACACCAACGCCGACACGATGGCCTGGATCTACGACACCTACCACGTCATGCACCAGGGCGAGGACAACCTGCCGGTGGTGACCGGCAAGCCGCTCGACATCGGTGGATCGCTGGGCCGCCGCGAGGCGACCGCTCGCGGCTGTCTCTTTTCGGCCGAGTGCGCCCTGGCGCGGGGGCTGGTCCCGGACGTCGATCAGCTCGACGGCGCCACCGTGGTCATTCAGGGCTTCGGCAACGCGGGTTCGATCGCCGCCGAGCTGTTCGCCGAGCAGGGCGCCAAGATCATCGCGGTCAGTGACACCGGCGGCGCGGTCCTCAACCGGAGGGGCATCAAGCCGGCGAAGGCGATCGCCCACAAGCAGGCGACCGGCTCGGTCGTCGGGCTCAGGGGCACCAAGGAGATCGCCGACGAGGAGCTGCTGGCACTCGAGTGCGACATCCTGATTCCGGCGGCGCTGGAGAATCAGATTCGCGGAGACAACGCCGATCGTGTGCGGGCGCGCCTGATCGTCGAGGCCGCCAACGGCCCGACCACGCCGGTAGCCGACGAGATCCTGGCCGAGAACGGTGTCGTCGTTCTGCCGGACATCCTGGCAAACGCGGGTGGTGTGACCGTCAGCTACTACGAGTGGGTGCAGAACCTCGAGCACCAGCAGTGGGATCTCGAAGAGGTGAACGCGAAGCTCCGGCGAAAGATGGAGCGCGCTACGGACGCCGTGATCGACGAGCGGGAGCGGGTGAACGGCGGCCTGTCGGAGCTCAACTCGAAGGTGAAGGGGGCAAAGTCGAAGACGACGCTCGGACTCGTCTCGCTGCGTACGGCGGCGTTCATCCTGGCGATCCGTCGGGTCGCCAACGTCGCGCTGGAGCGAGGGATCTGGCCGTGAGCACTCGGGTCCAGTCGATCATGACCCGCGATCTGGTGGTGGCGACCGAAAACGAGAGTGTCGCCACCGCCATCTCCCGGCTGAGCGACCGCGACGTGGGCGCACTGCTCCTCCTCTGTGGCGGCAGGGTGTGCGGGATCCTGTCCGAGCGCGACGTGCTCCGGCGCGTCCTCGCCCGGGGCCGCGACCCGCACGCGACCCGCGTCGGCGAGGTGGCGACCGTGGACCCGATCACAGTGGGCGAGGGCGACTCGATTCGGAAGTGCTCCGAGTTGATTCGGAGCCACCGCTTCCGACACCTGCCGGTCATCGACTCGGACCGGCGGCCGGTGGGGATCATCTCCGCGCGCGATCTGCTGCAGTTCGTCGTCGAAGGCCGCGAGCGGACTCTCGACCGGCAGCCGGCGGCGGCGGCGCGCAGCGACCAGTCGATCGACGCCTACGAGGCTCCGGACTCGGCGGTCGGTCCGTCCGCGGTGCTGCCCGGGACTCAGCCGAGATAGCTGCCGGGCTCTAGCCCGACTCCTCCCATCCGCGTCCCTCCACCAGCAGACCGAGGAGGTCCGAGGTCGAGATGACGCCTACGAGCTCGTCGTTCTCGGTTACCAGCAGCCGATGCAGGTGGCCCTTGAGCATCGTCTCGGCCACCTCGGAGACAGGAGCCTCGGCGTCCACCGAGTAGATCTCCGGGTTCATGACATCGCACGCCCGTAGGCCGTCCTCTTCGAGATGGAGTCCCGAGAGCTCCTCCTCGGCGAGGGTGTCCTCCCAGCCGCGCACGTAGAAGTCGGGGCGTGTCCGGTCGCGCGTGATCCGCTCGCCGCCCGACGACGCCGCCGCCGCGATGTCGGTTACCGACACCACCCCGACGTCCTTGCCGTCTTCGGAGCGCACCACCGCACCGGTGATCTCGTGGCCGACCAGGAAGGCGGCCAGCTCGGAGAGCCGTAGATTCTCCTGGACGCTCAGCACTTGAGGCGTCATCACATCTCTGGCAACGATTCGTCTCATGTCACGTCCTCCGGGGATGGCGTCGCCATCCGGTCACGCCTGAACCACACCTTCACGTGGCTGCTCGGTTCGGTGCTCGATCTCGGCCTGCTGCGCATCGACTACGGCCATCGCCGCCATGTGGACCACGTCCTGGACGTCACTGCTCTGGACCAGCAACTGAACCGGGCGCCCCAGGCCGGTCAAGATCGGACCGACGGAAGCAGCGTCGCCCAGGCGATGGACGAGCTTGTAGGCGACGTTCGCCGACTGCAGGTCGGGGAAGATGAGCACGTTGGCGCGCTTCTTGAGCGTGCTGAACGGGTAGAGCTCCTCGATCAGCTCGGCGGACACCGCGGTGTCGGCCTGCATCTCCCCGTCCACGATCAGATCCGGTCGGCGTTGCCGTATCAGCTCGGTCGCCTCACGTACCTTGGTCACCAGCGGATGCGCGACGCTGCCGAAGTTCGAGAACGAGAGCATGGCGATGCGTGGCTCGACGTGAAAGCGGCGTGCCTCGTCGGCGCAGGTAATGGCGATATCGGCCAGCTCGGCGGCGCTCGGGTCGATGTTGACGGTCGGGTCGGCGAAGAAGTAGAGCTCGTCCCGGGCGATGACCAGGAAGATCCCGGCGACCCGCGACACACCCTCCTTCAGCCGGATGATCTTGAGCACCGGCCGGATCGTCTCCGGGAAGCTCTGGGCGACGCCGGCGACCATGCCGTCCGCGTCCCCCATATGGACCATCATCGCCCCCCAGGTGATCGGCCTGCGGATCGCCCGCGCCGCCTCGCGCAGAGTCACCCCCTTGCGTTGCCGCAGGCGGAAATACTCGCTGGCGTACGCGTCACGCCGCTCCGAGGTGCGCGGATCGATGATGGTAATGCCGTCGAGATGCAGATCGAGGTCGGCGATCAAGCCGAGGATCCGGTCTTCGCGGCCGATCAGGATCGGCCGTGCGAAGCCCTCGTCGAGAATGATCTGGCAGGCGTGCAGGATCTTCTCGTGGGTGCCCTCCGGGAAGACGATCTGCTTCGGGTTGCACTTGGCCTGGTTGATGACGAAGCGCATGACGTGGCGCGCCTTGCCGAGGCGGCTCTCGAGCTCCTCCCGGTAGGCGTCGATGTCGAGCTCGCGTCGGGCGACGCCGGTCCGGATGGCGGCTTCGGCCACCGCCGCGGCCTCGCGAATCAGGACGCGGTGATCGAACGGCTTGGGGATCAGATACTCGGGGCCGAAGTGCAGACGGCTCAGGCCGTACGCCTTCATCACCGAGTCGGGCACGTCCTCCTTGGCCAGCTCGGCCAGGGCGCGGGTCGCGGCCAGCTTCATCTCCTCGTTGATGCAGGTTGCGCGCGCGTCGAGGGCACCCCGAAAGATGAACGGAAAGCCGAGCACGTTGTTCACCTGGTTGGGGTAGTCGGAGCGGCCGGTCGCCATGATGACGTCGGAGCGCGCCGCCAGGGCGTCCTCGTAGGTGATCTCGGGGTCCGGATTGGCCATCGCGAAGATGATCGGCTGGTCCGCCATCGAGCGCACCATGTCCTGGGTAAGACAGCCTGCCACCGACAGGCCGACGAAGACGTCGGCGCCGCGCAGGGCCTCCTCCAGCGTGCGCGCCTCCGAGTCGGTCGCCAGCCGCTCCTTGTACGGGTTCATACCCTGCTCGCGGCCGCGGTAGACCACGCCCCGGGTGTCGCAGAGGATCAGGTTGTCGGGAGCGACGCCGAGCGCGAGGTAGTAGTTCGCGCACGCGATCCCCGCGGCGCCGGCGCCGTTGAACACGACCCTGACCCGATCGACCTGTTTGCCGGTGATCTCGAGCGCGTTGAGCAGCGCCGCGCCCGAGATGATCGCCGTCCCGTGCTGATCGTCGTGGAAGACCGGGATGGAGAGCTCGCGCTTCAGGGTTTCCTCGATCTCGAAGCACTCCGGCGCCTTGATGTCTTCGAGGTTGATACCACCGAAGGTCGGCGCCAGCAGTCTGACTGTGTTGATGATCTCCTTGGGGTCGTGTGAGTCGATCTCGATGTCGAACACGTCGACGTCGGCGAAGCGCTTGAACAAGACACCCTTGCCCTCCATCACCGGCTTGCCGGCCAGGGCTCCGATGTCACCCAGGCCGAGGACCGCCGTGCCGTTGGAGACCACGGCGACCAGGTTTCCCTTACCGGTGTACGAATAGGCGGCTTCCGGTTGCTGGTGGATCGCCCGGCAGGGCACGGCTACGCCGGGCGTGTAGGCGAGCGACAGGTCGCGCTGCGTCACGCACGGCTTGCTCGGTATGACCTCCAGCTTCCCCTTGCGTCCGCGTTGGTGATACTCGAGAGCATCTCGGTCACGGATCATCATCGCCTCTCACTCCTCCCCGACACCGGGCTCGGCCTCCGCCTGGATCGTTTCCAGGTACAGGACCAACTCGGTGATCTTGCGCCGTGCGCGGTCCTCGCCGCTCTCGTCGCCGGCCGGCGACGCGTCGGAGAGCGAGTCCTGGAAGACGTCGCCCCAGACCGGCATCTCCTCGCCACCGTGGCCGCGCACCGACCTGCGGCCGTCGATCACCTCGGTCAGGAGCTCGGTCGGGAACTCGCCGTCATTCTGGAGGGTGAGCTGGGTCAGGTCGCTCGGAACGACGGTCAGGTACTGCGCCAGGTTGCCGCCTCCCGTTGCGTCCTCGCCGTGGCAATTGGAGCAGTAGACGCGATAGCTGACCCGCCCCTTGGCCGCCATGAACCCGCGATGTCCTTCGGGCTCCTCCTGATCGGAAGCCGCCAGGACGCCGGGAGTACCGTTGAATAGGAGCGCCATCCCGAGAATGACGCCGGCTCGTTTCCAGACTAGTTGCGCGTGTCTCATGATCTCCTCCCTGCCTTCCCGGCGGCGCCGCCACCGGAGCACCCGATTCACCCCGGTGAGCAGCGCTGCGGTGCCTCTAGGTAGCTTCAGGTTGCCAGGACCACCCCGTGCAAACCACAACCGGCGGGGTAGGTCACCTCAGGCTCTAGGGACCGGCGGATGACAACCCCCGCGGGTAGGTACCGGTGGTGATCGGACCGCAGCGGCCGGCTCGATCCCGGTCTCGGAGCCAGGCTGTCGACTCCGGGTCGTCTCGACCCGAAAACGCCACTACCCGTCAGGGGGGCGGGGACCCACCCCGGTGGTCGTGGCTCGGCAACCGCCTTTCAGCGAGCATAAAAACGGAACGACAGATGATCCGAACGATTCTCTGTCCAGTGGATCTGAGCGAGCTGAGCCGCCCCGCCGTGTGGCTCGCCGGTGAGGTTGCACGACGGCTGGGAGCGAGGGTGGTCCTGCATCACAACGTAGGGGCCGCTCCACCGAGCTCGCTGGGTGTCGCCTGGATGTGGGCGGAGGATCACGAGCACGAGGCCGAGGGTCAAGTGGCTCGAGCGGCGGAGGGCCTGCGGGAGCTCTTTTCGGAGCTCCCGGGTCTCGAGGTCGAGGCCAAGATCACCCGCGGCCCGCTCGACAGTGCCGTCCACGAGGTCGCCCGTGAGACCGACTCGGACCTCCTGGTGATCGCGACCCACGGCTCGGCGGCCCCCGCGCACGACTCCGAGACCGAGCAGATCGTGCTGCGCGCCCCGTGCTCGGTGCTGGCGCTCGGTGAGGGCTGCAAGCACGCCGAGCTCGAGGCGCAGGGATGGCTCGGCAGCGACGACGTCGTGCCGGTTGTCGTGCCGACGGACTTCACCCGGCTGTCGCGCAAGGCGGTCAAGTACGCGCTCGCCCTCGCCGATCAGGCGCCCGTGCGGCTCCACCTGGTGCACGCACTGGGCGTTGAGCAGCCCGGCGCCAAGGCCGAGGAGAAAGCGCTCGGCCGACTCGAGTCGCTGGTGCCGGAGTCGATCGCCGGCCAGGCGTCGTTCACGGCCGCTGCCGGCAGGCCTGCGCAGGTGATCCTCGAGGTCGCGCGCGAGAGCGGTGCCCGTTTCGTCCTGATGGCCGCCCACCGGAAGGGTCCGCTCCGGCGTGTGGTCTTCGGCACCACAACCCTGGCGATGCTGCACAGCAGTCAACTGCCGATCTGGTTCGTGCCCGAGGGAGTCTCGGCCGGACCCGGAGTGGCCAGACTGCTCGAGCAAGCCGTCGAGTGAGGTCGAGATGAAGAGAAAGAGGAAGGAGCGGCCGCAGCGGCCGCGCGGGATTCGGCCCGAGTCGCTGATGATGAGCTTCGGCTATCGGCCGGAGTGGTCCGAGGGGGCGGTCAAGCCGCCGGTCTTCCAGACGTCGACGTTCGCCTTCCGGACGGCGGAGGAGGGCAAGGAGTACTTTTCGTACGCCTACGGACTGAAGGAGCGCGACCCGGCGCGGCCGATGGGCCTGATCTACAGCCGGCTCAACAACCCCGATCTCGACATCCTCGAGCATCGACTGAACCTGTGGGACGAGGCCGAAGCGAGCGCGGTCTTCGCGTCGGGGATGGCGGCGATCTCGACGTCGTTCCTGGCCCTGGTCGGCATCGGAGAGGCGATCGTCTTCACCCGGCCGGTCTACGGCGGTACCGACTACCTGCTCGAGCACATCCTCCCGGATCTGGGAATCCCGACTCGCGAGATCGCGGCCGGGGCCGAGCCCGAGGTGTTCGAGGAGATCTGCCGCGAGCTGGAGGAGGCGGGAACGCCGTGCAAGCTGATCTTCGTCGAGACCCCCGCCAACCCGACGACCGTGCTGACCGACATCGCGGCCACCACCGACGTGGCCCATCGCTTCGGAGCACTCTGTGCTGTCGACAACACCCTGCTGGGACCTCTGTACCAGCAGCCGCTCGCTCACGGCGCGGACCTGGTCCTCTACTCGGCCACCAAATACCTGGGCGGCCACAGCGACGTGGTCGCGGGCGTCGCCCTCGGCTCGGAGGAGCTGATCGAGCGGGTCAAGCTCTACCGGACGATCCTCGGCTCGATGCTCGACCCGCACTCGGCCTGGCTGCTGCTGCGCTCGCTCGAGACCGCCAAGCTCCGGATGACCTGTGCCAGGAAGAACGCCGAGCGGATCGCCCGCTGGCTGGCGGCTCATCCGAAGGTCGCCCGGGTCTACTTTCCGGGTCTGCTCGAAGCCCGACGCCAGAAGGAGATCTACGAAGCCCAGTGCTCGGGACCGGGCGCCCTGATGTCGTTCGAGCTCGCCAACGCCGGTGAGCCGGAGGCGTTTCAGTTCCTGAACGCGGTGCGGCTGATGAAGCTGGCGGTGAGCCTGGGCGGTACCGAATCACTGGTCGAGCATCCCGCCAGCATGACCCACGCCGACGTGCCGGCGGACGAGCAGGCCGCGATCGGAATCACGCCGGGGATGGTCCGGCTGTCGGTGGGGATCGAGCATCCCGACGACCTGATCGACGCGCTCGACGAAGCGCTCGAGCAGGTCGGCGTGGAGCTCGATCAGCCCGAGGCGACACCGGTCTGACTCCGAGCTCGCGTCCCGGCCTGGCCGAGCTGCGTGGCCGCTAGCTCAACCAATCCCGGTACAGCTCGGGGCGCCGATCGCGCAGAAAAAGATTTCGGGCGTGTGAGCCGCCGACCTGGGCGAGGTCGAGCTCCGCTATCAGCACGGTCTCCTCGCCGGTGGGCGCGCGCGCCACCACCCGTCCGGCCGGGTCGCACACGAACGACTCACCGGCGAAGTCGAGCAGCTCCTCGCGGCCGACGCGATTGCAGAGTGCGGTGAAGTAGCCGTTCTGGAAGGCCGCGACCCGCATCTCGGCTTCGAACAGGCCGTCCGGCCACTCGTCGCGGGCCCCGGCTTGCGGTACCACTACGAGCTCGGCTCCGGCGAGCGCCAGCGCGCGCATGTACTCGGGGTAGTGTCGGTCGTAGCAGATCGCCACGCCGACGCGCCCGGCGGCGGTCTCGAACACCGGCGCCCCGGTGTCTCCCGGCGTGTAGTAGCCCTGCTCGTGGAAGCAGGCGTACTCGGTGATGTGGATCATGCGGGTCCGACCGAGGAGCGTGCCGTCGGCGTCGATGACCGGCGAGCAGTCGTAGGTCCGGTCGCCGTCCTGCTCGAACAGGTTGAGCACGGCGACCACTCCGTGCGCCCGGGCATGCTCGGCGAACGCCTCCGTGATCGGTCCGGGGACCGGCTCCGCGAGTGCCCGTACATCGCCCTCGGCCGGCCGCTGCGGGTGGAATCGCTCGAACGCGAGCTCCGCGAAGCAGACCAGCTGGGCGCCCTCGGCGGCGGCTCGATCGAACGCCTCGAGCCCGCGCGCCAGATTCGCCTGCTTGTCCTCGTCGGCCCTCTGCTGCACCAGTGCGATCTTCATGCGACCGAGGATAACGAACCAGGCGGACGGGGGGGCCGGGAGCGCCCTGGCGCGTGCTAGATTGCGCCCGTGCGCACGTGGCGGCGGGCCCTGGCCCTGCCTCTTCTACTCGTCTTCGGCGGCTGCCAGGGAGAACCGGCCCCGCTCGAGCGGCCGCTCGTCGACGGGCGCCACCAGCCGGACGTGCTGACCGAGGCGGCGACCCTCGCGCCGCCGCCGGCGATCGGTGGCAACCGCTTCGTGAGTGGCTGGTACGCGGTGCCCAAGAAGAGCGGCGGCCAGGGGCTGATTCCCGCGGCGGCCGGCTCGCGGGTCGAGCTGGTCAATCTGAAGCGCCGCTCCCGGTCGCTGATCCTGCGGACCGCCGGCGGCGACCGGGACCGGGTCGAAGTGACTGCGCGCTACGGCGGTCGCGAGCTGGCACGCGAGCCGCTCGGCGAGCGGATCCGGCTGAAGCTGCCGCGCGATCTGCCGGTCGGCCGGGTGCCGATCGAGTTGTCGTTCGGCGGCGACGAAGGAGTCGTCGTCCATGCGGCCCGCCTCCACCCCCAGCTCGAACAGGGGGAGGTCCGGTTCCAGGACGGCGCGATCGTCCAGTCGCCTTGGTCGGTGGTCGACTTCGTGCAGGACCTGCCGGACGGCTCGATCCTGCTCGGTACCTTTCAGCCGCCGCGGATGCGCGGCGAGGACCAGAGCTTCGGCATCACAATCGAGGCGGTGGACGGCCCGCTCGACCGGCTGTTCGAGTGGGCCGGTTCCGGTGAGGAGTCGATCCGTCTCGAGCTGCCCTCGAGTGACGGACCGATCCGGATCCGACTCGAGGCGGCGGGAACGGGCGACCCCGGACGGTGGCTCGACCTGCGCGTCGTCGAGCGTCGATCGGCCGCACCGACCGCGCCACCGCCATCGGCTCCGCGGCTGGTCGTCCTCTACATCTTCGACGCTCTGAGAGCCGACTATGTCGGCCACCTCGGCGGTCCCGAGGGCGTCTCGCCGACCCTCGATAGGCTGGCCGGCGAGGGGGTCACCTTCACCGATCACTCGAGTGTCGCGCCCAACACCAAACCGTCGGTGAAGACCCTCTTCATCGGCCACCCATTCCTGCTCCGCGGACATCAACGGCTTCCGGACACCGGGCCGCCGACGCTCGCCGAAGCGTTCGCCGCCGCCGGCTATCGGACCTTCGCCCTCTCCGGGAGCCCGTGGGTGAGCAGCAGCTTCGGCACCGATCGGGGCTTCGAGTTCCGCTCTGCCAAGGCCGAGTACCGGAGCGCCCGGAAAAGCGGCGTCGACTACAACAACAGCGCCGAGCGGGTCCATGGAGCGACTCTCGAGGCGCTCGATAGCCTCGGCGACTCCGAGCGAGCGCTGCTCTACGTCCACACCATGCATCCCCACAACCCGTATCGGCCGCCGGAGCCGTTTCACAGCCGATACACCGCCGGGATCGACTCGGAGATCGACGGCGGTACCGCGACTCTGCTCGCGATCCACAACGGCCGGATCGAACCGACCGCCGCCGACCAGGAGCGCCTCCGCGGGCTCTACGCGGGCGGCCTGGCCTACAACGATGCCGAGCTCGCGAAGCTGCTCGAGGAGCTCGAGTCTCGCTACCAGCCGGGCGAGGTCCTGCTGATCCTGACCTCCGATCACGGCGAGGAGCTGTTCGAGCACGACGGCGTGCTGCACGGCTTCACCCTCTATCGCGAGCAGCTCCACGTGCCCCTGGTCTTCTGGTGGCCCGGCGTCCTCGCGCCGCGACGGATCGACGTCGGTACCGATCATCTCGATCTGAGCGCGACGCTCCGCTCGCTGGTCGAGGAGTCGGCTGCTGGCGACCACGGTCTGCCGCTCTGGGGCTTGATGGCGGGTGCGGAAGGAGAGTGGCCGAAGCGGGTCCGGTTCTCGGCCGCTTCGAGCCTCGACGGCGGTATTTTCGGGGCACAGTCAGAGCGGCTCAAGCTGATCTGGGCGCCCCGCATCGGCCGCGGATGGGGAATGGGACGGGTAGCCGGGCGGAGCTGGGACGCGGAGTACGTCTTCGACCTGATACAGGATCCGGCCGAGTCGGTGAACCTGGCGGGCCTCAGGAGCCTGGAAGCGGACTGGCTGCGAGCACGCCTGGCGGCGTGGGTCGAGCGGGGCAAGTTGGAGGAGATCGGCAGCGATGCCGAGGAGCAGGTGGACGAGGAGACGCTGGAGCGGCTCCGTGCGCTGGGCTATGTGGATTAGGGTGGGCATCGCGTTCTCCCTGGCGGCCGCCGTCCTGCTCGCCGGCTGCGACCGGGGCGAGCCGGTCGAGCGCTCGCTGGTGGACGGAATCCACGAGCCCGAGGTGCTGTCGGAGACGCCGCGCCTCGAGTGGCCGCCTAGCCTGGTGCCCAACAGATTCGTGCGCGGCTGGCACCCGTGGAACCGCGGCGGCGAGCGGACCCTGGTCCCGGGAGCGGGCGAGTCGGTCTTCGAGGTCGTCAATCTCAAGCAACGCAAGCGGCAGCTGACCGTGAAGTTTTCGGTCTTCGAGCTCGAGCCGGGGCTCGAGGCGCGCGTCTGCGTCGACGGAGTCGAACTGACCTCCGTACCGCTCGCGAATCCGTTGGTGATCGATCTGCCGGCGCTACCACGCGGCCGGGTGGCGGTGACGCTCAATTGCGGTGGCAATCCACGGCCGCCAAGCGAGGGTGAGGCGCCGCTGGGCGTCAGCGCCGCCTTCATCCGCCCCTCGCTGCCGGCCGGCGACGTCTCGTTCGAGCCCGGCGGTGTCGTCCAGGCGCCCTGGTCGGCGGTCGACTTCGTTCGTCGGGTCGAGAGCCCGAGCCGACTGCTGGGGCGATTCCGCGCGCCGGCCACGGCCGACGGAGGGCGCTTCACGCTGACCGCCGAGTGGCAGGGAGGCGATCGCGAGACGCTCTACGAGTGGCCGGGGGATGGCGAGGAGATCGACGTCGTCCTGGGCCGGCAGACCGGCCTGGTGCGGCTGCGCCTCGCCGCCGAAGGCGACGGACCCCCGGGCCGCTGGGAGGAGCTTCGGCTGCTGAGCCGCGAGCGGGTCGAGCCGCCCGCGCCGCCGCCGCCGGCGGCGCCCAGGCTGGTCGTTCTCTACATCCTGGATGCCCTGCGCGCCGACGCCCTGGGGCATCTCGGTGGTGTCTCCGGAGTCAGTCCGACGATCGATCGGCTCGCCTCCGAGGGCGTCACGCTCACCAACCACTTCACCGTCGCTCCGAACACGATGCCGTCCACCAAGGCTCTCTTCACCGGTCGTGCCTTCCGGACCAAAGGGGGCTGGAAGCTGCCGCCGGAGGGCGACGCGACCCTGGCGGAGGCGTGGGCGGCGGCCGGCTACCGGACCGGGGCCTTCTCGGCCAACGCCTTCGTCTCCGACGAGTTCGGACTGGCTCGCGGCTTCGAGCTCGCGCCCCGCCAGGTCGGTGCCGTCGGGGTCAACACCGGCATGGTGGCAAGCGCTCGACGAGTGCACCGCTACGGTCTCGAGTGGCTCGACCGCCTGGATCGGAGCGAGAGCGTCCTGCTTTATCTGCACACCGTCCATCCGCACAATCCGTACGACCCTCCGGAGCCGTTCCGGAGTCGGTTCACCGGCGGTATCGAGTCGGATATCGACGGCAGCTCGCGCACCCTGCTCGATATCAAGCACCAGCGGATCGAGGCGAGCCCGGCGGACCGGGAGCGCCTGAAGGGGCTCTACCGGGGCGGATTGGCGTACAACGACGCCGAGCTCGCCAAGCTGCTCGAGATTCTCGAGGCGCGCTACGCGCCCGGGGAGATGCTCTTCGTGATCACCTCGGATCACGGCGAAGAGCTGTTCGAGCACGGCGGCGTGCTGCACGGCTACACGCTCTACGACGAGCAGCTCCACGTGCCACTGATCTTCTGGTGGCCGGGGGTGCTCGAGCCGCGGGTCGTGGACCGGCCGACCGACGCGCTCGACCTGCACGCCACCCTGCGGGCGCTGGTCGATCCTGAGGGTCCGGCAGTGAGCGAAGGCCAGAGCCTCTGGCCGCTGTTGACCGGCGACCGGCAGATCTGGTCGAAGCCGGTCCGGTTCGCGGCCGCATCGAGCCTCAAGCAGGGTGTCTTCATGGCCCGGTCGGACACCGCGAAGCTGATCTGGGCCCCCCGGTGGGGGATGGGACAGGGGCTCGGCCGCACCCGCGACGCCGAGTATCTGTTCGACCTTCGGGCGGACCCGCGCGAGCTTCGCAATCTGGCCGGGGGCGCCGATCTGGAGGCCGCATGGCTCCGCTCGCAGCTGCTCGGCTGGATCGAGCGCGAGAAGGTGATCGATCTCGAGGGCGCTTCTCCCGACGAGATCGACGAGGAGACCCGCCGGAGGCTGCGGGCCCTCGGTTACCTCGAGTGACTCGACTCGGCGAGGACGAACGGCGCGGCGGAGACCGAGCTCGGACCGTCGCCGACCTCGAGGGTCGCTCGCAGCTGGAAGCTGCCGGTCGGTAGTCCCGCAGTCTCGAGCACGCCCGCGAAGCGGGCGGTCCCGTCCGCTCCGTCCTCCAGCCGCTCGAGCTCGACCCCCCGGATCGCCCGACCGTCCGCGGCGACGACCTCGATCCGGAGCGCCGGGCGCTCGGTGTCGACCCACCCGGGTGCGAGCACCAGGAAGCGGCGGCTTCGGTCGCGCTCGATCGTCGGTGCCAGGTCGAGCCGGCCCGGCTCACCCCCGAGCTCGAAGAGCGCCAGGCCGTCGGTCGGCTGGATCTCTTTGGGCGAGAAGTGGCGCCGGAGTGCGTCGGACACCAGGAAGAAGGGTCCCGAGACCCCGGGAGCGCCGTCGGCGCGGGCGACTTCGAGCGGCGAGTGTGAGAGGTGACGCCGATCACCCCGCAGGTCCCAGATCAGCAGGCGCAGCTCGTGGCTGCCGGCGGGCACCTCGAGCTCCTCGAGCAGGGCGACGACGCCCTCGCCCGCGGGTCGAAAGCGCAGCTCGCGGGTGAAGCCGGCGCGGACCACCCCCGCCTGGTCGAGGACGTAACCGTGAACGTCCAGCCGCACACGCTTCTTGCCCTTCCTGCCGGCATCGAGTCGATCGGTCTCGACCTCGACCAGGACCGGCACCCGCGCGCCGCTCGCACTCGGCAGGACGACCGGCAGCACCCGTGCCCCGAGCTCGGTGATCCGGCGATCCCCCAGCGCCGTCTCGGCCGCGTCCATGCGGCGCTCGGCGAGCAGCCGCTCCGTGGGTGGCCGGGGAGCACGGAAGCCCGGCCGGTGGAGGAGCCGGGCGTTCGCGATCGGTGGATTGAGCCGCACCTCGATCTCGTAGCGCTGGCCGTCGGCGGCCACCTGCCGCGGCTGAAACGCGAGCAGGTAGGTCGCCTGCGTGCGGGCCAGGATCTTCTCGGTCGCCCGGTGGATCCGGTTGTAGTTCTCGAACAGCTCGCCGCCGGTCTCGTTGGCCAGGTAGAAGAGACCGCTCCCCTCGGAGCCGGCGGTCGTGACCGTGCGCAGCCCGAGCTCGACCGTCGAGTCGTAGTCCTCCGGACCGATGAAGACGCTGCTCGGCGGCGAGGGCAGGCCGCCGATGTCGATCGCCTGCAGAATCCAGCCGGAGTCGCCGAACGCGTCGACCATCGGCTTCAGGCGATGCAGGGCGGGCGTCGCCGTCTCGGTACCGGTGAAGAGTCCGCCGAGACCTTGCGAGAGGAAGAAGAGGTGTTTCGGGTCGGGCACGTCTCGCAGCAGGGTGACCAGGCTGGCCATCGATCGACCGAGCGCGCGGACGGCGCTCAGCGAGCTGCCCCCGAGGCCGAGGATCGAGTCGAGACGTGCGATCCGGTAGCGGTCGGAAAGCTCGGCGGAGGACACTCCCTCGCGCGCGATCGGCAGGCCGACCCCGGCCGGCTCCGGAGGATTCCGCAGCGGCTGGATCAACGTGGTCGCGTGACTCCCCATGTCGGCGAGCAGCGGCCGCGGCAGCGAGCCGTGGGTGTCGGAAGCACGCCACCAGGCGTCGAGCGCCTCGAGCTTCTCGATGCTCCGCCTCGGTCTGGCGTCGGCCAGGCTCTCGAGGAAATCGAGACCGAGGTGGATTCCCTGCCGGTCGGAGGTGAACGGCACCAGCACGCGGGCGCCGACCGCCTCCGCGAACAGCGCCAGCGCCAGCCGATCGCTGGCATTGCTCTGGGTCTCGACCATCCGTCGGAGCCCCTGGACGGCGTGCTCGATCCGGTAGGGACTCGAGAACCCGAAGTCGAACAGGAGCAGATAGTGGCGCTGCCAGCCGGACGGCCCGGCGGTCGGTTCCGCTCGGACGGCCGCCCCGCCGTCGGTGGCGACCGGTCCGGTGAGCGTCTCGCCGAGCTCGAGCGCCTGGAACCAGGAGAGCTCCTGAAGCTCTCCGTCGACCAGGAGCTCGAAGTTCTCCCGCGTCAGACCGCGCACCGAGCGCCCGTCGACCAGCACCTGCACCGGGACCTCGACCTCGAGGACCGAGACGTCCTCGGAGAAGGTCTGAGCCGACCCCGGCGCGGCTGGCGCGAGGAGCAGGGCCGCGGTCAGGATCGCGGTCGCTGGGTGCGTTTCCCTCAAGCAGGGACTTCTCAAGCAAATCGCGTTCCGTGGGCTCGAGCTCCGACCGGGAGCACGGACGGGGTAGGATCATCGGCTCGGAGGAAGGGTGCGTCGAATCGTCTCCAACCTGTCCAGATCGAGCCCGGGCCGTCGCCTGTTGGGGACGGCGCTGCTCGTGACCGTAGTCGGCTGTGCCGGGCCGGCAGCCGAAGCGCCGCCATCGGAGCCCGCCGGCTACCAGGCCGAGATCGAGGAGTGGCGCCGCGGCCGGGTCGAGCGACTCACCAGCGAGACCGGCTGGCTCACCCTGGTCGGACTCTTCTGGTTCGAGGACGGGGCGCACCGGATCGGCTCCGAGCCCGGGAGCGAGATCCAGCTCCCGGCCGCCAAGGCGCCCCCCAGGGTAGGCGTGCTGAGGGCCGCGGAGGACTACCTGGTGCTCGAGGTCGAGCCGTCGGTCGAAGTGACGCACGACGGCGAGCGGCTCCAGTCGCTCGCCCTGGCCGACGACTCGCCCGGGCCACCGACCGTATTCGAGCTCGGGGACCTGCAGGCGTACGTCATCCAGCGGGACGACCAGCGGGCGCTGCGGGTCAAGGACAGGAACCACCCGGCTCGCGACGCCTTCCAGGGGATCGAGAGCTATCCGATCGATTGGTCATGGCGGATCGAGGGGCGTTTCGACGCCTACCAGCCGCCGCGCACGATCCCGGTGCCGACCGTGCTCGGGACGGTGAGCGATCAGCCCAGCAGCGGCGCGGTGGTGTTCGAGGTCGACGGCGAGGAGCATCGCCTCGACGTGGTCGCGGAGCCGGGTGACGAAGAGCTGTTCGTCATCTTCGCCGACGGCACGACCGGGTCGGAGACCTACGGCGGTGGTCGCTACCTCTATGCCGACGCACCCGCCGCGGACGGGCGGGTGGTGGTCGACTTCAACAAGGCGTACAACCCGCCGTGCGTCTTCACGCCGTTCGCGACCTGTCCACTGCCACCGCGACAGAACCGCCTGGCGATTCGCGTCGAGGCGGGCGAAAAGAACTACGGCGCCGGCAAATAGAGGTCAGTCGCCGCGGGCGTCGACGGCCAGCTCGGTGAGCAGCGCCGCCGAGTCGAGCGCCCGCTTGCGCCAGTGCCCGATCGCGAGCTCGAATAGCGCCAGGTCGGGGTGATCGTAGGCCCGGGCCTGGGCCGCGGCGAAATCGGCGAGCCAGCTCAGAGTGCCGGACGCGTCCTGGCCGATCAGCGCCTCGAGCACGAAGCGGCGCTCACCCGCCCGCAACGCGAGCTCGAGATCGCCGGCGGCGCGGCGCAGATCGGAGGCGACCAGTACGAACCCGGTGCGCACCGGCGCCAGCAGCTGGTCGACGAGCGCGGTGCCGGCTCCGGGGTCCGGCGCCGCCCGCGGGTCGTCCAGCGCCGGCGACTCCCGTAGATGCAGTGCGGTCCGGTCGGGCGGGTCGAGCGTCTGCGCCTCGCCGCCGAGCGCCTCGAGCAGAATCCGCGCCCAGGACCGATAGAGCTTGTCACCGAGCTCGGCGACCCGGCCGAGATAGACCGGCAGCCAGCTCGCCAGGTGCTCCCAGAACCACGCCTGCCGGGCGTGGCGCCAGGCGGCTCGTGGGTCGTCGCCTTTGGCGGTCGTCTCGAGCTCGACCAGCCGCGCGTGGAGGCCGAGCATCAGGGCCAGGTGATCGGACTCCGGCGGCGGCTCGAGATCGAGCGCTCTCCAGAAGCCGGCGATCCGATCGCGTGCTTCGCCGCCGACCTTGCCCTCGGTTCCCAGATAGACGGACGCGTACGGATAGAGCTGGAACAGGAAGAGCCGCTCGTACTCGCCCTCGCGCGGGCTGGCGTCGATCTCGAGCAGACCGAGCAGGCGGTCGCTCGCCTCGGAGGGCGGCTCGCACAGGGCTCCGAGGGCGCGGAACAGCTCCATCGCCGATCTCAGTCCACGTAGCCGAGCGCTCGCAGCTTCTCGATCTCCTCGCTGGTCAGCTCGAGCTCCTCGACCGGCTCCTCCGCACCCGACAGCCAGAGCCCCGAGCGCTGGAGCAGCCGGTCCCGGATCTCGGGGTAGTCGTCGCCGACGTCGGTGGTCTCGAGCGGGTCGCTCTCCAGGTCGTAGAGCGCCACCAGGTCGCCGTCGAGAGCGGGGTAGACGACCAGCTTCCAGCGCATCGAGCGGGCGGCGAAGACGACCCGCTGGGGGTCGAGCGCGATCACCGGCGGGCGGCCGAAGATGTGAGCCGCCGCTATCCCCTGCTTCCGCTTGGCCCAGGTTCCTGAGAACGCCAGCCTTCCTGCATCCTGCGCCCGCTCGCCGCGCAGCAGAGGGACCAGGCTCTCGCCGGCGGGCTGCAGGGACGCGGGCAGAGGAATCCCGAGCAGCTCCAGGGCGGTCGGCAGGATCTCGGTGGTCTCGACGATCTCGTCGAAGAGCGCGGGCGCCAGCCCTGGCGAGCGGATCAGGAATGGGATGCGGGTCTGGTCGTCGAAGACCGCCGTCGCGTGCGTAAGGTTGATCGAGCCCCCGTGCTCACCCATCGACTCGCCGTGGTCGGCGACCACGATGACCGTGGTGTTCTCGAGATCGATCGCTTCGATCATGCGACCCAGAACCTCGTCCTGGTGGACCAGGCCACTGTCGTAGTAGTCGACGTAGTCGTTGAGGTAACGGTAGAGACGGCCGTCGGCGTCGCGCAGGTTCTGGTCCCGAGGAATCTGCCGCAGAGGCGCTCCCCGGTCTGCCGATTCGAACAGGCGCGGCAGTGCTGCTTCCTGTGCATAGGGGCCATGGGCGTCGTAGAGGTGAAGGAAGACGAAATAGGGTCGGTCCTGGTCTCCCGAGTCGAGCCACTCGAGCGCCGCTTCCATGGTTTCTACACCGTCTCTGCGGACGCCCTCGAACGTGGCGTCCCAGACGTCGAAGCCGTGACCCAGACCCTTGGCAAGCGACCCCTTGAGGGTAAAACCGCTGACGAAGGCACCGGTGCGGAAACCGGCATCACGGAGGATCGCGGGCAGCGTCCGAAAGCGCTTCCGCAGGCGCGGTCGAGTGACGCCGAAGCCGTGGGTCGGCGGATAGAGCCCGGTCAGCATCGTCGCGTGCGACGGCCCGGTCGCCGTCCACTGGGCGAACGCGTTGGCGAACAGCGCTCCGCCGGCGGCCAGCCGGTCGAAGTTGGGCGACGTCTGCCGTGGGTAGCCGTACGCCGACAGATGGTCAGGCCGCGTCGTGTCGAGCGATACCAGCAGCAGGTTGCGAGGTGCGGGCTCCGGCCTCGAGCAACCGAGCAGGGTGAGCGTCAGCAGCGCGGCGACGGCGGCCGCAGCCTGGCTAGCGCTTCGCATCCGGCAGGCGATAGGCAGCGGCCGTCGGCTTGACCGGCCGGATCAGCCAGTGAGGCCGCCGCGTCCCGTCCGGCGAGTTGCCGACCGCGGAGCGAGTCTTCGCCAGCCACTCCTCGAAGACGCGGATCGACTTGGCGGTGTCGACCGCGACCTCCCCGTACCGGTCCTCGGGCGCCGCCCTGAGCACGCGCACCGCCTGATGCCAGCAGTGCATGCCCGAGAGCGGATCGGGATGGACCGGGAAGGTCATGTTCTGGTGGACCCCGGCGTCGGTCCACCATATACGCCGGGTGTCCGGATCGCTCGACTCGAACGGCGCGACCCCCGCTTTGCGGGTCATCCGCCAGCGCGAGTCGGCGCGATCGAGGCCGACGGTCGCCATCAGCTGCCGCTGACCCTCGGTCGAGCCGTTGTCCAGCTTCCAGCGCCCCATGTGATGGCTACACGCGACCACGCCCGGGCGAATGCCTTCGGTGACCCACGCCTTGAGCACGAAGTGGCCGATCCCGGTCTCCACTCGCACCAGATCACCGGTGCGCACCCCGAGGCGCGCCGCGTCGCCCGTGTGCAGCCAGAGTGGATTGGTGTGCGAGATCTCGTCCAGCCACTTGGCGTTCGCCGACCGGGTGTGGATCTGGGTCGGCAGGCGGAAGGTCGAGATCAGGACCATCTGGTCGTCGTCCAGGTTCTCGGGGTGGACGTGGCTCTTCATGTAGGTCGGGATGGCGGCGTCGGCCCAGCCCCACTGGGCGAGCGTGGGCGAGTAGAACTCGAGCTTGCCCGACGGCGTCGGAAAGCCGCGTAGCACTTCGCCGTCGATCCGCACGCCGACCGGCCGCCTGCCGTCCGCGTCGCTGGCCGGTGCGCCGACCGGAGCGAGATTGACCGGCGCCGGCGCCGGTGTCCGGCTGTAGACCCGGCCGTGCGCGTTCTCAGCGAGGTCGTCCAGCTGGTCGTCCGGCACCGGTTGCTCGTAGACCGGTCCGACGTCGCGAGCGACTTCGAAGGCGCCATAGCGGCGCATGAAGTCGAGCGGCTCGAGACCCTCCGTTTGTGCCGCCTCGGGCAGCCCAGGCACCGAGTGGTCGAAGATCCAGCGGTAGTACTCGTCTACCGTCAGACGCTCGCCCGGCCGCTCTTCGGACTCGACGAACTCGCGGATGCCGAGCTCGCCGTCGGGGTCGATCCGCCAGGAGAGCTCGAGCCAGAACTCGTTCTCCTCCCAGACCTCGCCCGGGTTCGTGTGCCGGGTGTCCCCGACCCGTTCACCCAGCCGCGCGCGCGCGGTCCGCAGCACCGGCTGGCGGAAACCGAGCCACTGGGCGTCGTGGGTCTCGTAGGAGTGGAGATCGTGCCGCTCGGCGGCGTTGCCCATCGGCAGGATGTAGTCGGCGAAGTAGGCGGTCTCGTTCCAGGTCGGAGTGAGCGCGACGTGGAGGCCGACCTTCTCCTCGTCGGTGAGCATCTCGATCCACGAGAACCCGTCCGGGTTGGTCCAGACCGGGTTGTAGACGCGCGTGAAGTAGGTGTCGAGCCGGCCGCGGCCCTCGCGCACCAGGTGCGGCAGCAGGAACGACAGCTCGTACATCGACAACGGGTACTCGATCGGCCAGTTGAGGTCGTTCCACGTCTCGGGATGGCGCGGCAGCCGGATCGGCCGTGGGATGAATTTGTTCCAGGCGTTCGGGTAGGTCCCGCCGGGTGTCGCGATCGCGCCCATCAGGGCGTTGAGCATGAAGAGGGTGCGTGCGACCTGCCAGCCGCCCTCGTTGCTCGCCGAGGCGCTGCGCCAGTTGTGGGTGGCGAGCCTGGTGCCGGCGGTGGCGACGGTCTCGGCCACCCGGCGCAAGACCTCGGCCTCGATTCCCGACTCCGCGGCGGCGAACTCGAAGGTGTAGTCCTCGTACTCCGTCTCGAGCATCCGCTCGAAGCTCTCGAACGTCACCTCGAGCCCCGGATGGACCGCCTCCAGATACTCCTGCCAGTTCCACCAGCGGCGAACGAACTCGCGGTTGTAGAGACGGTTACGGATCAGGTAGCTGGCGATCGCCAGCTGAATCGCCGCCTCCGAGCCGGGCTGCGGAGCCAGCCAGAAGTCGGCGTGGGTGGCGGTGTTCGAAAGCCGCGTGTCCAGAACGATCAGCTTGGCGCCACGCTGTTTCGCTTCGATGATGCGCTGGGCGTGGGGGTTGAAGTAGTGCCCGGTCTCGAGGTGCGAGCTGACCAGGAAGATCACCTCGGCGCGAGCGTGATCGGGGCTCGGCCGGTCGATGCCACACCAGAGCTCGTAGCCGGCGCGGGCGCCCGCCGAGCAGATGTTGGTGTGCGAGTTGTGACCGTCGACCCCCCACGCCGCCATGATCCGCTCGGTGAACCCGTCCTCTCCCGGCCGGCCGACGTGGTACATGATCTCGTTCTGTCGGCCTTCGAGCATCGCGGTGCGGATGCGCCCGGCGATGTCGTCGAGCGCCTCCTCCCAGCTCACCCGCGTCCACTCTCCCTCGCCGCGCGCGCCGGCGCGTCTGAGCGGCTGCAGGATCCGGTCGGGATCGGTCACCTGATTGAGGGTCGCCGGTCCCTTGGCGCAGTTGCGGCCGCGCGAGCCCGGATGCTCGGGGTTGCCCTCGAACTTGCGCAGCTCGAGCGTCTCTTTGTCGACGTAGGCGAGCAGCCCACACGCCGATTCGCAGTTGAAGCAGGTCGTCGGCACCAGCATGTAGCGCTTCTCGACCCGCCTGGGCCACGCCTTCGAGTCGAGCTCCACCCAGTCGTCCCAGTGCTCCTTGGGCGGGAAGCTCGCGAGGTGGATCCGGCTCGGCCCGGGGTAGAAGGTCTCGCCACGCGCCTCGGTCTCGGCCCGGGCCGCGCTCAGTCGTTCGTTCAGCTTGCGGGTGTCGGTCATTCGCGTCTCACGCCAGCGGTACCGCCTGTCCGGCCTGAACGTAGGCGTGCTCGAAGGCGAACAGGCCGCCGAGGGTCGCGACCAGAGCGACCTGCGAGCCGGTCCAGAGCGCCAGAACCCCGATCGCGGTCAGGGCGATACCGCTCCAGAACCAGAGCCGGTACCTGCCGCGGGTCATCTCGGTCGCCGCGAGCCGCGCATGCGCGGTGGTGTGGGTGAGCGTCAGCTCGCCGGCGATCAGCAACAGGTGGAGCAGGTTGAGCCCGCCGACCAGGTAGAAGAAGGTGTTGGCCGAGCCCGGTTCGACGTACTCGACCACCGGCAGCAGCACGACCGCACCGGCGAGCAAGGCCTGGACGATCAGATGCGGAGGCAGCAGGGGGTTCTGCCAGAGGTCCCGTGCCTTCGCCTGGGCGAACAGGTAGGCGGTATAGACCGCGGTCAGTGCCGCGAGCACCGCGCCGAACGGCGCCGCGTAGGCGATCACCTGATCCGGTCGGTTGCCCACCAGATTGAGGCCCGCATGAGCGGCCAGGACCAGGCCGTAGGCGCCGATGATGAACGCGCCCCGGACCAGCCAGCTGCGCCACTGGGGCCGGGTGAAGATCAGGAAGAAGCGCTGCGGATGCTCGAGGTCCCAGAGCAGCAGACCACCGGTGATCGTCAGAAAGAAGAGCGCGATCACCGGAGCGATCCAATCGAGCAGAGCGAAGGCGCCCTTGATGCCGGCCACCGCCAACAGGGCCGGCGTCATGTAGGCGCCGGCGGCGATCCCCTTGGTCAGGGTATAGAGGCTGACCCGCCAGTCCCAGGGGGCGGTGTGCGGCACGTCGTAGGAGAGCAGTGCCGACGCCGCGCTGGTGCCGTGCTCCGGGTGTCCGGCCACCACGTGATGCCCACCGGAGAGCTGCTGGCTCCACATGAACAGGTCGCCCTCGGGTCGGCGCGCGGCCAGGGGGTCGAGGGTCGTCTGGTGAGCGCCCCGGTAGAAGAGCTTGGGACCGGTCTCCTTCTCGGGGCGGCGAACCGAGACCGGCTCCCGGTTGACCATCTGTGCCACTCGGGCGCTGGGGTCGTTGATGTCACCGACCAGGATCGCTTCGGTCGGACAGACCACCACGCACGCCGGCTCGAGTCCCATGTCGAGACGGTGCGCGCAGAAGTTGCACTTCTCCGCCGAGTGGTCCTCCGGATTGATGAAGATCGCGTCGTAGGGGCAGGCGGCGATGCACGCCTTGCAGCCGATGCAGATCGACTTGTCGAAGTCGACGATGCCGTCGTCGCGCTGGAACATGGCCGCGGTCGGGCAGGCCTCCGCGCACGGCGGTTCCGCGCACTGGTTGCAGCGCGTTACCTGGAAGGCGCGGCGCGCCTGGGGGAAGACCCCCACGTCGACGTACTTGACGTAGGTACGGGTGACCGAGAGCGGCACCTCGTTCTCGGACTTGCAGGCGGTGGTGCAGGCGTGACAGCCGATGCAGCTCTCGTGGTCGACGACCTTGGCCCACTCGAGGCCAGCTTCGCTCTCGGCACCAAGCATCGGAACGTAAGAGTATCCAAAGTTCGGAGCAAAGGGGCGATCCTTGGGCGTATGATCTCGGGCGTGACGGAGCTTCGGGTCGCCGCCGAGATCGACTGCCGAGGACTCCTCTGCCCGTTGCCGATCCTGCGGACGCGCAAGGCACTCGAAGGTCTGAGCTCGGGCGAGCTGCTCAGGATGATCGCCACCGATCCCGGCTCGGTGCCGGATATGGCGGCGTTCAGTCGCATGACCGGACACACGGTCGAGCAGCGCGACGAACAGGACGGCGAGTTCATCTTCCTCGTCCGCAAGGCGTAGTCGACACCGGACATGGGACGAGACGGCACCCCCGACAAACGGAAGCGGCTGGCGCTGATCGCCTCCAGGGGGACGCTCGATTGGGCCTACCCGCCCTACCTGCTCGCCTCCACCGCGGCGGCGCTCGGCATGGAGGTCGGGGTCTTCTTCACGTTCTACGGGCTGCCGCTCCTGCTCAGGGAGCTCGACCCCAAGCTCTCGGCGCACGGCAACCCGGCCCTGCCGCTGAAGGTGCCGTTCGGCCCCGAGGCGCTGCGCGACGTCGCCTGGCCGGTGCCGAACGTGATCTCGGCCAACCTGCCCGGCTTCGACAGCATGGCGACTTCGATGATGAAGAAGACGTTCGAGCAGCAGGGTGTGGCGACGATCCACGAGCTCCGCCAGGCGTGCATCGACTCGGGCGTTCGACTGATCGCCTGTCAGATGACCATGGGTCTCTTCGGCTTCGACCCGGCCGATTTCATCGACGAAGCCGAGCCGGGGGGCGCGGCGACCTTCCTCGAGTTCGCCGCCGACGCCGACATCAGCCTGTTCGTCTAGTGCCGCTCTTCCGCTCCGTCAGCGAGCTTGGCCCACGGGAATCAGGTAGAGGGGCCGTTGATCGGACGGCAGCGCGAGCGACTGGTGAAGCTCATCGTCCTCGAAGGCGCCGATGACCACGGCGCCGAGGTCGAGCGCTACGGCCTGCAGCAGCAGATTCTGCGCCGCGTGTCCGACCTCCATGTGGACATACCGGGCGCTACGGCGCCGGCCGTACCTGGCGGCGGTCCGTTCGTAGACCGCCGCCATCACGAACACCGCGGGCGCTTCGCGCAGCGCCGGCTGCTCGAGTGCGGTCTCGAAGATGCGCGCGCGCAGGTCCCGACTGCTGACCCGCCGCAGCAGGTGCCGCCCCGGCTGGTAGTGGTAGAAGCCCTGGGCGAGCGCTACATAGAGCTCCAGAGGGAAGAGAGCGCCGGCCGACGGCGCCGCGCGATCCCCCTCCTCGTTGGTGATGCCCTGGGCGGCCCAGAGGAGCAGGGACAGCTCCCTCTCGGTCAGAGCGCGGTCGGTGAACTCCCGTACCGAGCGTCGTCGAGCCAGGCTCTCCTCCAGGGAGAGAGCTCCACGTGTCGATGGTGGTGGCAGGCGGATCCGGTCTGCCCTCGCGGTCACCCCATTCCCCTCCGGTGTCCAGCCTACCCGAATCCGATGCCTGCGCCCGGGAGTCGCCGAGGCCCCCCAGGACTGCTAGCCTCGAACGAGGAGGTTGCGGGAACGCCTGCAGCCCGAGCCGATGCACCGACGGGATTTCCTTGCTCTCGCGGGCAGGACGTTTGGCCTACTGGCGTTGCCGTGGGCGTCGATGAGACCGACCGAGAGCCTGGCCGCCGAGACGCCGCGCCGAGTCAAGCTCTTTCTCGGCGGCGACGTGATGACCGGTCGGGGGATCGATCAGGTGTTGGCTCAGCCGAGCGATCCACGGCTCTACGAACCGGCCGTCACCGACGCTCGCCGCTACGTCGAGCTGGCCGAGCGCGCGAACGGCCCGATCCCGAAGCCGGTCGAGCCTTCGTATGTCTGGGGCGATGCGCTCACCGCACTCGAGCGGGCGGCGCCGGACGCCCGGATCATCAACCTGGAGACCGCGGTGACCCGGAGCGCGGAGTACTGGCCGAGAAAGGGCATCAACTACAGGATGCATCCTGACAACGTCTCCTGCCTCACGGCCGCGGCTATCGATTGCTGCGTCCTGGCCAACAACCACGTCCTCGACTGGGGCTATCCGGGACTCGCCGAGACGCTGAGGACGCTCCGGGGATCCGGTATCGAAACGGCCGGGGCCGGCGCCGACGCGGCGGCGGCCGAAGCGCCCGCCACCCTAGATCTCGGCAGCGGGGGACGGGTGCTGGTCTTCTCGGTCGGCTCCGACACCAGCGGCATCCCGCGCTCGTGGGCCGCCGGAGCGAGCCAGCCGGGGGTTGCCCTGCTGACCGACGTCTCCGATGCCGCCGCCGACCGTCTGGCCGCTCGCATCGACATGGCGCGGAAGCCGGGCGATCTGATCGTGGTCTCGATCCACTGGGGCCCGAATTGGGGCTACAGGATCCCGCGCGCCCACCGGAGGTTCGCGCACCGTTTGATCGCAGCGGGTGCCGCCGACCTGATCCAAGGGCACTCGTCGCACCACCCGATGGGGATCGAAGTGTTTCGCGATCGGCTGATCCTGTACGGCTGCGGTGACTTCCTGAACGACTACGAGGGGATCGGTGGGTACGAGGAGTACCGGCCCGACCTCTCGTTGGCCTATCTTCCGAGTCTGGATGCCGCAACCGGTAGGTTGGCGAGCCTGGAGATCGTCCCCTTCCAGATCCGGCGTTTTCGCTGCACCCGCGTAGGTCGCGAGGACGCGCTCTGGCTCCGCGACCGACTGAGCCGGGAAGGAGCGCCCCTGGGCACACGACTCGACCCTCTCCGGGAGACGACGCTGACTCTCGATTGGCGAAAGGAGTCGGGCGAGCAGGGGAGTGCGACCCTATAGACGCCCCGCCCGAGCGGTGCGCGCCACTCGTCGGGCCTGCCGGATCGGCTCGGGAGTGCGAGCTCGACCGGCGGTCGCCCGGAGCGCGACGTCGACGGCTACCGCGGGATCGGTGCGCCAGGCGGCGTGGATCGCCAGCGGCCGGATCCCTGTCCGAGTACACAGCCAGTAGCCGACGATCTCACCGGCGAGCGTCAGGGGCGAGCGTTCGCCACGCTCGAGTCTGGGCCAATCACCCTCGGCGATCAGGGGCCGGTTGGTCACCCCCACCGTCGGCATCTCGAGCACCGCTCCCAGGTGGACGGCCAGACCGGCTCGTCTCGGGTGGTCGCGGCCGGTGGCGTTCACCAGCAAGACCGCGGGACACTCGGGCAGGCGGCGCAGAGCCGCCTCCAGCGTGGGTCCCTCTCTCAGGGCCAGCAGACCCACGCGATACCGATCTCCGGTCTTGCCGGTGACCGCGGCGCGGACCGTGCCGGCCGAGGACGAGATCATCGCCGCGCCGGCCCAGCAGCGGTCTCCCGGATCTCCGGCGCCTGGCTGCGGACGAGGCGAGCAGAAGAAGCAGCCGCCTACCGGGTAGGGTCCGTCGGGCAGGGACCACGAAGGAGGGCGTGCGGTGGCAAGACGCTCCTGCTCCGCGATCAGCTCGTCGGCCGAAGTGGGCCAGCGCACCCAGACAGCCTACAGGGTCACGGCTCAGTCGTCGTTGCGGATGAGCATCCCGTCCAGGAAGTCGACGATCGCGAGCAGCTCCTGCTCCGACATCGAGCCGACCACCCGGCGAATCACGTGCGGCATGCCCTGCCGGGCCGCGGCCACTCCCACCCGCGCCGTGCTGCGCGAGACCCCGCCGACCTCGGCCAGCTCGAGCGGCAGGAGGAAGTAGTACTCGAGCCCGGTCTCGGTCAGCTCCTGGATGGTGGAGATCAGATCGCCGACCCCGGCGCGGTCTCCCGGATCCCCGCGCACGGCCTCGATCGTAGCCTCCACCCGCTCGCGCAGCTCGGGCGAGATCTCGAAGGCCAGCCGGTCTGCCATGCGCGGATTCTAGCTCCCGTCCACTGCGGACTGGCGCGACGTTCGTCGCGTTGTCTGATGAGGGTGGCGTTGCGACCAGGAGCAAGGGAGGCCATGGAATGCAGCAAGCGAAGCGAATGCCCCGCGTAGCGACGGTCGTAGCTCTGGCGTTGTGGGTGACGACGGATTCTGACCCGCTCGTCGCCACCGACCTGGAGCGCGCGGCCGTTCAGACCGAGCTGACCGCCTACATCGACGACCTGTTCGAGTCCGAGCCGACCTGGGGAGGTGCCCTGGTGGCCAGGGATGGCGAGGTGTTGTTCCAGAAGAGCTACGGCTGGTCGGACCATTCCCAGGCGAAGCCGAACCAGGCGGGAACTCCCTTCCGGATCCAATCGCTGTCGAAGACCTTCACGGCGATGGCCACCCTGATGCTGGCGGAGCGCGGCCAGCTGTCGCTGGACGACCCGGTGGTCGACTACGTACCCGAGCTTCGAGAGGCGGAGGGGGTCACCATTCGCCATCTCCTGCAGATGCAGTCGGGCATCCCCGACCTGCTCTCGGCCGCGCTCGCCGCCGGGGCGATCGATCGATTCCACACCCCGGAGGAGCTTCTCGACTACTTCGTCCGCGAGCCCCTCCTCTTCGAGCCGGGAACGCAGTTCGACTACTCGAACTCCAACTACATCCTGTTGGGCGTGATCATCGAACGGATCAGCGGCAAGCCGTACGGCCGGTTCTTGAAGAAGAACATCTTCAAGCCGCTCAGGATGAGGCGCTCGGTCTTCGATCCCTACGATCGCAGGTTCTCCAACCGGCGAGCGGTCGGATACGAGGACGTTACCCGCGATCCGCCGACCGAGGCTCGCTACTTCCCGCCGTCGCTCGCCTACGCCGCGGGCGGCGTCATGTCGACGGCTCGCAATCTTCTGAAGTGGGACCAGGCGCTCTACGGCGAGCGGATTCTCTCGCAGGAGACTCTGGAAGAGGCCTTTACTCCGGGTGTCAGCGTCTATGGGCTGGGCTGGATCATCGACCGCGTTCGAATCCAGGGCCGGAGGCACAAGATCGTCTGGCACACGGGAGGCGGCCCTGGCTTCCGTAGCGCGCTCGTCCGGATCATCGACGCTCGGGTGACGGTGGTGCTGCTGTTCAACACGACCGGAGACCAGGATCAGGAGGACCAGGAGCTCTTCGACACCGTCGCCGGGCTGGCAGCGGATATCGGCGACATCGTGCTGGCCGAATCCGAGTAGCGGCGGTGGGCTGGGAGGAACTCTTCGGCCGACGTTGCCCTGCCGCCGGCGTAGCGAGCCGCGCCAACCGCCCTTCCGGCCGATGACGCTCGCTAGTCGAACCAGCCCTTGTTTCGGAAGTAGATCACCATGCCGCCGGCGAGCAACGCCATCACGAGGAGCGCGAACGGATAGCCCAGCACCCAATTGAGCTCGGGCATGTTCCACCTCGAGATCTCGGGGTTGAAGTTCATGCCATACAGGCCGGCGATGAAGCCGAGCGGAATGAAGATCGTGGCGATGATGGTGAGCACCTTCATCACCTCGTTCATCCGATGCGACACGACCGTCAGATGGGTGCTCATCAGGTCGGCGCACTGCTCCCGATAGACGTCGACCCGCTCGCTGAGCCGCAACAGGTGGTCGTAGCAGTCCCTCAGGTAGATCGCGGTCTCGGGCTGGACGAACTCGGCCGAGTCGCGCAGTAGGCTGTTGATCGCTTCGCGATGCGGGCCGATCGAGCGCCGCAGCGACTGGAGCCGATGCTTGACGGCGTGGATCTTGGAGACGGTGTCTTTCTGCGGACTCTCGAGCACCTCGTTGTCGAGCAGCTCGAGGCCGTTGCCCACCTGCTCGAGGACGGGGAAATAGGCATCGATCACGGCGTCGATGAGCGCGTAGGCCAGGTAGTCGGGTCCCGAACGACGCAGCACCGGCTTGCCCTGCCGGATCCTCTCGCGCACGGGATCGAAGCAGTCTCCCCGGCGCTCCTGGAACGTGAGCACGAAGCCGTCTCCGAGGAACAGACTGAGCTGCTCGGTCTCGTCCGGAGCTCCCTCGACCGGCATGCGCGCGACCACGAACAACCGGTCGCCGTAGGGCTCGACCTTGGCGCGCTGCCCGAGGCTGACCACGTCTTCGAGAGCCAGCCGATGCAGGCCGAACACCTCGGCCAGCGAGCGCAGCTTCTGCTCGTCTCCCAGACCATCGACGTTGATCCAAACCACGGGCCAGTCGTCGAGATAGCCCGAGAGCTCCCCGACCGAAGGCGCGTCCACCTCGACAACCTCCTCCGGGCCGTAGGCGATCAGCTGGATGACCGGCTTCGGTGCCTCCGGGTCGATCGCCAGGGTCCCGGGGGACGAACCGGGCGCGATCGCCGGACGTCGCGGCCGCCTGCGGCGTCTCTTGTGCGTTGACATGGCTGGAGAAGAGGCGATCTGTGCCTTTTCGGAAGCTAGGTCGTCTCGCGAGTGGCAGTCGCCACGGTCGCCAAGACGCGCTCGAGCGCGGCTCCGACCTCGCGACCGACCTCCTCGACCACCGGATCAGCCAGCATATCCATTACCCCGCTCGGGTTCATCGCCCGGACGACGGTCTCGCCCTCCTCGGTCGAGACCGTCACGTTGCAGGGTAGCAACACGCCGACCTGTGGCGCGGCCTCGAGAGCCCGGTGAGCGGAGGGCGGGTGACAGGCGCCGAGGATCACGAACGGATCGCGATCGACGCCCAGCTTGTTCTTGAGTGTCTGTTGGATGTCGATCTCGGTCAGGACGCCGAAGCCCTCGGCGGCGAGTGCTTCCCGACAGCGAGCGACCGCATCCTCGAACGAGATCGGAACCCTGGCCTCGAGTGCGACGGTGGTCTCAGTCATCGTTACACCGTCGCGAGTCGGGATTCCGACTCGTCCCCACTGAGGACCTTGCTGACCAGGTCGTCGATGTAGATCACCTCGTGGCCGAGCCGCTCGAGCAACGACGACGCGGCCGCGGCCCGGGCGCCGGTCCGGCAGTAGACCAGCAGGCGCTGGTCCGGTTCGATCTCGTCGGCCCGGGCCAGGAGCCGGGTGTGGGCGATGTTCTGGGCGCCCTCGACGTGGCCGGCGTCGAACTCCGTCTGTCGCCGGACGTCGAGGAAGAGGTCGGAGTCGCCCCCGAGCGACGTGGCGCGCGCGAAATCGACCACCTCGGTGGTCGCGAGCGGCCGGGAGCGGCCCACCTCTTCGAGAGCCTCCGGCGTGGTCCAGCCGGCGATGTCGTCGAGTCCGATCCGCACCAGGTCCCGAACCGCATCGTCGAGCTTGTTCGCCTCGACGATCAGGTAGATCGGCACGTCCACCTCGATATAGGAGCCGGTGATGGTCGGAAAGGTGCGGTCGAGCGGCGCGTAGAGCGACCCGGGCAGATGGCCGGCCATGAACGCTCCGCGATCGAGTCGGGTATCGACCACCACGACTCCCTGGTGGTCGGCCAGCGCGGCGAGCTCCTCGGTGTCGTTCCGCGCGGGCCGCGGCAACTCACCGAGGATCTTCGGACCCTCCTTGTTGAGTCGCTTCATGCGCCCGAAATAGAGCGGCGGCTCGGGCTGGCCTTCGAGGATCGCCTCGACGAAGGCGTCCTCGCCCCGTCCGGCGGCGGCGATCGCCGCGTTGAAGCGCCGCTCGTAGCCGACGGTGCTGTCGGGCACCGCACCGAGCGCCTTGCCGCAGGCGCTGCCGGCGCCGTGGCCGGGCCAGACCTGGAGGTAGTCGGGGAGCTCGAGGAATCGCTGCACCGAGCGGTAGAGCGTGCGGGCGGACGGCTCCATCTGCCCCGCGACACCCGCCGCCGACTCGAGCAGATCGGGTCGGCCGAGATCGGCCACGAAGACGAAGTCGCCGCTGGCGATCCCCATCGGCTCGGTGGCGCCGCCGCCCCGATCGGTCACCAAGAAGCTCAGATGCTCGGGCGTGTGGCCCGGCGTGTGGACCGCCTGGAGCTCGATCTTGCCGATCGAGAAAGTGTCGCCGTCCTCGAGCAGCTGGACGTCGAGATCGGCGTCGCCCGCCCACAAGTACTTCCAGTCGGCGTCGCCCTCGTCCGAAAGGTAGGCCTTGGCGCCGACGCGGGCAGCCAGCTCGCGGGCTCCGGAGAGGTAGTCGGCGTGGATGTGGGTCTCGGTGACGGCGACGATCTTGAGCTCTTCCTCGGCGGCGATGTCGATGTATCTGTCCACGTCGCGCATCGGATCGATCACGATCGCTTCACCGGTCTGTTGGCAACCGATCAGGTAGGCGTTCTGCGCCAGTTTGGGCTCGAAGATTTGTCGAAAGAACATGGAGGCTCTCCTATTGACGACGAGCTAGTGGGGTAGCAGGTGGCGAACGTGGCCGTAGACCCAGGTGCCCACGAGCGCGCTCGCGAGCACCACGAGCATGACCGTCAGTCCATTGCCGACCAGGGCGAAGATCGGTCCGGGGCAGGCTCCCGTCAGGCCCCAGCCGAGGCCGAACAGGGTCCCGCCGACGGCGACGCGGAAGCCCCGCCCAAGGTCCTTCGGGGGGATCCGCACGATCGTACCGTGGAGCGTGCGGAGCCGGGTCCTGCGAATGATGAGCAGGGAGATCGCCCCGACCACGACGGCCGAGCCGATCACGCCGTACATGTGGAAGCTCTGAAAACGGAACATCTCCTGAATGCGAAACCAGGAGATCACCTGCGTCTTGGTGATGATCACGCCGAAGGCGGCGCCCAGGGCCAGATGGGCGAGCCAGCTCAGCTCGCGCTCGGCCGCGGCGGGATCCGTCAGCGGGCGCGCAGTCGTCTCGGTGGCGGTAGAGCTCATGATTCTTCTCAGAAGATCAGCGGCAGCAGGAAGTGCGTGGCCACCAGCCCGCCGGCGAAGAAGCCGACGACCGCGATCAGCGACGGTAGCTGGGTGTCCGAGAGGCCGAAGATCGCATGCCCAGAGGTGCAGCCACCGGCGTAGCGAGCGCCGAAGCCGACCAGGAAGCCGCCGCCGAC
The DNA here is from genome assembly GCA_947259925.1 of Thermoanaerobaculia bacterium. Lineage (GTDB taxonomy): Bacteria > Acidobacteriota > Thermoanaerobaculia > Multivoradales > JAHEKO01 > JAHEKO01. Next base: position 249,373 of record CAMYOG010000002.1, read on the forward strand.
CATCAGGATCAGACCGATCGGGCTGGCGAGGCTCGACCAGCTGAACACCTCGACCGGAGCCAGGCCGTTGAAATCGGTCAGGCCGAGGCCCGCCAGGTCGGTCCGGGTGGCCTCGGAGATGGCGATCGGCTCCGGATCGGCCAGCAGCGTGGCGGCGACAAAGCCGCCGAGCAGCGTGCCCAGCGCGAGCGCCAGGTTCCACTTGCCGGTCTTCTTCCAATCGTAGGCGAAGTAGCTGCTGCGGCCGGGGACCAGGGCGGCGCAGACGTGCTGGAAGCTGGAGGAGATTCCGAAGGTCCGGTTGTCGAGCAGCAGCAGCGCCGGCACCATCAACCCAATCAGCGGACCGCCGACGTACCACGGCCAGGGATTCGACAAGAGCTCTACCACGGGCTCGCCTCCTTGCTACATCGTTGCCGGTCGAGGGGCACCTTCGAGTGCCTACTCTACAAAATGCCAGGGCGACCCGACTCGGGGTCGAGGCGCACCGGGGCCATCACCGCTCGGTCGACTACGTCGACTGGCTCGGTGCAGCCTCGGTCAGCGGCGGCCGACGCAGATGGAAGTCGGTGGCTCTCTGATAGGCGTCGGCCACCGCCAGGAGATCGCTCTCGCCCCAGAGGCGCCCGGTGAAGGTGATGCTGGTCGGCGTTCCGTCCTCGGAGCGGAAGCCGTTGGGCAGGACGATCTGCGGATGACCGGTCAGGTTGGTGAGCAGCAGGTTCGAGCCGCCGAAGCTCGGACTGACGTAGAGGTCGATCTCGCCCATCAGCCCGGCCATGTCGCGCTGGACCAGGGTGCGGATCCGGTTGGCGCGGATGTACTCGACCGCCGGCACCATCTGGCCGACCCGGAAGAAGTTCGGCCAGGCGAGCTCCTCCTGGCGGAGGAGCTGG
>CAMYOG010000003.1 GCA_947259925.1 Thermoanaerobaculia bacterium
AGGGTTTCCGTGGGACCCTGCTGCTGGAGAGATCAATACCCGGACTCTCTTCTCGAGATCCGGTCTTAACTAACTGTCTACGGAATCGGGGCAAGTCCGAACCGAGGGCCGGGGGTGAGGGGCGTCCTCCACCCTCCCCTGTCTCAGAGCTGCCCCAGGCCGGGGAGCTGCTGGTGTAGGGCGTCGAGGTCGATATTGCGGCCCTGGACGAGGACGCGGATCTCTTCGCCCATGCCGTCGAGCTGCATCAGCTGGAGGGCCTCGATGCGCTCTGGGCCGGGGGCGTCTTCGAGGCCTTCGAGGAGGCCGCAGGCGGCGAGCCACGGCGCCTGACGTGTGAAGACCAGGGTCTCGAGGCCAGCGCGCTCGCCCTCCTCGATCAGAGCCGAGAAGTCGACGTGGGCGGTCAGGTCCTGTTCGCCGACGGCGGCGAACGGGTCGCGATGGACGCGCTGCCGCCGATAGCAGGCAAGGGTGCCGTGCATGCGGACGCGTGGGTCGTAGAGCCGCTCGGTGTCGAAGCCGTAGTCGCAGGTGACCAGGAGGCCACGCCCGAGACTGTCGGCGAGGCGCCGGTAGAGCGGCTGCCACTCCGGGGCCAGGTCGGCGATCTGTCCCTCCTCGAGCCGTCGCCGCGGCAGCTCGGTGAGCGCCGGATCGCTCAACGGACCTTCGACCCAGGCAAAGGCGCCGTCGGCGTCGAGCTCGACCAGGAGCTCACACAGGTCGCCGTCGCGGCGGGTCAGCCGATGGACCGGGAGCGCGTCGAACAGCTCGTACGAGAAGACCACGCCGTCGATACGCACGCCTTGGAGATCGTCCACCCGGCCGACGCCGCTCGGCAGCGCACGCTCGATCCGATCCCAACCCGAGATCCTCCGCGGCGGCGCATCGCCGAGCACCTCGTGTACCGTTCGGAGGTGGGCGCCAGAGCCATACCCCGCTTCGAGCAGCTCGGCCGGTTGGCCGAGCGGCCCGTCGAGCGCCGCGACCAGGCGCGCGGTCGCGCGACCGAAGAGGGGCGATAGCGACGAGCCGGTGACGAAGTCGCCACCCGTGCCGATGGCGATCGCCTCGCGGGCGTAGTAGCCGCCCGGTCCGTAGAGAGCCTCCTCCATGAACGACGCGAACGGGATCGGACCCTCGGTGGCGATCAGCCGGTGCAGGCGGGCCGCAGCGGACTCGGTCACTCGGGCAGTATAGGCGGCAGCCACTCTGCTAGCATCCCGGCGAAAATGGCTGATCCCCAAGGGGTTCCGAGCGCCTCCAGGCTCCTCGAGCTGATCGACGGGATGGCCGGGCGCCCGGTGATCATGCTGGTCGACCTGGTGGCCGATCGGTTCATCTCTGGAGCGCCGAAACGGATCAGCCGCGAAGCACCGGTGCTGATCCTGAGCTACACCGGCGAGCGCTTCATACCGGGCGGCGGCGCCAACGCGGTCGCCAACGTCGCGGCGCTCGGTGGCAAGCCGTTGCCGCTCGGAGTCGTCGGCGAAGACGATGAGGGTCAGCTGCTGATCGACGAGCTGCACGACATGGGCGTGCCGAGTCAGGGGATCGTGCGCAGGAGCGGCTATCGCACGCCGACCAAGGTCCGGATCCTCGGCGGCGGCGAGCACTCCGCGCGTCAGCAGATCGTCCGCTACGACATCGAGGACCGGATCGAGCTCGACGAGACGATCCGCGCCGAGTTCGCTCGGGTGCTGGTCGCCTGGCGGGAGACCGCCACGGTGGCGGTGTTGAGCGATTACGGCTACGGTGCGGTCTCGCCCGAGATGATGGAGCCGGTGCGCGAGGCGCTGCTGCCCGACGGCGTCGTCCTGTGCGACAGTCGGTATCGGCTGCGCGACTTCGCCGGGCTCGACGCCGCGACACCGAACGAAGAGGAGGCACGAGCGCTGCTCGGCGCGTCGGCCGCCGTCGACCTCGACCTCCAGGGTGCCAGCCTGCGCCGCGAGCTGGGCGCCCGCTATCTGCTCATCACCCGCGGCAGCCACGGCATGAGCCTCTTCATCGAGGGTCCTACCGCCCATATCCCGGTGCACGGTCTGGAGCAGGTGGCCGACGTCACCGGCGCCGGTGACACCGTCATCGGCACCTTCGCCCTCGCCACCGCCGCCGGCGCCGGTCCGCTCGAGGCGGCGCTGCTGGCGAACTACGCTGCCGGCGTGGTGGTGACCAAGCTGGGGACAGCGACCCTGTCGCCCGAAGAGCTGCGGAGCGCGATCGAGTCTGACCAGCGGCCGCTCGAGGAGCTGCGATGGGACGCGTCTTGAGGCTCGACGAGTTGACCGAACGGGTCGACGAGCTGAAGCGGCAGGGGCGCACGGTGGCGTTCGCCAACGGCCATTTCGACGTCCTGCACGTCGGCCATCTTCGCTACCTCCGCTCGGCGCGCGAGCAGGGCGACGTCCTGATCGTGGCGATCAACGGGGACAAATCGGTGGAACGTCTGAAGGGACCGGGGAGGCCGATCGTGCCCGCCCTCGAGCGGGCGGAGCTGCTCGCCGCGCTCGAGCCGGTCGACTTCGTGGTCGTCTTCGAGGGTGACTCGCCGGCGGAGCTCCTGAGCCGGCTCCGTCCGGACGTCCACTGCAAGGGCACCGACTACGGCTCTCCCGAGAAGGTCCCTGAGTACGAAGTGGTCCGCGCCTACGGGGGTACGACCGTGCTGGTCGGCGATCCGAAGGACCACTCGACGACCGATCTGATCGGCGCCATCAAGCGAATCCCAGGCTAGCCCGGCCTTCTCACCAGCACTCGCCCAGAACACCGGAAATGCCTGAATCTGCTGCGTTTCGCTCCCGTCGAGCTCCTCGACGTATGTCCAATACGCCTCCGTCGCTCTCGGTTGCAGGCCTCGCATCTCCAGGCATTTGCGACGCTCTGAATCGAGCGCTGGTGAGAAGGCCAGGCTAGTGCGTGTCCTCATCGTCCGCACCAGCGCGCTCGGCGACATCGTTCACGTCCTGCCGGTCCTGACCGCCCTGAGGCGGCATCATCCAGACGCCGCCATCGGTTGGGTTATCGAGGAGACGTTTGCGCCCCTGCTCGAGGATCACCCGGACCTCGACCGGTTGATCCTGGCGCGCACCAAGAAGTGGCGCAAGAGTCCGCTGGCGCTCGCCACCCTGCGCGGCGTGCGCGACTTCGCGAGCGAGCTGCAGGAGTTCGGCGCCGACTTGGTGCTCGATCTGATGGGCAACCACAAGGCCGGAGCGATTTGCGCGCTCACCATGGCGGATCGCCGGATCGGTCTCGCGCGTGGTGACCGCCGGGAGCCCTCGAGCGCCCTCTGGCTGAGCGAAGGCTGCGAGGCGATCGGGCCGCACGCGGTAGATCGCGCCCTGTCGCTCCTCGACGCGCTCGGCCTGCCGATCGAGGAAGCCGACTTCGCCGGTGAGCGACTGCTCTCCGAGGCACAGCCCGGCGATGACGATCGAGCGCCATACGTCGCGATCCTCCCCGGTGCCGGTTGGGCCAACAAGCGCTACCCGGAGAGCTGGTGGGGTGAAGTCGCGCGGCGACTGGCGGACGGGGATCGACTCGAGGTCCGCGTCCTGCCCGGCCCGGGCGAAGAAGGGGCCGCTGCAGAGGTGGTCGAAGCGAGCGGCGGCCGCGCTCGGGCGATGCCGGCCGGTGGTCTGCGGCAGCTCGCGGCCTCCCTGCGCGGCGCTCGCCTGGTGCTCGGCGGCGACACCGGCCCGGTGCACCTGGCCCATGCTCTCGGGGTGCCGGTGCTATGCGTCATGGGCCCGACCGACCCCGAGCGCAACGGCCCCTACCGGTCCCCCGACCAGGCGCTCTGGAAGCTCCTGCCGTGCAGCTTCTGCTACCGGCGCTTCGACGAGCCCAAGGCGTGCCTGCTGGAGATCCCTCCCCGGACCGTCGCCACCAGGGCTCTCGACCTGCTCGATTCGGCAACCGGTTGACGGTACCACCGGTTGACGGTGCCACAACCGGTTGACGGTGCCAGGCCTGCAAGATGCAGGTTGAAGGTGAGAGCCAAGAGCTGGGCGCAACCTGCATCTTGCAGGCCTGGCACCCATTCTTCCGGCCGGAAATTCGGCGGATCGTTATCCATTCCACAGCCAGAATTCCGGTCGGGCGCTAGGGTGCTCATGCGGGATCTTCCGGTCCGGGGAGATCGCGAATCCGGGAAGCGTCATTAGGTCTAGGAAGAGGGAGTGTCGTGAGTCGCATCGGTGAACAGCTAGTCCAAGCCGAGAGGATCACCCAGCAGCAGCTCGACGAGGCCCTGGCCGCGCAGCAGCGCGATGGCGGCCGGATCGGCACCCATCTGATCAAGCTGGGCCTGCTCGAAGATGACGAGCTGGTCGAGTTCCTCTCCCAACGCTACGGTGTTCCCGCGATCGCCCTCGCCGACGTCGACGTCGACGAAGCGATCCTCAAGATCATCCCTCCGGACGTCTGCCGCAAGTACACGATCCTGCCGGTCTCCAAGGCCGGCGCCAAGCTGACCATCGCCATGGTCGACCCGACCAACGTCTTCGCCATGGACGACATCAAGTTCATGACCGGCTACAACGTCGAGCCGGTGGTCGCCTCCGAGATCGCTCTGGTCGACGCGATCGACAAGTACTACGGCAGCACCCACTCGATCGAGCTCAAGAAGGTGATGGAGGACCTGGTGGAAGGCGAAGACGCCGACCTCGAGGTTCTCGACGACGAAGAGGAGATGGACCTGGCGGCGCTCGAGGCGCAGTCGGAAGAGGCGCCGGTCGTCCGGCTGGTCAACATCTTCCTGACCGACGCCATCAAGCGCGGCGCTTCCGATATCCACATCGAGCCGTACGAGAAGGAGTACCGGATCCGCTACCGGATCGACGGCATCCTCTACGAGATGATGCGGCCGCCGCTCAAGCTCAAGGAGGCGATCACCAGCCGCCTGAAGATCATGGCGAGACTGGACATCGCCGAGAAGCGCCTACCCCAGGACGGACGGATCAAGATCAAGACCAAGATCGCCGGCAAGGTCCGTGACATCGACTTCCGTGTCTCGGTGCTGCCGACCATCTTCGGCGAGAAGATCGTGCTTCGGTTGCTCGACAAGGACAACCTGATGCTCGACATGACGAGGCTCGGCTTCGAGTCCGACTCGCTGCGCGTCTTCGAGCAGGCGATCTTCCGCCCCTACGGCATGGTGCTGGTGACCGGCCCGACCGGCTCGGGCAAGACCAACACCCTCTACTCGGCCATCTCGCGGGTCAACTCGCCCGAGACCAACATCATGACCGCCGAGGATCCGGTCGAGTTCAACCTGCAGGGCATCAACCAGGTGCAGATGAAGGAGTCGATCGGGCTCAACTTCGCCACCTCACTGCGGTCGTTCCTCCGTCAGGACCCGAACATCGTGCTGGTCGGTGAGATCCGTGACTTCGAGACCGCCGAGGTCGCGATCAAGGCCGCGATGACCGGCCATCTGGTCTTCTCCACCCTGCATACCAACGACGCACCGTCGTCGATCAACCGCTTGATGAACATGGGCATCGAGCCGTTCCTGGTCGCGAGCTCCGTCCACCTGGTGGTCGCCCAGCGCCTAGTGCGCAAAATCTGCAACCAGTGCAAGGAGCCGCTCAAGGTGCCGGAGCAGGCGCTCACCAACGTCGGCTTCTCCAAGGAAGAGGTGGGCAGCATCCAGCCGTTCCGGGGCCGGGGTTGCGACACCTGCAGCGGCACCGGCTTCAAGGGGCGCGTCGGTCTGTTCGAGGTGATGGCGGTCGACGACGAGATCCGCGAATTGATTCTCTCCGGCGCCAGCGCCTACGAGCTCCGACAGATGGCGATCCAGAACGGCATGCTCAGCCTGCGCCACAGCGGCCTGCAGAAGATCCGTGAGGGGATGACCTCGATCGAAGAGGTCGTGCGCGAGACGGTCTTCTAGCGACCACCCGGCTCTCGGCTCTGGGCCGCCTGCCGATCCGTCCGCCGGTGTCCGCGAGCGGAGATCAGGTAACCAGCGCCCAGCCGAAGCCGAACAGGCCGGCGAGCAGGATCAGCGGCAGCGCGACCAGCGCCAGTACCAGCGCGATCGGCGCGAAGACCAGCGCCAGCACGACCGCGATCAGCAGCAGCACGCCTTTCAGGATCCAGAAGACCAGCGTCAGCGGCAGGAGCACCACCTTGAAGGCGAGCTTCAGGAAGAAGCCGACCACGGCAAAGAGTGTCAGAATGATCAGTCCGAAGAAAATGATCGAAGCGATCGTCATGAACTCCAACACGGGTAGCACCTCCTGAGATCACCTACGCGCCGCGCGGGTCCGATGTTTCAACCGACCCGGGCGAGGAACCGATAGAGAGAGCTATGCCTCGTATTACCAAGGTTTACACGCGAACCGGGGACTCGGGAGAGACCGCCCTCGGCGGTGGTCAGCGGGTCGGCAAGGACACCGCCCGGATCACTGCCTACGGCTCGGTCGACGAACTCAACTCGACCCTCGGCGTGGCCCTGGCCGGCGGCCTCGCCGACCCGATCCCGGAGGCGCTCGGGGCGATCCAGAACGAGCTTTTCCACCTCGGCTCGGACCTCTGCATCCTGGAAGAGGACAAGGAGCGGATGCCGGCTCCGACCATCGAGCCGAAGCACGTCGAGGCGCTCGAGGGTTGGATCGACCGTCTCTCCGAGGAGCTGCCACCGCTCGAGAACTTCGTCCTACCGGGCGGCTCGACGGGCGCCGCCGCGCTGCACGTGGCGAGGACGGTCTGCCGCCGTGCCGAGCGCGACTGCGTGACCCTGGCCGCCGCGGAAGCGATCGGCGACCAGATCCTCCCCTACCTCAACCGCCTCTCCGACCTGCTGTTCGTGATGGCGCGCTACGAGAACGCCCGCCGAGAGGTCGCCGACGTGCTCTGGGACTCGCGCGCGTAAGGCTACCCGACCGCCTCTTCGCCGCTGACGAACGACTCGTCCGTCCACTCGTAACCCCACAACCCGTAGCGGCCGGCGTAGCGGATGCCGACGTCGTCCAGAAAGCTGTGGACGATCTCGAGCGCCGGCGCGCGATCGTGGTCGAAGATGACGTTGGCGTAGGGGATCAGTCGGGCCTCCTGGAAGACCACCCGATCCCCGTCCTCGATCAACCCGCAGCGCCGGAAGTCGTCGACGACCGGCTCGATCAGCTCCGGCGGCTGGCGATCGAGCGGCCGGTACTTGTCCGAGAAATAGACCTCGGCCTGGATGCTGCCCATCCCCTCCGGGGCGTTGTGTGGAGAGAACATGTGCGGGAAGCTGGCGCGGGTGACCGTGTAGTCGTGATCGTAGAAGTAGGTCCAGTGGCTCCCGGACAGGTCCACGCGGTCGATACCCAGGTTGACGATCACGCAGGTCGAGCACGCGAGTCGGCTCGCTGCCTCGACCACGTCGCCGGGGGCGCCGGCGATCCTCGGGATCAGCTCGGGCAGCGGGATCGAGGAGACCAGCCGTTCGTACTCGATCTCGCCGCCGTCGGCGAATCCGATCCGCCGCGCCTTCGGGTCGATCGCCGTGACCTCCTTGTCCTGCTCCAGATTCGAAGCCGCCGCGAACGGTCTGAGGTAGGACTCGAAGCCGCCCCGCGACGGATAGCGGAAGTGGCTGACGTAGTGAACGTCGGGGGTGGCCGGCGACAGCGCTCCGTTCAGTACCTCCTCGAGCTCCGGCCGGTAGAGCCGCGGACCGAGCCACTCGGTGCTCATCTCGGCGGCGGGCAGCGTGTGGTACTTGCGGCCGTACTCCATCGGGAAGGTCTCGGCGAAGGTGTCACCGTAGACGGCCCGCAGCCACTCCTCGTAGTCGGCGATCTCTCCCGCTTCCCGCGCCTGAGCGTGGACGAAATCGCGCAGGACGTCGGCCACCAGCTCGGCGGGCAGGCCGTGCAGATTGCACTGCGCCGGGTGCTTGATCCAGTGACCCTGCCAATGGTTGTTGACGCTCGCCTGCAGGACCTCGTACTCGCCGCCGACGGCTTCGGCGAACAGCTTCTGAATCCGCTCGTTCTTGGTGAACGAGATGTGCGGGCCGTCGTCGAAGACGAAGCCGCTCGCGTCGACGAACGAGCGCGTGTGACCGCCCGGGCGGGTGCGCCGCTCGTAGACGGTCGACTCGAGGCCGAGCTCGTGGCACCGGTGCGCCGCGCCGAGGCCGGCCATGCCGGCACCGAGGATGGTGACCCGGCTCACTCGTCCACGTCCTGGCTCTTCACCTGCGCGGCGGCCGTGCCGGATCTGACCATCACCACCAGGCTGCCGAGCTCGGTGTCGGCCGCACCCCCGGGATCGGTGAACGCCGCGGGTGGCACGATCGAACCAGCTTCGACCAGCAGCTCCATCAGCCGCCACATGATCTCGTGGTAGGCGATCACCAGGGCTTGTGACTCGCTCTCCAGACCGAGGTCGGCGACCAGCGCGGCCCGGTCGAGCTCCGCGATCACCCTCTCGGCCACGCGGGTGCCGACCCGATCGCAGAGCCGGAAGAGCTCGGCGTCGTGCCGCTGGTCGATGACCGGCACGGTCAGCTCGCCCTCGGTGCCGACGACGCCGTACTCGGCGAGCTTCGCCCGCAGCTCGGCGCTCGCCGGCTGGCCCCGCTCGAGATACTCCACGAACAGCGTCCGCAGCCCGAGCGGCCCGTGCAACAGTGAGCTCATCCGTGGCCGGAGCGCCTCGATCCAGGTCACCTTGACGCTCATCGTGTCGCGCATCAGGGAGCTGGTGCGCGGCTCGAGTGCGCGCGTCGAGGCGTAGGCCCACGCCTCTCCCGCCCACGGCGCACCGCGACGGGCGACGTCGCGACGGCTGATCAGGCTCAGCTCGTCGAAGTAGGCCCAGACCCCGCCGTCGAGCACGTAGGAGAACAGGATCGCGTAGCCGTGCTCGGCGGCGCCCTCGGCGTCGAGCGCCGCGACCAGTTGCGCGACGTCGGGCTGGATCGCACCGGCGATGGTCGCCGCCAGCTCCGCGGTGTGCTCGCTCAGGGCTCGTCCCCGCGCGCGGTCGAAGATCGGGATCGCGCTCCGCCACCGGCCGTCGTCTTCGCTCAGCAGCGACCAGCCGCGCAGCAGCTCGAGCTGACTGTCGATGACCGGGATCCCGGCGGCCTCCAGGGTCGCGCGGGTGCAGCCGTCGCGGCAGGCGAGCAGGACGTCGCCGTTGTTGTCGAGGTCGAGGATCTCCCCCGGCGTCACTCCGCGGCTCGAGATGAACTCCCCGAGCCGGTAGGCGCTCCAGTCGGGTGGCGGCCCCTGGGCGCTCAGTTGCAAAGGACCGAGCCCGAGAGCCAACAGCAAGAGGAGCCTCGGAGCAGCCGGAACGCGCATGCGCATCGAGGCCATTCTCGCACTAACGCGACCGAATAACCGCTCGGCCCGACGCGTATGCTCTGGTGTGGAAGGCTCTACGGCAATGACTGTCGAATCTCCGGACTCGATACCGGACGGCGCCCTGGTGGTCGACGCTCAGCGCGGCCGGCGCGACGCACGCGAGGAGCTGGCGCGCCGCTACCGGAGGCCGGCATTCCTGTTCGCGTATCAGCTGCTCGGCAACCGCGACGACGCCCTCGATGTCGCCCAGGACGCGATGCTCAAGTTCTTCTCCTCGCTGGAGCGATTCGAGTCGCACCGGCCGGTTCAGCCCTGGCTGTTCCGGATCGTGCGCAATCGGGCGGTCGACGTCGTCCGCCGGCAGAAGATCCGCCGGGCCGGGTCGTTGGACGACCCCGAGCGCGCCCACGAGCCGGCCGCTCGCCCGGAGGCGAGCCCGGAGCTCCAGGCGCAGAAGCGCCAGCTCCAGGCGAAGGTCTGGGAGGCAATCCACCGGCTGCCCGAGAAGCAGCGTGAGATCCTGGTCCTGCGCGACTACCAGGACCTGGCGTACGCCGAGATCTCGACCGTCCTCGGGATCCCCAAGGGGACGGTCATGTCGCGCCTCCACGGCGCGCGCAAGGCGTTGCGCACCGCCGTGGCGGGGCTATTGGGAGGCAAAGATGGCTGACCGCTGCTCGACGCCGTTCGACGAGGCCCTGCTCTCGGCCTACCTGGACGACGAGCTCACCCAGGAAGAGAGCCAGCCGGTCCGGCTCCACCTCGAGGAGTGCGCGTCGTGCCGGCGACTGTTCGAGCAGATGAAGGAGCTCAGGGAGGCAACGATGACGACACCATTCCCGGTCTTCGATGACGGTCAGTGGGACGAGCGGCCGCGCAGCGGGCTGAGCCGTATCCTGCGCACTGTCGGTTGGGCGATGCTCCTGGCCTGGGTCGGAGGGGTCACCTACATGGCTCTGGGGGAGCTCGCGGTCGAGGCGGCCGGTATGTCGCTGCGCGACCTGGCGCTCGCTTTCGGGCTGATCGGCGGAGGCCTGCTGGTCTTCCTCTCGATCCTGCTCGATCGGCTCCAGAGCTACAGATCAGATCGCTACCGGAGGGTTCAGAAATGATCATCACGACGTCGGGCGAGATCGCCGGCAAGAGAATCACCCGCAGCCTCGGGCTGGTGCGCGGCAACACCATCCGCGCGCGCCACGTCGGGCGCGACATCACCGCGGCGCTCCGCAACCTGGTCGGCGGTGAGGTGAGCGAGTACACCAAGCTGTTCGCCGAGGCGCGCGAGCAGGCGCTCGACCGGATGGTCGCCGAGGCCAAGGGGCTGGGAGCCAACGCGGTGGTCGAGGTCCGATTCTCGACCTCGATGGTGATGAGCGCGGCGGCCGAGCTGCTGGCGTACGGCACCGCGGTGGTCGCCGAGGACCTCTAGGCTCCTAGCTACGGAGGGTGCGCTCGAGATCCTCTCGACTCTTGACCAGAGTCCGGACCACGACGCCGGGCAGCCGGCTCAGCAGCCAGTACACCCACCAGCGGCCGGCACCGAGCGTGCTCCTGGGCACCGCCTCGAGCAGGTGCCGGGCTCGGCTGCCCTCCCCCTCCACCAACGAGTGGTAGAGCGCCCCCACCCGGCGCCGGGCCAGCGACTCTTCCACCGCGGCACGTTCCGGTTCGGATAGCGCCTCGTCGGTCAACAGCTCCTCCAACACCTCGACGCCGCCGCCGAGAATCGGCGCATAGTGGGCGGTCAGATTGTCGCCGTCGTAGTTCATGTCGACGTGCACCCGATCGACCGCCGCGAACGGATGGCGCAGAGCCAGACTGAGCCAGAGCGCCCAGTCCTCGGGCCCCTTGAAACGCTCGGGGAACCACAGGCCGGGTAGCGCGCGCCGGACCAGGACGGCCGAGGTGAAGATGCGCGACTGCTCGAGCAGGCGGACGAAGAGCGAGCGGTCGAAGCGCAGGACGTCCCCGCGCCGTTCGATCGCGGCCTCGCGCACCCCGCCGAGAGCGAACCGTGACGGGATGTCCACCTCGCCGTCGATCAGGGTGCGGGTGTCGCTGAAGACCAGCTCGGAGCCCGGAAACGCCTCGAGCGCCGCGGCCTGGGCCGCCAGCTTGTCCGGTGACCAGGTATCGTCGCTATCGAGGAAGGCGATCCACTCACCCACCGCCTCGTCGATGCCTCGATTGCGCGCCGCCGACGGACCGCTGTTGGAGGTTCGGATCACCCGCACCGGTCCGCCGAAGTCGTCGGCGACGTCCGCCGAATGGTCGGTGCTGCCGTCGTCGATGACCAGGATCTCGACCGGCACCAGCTCTTGGGCAAGCGCGCTCTCGATCGCCGCGCCGATCCGCGACTCCCGGTTGTAGCAGGGGATGACGACCGAGATCCTCATCTCAGGTCTCGCCGACGTAGAGTGTCGCCCATTCGGGGAACGCCCGTCCCAGAAGCTCCGACAGCTCCTCGGTCTCGTCGAGCTGTGCCGGCCGGAGGATCTCGCCGGCCCGCTCGAGGTCCTCGGCCGACCGATCGACGCGCTCAGCCGCCAGTCGCCTGCCCCATCGCCGGACCGCCCCGGGCACCAGCGGACCGAGTCGGTTCCAGGCCGGCGATTCACGCAGCTCGTCGAGCTTGCCGTCGCCGCGCACCCGCTCGAGCTCGGCCGGCGTGACGTTCTCGCGCCGATCGGTCGTCGGCGGCTCGAACCCGGGGTCGACCTCTAGCCACTCGAAGAGCCGGCGTAGTACTTCGAGGGGGTCCGCAATCAGCTCCTCGAAGGTGAGCGTGCGCACCCGGTCAGCGCCGAAGAGCCGTAGGTACGGCCGCAGCTGGAACGCGTAGCGACTCACCTCGCGATAGTGCGGCTCCTGCTCGAGCGCGGTCACCAGGTCCCGACGCTCTTTGCGCTGACCGACCGCGTGCCAGTAGTGGCTGATCGTCCGCTCGACCGGATCGCGCATGATGTAGACGATCTTCGCCTCATCATCGAACCGGACGATCCGCTCGGGCACCCCGGACATTTTCGGCGCCTTGCTGTAGTTGGTGCTCGACTCGCCGACGATCCGGGCGTCTCCGGCGCCGTCGAACAGAGCGAGATAGTGCTCCTCACCGCGCCAGAAGCCCCAGCCTTCGACTACCTCGCGAGCGGGTGACTCGATCTGCTGCCGATCGACGAAGTAGCACGGCTCCTTCGGCTCGGACATGAAAATATCCGGATGCTCGCCTAGGTAGGCATGGAGCGTCGAGCTGCCCGATTTCATCGCGCCGACGATGAACAGGTTTGGCCGCCGGCTCATCGCTCCGTCGCTCCCGAGATGCTCAGGGGCTTGAGGACGGCCGACAGCAGCGCGGCGCTCCAACCACGACGCCCGCCCGTAGTCCCCGAGCGGCTCCACGCGACCGACTTGCCGCGCAGGCGCAACGCCACGACCTTGCCGAGGACCGACAGCACCGAGCGGAGACGCTCGCCCGAGCGCCGTCCGAGCCAGTCGTCGCGGTCCGGGTCGCCGACCAGGAGTCCCGCCGCCGGCGACTCACCGGGGGCCGCTGGCCAGAGTCGCCGGCCGGCATCTAGGTGGCTCCGGAGCTCGCCGCCGGTAGCGGCCACTTCGGTCGCCGGGTGGAGCCAGACCCAGCCGTCGCCGGGGACCTCTCCGCCGAGCGGATAGCCGAGCTCGCTCAGCAGATCGCCCGCCACCTGGTCGGCGAGGCGCCGATCGGGCGCCGCCAGCTCACGCCAACCGCCACTGCGCGAGCGGTCGATCGCCCCACCGACGTTGCCCTTCCAGCTCTCGCTCTCCCGCACCAGCTCACCGGTCGGTCGCACCTCGGCGAGCATGCCGGGCTGGGGCTCTTCGCCGAGAAAGGAGCAGAGGTGGCGGACGACGGTCTCGGAATCGGCTACCAGATCCTCGTAACGCACCGAATAGCAGAACGGGTCGGACTCGAAGAACGAGCGGCTCCGCTCGTGGAACCGCCGCCAGTAGAGCAGCCCGCCTACCAGATCGTCCGGACCCCAGGGGACACGGGTCAGCGACAGTGCGACGTCACGCGGGTCGCGGACGATCCGCACGATCGGCGCGAGTGGAAACCAGCGGCGGATCTCCCTCACGTAGAGGAGGTGAACCGGTGATTTCTCCACCCACCGGCTCTTGCCCGCCCGCCGCGCGGTCAGCTCCCCGAGCGCCTCGAGCACCCCGACCGGCGACGGCGTCATGTTCGCCAGGAGCCCGGCCAGCTCCGTCCGACCGACGGAGTAGCGGTCCAGAAGCGATTCGCCTTCGAGGCGGGCCGACTCGGCGAACGAGATGACGCTTCCCGGCCACTCTCCCGACCGCGGGAGCGGCTCGCCTACAGCCGCCAGCGAGGCGAAGAACGCGGTCTCCGGCCCGCACGCCAGTCGGCTGTGGCTCGACAGGATCGACGCCAGCAGCGTGGTACCGGAGCGGGGCACGCCGACGATAAAGATCGGGTGCTCGCTCACCTCGCGGCCCCCAGATCGGTGAGCGGGATCGGCGGGCCCGAGCCGCGACGCCATGCCGCTACCAGCGGGCCTGCCAGCACCAGCGCCCAGACCATCCAGACGACCGTCGCCAGGGCCGCCGTCGTGAGCGGTCGTCCCGTCCAGGACGCAAGCGTCTGCCACCCGAGATAGCTGCCGACCATGCCGGCGAGGGCGAGCGCCCCGCCGAGCAGCGGGTAGTCGTAGCGCCGGATCGACCGGTAGATCACCAGGCCGGAGAACGAGTAGGCGGCGTAGGTGACGACACTTGCCAGAGCCGCGCCGATCGTGCCCAGGCGCGGAATCAGAAAGAGGTTGGCGGCGACGTTGACCGCCACGCCGATCAGGTGGGGCGGAATCATCGAGCCGGTCCGCTTGGCGAGGAGTGGCGGCAGGTTGAAATGGGCGTGCAGACTGAACAACAGGTACGCCAGGCAGAGGAGCGGTACCAGCTCCGCGGCGCCGAAGAACTCGGGAGCTACCAGGACGCGCAGGATCGGCCAGGCGAACAGCGACACGCCGAGCATGACCAGCGCCAGCAAGGTGAAGAAGTAGCGGAAGACGCTGCTGATCACGCGCTGGAAATCGGGCTTGCCGTCGAGCTCGTAGACCACCACATACCAGATCTGCGAGAACGGATTCAGGATCAACGCGTTGATCCCCTGGCCGATCGCATAGGCGACCGAGTAGACCCCGACCCCCTCCAGATCGAGCAGCACCCGGAGCAGGTAGCGGTCGAGCTGATGCATCGCCGTGGCGAGCAGCGCGGCGACGACCAGCGGCGTTCCGTACGAGAAGAGGTCACCGACCAGGTCGGGCCGGAGACGGACACCCCCGCGCCTGCGGACAAAGACGACGAGCAGCGCCGCGACGCTGACGGCAGCGGTCACCAGATTGCCCCAGAGGATCGCGGCGACGCCCAGGTCGTGAGCGATCAGCAGCCAAAGGTTCAAGGCGATGTTCAAGAGCAGGCGACCGAGGCTCAGAACGACGAACAGCGTCGACTGCTTGTAGACCCGCAGGTGGGCCTGGAAGAGCTGCTCGAGCGTCGTCAGCGCCAGGTTGGCGAGCGCCAGCAGGTAGAAGAAGGCTCCCGGAATCCCCGCCTCACCGAGCGTCCACCGCGCCAGCGACTCGCGCCAGATCACCGCCGGCAGCAGCACCACCAGGCCGGTTGCGATCAGCAGCCCGAGACCGGTCCACCAGAGTCCGTCGCGCTCCGGTTCCGAGTCGGTCTCGAAGTGGTGACGGACGACCGCGCGCACCGTTCCGGAGGCGAGCACGATCGCCAACAGCGCCACTGCCAGATCGAGGATCGCCAGGACGCCGTAATCGGCCGGCGTCAGGTAGCGCGTGTAGACCGGCAGGAGCAGGACCGAAGCGAGGCGGGCCAGGATGTGGCCGAGACCGTAGACGCCCGAATGCTTCAGTAGATCGCGAGAGGAGCGGTCCACGCCGGACAGGATACTCAATTACTCCGTGCTAGGCTCTCTCGACTCTAGAAACAGGATCGTCGCTTCCGGGAACGGGAGCGGAACCGCGCTATGGCCTATTCGGATGTCCTGAAGCGTCGCGCCTTCGCTGAGACTTCGCGGCGTGACGCGTGGTGGCTGGGTGTCCCATGACCGAGCTCAAGCGACTGTCCAGCCAAGCCATCCCCAACGCACTCGAGCGTGCCATCCGCTACCGCCTGCTCAACGAGCCGGTGCAGGCCGAGAGCATCTGCCTCGACATCCTGGAGGTCGAGCCGACCCACCAGAAAGCTCTGGTGACGCTCCTGCTGGCGCTGACCGAGCAGTTCGATCAGCGGCTCGCCAAGTCGTTCGCCGAGGCGCAAAAGGTCATCCCGAGCCTTGACGACGAGTACAAACGCGTCTACTACGAAGGGCTGATCTTCGAGCGGCGCGCCAACTACCATCTCCGGCACGGCGGGCCGGGGGTCGGCGAGATCGCCTACGACTGGTACCACCGGGCGATGGGGTGCTACGAGAAGGCGATGGAGATGCGGCCGTCGGGGAACGACGAGTCGATCCTGCGGTGGAACAGCTGTGCACGGATCATCGAGCGCCATCCTCAGGTGAAGCCGGCGCCGGAGCCGGATTTCCACCCGATGCTCGAGTAAGGGCGGAGCGAGAGACTGGGTCGGGGGGCTACCCTCCCCGGGACCGGCGTCCTGATGACGGCATGCGACGGGGGGTCCGCCTTGCGTCCGCTTCGCTGCGATCGCCTGTTGACTGTACAGGCTGGTAAGAGACGCTCGCTCCCGACGCCCCTTGGAGGGTAGCCCCCGACCCAGTCCCTCGCTCAATCGACAGATGCGGAGGAAGACCGGCTCCTAGGAGAGAGAGAGAGAGAGAGAGAGAGAGAGAGAGAGGAAGTATCCCTACTCGACGATCAGATGAGGAACGGTCTTCAGGTCCCAGGGCCAGACCAGGCCGCGGGCGGTTGCGGCGACGTGATCGGGGCCGTAGAGGTGCTCGACGAGCCAGAAGGCGGGCTCGTAGCTCATGCCGCCGCCGACCGAGGTGATGTACTTGCCGTCCACTACCAGGCGGACGTCGTGGCGCACGTCGACCTTGGGGAACATCTGCTCGAGGCGCTCGCGGTCGCCGGGATAGGTGGTTGCGACGCGTCCGTCGAGAGCGCCGGTCGCGGCCAGGGGGAAGGCGCCGTCGCAGACGGTGATCACCCATTCGGCCTCGGCGATCGCCTTGTTGACCCAGGCCATGTAGGCGTCGTTGGCGAGATCGGCGTCCATCGAGCCGCGGGTGCTCGGGATGACCAGGACGTCGGCCCGGGGCGCATCGGCGTAGCTGAAGTGGGCCTCGACGGTGATCCCTTCGAAGGTCACCACCGGACCGCCGTCGGCCGAGACGATCGCGGTCTCCATGTAGTCGTTCGGATCGCGGAAGATCGAGTGCTGGAGCACGTCGTAGGGCGCCATCAACTCGCTGTTGTAGACCCCTTCGGCGACCACGAACAGAGCCCGGCGGACGTTCGGCTCCGCGGCGGCCGACGGCACTCGGTCGCCGGCCAGCAGAAGGAGCGCCAGCATCGACAGGATCTGCGAAGTGTGCACGCTCATACGGCCCGAATGCTACTGCACGCGATGCTACTATCTGCCTCGCGGCACAGGGTCGCGTTACGGGTCCAACCTGGCGGACTGCTGGCGAATTTTCTGTAGAGGGAGCACCTTGCCGTTCACGGCCTTCGGCTATTCGGATACCGGCAGACAGCGATCGGCCAACGAGGACCAGTTCATCTGTCTGCGGCTGGGCGACCCACCCGAGGCGACCCATGTCGTCGCCGTCGCGGACGGCATGGGCGGTCATGCTGGCGGCAAGGTCGCCAGCGGCCTGGCGATCTCGGCGCTCGAAGCCCAGATCGCGGGCGTCGACGCCCGCTCCGCCAAGGCGGACGCCCGGGAGATGCTCTCGGCCGCCTTCCAGTCCGCGAACCGCGAGATCCTGCGCATCGCCGCCGCCGACCACAAGCTTACCGACATGGGCACGACCATGGTCGCGGCGGTGATCAGTGAATCGGGCGCTGTCCTCGCCAATCTCGGCGACAGCCGCGCCTACCTGGCGCGCAGCGGTCTCATCGGACAGATCACCGTCGACCACTCGTGGAAGGAAGAGGCGAAGCGGCACAATCTGCCGCTCGATGAGATCGCGATGTCGCCGTTCCGCGAGACCATTACCCGCTCGCTGGGGGTCGACGAATCGGTGCGCGTCGATCTCTTCGAATTGGCGATGCGACCCGGTGACTGCATCCTGCTCTGCTCGGACGGCGTTCACGACCTGCTATCCGACACCGAGATCCTGGCGGCGATCGTCGCCGGCAAGACGCCCGAGGGCATCGGCAGGCGGCTGGTCGATCTGGCCAACGACGCGGGCGGCCACGACAACAGTACCTGCGTCCTGATCCGCTACGATGGCTCCACCACTGACGACGGGGGCGCCCAGGAGTGATCGGCAGCCAGCTCGGTAGCTACGAGATCCTCGAGGAGATCGGACGCGGGGGGATGGGGTGTGTCTACAAGGCGCGTCAGCAGGCGCTGGACCGGATTGTCGCGGTCAAGGTACTGCTCCCCCAGCTGGCGGCGGACAAGGTCTTCGTCGAGCGGTTTCTGCGCGAGGCGAAGTCGATCGCCACTCTCGAGCATCCGGGGATCGTCACGATCTACGACGTCGGCGAAGCGGACGGTACCTACTACTTCGCGATGCAGCTTCTCGACGGTCGACCGCTCGACGAGGTGCTCGAAGAGGGCAAGCCGCTGCCGGCCGAGACCGCCGTCGACGTCCTGCGCCAGGTAGCTCGCGCGCTCGACTACGCGCATCAGGCCGGCATCCTCCACCGCGACGTCAAGCCGGCCAACATCATTCTGACCGAGGCGGGCCAAGCCGTGCTGACCGACTTCGGTATCGCCCAGGCGCTGTCGGACACCCGGCTGACCAAGACCGGCTCCAGCATGGGCAGCCCCGAGTACATGGCACCGGAGCAGGTCGAGGGCAAGGCGCTCGACACGCGCGGCGATCTCTATTCTCTCGGTGTGGTCTTCTTCCATATGCTGACCGGACGCGTGCCGTTCACCGGCGAGTCGCCCGTCGCCATCGTCTATCAGCACGTCAAGGCGCCGGTGCCGTCGGCGTGCGAGGCCAACCCGAAGATCTCCCAGGAGCTCGACCAGATCACGACCACGCTGATGGCCAAGGCTCCGGAAGAGCGCTTCGCCTCGGCCCAGAACCTGCTCCAGGCGCTCGGCCCGGAGCCGACCGCCCCGACCGCGACGGTCGAGGTGCACCGGCCGGGCGTATCGAGATGGCTGGTCGGCGGTGCGCTGGCGGCCGCCCTCGGCCTCGCCGGCGCCCTCTTCTGGTTCACCTCCGGACCCGGAGCGGAAGGTCCGGCCCAGGACCAGGCGCCCGCCGTGGAAACTGAAGCGCCGCCGGCGATCGCGCCCGCCGCGGAAGAGCCCGGGGTCGCCGACGAGGGCGGCGTCGAGCTCGAGCCAGAGGCGCCGCCGCCGCCGGTCCCCGAAATCCTCGAGGTCACGAGCGAGCCCGCGGGCGCCATGGTCACGCTCGGCGACAGCACCCTCGAGCAGCCGACGCCGGTCGAGGTCGAGCTCCTTCCCGAGACCGACTACCGGCTCCGCGTTCGCCTGGAGGGATACGACGCCGCAGCCCTCGACTTCACCCTCGACGATCTGACCGAGAGCCAGCGGAGCGCCGGTGCGCTCCACTTCCCGCTCCAGAAGTCGATCCCGCCCGGCGTGGTCGCGATCGCCGCCGACTACCCGGTCGAGGTCCGGGTCGCGGGCCGAACCTATCGACGCGGCCGGATCGAGCTGCCTCCCGGAAGCTACGAGGCACGCATCTCGGCGCCGAGCGTCTTCTACCGCGAAGACCGCCGGATCACCCTCGAGAGCGGCAGGACCGAGGAGATCGCCCTGCCCCCGGCGACCTCGATCACGATCGCCGCCAATCCGAGCCGCTGCAAAGTGAGGATCGACGGCCGCGACGCCGGCTACGTGCCAGCGGAGGTGCGGCTGACTCTCGGCCCACACGAGTTCGAGTTCGACTGGGAGAGCCTGGGCAAGTCGCTCACCCTGACGCGCAGCATCAACGCCCAGACCGGTCGGGTCTTCGCAACCGCTCCCAGATGACAGCGCGCCACAGCCTGCTGCCGCTAGCTCTGGCGGCGCTCGTCGCCGTGGCGCCAGCCGTGGCCCCGACCCCCGGCTTCGGTCAGGGAGGGACCGACCAGAGCCGCGCCGCTGCCCTCCTCGCCGCCGCCGAGCGCCGCGGGCGAGAGGGCGACCCGGGGGGAGCGCTGGCGGACTACGAGCAGCTGATTCAGCAGTTCCCAGACAGCCCCCAGGCGCCCGAGGCGCTGTTGCGCATCGCTCGGGGACAGCTCGCGGCCGGCGATCGAGCGGCGTCCCTGGCGACGGTCGAGCGCCTGGTCAAGGCCTACGCGGGAGCCCCGCAGGCGGCAGCCGGCCTCCTGCTCGAGGGCCGTATCCGCTCCGAGCGGCCGACCGGCGTCGGCGACCTCGAAGCGGCGCGCAAGACGCTCGAAAAGGTGTGGCTGCTCTTTCCGAGGGTCGACTACCCCGCGCTGCCGGCGCGCAGCGCGGCTCGGGTGCTGGACGGTCGGATCGCCCGCCGTCTGCACCGCGGCGACGAGGCGATGAGCTCGTTCCTCGAAGTGCTGGAGATGGAGCCGGGCTCGCCGTGGAGTGCCAGAGCGCAGATCGGATTCGGCACCGCGTTGGTCGAGGCCGGCGACTGGCAAGCGGGCGCCGAGAGCCTTCAAGACGCCCTCGCCTTCCCGGACATCACCGCCGAGGTGCGCGCGCTCGCCCGCCGTCGCCTTGCCCTGCTCGAGCGGCGCCTGATCCGGCCCGCGGTCGGCACCAAGCTCTGGCAGCGGGCCGGGCGGCTCACCATCTCGGGAGCCGAGCCGCGCAGGCTCACTGGCGTCGCCCTCGACGAGGCGGGACGGCTGCTGGCCGTCGACTCCGGCGCCGACCAGCTGCTGCTGCTCTCGGACCGGGGTACCGTCGACCAGCGCTGGACGGTGCGTGACGGCGAGAAGCCGTCCTGGGACCGCGACGGCAACGCCCAGCTCGCCACCGATGATGCCGCGCTGCTGCCCGGCGAGACCAGCAAGCAGTTCCGGGCGCCGGGCAGGGAGAGGGCCCTGGACGGCATCCGCGCCGTCGAGCGCGGCCCGTTCGGAGAGTGGATCGTGCTGGCCTCGCGATCGACAGGGGTCCTCGCGTACCCGGCCGGCCGGGGCGCCGCCCGCACGCTGATCGGCGGCGACGGCGACCCGGTCGACCTGGCGACCGACGCCTTCCAGCGACTCTACGTACTCGAGAAGCGGAGCCGCCGGGTCGTGCGGATCGACCCGCACGCCGACCACGCCCGCGAGACCGTCGTCACTGGCGGCTGGCGGCAGGCGGCTGCGTTGTCGGTCGATCCGTTCGGTTTCGTCCACGTCCTCGACGCTGGCGCGGGCCGCGTTCACACCTATGACGAAAACGGCCAGGAGATCGGCGCGGTCGGACCGGTCCTGCCGGGCGGCGTCGAGCTGCGCAAGGCCGAGGATCTGGCGGCCGCGAGCGACGGCCGGTTGTTCATCGCCGACGCGCGTACCGGCCTGGTGGTGGTGGAATGAGAGTGACCGGCTCGAACGCGCCAGCCGTGCTCCTCGGACTCTGGGTCGTGGTGGTGGCCGCGTCGCCGCTCGCCGCGCAGGACGACATCGAGACCGAGTCGATCACCGAGCAGGGGACGCTCGATCCGTTCTCCGCCGAGCAGCGAGAGCTGCAGGCGATCTTCGACGAGGCGGAGGCACTCTTCCGCTCCTTCGAACAGCCGGACTCGGTGCCCCTGTTCGACCGGCTGATCGCCCGGCTCGAGTCGGACCACGCCAAGGAGCCGCTGCCGTCCGACCTGCTCACCATGCTGATCCAGAGCCGCTCGCATCGTGCCGAGGCGCACTTCAACCTGGGCGAGAACGAGCGCGCCGCCGAGGACCTGGTGCGCATTCTCGAGCTCGACCCGGGCTGGCAGATCGATCCCGACATGGTCTCTCCCAAGCTGGTCGAGGTCGTCGAGCAGCTGCGCAGCGACATGGTCGGTGAGATCCTGGTTCTGGTAGAGCCGCTCGACGCCACGGTGACCGTCGGCGGCCGGCCCATCGGCCTGGCGGGTCAAGCGACTCCGGTCCTGGCCGGGACTCAACTGGTAGTGATCGCGCGGCCCGGCCATACTCCGATCGAGGAAGAGGTGGAGATCCGCGCCGGCCGCCGAGCGACGGTCGAGCAGACGCTGGAGCGGGTCAGCACCGTCGTGCGGGTCCGTCTCAAGCCGGCCGGAGCGACCGTGCTGGTCGACGGCGAACCGGCCCAGATCGCCGAGCGGACGTCCATCGAAGAGGCCGAGCCCGAGGAGGAGCTGGCGATCGAAGGGCTCCTTCCCGGGAGGCACGTCTTCGAGTTTCGACTGGCCGAATACCGCCCCTATCGCTACGGCTTCGAAGCGGCGGAGATCGACGACTACCGGCTGCCACCGATCGCGCTCGAGCTGATGCGAGGCGAGGTCCGGCTCGCCGACCTCCCCGAGCTGGCGACGGTCAGTGTCGACGGCCAACCGTCGACGCCGGCACGCCCGGGCGACGGCACTGCATCCCTTACCCTGGCGCCGGGCGACTATCTGCTCGAGGTCCACCGGCCGGGGGTCGGTGGCTTCCAACAACAGGTGTCGCTGGGCGACCAGGAGATCTTGGACGTGAACGTCCGGCTGCGCCCGATGATCGCCTTCCTCGGCGTGCTCGGTAGCGATCGCCTGGCGGCGTCCCGGCTCGCGACCCGGCTCCAAGGACATCTGGGGTCGATGCCCGACTGGCTCTGGAGCGACCAGTCGATCGACGCTCCCGCGGTGCTCGACAGCGCCGCTCTGACCGCCGCCGAGATGCGCCGCATCCGCGGACTGGCGAGCCGCCGCGCCGCCCCCGACTGGAGAGCGGTGCAGAAGAGCTTCGACGATCGCTTCGGCGCCTCGCTCTATCTACTGGCGGTCTTGACCGACGATCTCTACGCGACCAGCGCCCACGTCTGGCTCTGGAGCCCGGCACCCTGGCCGGCGACGCCGACCACGCGCACGCTCTCGCTCGAGAGCGGCGATCAGGCGTTCGAGCCGCTGGTCACCGCGTTCGGAGCACCGGCCGTGCCCGCCTACGTGCGACTCGGCGCGCGCTTCGTCGACGCGGAGGGGCCGGTCGCCAGCAGCGTCATCCAGGGGGGCCCGGCCCTGGCCGCCGGCCTGGCACCGGGCGATCGCGTGCGCGAGATCTCGGGACAGCCGGTGTCGACCGTCCGTGAGCTGACCGACGGCGCGCGGCGTCTCGTCGGTCAGGAAGCGCTTCTGCGCACCGGCTCCGAGACCGTGTCGACGGATGTGCGGCTGACCGTCGAGGAGCTTCCGGGCGTGATCTCTCTAGCCGACGCCACGGTCATCGACCAGGTGGTCGCGGCGCGGCTGGCGCTGGCGCTCCTCGACACCCGCAGCGAGATTCCCCGCTGGCTGCTCCAACTCAATCAGGCGGCGATCTATCTCCGGGCCATGTCGTACCGAGCAGCGGTCCCGCTGCTCAGAACGATCCAGGCGCCGGAGGGCGCCGGGCTGAGTCGAGCGATGGTCGACTACTGGCTCGCCTCCACCCTGCTGTCGCTCGACACCCGCGGCTACGCCGACGCCGCCCGCGCCGCTCTCGAGCGTGCCCTCGCGGCCGAGGGTGCTCGCCTCTACCACGCCGACGGACCGCTGCTCGCGCCGCGCGCACGCGCCCGCCTCGGCGCCCTCGACCGACTCCTCGGCCGGTGAGGCCGCCTCGCTGCTAGCCTTCCGGTACGGTGCTCAGGAGCCCGTCGAGATCGCCGAAGCGGTTCCGCACGACGCCGTCCGCTCGCTCGTCGGTCAGCCAGGTGCGGCCGTCGACCAGATAGCGGAACCGGTACTCACGGCCGCCGTCCAACGACTCGGTAGTGCTGAAGTGACCGCTCTTGCGCCGCTCGAGGGCGGTCGCCTGCGGATCCCAACTGTTGAAATCGCCCAGCACCTGCACCGCGCTCGCGTCACCCACGAGCTCGGTCGGCAGCTTGAACGTCACCCGGCACTTCTTGCCGGTCTTGGAGAAGCTCTTGCTGATCATCTTGTCGTCTCAGATCGAAATCGGCCCTCGGGAGAGCTCCCGAGGGCCAAATAGAGAAAAACTTCCCGGCGGCGACCTACTCTCCCACGCAGTTACCCACGCAGTACCATCGGCGCTGAGGAGCTTAACTGCCGTGTTCGGAATGGGAACGGGTGTTTCCTCCTCGCTATTACCACCGGAAAAAAGCGAAAACTTGTTAAAGAACCAGACTCCCGAATCGGATCATTGGCGAAAGGACCGCCGAACAAAAAGCCAAGCAATAATGGTCAAGCCAAACGGCCTATTAGTACGGGTTAGCTCAACGCCTCACGGCGCTTACACATCCCGCCTATCAACCTCGTGGTCTTCGAGGGGCCTTCAGGGAGACCTCATCTCAGGAGGGGCTTCCCGCTTAGATGCTTTCAGCGGTTATCCTTTCCGAACATAGCTACCCAGCTGTGCCGCTGGCGCGACAACTGGTGCACCAGAGGTTCGTCCA
>CAMYOG010000004.1 GCA_947259925.1 Thermoanaerobaculia bacterium
GTGTTACCCATGTACCCGGTCTGATCTGTAACCCATGTACCCGGTCTGTACCCCCCTCACCCTCCACACCCGCCCAGTACCCAGATCCCTCTCCCACCCTTCCATGAGAAGGGCCTCACGTGTCAATCGGCCGACGTGGCGGCCGTTCGTTTCTGGTGGTGAGCGCCACCAGCACCTCGTGGCCCAGACCCTCGAGCAGACGGCTCATCCACGCCGAGTGCGGGCCCACCTCCAACGCCACCCGACTCCTCGACCTACCTGCAAACCACGCCTCCAATGCCTCCTGCGTCGTCCGTACACGGACTTCCTCTACCCGAGTGCCCGTCCTCATCGAGAGCACATAGACCTGCGTCCACTTGTCGCTAACGTCCAGACCCACTACCTGCCCGACCCTGCTACCGTGTCCCACGGCCATCTCCTTTCTGAGCCTCAAGAGCTCGTTACCTATTGCAGACCTCACGGTACTGCGAAGGGGGATGGCCCTTCTCATTCCAATCTCACGGGGGGAGAGGGACGCCGAGCAGATCGGATCGCCGCCTCAACAGGTCGGGGGTCAGGCGAACAGGGTCGGGGGCTCGAGCTTCTGTTGTGGGTCGTCTTCGTCGGTGTAGCAGCCGTCGATGTCGACGAAGCGGTTGTTGCCGGCGTTCAGCAGGCAGCGGTTGCGGCCCAGGCGCTTGGCTTCGTAGAGCGCGTCGTCGGCCAGCTTGAGCAGATCGTCCGGCTCCTTGACGGTGAGATCCGGGAAGGACGCGACGCCGGCGCTGATCCGCAGCGGTACCTTCCGGTTTCTTACCTTGAAGTTGAGCTTCTGGACCGCGATCCGCAGCCGCTCCGCGACCCGCAGCGCGGTCTCGCCGTCGGTCCGCTCGAGCACCACGGCGAACTCTTCGCCACCGTAGCGGCAGCAGAGATCCGTCTCGCGCCGATGGTCCTCCATCAAGCGGGCGATCTCGATCAACGCTTGATCGCCCGCCGCGTGCCCGATCCGATCGTTGATCCGCTTGAATCGGTCCAGATCGCACATGACGATCGCCATCGGGCTGCCCTCTTCCAGACAGTCGGCGAACGCCCGCTCGAGCTCGTTCTCGAGCGATCGGCGGTCGGGTAGACCGGTCAGCGGATCGTGGCGCGCCTCCCGGTCGAGCAACGCCCGGTGAACCGCCGACGCCATCTGGGGCAAGAGCGTATCGAGCAGATCGAGAGCCCCGGGATTCAACTGGCGGGGGTCACACCAGAGGCGCAGGCGGCCGAGAGCGCGGTCCTCGGTGACCAGCTCGCGGTCGACCACGCGCCAGCCGGACCTGCGGTGGACACCCGGCAGGGGCGGCGGGCTCGCGGGTACTTCGAGCTTGCCTTCTTCCACCTTGCCGTCCGGACCCGCCGCCCAGCTGGCGACTCGCGACTCGCCCTCCACGAGATCGAACGCGAACCAGGAGAACGGCACCATCCGTCGACATTCGACGTGAATCTGCTCGGCGATCCCCTGGAGGTCTGGACGGCGGAAGATGATCCGATGCCCGGCCCGGGTCACCTCGCGCAGCAGGCTGAGCTGGGCCAGAGCCAGCTGTCGCAGCCCGGCGTTGCGCGCCGCCTCGAGCGACATGATCGCCAGCACGCAGAGCAACAGGAGCGCCGGTACCCAGCCGAGCTTGCGCACGACGCCGATCAGAATCAGGCCGAACATCCAGGCGCCGACGTCGAGCGCCAGCGGACGCAGCGCGGAGCGCCAGAGGAGCGAGGCGACCGAGCCCATCGACACCCAGGTCGTCACCACGATGACCGACACGTACGTAGCGCAGGTGAGGCCACCGAGGATCGCGATCCCGCGCAGGCCTCCCGGGATCGCTACAACCATCGCCTCTCCAACCATCCCGGCCGCGAGCGTCGCCAGGCCGATGCGTGCCGACGCCTCGAGAGTGCTGGTCAGGCGCCAGCCGGTGCGCTCCGGGGAGCGCTCTGCCGGCAGCAGGAGAATCACCAGCCGTCTCACCAGGTAGGCGGCGGCAGCCAACCAACCGGCACCAGTCGGACCGAGTGAGACGATTGCCAGCGGCAGCGCGGCGGCGCCCAGTCCGAGCGAGCTGGTGCCGAGCGGCGCGTGCACCGAGGCGAGCGCGGCCAGCGCGATCAGCGTCAACCGGATGCCGAGCGACAGCGAGCGCTCGGGCCAGGGACTCCAATAGCTCAGGGCCGTCAGCACCACGAGTGCGGCAACCGCCACCGCTACCTCTCTCGAGTAGCTGCCCACCGTGGGTGCGTCCTTCACGTCCCGAGCTCCAGTCAGGCGAGGCTAGCGCCGTGGCGTCCCACATGCAATGCAGCCTTGTAGGCCCTCGCCTACGAGGCGACTCAGAGGTCCCTGACCGCGGGCAGGAGCCCGAAGCCGTCGGCCTCGCGCACGCCGGTCAGGATCGCCTCGGCCACCGCCCGCTCTGCCAGGGCGCCGACCTGATGGATATGGGCGTTGCACTCGCCCATCGCGAGCGTCACGATCAGGTCGCCGTCGTAGAGCGTCAGCGCCGGCGCCAGGGCCCGGTGCAGCCCGCCGAAGGCGATCTCACAGACCTTGCGCGCCTCGGGCTTGCTCAGCCGGGCATCGGTCATCACCACTGCCAGAGTGGTGTTGCTCTCCCACGGATGAAGCTCGCCCGGCGGCAGGCGCTCGAGCACCGCCTCGGCGTCGATCATCTCGGTGGAGTCGGCCGCGGCCCGGGCACCGGCCACCGGAGCTCCGGTGAGTGGGTCCCGCACGCCGCCGTAGGCGTTGACCGCTACCGCCGCCGCCACCGTCGGTCCGTCGGGGACCGTCAGGCTGGCGAAGCCGAAGCCTCCCTTCATCCCCCGATCGCGGCCGTCGACCTTGCCGACGGTCGCCCCGGTGCCGACGCCGACGCTGCCACACTCGATCTCGCCCGCGGCGGCACTGTCGAGAGCCGCTTCGACCAGCTCGTGCGACGGGACGGCGCCGCCGTCGCCGAACCCGAAGTCGAACAGGATCGCGGTCGGCACGACCGGCACCAGCCGGAAGCCGGTCTCGAGGCCGTAGCCCTGGGCGGCCAGCCGGGCGAGCACCGGGTCGGAGCAGGCGAGCCCGTAGGTGCTGCCGCCCGCGAGCACGACTCCGTGCGCCTTCGAGTTGATGCTGTGGCCGATCCGCAGCGAATCGAACTGCCGCGTCCCGGTCGCCGTTCCCCGGACGTCGGCGGCCGCGGTCGCACCCTCAGGACAGAGGACGACGGTCACGCCGGTCATCGCGTCGGTGTCCGAGCCGTGACCGAGAGTGAAGCCGTCGATCGTCAGCCGCCTGGAGATCGGGATGTCGGGCGCCGAAGGATCCATGGTGCGCGGGATTCTACTCCCATGACGTGCCGCCGATATCATCTGAAGCCGGTGTCGACGATCGCCGCCTACCAGTCTCCCGCCGATATCGAGCTGTCCGTCCATCGGGCCGACGCGTTCTCGATCGAGGCGGACCTGGCGGTCATCGGCCGCTGTCGAGAGGTTCGCGCCCGGCTCGAAGAAGAGACGAATCAGCGATTCGAACCGTACTTCGAGACCTCGGTCCCCGAGCGCGAGACGCTTCTTCTGCGCTCACAGAGCGGCCCCTGGTCTTGCACAGTCGCTCTCGACTACCGGCCGCGGAACGTGCGGACCCGCCCGCTGCCAACAACGGAGTTCGGCTTCCCGTGCCACATCTCCCACCTGCACGCGCTCACCAGCAACCTCGGGGAGATCCTCCAGCGCTGTCATGAGGACTTCGAGACTGAGTCGGTCCTCTTCCTGCCGCTCTCTTGGCGGAATCCGCAGGTGGTCTCGTTAGCGGCCGTCGGTGCCGCATGGCACTATTGCTACTGGATCGCCCGGGAGCTGGGCGCCTTCGTGGAGCCCTCAGATCATTTCGTTGAGACCCTCGAGGAGACCTTGCTGGATCTCCTGGGCATCAGCGCCGAGGACTGGCAGCGACATCAGCGAACGATGCTCCAGGAGCGAGCCGAGAGCCTGCGGCGGAAGGGTTACATCAAGCGATTCATGTTCGTGGACCGGGACGATCCGCAGCCGTTCGTGGACGCCCTGGAGAACCGGGACAATCGACTCGTGGAGGCGTTCGAGATCGATCCGGAGGACTGGACCAACGCGGCTCTGACCCGGATAGCACCATGATCGATCGGACCCCACCCTGGATCATCGGCCACCGGGGCGTCGCCGGTGAGGCGCTCGAGAACAGCCTGCCGAGCCTGCTCCGGGCGGTCGACCAGCACGCCGACATGATCGAGCTCGACGTACAGCTGACCGGCGATGGCGAGCTGGCGGTCTTCCACGACTGGGATCTCGAGCGCCTGGCCGGACAGACGGAGGTGGTCGAGGAGTCGTCCCTCGAGCGGCTCGTCGAGCTCTTCGACGCGATCAGCACCCTGGACGAGGTGTTCGAAGCCCTGCCCACCGAGCAACCGCTCAACGTCGAGCTCAAGCGGCGCCACGCCCGGCCGCAGGCGTTCGCCGAGCGACTCGCCGTGGCGCTATCGGACCGGCCTCGCATCCTGCTGTCGAGCTTCGACTGGCGGCTCCTCGAAGCGGCGCGCGCCGTCCTACCGGATCGGCCGGTCGCGCCGCTCGGCAACGAATCCGGACCGGACCTGCTCGAAGCGGCGGCTCGCCTGGACGCCTGGAGCGTCAACTGTCACCACGACCTGGCCGACCACGAGCTGATCGAGGGCGCCAACCGACCCGTGCTGGTCTACACGGTCAACGATCATGACCAGGCACGCGCCCTGTTCGATCGCGGGGTCGCCGGCGTCTTCACCGACATTCCCGGGGCGCTGCGGCGCGAGCTGGGCCTCTAACCGGTCTCCGACCAGCCCGACCGGCGCCACCCCCAGCGCTGTTCCAGATCCGACTCCAGGCCGTGCGCCTCGAGCCTCTCTCCGAGGCGGGTGAGAAATCGCGTCCGGTTGCGGATCACGCCCAGATTGAGGAAGAACTCGCGACCCCGTCCGGGGGTCGCCTCATAGACGAAGCGGAGCGATTGGGTCTCCTGCTTGGGCGCGCAGGCGAGCACGCTGTCGAGCGCGATCCGTCGAGGCCGGAAGGTGTGGAGCGGTTGGTAGGCGAGCGAGTCCTCCTCGAGCACCACCGCGGCGCCCCCGGCGGTCCACCAGATCTTCGCCAGCGTCAGCAGGAAGAGCAGGCCGTAGAGCAGCAGGGCGCCGAACGCGCGGCTGAGCGGCTTACTCCCAGGATCCCGGAAGAGCCAGGTGACGCCGCCTAGCAGGGCCACGATGCCGACGCCCCAGATCGTCGCCCTGCGGCACGCGTCCCGGACCCACGATCGGAACGGAAACGCCTCGTTCACCGGCTCGGACATGGCCGCACATCGTATCTCGGTCGCCGTTCACCGACGCCCGACCACCGCTCACCGATCGGACGGTTGCCATCGCCCGATCCCTACGTATTGTGGGCAGGAAAGAACGGAGGAGTCATGAGCAGCAGCAGAAAGAACGGACAGCTCTTCGCCGGGATCCTGATCGCCGGCCTGGGTGTAATCCTGGCCGTGGAGAGGTTCTCCGGCTTCGAGATTCACGGCCTTTTCCATCTCTGGCCGCTGATCGTGATCGGCTTCGGGGTCGCCCGGCTGGTCAGCGGCGGCAGCACCAAGGAGCGCAGCTCGGGGCTCTTCCTGGTCTTCCTGGGGAGCTGGTTCCTGATCAACACCCTACACATCTACGGGCTCGATTGGGGGGAGTCGTGGCCGATCCTCCTGATCCTGCTCGGCCTCTCGAAACTGATTCTGCCCGAGGACGGCCGGCGCTCCGGAGGCCTTCTCCTGCTGGCCATCGGAGCCTGGACGTTCGTCAGCGTCTTCGGGGTCTGGGACCTCGACTGGGACAACTCGTGGCCGATCGCGGTAATCCTCGTCGGCCTGTTCATCGTCTGGCGGGCGCTCTTCGACAACGCGCCGTCAAGACAAGCCAAGGAAGTGTCCAATGACTGAAACCAGCCGGGTGAGCACGCCCAAGTTGATCCTCGGCCTGGCGGTGATCGCCGCCGGGGTCCTCTTCACCCTCGACAACCTCGGTCTCGCCGACGCCGATGACTTCTTCATCTACTGGCCGGTGGTCCTGATCCTGGTCGGCACGGCCCAGCTCTTCGGTGGCGGCCGACAGCAGACGGTCTGGGGCTGGATCCTGATTCTGGCAGGCGTCTGGTTCCTGCTCTACAACGTCGGCATCGTCGACCTCGAGCCCTGGATCTTCTTCTGGCCACTGATCCTCGTTCTGATCGGCATCAACCTGATCATGGGAGCCCTGCGCCGATCGGTGCCGACCGACACCGATTCGGTCGTCACCGGCTTCGCCTTCTGGAGTGGCATCGAGCGTCAGTTCGCCACCAGCGACTTCCGCGGCGGTGATCTGACCGCGATCATGGGCGGCTGCGACATCGACCTGCGTCAGGCCAAGATCCAGGGTGATCCGCCGACGCTCCACGTCTTCGCGTTCTGGGGCGGCATCGACATCCGCGTGCCCGAGGAATGGCACGTCGACTGGCGTGTGCTGCCGCTGATGGCTGGGGCCAGCGACGAGACGATCGCCCCGGCCTCGGAACAGGCCCCGACCCTGGTGGTCAGGGGCATGGCTATCATGGGCGGGGTCGCCGTCAAGAACTAGACCGGCGGCCGGAGCGCAGCGTGCACCCGATCCTCAAAGAGAAGACCAGCCTGGCGCTCTACCTGTTCGGCTGGGCGCTGATCGGAGGGCTGCTCGCGTTCGTGATCGCGGGCCGGCAGGCCGAGCTGTGGACGGCGGCGCTCGCGCTGACGATCCCGCTGACCCTGGCCTACGCGTTCGTCTGCCTGGCCGCCTGGTACATCTGCTTGGCGAATCCGGTCCCGGGCACACCCATTCTGCGGGTCGCCGGATCACAGCTGGTCGGCGCCCTGCTGTCGACCGGGCTGCTGCTGCTCATGGGATACGCCTGGGTCCGCCTGCTCAGTCAGGTCGGCCCGATCACCGGGTCGGAAAGTCTCTATCGGGATCACCGGCTACTCTTTTTCGCCGCCGGGATCCTGCTCTACCTGCTGGCGGCGACGCTCAGCTATCTGATGCTCGCGTTCGAGGCTTCGCGCCAGGCGCAGCAGGAGTCGCTCGAGCTGCAGGTGCTGGCGCGCGAGGCCGAGCTGCAGGCGTTTCGCACCCAGATCGACCCGCACTTCTTGTTCAACTGTCTCAACTCGATCAGCTCACTCTGCGGATCCGATCCGGCGGCGGCCCGTCACACGGCTGTGAGGCTGGGCGATTTTCTGCGCGCCAGCCTGCGGCTCGGCTCGGATGACACCATCTCGCTCGAAGAGGAGCTGCAGCTCTGCTCGGCCTATCTCGACGTCGAGCGGGTCCGCTTCGGCAAGCGTCTCGACTATCGCGAGAGCGTCGAAGATCGCTGCCGCCAGCTCGAGGTCCCGGCACTCCTTCTGCAGCCGCTGCTGGAGAACGCGCTCAAGCACGGCATCGCCCACCTGCTCGAGGGGGGTGAGGTCTCGCTCACCTGCCGGCTCGATGGCGACGCACTCGTCCTGTCGATCGAGAACAGCTGCGATCCCTCGCGGCCCCGCGACACCGGGCCGGGCATCGGTCTCGCCAACGTCCGCGGACGGCTCGGTCTCCTCTACGGCAGGAGCGCATCGCTGGCGGTCGCGGACGGCGAGTCGAGCTTCACCGTCGAGATTCGTCTACCCATCGAGGAGAACGTGACGACCGAGCCGGAGATGGCACATGCCTGAGCCACGAGCCGAGATCTCGGTGCTGGTCGTCGACGACGAGGCGCCGGCGCGCGCCCTGCTGGCCGAATACCTGGCCGAGCGGCCCGGCTTCGAGCTGGTCGCCGAGTGTGCCAACGGCTTCGACGCGGTGCGCCAGATCGACGAGCTGCGGCCCGACCTCGTCCTGCTCGACATCCAGATGCCCAAACTCGACGGCTTCGAGGTGCTCGAGCTGATCCATCACGCTCCCCAGATCGTCTTCACCACGGCACACGACGAGTACGCGCTCAAAGCGTTCGAAGTGCAGGCCGTCGACTATCTGCTGAAGCCGTTTTCGGCCGAGCGCTTCGAGCAGGCGCTCGAGCGGGCGCGCCAACGGGTGGCCGAGGGCGCTGGCCAGCCGCTGGCCGAGCTGGCGCGCATGCGGCGCGAGCGCAGTCGCCCGAGCGACCGGGTGGTCGTGCGCGAGGGGGCGGAGATTCACGTCCTACCGCGCGACTCGATCGACTACATCGAATCGGACGACGACTACGCCATGATCCACGCCGGCGGCCGCAAGCTGCGCAAGAAGCAGACCCTGGCGGAGCTCGAGAATCTCCTGACAGAGGGTGGCTTCGTGCGTATCCATCGCTGTTATCTGATCAACGTCGATCGGCTGACCCGGATCGAGCCCTACGCCAAGGACAGCCGGGTCGCCTTTCTCCGGGGTGGCGCTCGTCTGCCGGTCAGCCGCGCCGGATATGCACGACTCAAGGACTGGTTGTGAAACGGTTTGGGCACTTGCGGCGTCTTACTAGGTAGGAGAGGAGAGTCTTGGCCGGTTTCAGGAAGCCGAAATACCGAGATATCCGCGTCAGCACCAGGAGCGCCAACCCGCTGGTGTTGGTAGCCGAGGTGCGCCAGGCTCTCCGCCATGCCCAAGTGCGGCAGAGCGAGATCGACCGCTTCACCGAGCAGGCGCTCAGCCACGAAGACCCGAAATGGCGCACCGAGGTCTGTCAGCACTGGGTAACGGTCGGCTAGAGCCCGGCCCGGCTCTCGGGCTCGAGACTCCCGTATCATCGGTTCGTGTGTGCTGAGCACGGTCAGGTTCGAGCCACCGCAGCCGTTCTATTCGCGGTCTCTCTGCTCAACTCAGGAGCGCTCTGGGCCTTCCAATGCCCTCCTGACGAAACGGAGGAAGTCCTGGTCGCCCGAGCGACGCAGGTCCTCCTGGTCCGAATCACAGCGACCGAGCTGGTCGAGGTAACGGAGGGCGGCGAGAGGTTCGAGCTGCCCAGATCCGAATACCGGCTCCTCGAAGCTCTCAAGGGAACCGCGAGCGACACCGGATACGTCTACGACATGCCGGTGGGTTACGGCACCGGTTTCGTGGGACTGCTTCCAGGCGTCTTCTACCTCCTGGTGCTCGATCAAGAGAACTCTCACGACGGTGTGCCCTTCGTCGATCCTTGCGCTCTGCCGATCGCCACGGCCAACCTCGAGGGGACCCAGCCTCGAGCGATCCTGAAGAGGATCCGAAGTTACCTGACAGCAGCGCCCGCTCCGCCGGCTAGCGGTTTCGCCGAGGGCCACGGCACCTGGGAGGTGGTGGGTCACTCCTGCCCCCACATCTGCGCCATGAGCGACGAGGAGGCCGCCTCCTGGCTCGGCAAAGAGGCTCGGATCACCGCGTCCCAGGTGAGCTTCGCCAGCGAGATCTGCACCAGCCCGGCCTTCTCCCGCACCACCCGGACGCCGATGGAGTTCTTCCGTTACTGGCGAGCGGATCCAGCGAAGCTGGGCATCGCCCAGGACACGATCGTGGACGTAGAGGTGCTGTGCGACGGTGAGCCCTGGACGGCCCCGGGCTCGGCCTTCATCATCACGGGCAAGGACCGGCTCCTGACCTCCTGGGACGGCGTCCTGTTCGAGCTCTCGAGAAGAGCCCCCTGACGGCCGGACAGAGCCGTTATCGCCCTCAGGTCCGATCGATGCGAACGCCGCCGTTGGTGGTCATGACCCGCAGCGTCTTGCCGCCGGCGCCCAGGTCTACCTCGATCTGGCGACCGATCTTCCCCTGCAGGGTGAGCGGGAAGTCGACCTCGAGCCCGCCGTTGGTGGTGCCGGTCTCCAGGCGAGCATTGTAGCCGTCCGGAACCAGGACCTTGACCCCACCGTTGGTGGTCTCGACGTCCAGCCCGGCGCCCTCCCAGCGATCTCCGGTCAGCTCGACCTTGACGCCGCCGTTGGTGGTCTCGCCTCGGACGTCGCCACCGACGTCCTTCAGCCCGATGCCACCGTTGGTGGTGTCGAACGCCAGATCGCCGACCACGCCATCGATGCTGATGCCGCCGTTGTGCGCTTCGAGGTCGAGGTTCGAGTGCCGCGGCACGTGCAGCCGAAAGCTCACCCACCAGGTCTCGCGGCGCCAGCGATCGGGTCCCGAGGCACTGATCACGCCGTCGGTCGTGATCTCGACCTGGGCGACCAGACCGGCGGCCTCCGAATCGGTGGCGGCATGGGCACCCACCTTTGCTTCGACCAGGATCTCGTCACGATCCCAGCCGATGACGCTCACGCCTCCGTTACGACCGGCATCGACTTCGATCAGCGAGCGCTCGGCGTCGAGGAAGAGCTCGCGGACCTCACAATGGTACCCGCGATCGCGGTCGCCACCGTGGTCGTCGCACCAGTCACCGGCGGCCGCCAACGCCGGAGCGAGAAGGAGGGCGAAAAGGGCTAAAGAGACGCCGGTTCGGAAGGTTGGATTCATTCGATTCTCCTGGGTCTTCTGCGCGGCCACGGTCGGGGCGCGGTCCGCGCGATCGTCACTTCGAGCGCGCTTCGTCTGCCAGTAGGTCGCTACTTAGATGTAGGACACGGCCGGAAAGGTTTGGTTGCATGCGCGGGTTACACTCGGCCATGGCCCGAGAAACCAAGCGAATCGCAATCAACACCGGGGGTGGGGACGCGCCCGGGCTGAACGCCGTCATCGGCGCCGTGGTGCGAGCGGCGCTGCATCGGGGCTGGGAGGTCCTTGGTATCCGGGACGGCTATGCCGGCCTGCTCGACACTTCCAAGATCGTCCAGCTCGGACGGCGTGAGGTCCGAGGCATCGCCCATCTCGGCGGCACGATCCTGGGCACCAGCAGCAGCGGCAATCCCTTCGAGTTCCCGATCAGCGCGGCGCGCGGCGCCACCGAGGTCTCCGACCGCTCCGACGAGGTGGTCCAGAACTTCAAGCGTCTCGGCCTCGACGCCCTGATCGCCATCGGCGGCGACGGCTCGATGCGCATCGCTCACGACCTCGCGCGCAAGGGCGTGCCGATCGTCGGCATACCGAAGACGATCGACAACGATCTCAACGGGACCGTGACCACCTTCGGGTTCGACACCGCGGTGACCGTGGCGACCGAAGCCGTCGACCGACTCCACTCCACGGCCGAAGCGCATCGTCGGGTCTTCACGGTCGAGGTGATGGGCCGCTATGCGGGCTGGATCGCGTTGCACGCGGGGATCGCCGGCGGCGCCGACGCCATCCTGATCCCCGAGATTCCGTTCGATCTCGAGTGCGTCTGCCGGAAGATCAGCGATCGCGAGGCCCACGGCCGTCATTTCAGCATCGTCGTGGTCGCCGAAGGCGCGCGGCCGATCGGCGGCGAGATGGTCACCAAGGGACCCGCAGAGGCCGGCCGCGAGGTGACGCTCGGCGGCATCGCCGAGCAGCTCACCCATCAGATCCACGCCGAGACCGGCAAGGAGACGCGCAGCGTGGTCCTCGGCCATCTGCAGCGGGGGGGCCGGCCGACCGCTCGCGACCGGCTGATCGCGCAGCGATTCGGTGCGGCGGCCATCCGGGTCGTGGCGCGCGGCGAATCTTCGGTCATGGTCGCTCTCGACCCACCCGAGATTCGTACCGTGCCGCTCGAAGAGGCGACGTCAAGGATGAAGTCGGTGCCTCTCGACGGCGACACCATAGCTACCGCCCGCGAGATCGGCATCTGCATGGGCGACGAGTAGCCCGAATGTCTCCGCGAAGACCGGTGCCCGTCTTCAAGGACCTCGGATTCGGATCGGTCGTCGCCGACGAGAGTCGGCGCCGGCTGATCAACCGCGACGGCAGCTTCCAACGTCAAGCGGAGAGGACTGCCCTGGCGCTCTTCTTTCAGCCTCTTCAACGATCTGGTCGTGATGCCGTGGCCGAGCTTCGTGCTCCTCTTCCCGATCGCCTACGTGCTGATCAACCTGGTGTTCGCTCTCGGATACCTGGTGCTCGGACCGGGCGCGCTCGAGGGACCGGCCGGGCCGGAGCTGGGCGAGCGGGCCCTGCAGGCCTTCTTCTTCAGTGTCCACACCTTCTCGGCCATCGGCTACGGTCATATCGTTCCGGTCGGCTTCGCTGCGAACGTCCTGGTGTCGATCGAGGCGATCGTCGAGCTCTTCATGGTCGCCCTCGCCACCGGCCTGGTGCTGGCGCGCTTCTCGCGCCCGGTGGCCAGGATCCTCTACAGCGACCGGGCGGTGATCGCACCCTATCTCGACGGCCGCGGGTTCATGTTCCGGATCGCCAACCTGCGCAAGTCACAGATCCTCGATCTCGAGGTCAAGGTCATCCTCTCGCGCATGGTCGAGGAGGACGGTCGCCTGTATCGGCGTTTCTGGGAGCTGCCGCTCGAGCGTCAGAAGGTGACGTTCTTTCCCCTGTCCTGGACCATCGTGCACCCGATCGGCGAGCAGAGCCCGTTCGCGGATCTCGATGACGACGCGTGCCGGCACTCCGACGTCGAGGTGCTGGTGCTCCTCCAGGGAATGGACGACTCGCTGAGCGAGGCCGTCCACTCGCGCTGCTCCTACGTCGCCGACGAGATGGTCTGGAACGCCAGGTTCAACCCGATCATTCGCCACCCCACCGAGGACGAGGATCTGAGTATCGACATCGGCCGGCTGCACGAGATCGAGTCGATCTCGCCGCCAACCGCTTGATCCGAAAGCGCCGATCCAACGTACTGTAGGTTGGAGGCGCCGAGCATGCCGACCAGATTCCGCACCGTCCTCCAGCTTTTGTCGTACGCCGGGGTCGCGGCGCTGATCGCGACCGCCGTGATTGCCAGGGCCGAAAGCCCGGCAGCCGGGACTCCGATCGTCGTCGAGCTGTTCACGTCGCAGGGATGCTCCAGCTGTCCTCCGGCGGATCGACTCCTGACCCGGCTCGGCCGTGAGGGGTTGCCCGGAGGGGTCGAGGTGATCCCGCTCTCGTTCCACGTCGACTACTGGAACTACATCGGCTGGACCGATCCGTTCTCCTCCAGAGCCTGGTCCGATCGCCAGCGCCGCTACGCGCTGGTGATGGAGGAAATTTCGGCCAACGCGGAGTTGGTCCTGCGCGAGATCGCGCGGGCCCGAAGTCGGCGCGCCGCCGTGGCGGTCGAGATCGACGTCGACCAGCCTGCCGCCGACCTGCTCGAGGCGAAGCTGGCGACTCGCGTCGACGATGCCATTCCCGGTCACGGGCTCGAGTTGATGGTCGCCCTGTTCGAAAAGCGGCTAGTGACGCCGGTGTCGCGAGGCGAGAATGCGGCTCGCACCCTGGAGAACGACTACGTGGTCCGGTCTCTCGAGCCAGCGTTCGAGATCAGCGGCCACCGCGGGACCAGCCAGAGCGGCAGCGTGGTCTTCCAGGTCGATCCGGCCTGGCAGCGCCGGCATCTCGGGCTCGCGGCGTTCGCCCAGGACCCCGCCAGCCTCGCGATCTACGGCGCCGCCAGCCGACCGGCCGGCTGAGCGCCTCTACTCGGTCGCCAGGGTGACGTCGACGGCGAGCGCGTCGCCCTCCTCGAGCCGGAGCTCGAGGATCTTGCCCGCCCCGCGCAGATCGCTTTCGGCCGTCCGTAGCGCCGCCAGCCGCTCGGCCGTGTCGCGCACCACCGCTTCTGTCACCTCGGTCCGCAGCGAGACCTTGGCTTCGGTCTTCGCCTTGCGTACTTCACCGAGGGCGTCCCCAGCCACTTCGAACGTCAGCTCCTCGGCGTCGGCGGCGAGCTCGAGCAGCTCGCTCGCGTCGGGCCACGCCGCGCGATGGACCGAGCCCTCCAGCCACCACGACCAGACCTCCTCGGTGACGAACGGCAGGTAGGGAGCGAGCAGCCGCAGCAGCGTCGACAGGGCGATGGTCAGCGCCCGGTTGGCGGACGCCGCCGCCTCCGGGCCCTCGTTGCCGTACGACCGGCTCTTGACCAGCTCGAGGTAGTTGTCGCAGAAGTTCCAGAAGAACATCTCCGTTCGCTCGAGCGCGCGTGCGTGCTCGTAGGCTTCGAGATCGGTGGTCGCCCTCTCGACCACGCCGGCGAGCGAGCGCAGCATCGCCTGGTCGAGCGGGCTGGTCACTTCGCCCTCCTCGCCGAGCCGGAAGAGCACGAACTTGGCGGCGTTGAGCAGCTTGATCGCCAGCCGGCGACCGACCTTCAGCTGATTCTCGTCGAACGCGGTGTCGACGCCGAGACGCGCGCTGGTCGACCAGTAGCGCACCGCGTCGGAACCGTAGTCCTCGAGCAGTCCGATCGGAGTGACCACGTTGCCCTTCGACTTCGACATCTTCTTGCGATCCGGGTCGAGGACCCAGCCCGAGATCGCGGCGTTGGTCCACGGCAGGCTGTCGTGCTCGTAGTGGGCGCGCACCACGGTCGAAAAGAGCCAGGTCCGGATGATGTCGTGCGCCTGGGGCCGCAGGTCCATCGGGAAGGTCTCGTCGAAGAGCGAGCCCTCCTCGCACCAGCCGATCGCTACCTGCGGACTGAGCGACGAGGTCGCCCAGGTGTCCATGACGTCCGGATCGCCGACGAAGCCGTTCGCCTGTCCTCTCTGCTCCTCCGTGTAGCCGGGCGGCACCTTGTCCTGAGGATCCACCGGCAGATCGCCCTCGTCGGGCACGATCGGCCGGTCGTGGTCGACGTTGCCGTCGGC
This sequence comes from Thermoanaerobaculia bacterium, assembly GCA_947259925.1. GTDB lineage: Bacteria > Acidobacteriota > Thermoanaerobaculia > Multivoradales > JAHEKO01 > JAHEKO01. The sequence continues at coordinate 14,696 of CAMYOG010000004.1, forward strand.
GTCGATCGGATACCAGACCGGAAACGGCACGCCGAAGAAGCGCTGCCGGCTGATGCACCAATCGGTGTTCAGACCCTCGACCCAGGCGCGGTAGCGCGCTCCCATGTGGCCCGGATGCCAGGCCAACTCCTCGCCCCGAGCCAGGAGCTGGTCGCGATACTCGAGAGTGCGCACGAACCACTGGCGGCTGGTGACGATCTCCAGCGGGCGGTCACCCTTCTCGTAGAACTTGACTACATGCCGGAGCGGCTTCGGCTCACCGATCAGGTCGCCCGACTCGCCGAGCGCCTCGACGATCGCGCGCCGGGCGGCTTTGGGGGAGCGCCCGGCCATCGGCTCGTAGCTCGCTTGGGCTCGCGCCGCGTCGACCGACTCCCACCCCGGCTCACCCCACCTGACCGGCCGGAACGTGCCGTCGCGGCGAATCACCGCGCGGACCGGCAGCTTGAGCTCACGCCACCAGACGACGTCGGTGACGTCGCCGAAGGTGCAGATCATCGCCACGCCGGTCCCCTTGTCGGGCTCGGCGAGCTCGTGCGGCAGGATCGGCAGCCGGACGCCGAAGAGCGGCGAGGTCGCCTCGCTGCCGAAGAGCGGCTTGAAGCGGTCGTCGTCCGGGTGGGCGACCAGGGCGACGCACGCCGGAATCAGCTCCGGTCGAGTGGTGTCGATCTCGATCGGACCGTTCTCGTGGTGGAAGCGGATGCGGTGAAAGGCACCACCCTTCTCGCGGTCCTCGATCTCGGCCTGGGCGACCGCGGTCTGGAAGTCGACGTCCCAGAGCGTCGGCGCCTCTAGCTGGTAGGCGAGTCCCTTGGCGAGCAGCCGCAAGAATGCCCGCTGCGACACACGCCGCGCCACCTCGCCGATGGTGGTGTAGGTCAGCGACCAGTCTACCGACAGACCGAGTCGGCGGAAGAGGTCCTCGAACGCCTGCTCGTCGACCTCGGTCAGCTCCAGACAGAGCTCGATGAAGTTCTGGCGCGAGATCGGCTCCAGCTCCTTGCCTGGCTTCTCTGGCGGCGTGTAGCCGGGGTCGTAGTGGCGACTCGGATCGCACTGGACACCGTAGTAGTTCTGCACCCGGCGCTCGGTCGGCAGGCCGTTGTCGTCCCAGCCCATCGGATAGAAGACTTCCTTGCCACGCAGGCGCTGAAAGCGCGCCACGACGTCGGTGTGGGTGTAGGAGAAGACGTGCCCGACGTGCAGCGAGCCGCTGACCGTCGGCGGCGGCGTGTCGATCGAGTAGACCCCGGAGCGGGCGCCGCCGCGCTCATAGCGGTAGGTCTGCCCGCCCTCCCAGGCTCTGCTCCACTTCTCTTCGAGGCCGCCGAGGGACGGCTTCTTGGGGATCTCGGGCTGGCTCTTGCGTTGGGTCATCGGTCGGCTCGCTCGCTCGGAGCTCGGTCTGAGCTCGGGAGGCCGCTCAGTCTAAAACCCCTGGAAGAAATAAAAAAGAGGGCCGCTCGCGCGGCCCTCCAAAACGGATCCGTCGAAACGGAAGTCTAGAAACTTATGCGGGCGCCCAGCTTGGCACGCCAGCGTGAGTTGATGTTGTGGGTCTCGAAGATCGGATTGTTCTCCGGATCTGTTATCTCCCTATCGAGGGAGTAGATCGGCCGGCCGTCGTCGGTCGTACCGATGAAGTCGATCACGCCAATCGTATTGAAGTTGGCGTACTCGAGCAGACCCGAGTCGTCGTCGAGGAGGTTCGCCAGGTTGAACAGATCGAACGACAGCTGCAGGTTCGCCCTCTTGATCGGGATGTCCTGGGAGATCCGCAGATCGAACGAGTGGATCCATGGCGCGTTGCTGCAGTTGCGCGGCGCGATGCCACCCCGACTCCCGTTGAGGCACTCGTCCCCCGAGATGAAGGCGTTGAGCTGCTCCCAGGTGCCGTTGGTGATGACCACGTCATCCGGCCCGCTCGGAACATAGAGCAGGTCGTTCGAGAAGTAGTTGTCGTTGTTGAGCTGGCTCACCTGGAAGCTGTAGATGTGCGAGAACGGCCGGCCGGCCTGCGCGTTGTAGAACGCCGAGACCGTGGTCGGATACCGGGTGTCGGCATTGAAGGAGTAGCCGATCGCCGCGTTGATGCGATGCTCGACCTCGAAGTCCGACGGGCTCTCGCCGACGTTGTTCGGATCGACCGCCTCGGTGAACTGGAAGTTCGAGACCGCGCGGCTCGAGGTACCGTCGTTGACCGTGTTCGCCTCGCCGAAGGCGTAGGAGACGAAGCCCCAGACGCCCCGACCAGGACGGCGCTCGAGCTTGATCGACGCGTTGGTGGCGTCGCCCTTGCTCGTGTTGGTGATGAAGTAGGCGCCGCTGACGTTCGGGTCGACCCGGGTGAAGAGCGGTCGGCCGTCGAACGGCTGGACCTCGCCCGTCCGCGTCAAGTTGACGTCCTTGTAGTCGATCTCTTCCTGGCTCTCGGCGATGATGCCCTCGACGGTCAGGAAGAGGTCCCACCAGGGGAGCTCGCGATCATAGGCGAGATTGACCCGCGCGATGGTCGGGAACTTGAAGCTCGGATCGATCAGGTTGAACTCACCGCCAGAGCCGGGGAAGCCGGTCGGCTGGTTGTCCGGATCGGGGTTGAACGGCACGCCGACGAACGTCCGGATGAAGGTCTGCTCGATGCCGGTGCGGGCGTAGTTGTTCGAGATCCAGACATACGGTGTGCGGCCGGCGAAGAGGCCGGCGCCACCGCGCAGCTGCTGCTTGCCATCGCTCTTGATGTCCCAGTTGAACCCGAAGCGGGGCGACCAGAGCTGCTCGCCGTCGGGAAGCTCGTCCGTGCGCAGACCGTAGGTCTCTTCGGTGAACGTATTGCGGCTCGGGTCGTCGGGGAAGAACGGGATGTCCAGGCGCAGGCCGTAGGTGAACGTCAGGTTGGGCTTGGCCGACCACTGATCACCGAAATAGAAGCCGAGCTGGTTGACGTCGAACTCCTGGGCGTCCGGCTGACCCGGATTGACGAACGCGTACTCGAACTCACGCGAGTTGCCGAAGTTCAGGAAGTCCTGCAGGGTCCGGAACTCGTACGAGCCGAACGCGTTCTGGATGAACAGGTTGGTGAACGAGAAGAGCTCGTTGTGGGTACCGAAGGTGAAGGTGTGGTCGCCCTTGATCCAGGTGAAATCGTTGGTGATCTCGAGAATGTCCTGATCGAGAGCGTTGCGGGTCGAGAACGGCTCGGTGCCGAACTCCCACTCGCCCAGATCCTCGCCGGTGTCGAAATCGATCACGTTCTCGATCTCGACCCAGGGGAACCTCACACCGCCCAGGCCACCGCGTCGGTCCTTGACCGACTGGAAGGTCAGCCGCGCCTCGTTGAACTTGGTCGAGCTGATCACCGAGTTGAGCTGCAGAACCGTCGAGTTGGTCTCGCTCTGGAAGTCGTAGGTCTCGGTCTCCCACTCGTAGCTGAACGAGCCCGGACGGTTGACGTCGTTGGCCGCGTCGATGTAGTTGTGCCGCGCCGTCAGGGTGTTGCTGTCGTTCAGATTGAAGTCGAAGCGCAGGAAGAACTTGTCCGACGGGGTCTCGCGGGTCTGCTCCCCGAGCGGGCCGGGGTCGAAGCCGTACGCGCTCTGTACGAACTGGCGCAGAACCGCGGCCTCGTCGGTCCCGTCGCAATTGGCCCAGCACTGACCGCTGGTGCCGTCGAGCGACCAGCCGGTCGGCACCGAGCGCTCGGAGATGTCCAGATTGGCGAAGAAGAACGCCTTGTCTCTGGAGATCGGGCCGCCGAGGCTGGCTCCGTAGTTGTCCTCTTCGAACGGCCCGAACTTGCCCAGGAAATCAGGCCCGTCACCTACCCAGCTGTCGTCGCGGGAGAAGTAGTAGGCAGTGCCCTTCCAGTCGTTGGTGCCGCTCCGGGTGATGGCATTGACGCCGCCACCGGTGAAGCCGCCCTGACGGACGTCGAAGGGCGCCAGAACGAGCTGGACTTCCTGGATCGCGTCGAGACTGATCGGCGTGGTGTCCGCCTGACCGCCCGGTGTGCCCTGGTCGGCCAGCCCGAAGAGGTCATTGTTCACCGCACCGTCGATCTGGATGTTGTTGTAGCGACTGCTGCGGCCGGCCACCGAGATCGCCTCGGGATCTTCGTTCTCACTGTTGACGACGAAGAACGGGTTGCTGCGGGCGAAGTCCTCGAGCCCGCGGCCGATCGTCGGCAGGCTCTCGATCTCGACCGTGCCGACGCTCGAGCCGGCGCCGGTACGCGCCGGGTTGATCAGCGCGCTGGTCGTGCCGATCACGGTCACGACATCGGTAACGCCGGTCAGCTGCAGGCCGAAGTTGACGAAGCTGGTCTCACCCAGGGAGACGTAGATGTTCTCCGCCACACCCGGCTCGAAGCCGTCCATGTCCACGCTGATCGTGTATGGACCGCCGGCGCGGACGCCGCTGATCTTGTAGCGGCCGTCGGCCTGCGTGGTTACCGAGTAGCTGGTGCCCGTCGGCTGGTAGACAGCCTCGACCTGGGCCCCCGGCAACGAAGTGTCGCCGGATTCGTCGGTGACCAGACCGCCGATGCTGCCGGTCGTCACCTGCCCCTCGACCGCGACCGCACCGAGCAGTACGAAGAGCGCGATCAAGACTGAGTAACTGGCTCGTCTCATCTTCATCTCCTATGGATTGGGACGTGTCCCTCTTCAATACAAATCGCTTGCTGAGAGCCTTGCGAAAAGCGACGCTCGAGTGGACGAGGAGAGCGAAGCGCGCGCACGGAGACGGTTCTCCCGAGTCGACCGTCTGCCGACAGGTCGACCGCGTGAAGCAACACCGCTGGCTTGTCTCGACGAGCCCGAACCTGTCACAGCGCCCAGGGCCGGCTCGAAGCCGTTAGCTGGGTGATTCAACTGGCTGCGTCTTCCCTTTCCCGCGAAAAACCATACTCGAAGGAAAGGGGCGGCGCAACCACCCGAGCGGTGGTTTCTCGATCCAATATCTTGGAGAGAGAACCGGCGGGCGGCTCGCCGCTCAGGCCGCCGGACGCTCGAACAGCGAGGCGTCGATCTCGGGATTGATCTCGGCGCTCTGCCGGGTCAGGCTCGCGAACTCGACGCCGTCGATCCTGGTCGTCTGGCGGTGGGGCACCAGGTAGCCGTCGACCTCGCGGTAGTCCGAGAAGACGACCTCGAAGTTGCCGGGCGCTCCGGTGAACGGATGCGTGCTCTGGTAGGTCTGCTTGCGCACCATCCCCTCGCCGTCCACGCACAGCCGCGAGACCGCCTCGCCCAGCGTCACCTGGACCCAGCCACAGGCGGTCCCGTCGACCTCTCCCGAGCCAGCGGCGACCGCTTCGAGATCCGGAGCGTCACGATAGCGCGCCAGATAGAGGAGGTTCCGCCCCAGATCGGAGATCTGCCGCTGCACCTGGTCCGGGGGCATCTCGCGGCTCTGAGGTCCCATCATCTGGAACCCCTGGCCCTCGCTCACCACCATCACCTGCTCACCCATCGGCATCTGCAGCGTGACGCGGATCCGGTCTGGGAAGACGAGCACGAAGTCCTGCCGGATCGCCATGCTCTGACCCTGCATGCTCACGACTACCTCATCGACCGTGCGGAATGCCTCCAGCGCCTGCGGCGTCTCACCGCCGATCGCCGACGTCATGCGGGCGAGGATCTCCGCTCCGGCCGCCCGGGTCTCGTCGGTCAACTCGATCGCCGCTTCGCGCACCGGCGGCGGCGGAATCGCGATGTCCAGCTCGGTCACCTTGCCGAAGCTCGACAGCGGCCGGTCGAAGTCCTCGGCCTTGCCGACCACCAGGAGCTTCGCCTTGTCCGGGTGCAGGTAGGTCTCGGCGACCCGTTGCACGTCGGCGCCGGTCACCTGCTCGATGTTGCTGCGGTACTTCTCCAGGAAGTCGTCGGGCAGGCCGTAGTAGGAGAAGAGCATCTGCTGGCCGAGGACCTGGGCCTTCGACGCGTAATTGAAGACGAACGAGTTGAGGATCGAGTCCTTCGCCAGCTGCAGTTCCTTCTCGGTCGCCGGCTCGGTAATCATGCCGCGCACCTCCTTGAACAGCGCATCGACCGCCTCGCCCATGCTTTCGGACTTGGTCTGCATGCTGAACGTGGTCGCGCCCGGGTGCAGGAAGCCCGCGCCGACCCGGCCCCGGACGCCGTACGCCAGTCCCTTCTCGGAGCGGATGCGCGAGAAGAGCCGTGCCGAGAAGCCGCCGCCCAGGACCTCGTTCATCACCACCACCGGGAAGTAGTCCGGGTTGTGATAGGTGATCCCGAGGTGACCGATGCGAATGTTCGCCTGGGTAACGTCAGACTTCTCGATGAAGTAGACGCCGGGCTCCTCCTCGCTCGGGACCTGGATCTCGCCGCCTCCGAACGACGGACCCGCCGGCCAGCTACCGAACGCTTCGGCCAGCTTGCGCTTCATCTCGGCGGAATCGAAATCACCGACGACGCCGACATAGATGTTGTTCGGATGGTAGTACTTCGCGTGCCAGGCGATCAGATCTTCGCGGGTGATGGCGTCGATGGTCGCGTACTCCTCCATCCGCGAAAGCTGTGAGTCCTCTCCGTAGACCAGCCGCGAGAACTCGCGCGAGGTGAGTGAGTTGACGTCGTCGTTGCGCCGGGCGATGGCGCTATTGGCCTGCACCTTGGCGAGCTCCAGCTTGTCCTCGGAGAACTCGGGGTAGCGCAGCACCTCGACGAACACCGGCAGGATCTCGTCGACGTCCTCGGCCAGGGTGTCCATCATGGCGAAGCCCACCGTGTTGCCGATGCTGGTCTCGACCGACGCGGCCCGCGACTCGAGGAACTCGTCCAGCTCGTCGCCACTCATCGACCGGGTGCCGCCAGTCCGTTGCACCTCACCCATGATCCCGGCCAGGCCGGTCTTTGCGGCCGGCTCGTAGAGCGACCCGGTACGGATCCGAGCGGTGATCTGCACCAACGGCAGCTCGTGGTCCTCGATCAGGAAGATCTTGAGGCCGTTGTCGAGCTCGTACACCGCCGGGGAGGGGATCTCGAATTCGGCCAGCGGTGGGAACTCGATGTCGCTGTGGTCGTCGACCTGGGCGGCCGCCGGCAGCGCCGCCAGGGTGATGATCAGGGCCAGTAAAGAGCAGAGGCGCATCATCCTTCGTCTCCTTGCTCGGTGTAGAGCGTCGCCACCGTGCGATTGGTCTCCTTGAAGGTGGCGCGCGCCACCCGCTGTAGATCCTCGGGGGTCAGGGCCTCGATCCGGTCGACCTGATGGAAGAGCTCGCGCCAGTCGCCGAACAACGCCTGGAAGGTCGCCAATTGGCGGGCGATGCCGGTATTGCTGCGCAGGCCGCGAATCAGGTTCGCCTTGACCCGGGTCTTGACCCGCTCCAGCTCCTCCTCCGAAACCAGCTCGCTCTTGAGCTTGTCGATCTCCTCGCGGAGCGCCACCTGGATCTCGTCGTTGGTGTGGCCCGGGGTCGGCATGGCGAAGAAGATCATCAGATTGGGGTATTTGTTGCCGGGGAAGCCGTTGAAGGCGAACGCCTGGGCGGCGATCTTCTTGTCCCGGACCAGGCTGCGGTAGAGCCGCGAGGTGCGACCGGTCGACAGGATGTCGGCGAGCGCGTCGTAGACGACGTCGTCGGGATGGGTCACCGCCGGACGGTGGTAGCCCTCGGCGTAGAGAGGCTGGGCCGGGTCCGGGATCCGGACGATCCGCTCGCCGATCTGCTCGGGCTCGACGGTCCGCAGCGGCGGCGTCGGCTCGCCCGGCTCGAGGCGGCTGAAGTATTGATCGATGGTCGGGATGATCTCGTCCGCATCGATCGCGCCGACGATCGAGATGATCATGTTGCTCGGGTTGTAGTAGGCGTCGTAGAACTCGAGCGCATCCTCGCGCGTGAACGATTGCAGATCGCTCATGTGGCCGATGCCGATGCTCTGGTAGGGATGGGCGATGTACGCCGTGGAGACGAACTGCTCGATCAGCCGACCGATCGGCTGGCTGTCCACTCGCAGCCGGCGCTCCTCCATGACCACGTCGCGCTCGGTGTAGAACTCGCGCAACACCGGGTCGAGAAAACGCTCCGACTCCAGATACGCCCAGAGCTCGACGCGGTTGGCTGGGAAGTTGATGTAGTAGTCGGTCCGATCCGACGCGGTGCTGGCGTTGAGGCCGACGCCGCCGCTCCGATCGATGATCTCGCCGAACTCGTTGGCCTTGACCAGCTCACGCGCTTCGTCCTGGGTCTCCTTGAAGGCCTGCTCGAGCTCCGCCAGTCGCTCGGGGTCGGAGCCGGTCGGCCGGCGGCGCTCGGCGTCGTAGGCGTGGTACGCCGCGTCCACCCTGGCCAGCGCCTCGGCCTCGGCCTCGTAGTCCTCGGTGCCGATCTTGGTCGTCCCCTTGAACGCCATGTGCTCGAACATGTGCGCCAGCCCGGTGATGCCGGGCACCTCCTGAGCCGACCCGACGTCGACATGGGTGTAGAACGAGACCACCGGCGCGCCGGGGCGTTCGTAGATCAGGAAGGTCAGCCCGTTTTCGAGACGGTGCTCGGTCACTCGCTCCTCGACCGAAGCCAGGTCCTGCGCCCCGACCGGCACCACCATCAGGGCCAGGAGGAGTGCACCGATGGCACCACGTCGTCCTAGTCGTTTCATCTTCACCTCTCTGGGAGTCCGCTCGACGGCCATTCCGACCCGCCGCCGGGTGTCATCTGTCCGAATCGGCCCGAGCGATCTCGAAGCCACCTCAGGTACGAGGCCTCGAGAGCCCGAGTATCGATCCTGTACGCCCGCTCTAATGCAAAACCTCTGCCCGCAGCGCTGGCTCACCCGGTCGGTAGGAGACCGGGGAGCGGCCGGATCATTCGGCCGATCGGGCGATTCCGACCGTACTCATCTCCCGGAACGTCTCACCGTCCATGATGCCGACCACGACTCGCAAGGTGGCGATCCGGCGCTCGGCGGTCCGCGCCTCGCCCTCCAACCGCGCGGCGCGGGAGTCGAGAGCCGTCAGACGGACCTGGTAGAGCAGGGCCTCGCCGGGCAGCGCGGGTGCCGGAAAGCGGGCGCGCTCGATCTGGATGCCGAGCACCACCTTGGTCGTGTGGTCCTCCAGGTTGTAGCGCACCAGCAGCGTGCCGGCCTGGGCGCATCCCTCCGCGACCAGGGCTCCGGGCATCACCGGCAGGTCGCGGAAGTGCGCTCGTAGATAGGGCGCGTCTTCGGGGATCCGGAAGGACGCTTCCACGCTCTCGGGGTCGAGCCGCGAGACCGCGTCCATGAACAGGAACTCCTCGCCGTACGGGAGGATGGAGAGAAGAGCGGTCCGGTCGAGAGCTCCGGCCGGATCGCGCAGACGATCGATCTCCTCCCTACTCATCCGGTTGCCTCAGGACGATCGCGGCGTTGGTGCCACCGAAGCCGAAGTTGTTCGTCAGCACGGTGGCCGGACGCTCGTGAACGGTCGCGGTCACGACCGGCGCACCGTCGAGCACCGGATCGCACGTCTCGATATTGATCGACGGCGCCAGGAAGCCCTTGTCCATCATGCCGACGCAGAAGATCAGCTCCAGCGCTCCAGCGGCTCCCAGGCCGTGCCCGGTCATCGACTTGGTCGACGAGAAGCGAGGGAGCCGTTCGCCGAACACCTCGCCCATCGCCTTGACCTCGATGACGTCGCCCGGGCCGGTAGAGGTCCCATGGGTGTTGACGTAGTCGATCTCGCCGGGTGTGATGTCACCGTCGGCGAGCGCCAGCCGCATGCATTCGGCGGCATGGGTGCCCTCCGGCTCCGGTAGGACCATGTCGTAGCCGTCGGAAGTCGCCGCGTAGCCGACGATCTCGGCCATCACCCTGGCGCCGCGGGCTCGCGCCCGCTCCAGGTTCTCGAGCACGACGATGCCGCCGCCACCCCCCAGCACGAAGCCGTCCCGACCCGCGTCGTAGGGTCGCGACGCCGCCGCGGGCCGATCGTTGTAACGCGTCGAAAGGGCCATTCGCAGGTTCTGGAACGATACTGCGATCAGCTCGTGGATATCCTCGCCGCCGCCCGCGACGGCGAGATCGAGCACTCCCGCGCGTACCAGCTGGAAGGCGTGGCCGATGTTGTGGGCGGAGGTGGCGCAGGCCGAGCTGATCGAATAGCTCGGACCGTGGATCTTGAGGAGGCTGGCGACAGCTGCGCTGCAACAGCTGGCCATACTCCGGATGACGCTGAAGGGGTTGCCGCGCGTCTTGCCGGCGAAGAAGGCGTTGCCCTCGTTGAAGATGGTCTCCACCGACACCGTGCCGCTGCCGACGATGCACCCGGTCTCGGAGCGTTGCAGATCCGCCGCCTCGAGGCCCGCGGCAGCCACCGCGTCGCGCGCCGCAATCGAGCAGTAGAGAGCGGCATCCGACATGCCCGGGACGATCTTCTTGGGGATCCGTGCCGCTCCCTTTTTCTCCTCGACGTCCTCGATGGTGCCGCCGATCGTCGACTTGAGACCGAGCTCGACCCACCGCTCCACCGAGCGGACGCCGCTCTCTCCTCGCGAGATGCGGTCGATAACCGTCTCGTACGAGTGACCGAGGCAGGAGACGAGCCCGACGCCGGTCACCGCTACGCGAGCGCTCACGCGGGTTCCTCGGGCGGCGCCGCTTCGAGCTTGGTTTCGATCAGATCGTGCAGATCGCCTACGGTCTCGAGCTTCTCGAGCTCTTCGTCCTCTACCGCGATGTCGAAGTTCTCCTCGAGATCCATGACCAGGGTGATCGCCTGTAAGGAGCCGAGGTCCAGGTCTTCACGCAGCAGAGTCTCGTTGGTCACGTCCTCGGCGGAGATCTCCTCGTCCGAAGCTTCTACGAGGTGTTTGACGATTGTTTCCCAGGCCGAGTCAGCCATGCTCTGCACTTCCTCCGGCCGAGCAATCTATCACCGTGAAAAAGCGGTGGGAAAAGCGGGAAGAAACGGGGACACAATACTCATTTCCGCGACGACCCGTGTGAGGCTCATACACTGCGGAAATGAGTATTGTGTCCCCGCTGCTCAGAGTGACTATCGTGTTAGCGGATTGAACCGGTGAGCGAAAGCCGACCGCCGAGCGACAACTACCGCCGTATCTATGCGGTCGTGCGCCGCGTCCCGGCCGGAACGGTCGCCACCTACGGCCAGGTCGCCGCGATCGCCGGTCTGGCCGGCCACGCTCGACAGGTCGGCTACGCGCTGCACGCCCTGGAGGAGGGCTCCGACGTCCCCTGGCAGCGGGTGATCAACGCCAAGGGTGAGGTCAGTCCGCGGGCGACTCCGGAGTGGGAGGGCTACCAACGGCACCTTCTGGAAGAGGAGGGAGTAGAGTTCGACCAGCGGGGGAGAGTCGACCTGGACCGATACCGCTGGGAGCCTTGAGTGTCGGACAAGGGGAGAGCCCTCTCCGTGCACGCCTTCTGCTTGATGTCTTGAACAGGAGACCCTGGACAGCCGGAGAGCGCGTGGGGAAGGATCAGGTCGTCAGGTGTTGGTGGAACGTCTCGGCGTCGATGTTGGTGCCGCAGACGACCAGGGCGACACGGCGCCCGCGGAGCTTCTTCCTCAGCGGACCGCAAAGAGCCGCCGTGGCGGCGGCGCCAGCGGGCTCGACGGCCAGCTTGGCCTCAGCGAACATGAGGCGCATGCCGTCGCGGATCGCGTCGTCGTCGATGGCCACCAGCTCGTCCACGAAGCGACGGCAGAGCGCGAACGTGTAGGGCGCCGCGTACGGGGCACCCAGGCTGTCGGCGATGGTCTTGATCTGATCGATGCTCTCCGGCGTCCCCGCGGCGAAGCTCCGGTGCATCGTGTCGGCACCTTCGGGCTCGACGCCGTAGACCTTGCATCCGGGCTGGGCGAGCTTGATCGCGGTGGCGACACCGGCGCACAGGCCACCGCCACCGATCGGTACGACGACCGCGTCCAGATCCGCGACCTGCGAAGCCAGCTCCAGGCCGACCGTCGCGGTCCCCAGCACGGTCCCCTCCCCCTCGAACGGATGGATGAACGCGCGCCCCTCCTGGCGCTCGATCCGGCACACCTCGTCGAAGGCGTCGGCGAACTCCGCCATCACGATCTCCGCGCCGTAGGCCCGGCAGGCCTCGATGCGCGCGGGGTTGGCGCCTTCGAGCATCACCACCTTGGCGGTCGTCCCCAGCACCGTCGCCGCGTAGGCGACCGCGATCGCGTGGTTGCCGGCACTCACTGCCGTGACGCCACGGTCGAGCGCCGAGCGGTCGAGCGCCAGCATGTTGACCAGCGCGCCCCTGGGTTTGAACGTGCCGGTGTACTGAAAGAGCTCGAGCTTCAGGAAGACTCCGGTCTCGGCGCCGAAGAGCTCCTCGACCCGCCTGCCCCGCCAGCTCCAGACCGGGGTCTCCCGCACTCGATCCCCGAGCCGCTCCCGCGCTTCGCGAATCTGATCGAGCGTCGGTGCCACGGGCTCATCCACGATCCGCCCATGCTACCCGCTGCGAGGTGCCAGGCCTGCAAGATGCAAGTTGAAGCTGAGAACCTGGCGCGATTTGCATCTTGCAGGCCTGGCACCTTCCTCGCTCCAGCTTTGGGCACCGCCAGGGCTCTCCCCTTGCCCGATAACGATAGGATGGTCTATTCGCCGCACGTACCCGAGATCTGTTCGGCTACATCTGACGAATGGGGTTTTTGAGCCGATGAGCCGCCCACCGCATCCTCTCGTCCGCTTCGCGGTCCATCGACGGGTCACCATGGGCATGATCGTGATCGGAGTCCTGGTGCTCGGATGGCTCTCGCTCAACCGGTTGCCGCTCGAGTTCCTGCCCGCCTTCTCGTCTTCGAACATCTCGGTCAGAGCGCCCTACCCGTCGTCGTCGCCGGAGGAGATCGAGCGCCTGATCGTGCGTCCGCTCGAAGATTCGCTCAGCACCATCAACGGCATCGAGACCCTCTCGGCCAGCGCCGCCGCCAACGAGGCCCGTGTCAACGTCTCCTTCATCGATGGCACCGACATGGACATGGCGGCGGTCGAGGTCCGTGACCGGATCGACCGTGTCCGGCATCTACTCCCGGACGATCTCGAGCGCCTGACGATCCGGCGCTTCCAGAGCGGCGACATCCCGATCCTCCGTTTCGACCTGAGCGCCGAGTGGGACAAGGTGCGTCTCTACGACTTCGCCGAGACCGTCGTCCAGCGGCGCCTCGAGCGGCTCGAAGGGGTGGCTCAGGTCTCGATCGGAGGTCTGCGCATCCCCGAGCTCCAGGTCAACCTCGATCCGGCGCGCATGCAGGCGCACGGTGTCGACGTCCGCTCGCTGGTGGCCACCCTGCGCAGCGCCAACGTCAACTTCTCGGCCGGCGAGATCCGTGAAGGGAGCCGGGAGTTCCTGGTGCGGGCGGTGGGCGAGTTCGAGTCGCCCGAGGAGATCCGACAACTGCCGATCAACGCCTCCGGTCTGCGGCTCCACGACGTCGCCGAGGTCGTCTATACCTTTCCGCAGCAGGAGACGTTCAACTTCCTCAACAGCATCGAGGCCCTGACGGTCGCCATCAACAAGACCTCGACCGCCAACCTGCTCGCGGTCAACGACCGGGTCAAGCGGGAGCTCGAGGCGATCGTCGCCCTGCCCGAGGCCGAGGGGCTCGCGTACCGGATCTACTCGGACGGCTCGGCCGACGTGCGCAAGGGTCTCGGCCAGCTACGGGACGCCGGGCTGATCGGTGGCGCGCTGGCGATCCTGGCGGTCTTCCTGTTCTTGCGCCGATTCCGCACCACCTCCCTGGTCGCGATCGCGATCCCGCTGTCGGTGGTCGCGACCTTCGTCCTGCTCTACTTCCTGCGCCAGGCGGGAACCCTCGACATCACCCTCAACGTGGTCAGCCTGGCGGGGCTGATGCTGGCACTCGGCATGCTGGTCGACAACTCGATCGTGGTCATCGAGTCGATCTTCCGTTACCGCAACGAGCTCGGCGAGTCGTCCCTCGACGCCGCGCTCAAGGGGACCAGCGAGGTCGCCCTGCCGATCCTCGCCTCCACGGCGACCACGATGTGCGTCTTCCTGCCGATGATCTTTCTCGGGAGCGGCGGCCGCTTTAAGCTCTACATGCAGAACATCGGGATCACGGTCTGCATCGTGATGGTGGCGTCGCTGCTCGTCGCCCTGACGGTGGTGCCGATGGCGGCGGTCTTCATCCTCAAGAAACAGGAGGCGCGCACCCACCCGTTCAGTGCCCGGCTGACCGGGCTCTACGCACGGGTGCTCGGCTTCACCCTCAAGCATCGCTTGGCGTTCGTGATCTCGATCGTCCTCATGTTCATCGGCGTCGTCCAGCTCTTCCAGGGGATCGAGCGCTCGTTCTCGTCCCGCCCGCTCGAGCGTCAGGTCATCCTCAAGGTCGATACGCCGCGGCAGTATTCCTTCGAGCAGATCGAGGGGCTCTACGCTCAGATCTACGGCGTCCTCGACAGCCATCGCCAGGAGCTCGACATCGCCGATGTCTCCTACAGCTACGACCGCGGGACCGGCCGCTCGCGCGCCAGCTGGCGGCGTACCCGGCAGTTCGACATCTACCTGCTCGATGAAGAGGACAGCCGGCTCTCGACCGGCGAGGTGCGCAACCGGATCCGGGAGCTGTTGCCGACCAGCGCCGGAGTCGATCTGCGGCTCGCTACCGGCCGGGGGCGCCACGGGTCCACCGGCATCGAGGTCCAGTTGATGGGTGACGATCCGATCGTCCTCGAGCTGCTCAGCAAGCGCCTCGCCGGCCAGCTGCGCCAGCTGCCCGCGATCAAGGACGTCGACACCTCGCTCGAGAGCGGCGACGAGGAGATCCACGTCCAGGTCGAGCGGGCGCGAGCACTCCAGGCCGGGCTGTCGACTCGGGCGGTCGCGTTCACGGTCACCAACGCGCTCTCGAGCCGGGCGATCAGTCATTTCAAGACCGGCGATCGCGAGGTCGACCTGATCATGCAGTACCGCGAGGAGGACCGCGAGACCCTCGACCAGCTCAAGAATGTCCCGGTCTTCGCCGCTGGCGGGGTGCCGGTGCCGCTCGGCGCGCTGGCCGACTTCGACCTGGTCGCCGGGCCGCAGAGCATCGAGCGCGAGAACCACCTGGCGCGGGTCACGGTATCGGCCAACGTCGCCGATCCTCGCGCCTCGTTCGGCGCCATGCGCGCGGTGACCGCGATGCTCGAGTCGACCCCGCTGCCACCCGGATACGAATGGAGCTTCGGCCGCTGGACCCGCTGGCAGCAACAGGACCAGGAGAGCGGACTGTTCGCGCTGCTGTTCGCACTACCGCTGGTCTACATGCTGCTGGCGGCGTTGTTCGAGAGCTTCGCCCAACCGTTCACCATCATGTTCTCGGTGCCGTTCGCGCTGCTGGGCGTCGGCGTCGCCATGAAGCTGACCAACACGCCGTGGGAGACGATGACGATGATCGGCCTGATCATCCTGCTCGGGATCGTGGTCAACAACGCCATTGTTCTGATCGACCACATCAACTTCCTGCGTCAGACCGGTCTCGAGCGCAACCAGGCGATCATTACCGGCGGTCAGCATCGGATGCGCCCGATCGTGATCACGGCGATCACCACCATCCTCGGAATGCTGCCGATGGTGGCACCGTTCATCTTTCCGCAGTGGTTCGGCCCGCTCGAGGGCCGGGCGGCGACCTGGGCACCGATCGGCCTGGTGATCATCGGCGGCCTGACCACGTCGACCTTCCTGACCCTACTGATCATCCCGACGCTCTACTCACTGATCGACGACCTGACCCGGTTCACTCGACGCGTGGCGGGAGCGCTCTAGCTGCGGAACCAGAAAATGATGAAGTATTCACGGAACACCCGATTCCTCCTGCCCGCCGCCGTGGGTCTGTTGGGACTCGTTCTGTTGACCGGGTGCGGCGGCGACGAGGCGAGCGGTGGAGCTCCGCCCGCAAGCCCCACCGGCGCCAAGCAGAGTGGATCAGAAGGAACTCGCGGTATGTCCGGATTCCCTGGAGGGTCACCGGGAGGCGGCGCGGCGGTACCGGTCGAGACGAAGACCGTCGTCCGGCGGGACATCTCCTCGTACATCGAGACCAACGGCACCCTCGAGGCCGAGAACGAAGTCGACATCATCGCTCGGGTAACCGCGCCGATCGTCGACCTGCGGGCCGAAGAGGGGATGGCGGTACGGAAGGGTCAGGTGGTCGCCCGACTCGAGGAGGACGAGCTGCGATCGCGGCTAGAGATCGCCCAGGTCGCGCTCCAGGAGGCCGAGCTCTCCTTCAAGCGCGCGCAGCAGCTGAACGAGCAGCAGCTGATCAGCGTCGAAGAGTACGAGCAGGCGCGCAACCGCTTCGAGACCGCCAGAGCGCAGCTCGAAGGGGACCAGATCCAGATCGGCTACACCGTCGTTCGGGCGCCGTTCGACGGCTTGATCGTCGCTCGCTACGTCGACTTCGCCCAACAGGTGACGGCCAACACGCCGCTCTTCCGGATCTCCGACTTCGACCCCCTGCTCTGTCCGATCCGGGTTCCCGAGCGGGAGCTGGCGCTGCTTGAGCTCGGCCAGGAAGCGTACGTCATGGTGGAGGCGTGGGGCGACGAGCGGTTTCCCGCCCGCGTGCTGCGAATCAGCCCGGTCGTCGACGCGGCCACCGGCACGATCAAGGTCACCCTCGAGGTGAGCTCCAGGGGGCAGCTACGGCCGGGGATGTTCGCTCGAGTGCATCTCAAGACCGATTCGCGCCCGGGGGCGCTGGTCATCCCGAAGGCGGCGCTGTCGCTCGAGAGCATCGGTGACACCGTCTACGTGGCGGTCGACGGGGTCGCGCAGCGACGCGAGGTCACGCTCGGATTCCAGGAGGGCGACTCGGTCGAGATCCTCGCCGGCCTCGAAGACGAAGAAGAGGTCGTGGTCGTCGGCCAGGACGGGCTGAGCGACGGCACGCCGATCCAGGTTCTCGACTCCGGCAGCTCACCGCCACCCGCCACTCGCCTCGCCGAGGGGGCCGAGGGTGGAGGCGCTCCGGCGCCGCCCGGCGGCGCCTTCAACGCCCGTGACTGGGGCGGCGGCGAGGGGATGGCGCGCTTCGACATCTCCAGCGCCTCGCCCGAGCAGCTCGAGCGCATCAAGGCCCGCATGAGAGAGCGCGGACTCTCCGACGAGGAGATCGAGGAGCGTCTCCGGAAGATGCGCGAGCGCCGGCAAGAGAGTGGAGACTCGTAGGAGTAGGGTACCAGGCCTGCAAGATGCGAATTGCAGCCTGCAACTTGCATTTTGCAGGCCTGGCACCGCCTCATGAAGATCATCGATTTCTCGACCCGACGGCCGGTCAGTATCTTCATCTTCGCCGTGGCGGCGGTGGTGTTCGGCATCGTGGCGTTCCGCCAGCTGGCCACCGACCTGCTGCCTGACATCACCTACCCGTCGCTGACCGTTCAGACCACCTACGACGGCGCCGCGCCGGTCGAGGTCGAAAGCCTGATCACGCGGCCGGTCGAGAACGCCGTCGGCGTGGTCAACAACGTCGTGCGCGTCGTCTCGAGCTCGCGCCCGGACGTGAGCGAGGTGACCCTCGAGTTCGCCTGGGGCACCAACATGGATCTGGCGGCGCTCGACGTGCGCGAGCGACTCGACGTGCTGCTACTACCGGCCGACGCCGACCGGCCGCTCCTGCTGCGCTACGACCCGTCGCTCGACCCGATCCTTCGTCTCGGGGTGTACGGCCAGGACGATCTCGTCCATCTGCGGCTGCTCGCCGAGGAGCAGGTGAAGCGCTCGCTCGAGCGGATCGAGGGCGTCGCCGCGGTGGTGGTGAGCGGCGGTCTCGAGGAGGAGATTCACGTCGAGCTCGACGAGCGCCGGATCGCCAACCTCGGCCTGACCGCCGAGCGGGTGCTCGAGCGGCTGGCGCAGGAGAACATCAACCTGACCGGAGGCCGGCTACGCGAGGGACAGACCGAGTACCTGGTACGCACGGTCAACGAGTTCCTGCGCCCCGAGGATCTGCGCGCGGTCGTCATCGACAGCGCGCAGGGAGCGCTGGTGCGGGTGAGCGACGTCGCACGCGTCGTGCGCAGCCACAAGGAGCGGGAGATCATCACTCGCATCAACGGCCTCGAGAGCGTCGAGGTAGCAGTCTTCAAGGAAGGCGGAACCAATACCGTGACGGTCTCCGACGCGGTCCGCGCCAGCCTCGACAAGCTCACCAGCCGCCTGAGGAAGCTCGACCCGAACCTCAATCTGACCGTGGTCACCGACCAGGCCGGCTACATCCGCCAATCGGTCTCCGAGGTCCTGCGAACGGCGCTCTACGGCGGCGTGCTGGCGATCCTGGTCCTCTACCTCTTCATGCGCAGCTGGAAGACGACGGCCATCATCGGCATCGCGATCCCGATCTCGGTGGTCGCGACCTTCTTCCTGATGTTCGTCTCGGGCATCTCCCTGAACATCATGTCGCTCGGCGGGCTGACCCTCGGGATCGGCCTGCTGGTGGACAACTCGATCGTGGTGCTCGAGGCGATCCAACGCCGGCGCGATCAGGGGAGCGACGATCTCGAGGCGGCCCGCGAGGGCGCTTCCAGCGTCGCTCGCGCGGTGATCGCCAGCACCCTGACGACCGTCTGCGTCTTCGTCCCGATCGTCTTCGTCGAAGGGATCGCCGGCCAGCTGTTCGGCGATCAGGCGCTGACGGTGACCTACTCGCTGGTCATCTCGCTGATCGTCGCGCTGACGGTCATTCCGATGCTCGCGTCGCGCCGGTTCGAGCCCGAGCCGGCGGCGACCGATGACGAGGACCAGGGACTCGCGCTCCGGGCGACGGTCGGTGCCGGTCGCGTTCTCGGCGGTGGTCTGGGCGCCTTGCAGGGGGTCTTCGGCCGGCTGTCCGCTGCTCCGCTCAGGCTCTTCCACGCCGGTTTCGACGCCGTCGCCGCGGCCTACGAGCGGACCCTCGAATGGGTCCTCGTTCACCGGCTGGTGACCATCGTGCTAGCGGTGTTGCTCCTGGTCGGTAGCCTCTTCCTCTTTCCCCTCCTGGGCACCGAGCTCGTCCCGGAGCTCGTGCAAGGCGAGTTCTACGTCAACACCGAGCTGCCGCCGGGTACCCATCTCGATCTGAATCAACGCCGGCTGGCCCAGCTCGAGAGCTTCGCCGGCGATATGGAGGGGATTCAGACCGTCTACACGATCGTCGGCACCTCGAATGAGCAGGGCGGCGTCGCGGGCGAGCGCCGCGAGAACCTCGGCCAGCTGACCCTGACCCTGACGCCGCCGATCTCGCGGCAGCGCGAGGAGGCGAGGATGGCCGAGCTGCGCACCGCCCTCGATCGCCAGGAGGAGCTCCAGTACCGGTTCGGTCGCCCGTCGTACTTCAGCTTCCGGACCCCGATCGAGGTCGAGATCCGCGGCTACAACCTGAAGCTGCTCGAGCGACTCGCGGGACGGCTGACCGCGCGCATGAAGTCGATCGAGGGACTGGCCGACATCAAGTCGTCCACCGAAGGCGGCAATCCCGAGCTGCAGATTCGCTTCGATCGCGACCGGCTGGCGGCGCTCGGGCTCTCCCTCGACCAGGTCGCGAGCGTCGTCCGCTCCAAGGTGCTAGGTGCGGTCGCCACCGACATCCAGCGCGAGGACCGGAGCATCGACATCCGGATGCGCTCGCAGGAGGAGTTCCGCGACAGTGTCGCCGACCTCCGCCAGCTGACGGTCTTCCAGTCGGGCAAGACGGCCATCGCACTGTCGTCGGTGGCCGAGGTCGTCGAGACCGAGGGGCCGGCCGAGATCCGTCGCTCGGAGGGCGATCGGGTCGCCGTGATCACCGCCAATCTGGTCGGTCGCGACCTCGGCTCGGTCTCGGAGGAGATCGTCGCCGCGCTCGAGGATCTCCGACTGCCGAGCGGCTACGACTGGCGGATCGGCGGCCAGCGGCAGGAGATGGAGACCTCCTTCGAGAGCATGAGGATGGCGATCCTGCTGGCGATCTTCATGGTCTACCTGGTGATGGCCTCGCAGTTCGAGTCGCTGCTGCACCCGTTCGTGATCCTGTTCAGCGTGCCGTTCGCCCTGATCGGCACCCTGGGCACGCTCTGGATCTTCGGCGTGACCGTCTCGATCGTGGTGCTGATCGGCGTCATCCTGCTCGCCGGTATCGTGGTCAACAACGCGATCATCCTGGTCGACTACACCAACCAGCTACGGCGGCGTGGCGTGGGCAAGCTCGACGCGCTCCGCAAGGCGGGGCGCGTACGTCTGCGCCCGATCCTGATGACCACGGCGACCACCGTGCTCGGCTTGACGCCGATGGCGATCGGCCTGGGCGAGGGGAGTGAGCTCCGAAGCCCGATGGCGCTGACGGTGATCGGCGGGCTGATCACCTCGACCGCGCTCACCCTGCTGATCATCCCGGCGGTCTACAGCGCCCTCGACCGCACCGACTGAGCGCCTCGGGGAACAAACAAAAGGGGGGCGCGAGCCCCCCTGGAAGAGTTCTCTCGGATCGAGCGGCTAGGAAGAGTCCGATTCCGAGTCGGTGTCCCCATCGCTGTCACCGTCCGAGTCGTCGTCCGAGTCGCCGTCGGTGTCGGTGTCCTCGTCGGAATCGACATCGCTGTCGGCGTCGGTGTCCTCGTCGGCGTCGGTGTCACCGTCCGAGTCCTCGTCGCTGTCGCCGTCGGTGTCGGCATCGGTGTCGCCGTCCGAGTCGACGTCGCTGTCACCGTCCGTATCGGCATCGGTGTCGGAATCGTCGTCGGACTCCGTCTCCCGGAAGCGGAAGTTCCTGCCCTTGAACTCGACCAGCAAGGCGTTACCGGCCGGGTCGAGGAGGAAGCTCTCGGCCGGATCGATCTCGATTCTCGACCTGGTGCCCAGCGGCACGTCCGAGCGGGTCGGAATCTTGAGCGAGATCAGGGAGCCGGGCACGAGGTTCAGATCGTTGCGCGGAGAGTTGAAGGTGACCAGCAGCCGCCCGGGGACCGAGCGGTTCACGCGGAATCGCCGCGAGCCCTGCTTACGGGACATCTTGACCTTGACCCGGCGCGCCGCGATCTCCTCGTCGTAGAGGACCGCGATCTGGCCGCTGCCGATGGCGAACGGCTCGAAGCTCTCGATGCCGGCTTGCTCGAGGCCGCCCGGCCGCACCTTGTGGGTATCCACCTCGAGCTTGTACGCGTCCCGGTCTGCTCGAACCTCGAGCTCGCCGTTCCTGGGCTCGACCGCCACCAGTTTCCCGGCCGGGTCGAAGAGCGCGGTGTTCTTGAGATCGAGTGACAGACCGAACACCTGCCCCGGTCGCAGGTCGCTCCGCAGCTTGAAGTAGAGGACTCCCAGCGGACCGTCGGCGCTGTTGATGGTGCCGGACTTCGACGAAAACTGGAGCAGGATCGCCTGGCCTTGGCCGGTCGTATCGACCGACGCCGAGCTGATCACGTCCCGCCGGGTCGCGAACACGACCGAATCCACCAGACTCTCGAACGGTGTATCGACCACGTTGATGGAGCGAGCGGCCGCTCCACCACCCGCAACGAGACAGATCTGTCCCTGTCCGACCGGCCGCGATGCGTAGGTGCGCACGACGACCGCGACGATGCCGCCCGGCTCGCCGATCGCGTCGTTGACCCGCAGGGCGAGAGCGTCTCTCCCCTGAGCTGCCCCACTGAGGGCCAGGCCACCTACCGCCACGACCGCCACCAGGGCGATAACTGCCAGAATGTTCTTGCGACTCATGAGCTACGCCTCCGTGTCTTCTCCCCCCGGGTGTACTGTGCCTGCCGCTTCCGAGTCGGGCGAATCGGCCGGATCATAAGACAAAGCCGCTCGCCAGGTCGACCTCGACGCACTGTAGTCCGACATTCCTTTCAGCACGGTTGCAGAATCCACAGCCTCGGTGGTCCATCGAGACCACCGATCCTGCGCATTTAGACAGGGGAGACGGGCGATCGGAACAGAAAACTTCGAAAAAACCCAAAACAGAGGCCTCCCGGGACCGGTCGAGCCCCCCGTCCAGACTGCGAAGCAGACGGATTCCCGCCCTTCTTGTCTGCCTCCTAATTGCATATTGTGGCGGCCTCATGCGACCGACCGTCCTGGGAGCCCTGGCCATCTGCTTCTCGGCGGCGCTCTGGGGCTTCGATGGCGTCGCCCTGACCCCTCGTCTGTACAACCTGGATGTGCTGCAGGTGGTCTTCCTGCTGCACGCGGTGCCGTTTCTCCTGATGCAGCTCTTCCTCTTCCGATCCTACGCGGCCCTGCGTGCGCTCGCGGTCCGGGAGTGGGTCGATCTCGGCCTGGTAGCACTTACCGGAGGCGTCCTCGGTACCTACGCGATCGTCCGAGCTCTCTTTCTGGTCGATTTCAACCAGTTGAGCGTGGTGGTCCTGCTCCAGAAGCTGCAGCCGGTCTTCGCTCTTCTGCTCGCCGCGCTCCTGCTGGGCGAGCGACTCACCCCCCGGCTGCTGAGCCGCGCAGCCCTCGCGCTATTGGGCGCCTACCTGCTCACCTTCGGCGCCAGCCTGCCCCAGTTCGGCGGCGGCTCCAGGACCGGCCTGGCGGCGCTCTGGGCGCTGCTCGCGGCCGGCTCCTACGGCGCCGCCACGGTCCTCGGCAAACGGCTCCTGCACGCCCTCGACTTCAAGCAGGCGACCTTCGGACGCTACGGCGTGACCGTGGCGATGACACTGACCCTGCTGCTGCTGACTCGCGGCGGCCTCTCCCTCTCCGAGGTGACCGGGGCCAATTGGGTCGTGATCCTGATCATCGGCGCGACCACCGGCAGCGGCGCCCTCTTCCTCTACTACTTCGGGCTGACCCGGGTACGGGCCGGGATCTCCGCGATCTGCGAGATGTGTCTGCCGCTGAGCGCGATCCTCTTCGACTTCCTGCTCAACGACTCGGTGCTCGGGCCGTGGCAGTGGCTGGGGGCCGCGATTCTGCTGACCGCGATCACCCTGGTGACCCTCCATCCCGGCCCCCGCTCAGCTCCCCAGCCGGCCTGATCCCGCGTAACGCCAGGCCGTAGGATCGGTGTGATAAGAATCCAAGGCCGCGACAGTTTGAAGCGATGCGCTCAGGTCCTCCTGGAGAGCCTCGAGAAAGGAGCCGGACGGCGATGGGAGTGAGAATCAACCTCGAAGTCAACGGTGAGTCGTACGAGCGGGAGGTAGAGCCACGTCAGTTGCTCGTGTACTTCCTGCGCGAAGAGCTCGGGTTGACCGGCACCAACGTCGGCTGCGAGACCAGCCTCTGTGGAGCCTGCACGATCCTGGTGGACGGCCAGGCGATCAAGGCGTGCACGCAGCTGGCGGTGCAGGCCGACGGCTCGTCGATCACCACGATCGAAGGCCTGGCGACCAACGGCGACTACCACCCGCTGCAGCAGGCGTTCTGGGATTGCCACGGTCTGCAGTGCGGCTTCTGCACGCCCGGCATGATCATGGCCGCCGCCGACCTCCTGCAGCGCGACAGCAGCCCGAGCGAAACCGAGGTCCGGCAGGCGCTCAAGGGCAACCTCTGCCGTTGCACCGGCTATCACAACATCGTCAGGTCGGTGATGACCGCCGCCGAAGGGGGCAGCTGAGATGGGGAGCGTCATCGGAACCTCCGTCAAGCGTCGTGAAGACCCCGACCTGATCACCGGCAAGGGGAAGTTCACCGACGATCTGGCCCTGCCGGGCATGCTGCACGCCTCGATCGTGCGCAGCCCCCATGCTCACGCCCGGATCCGGAGCGTCGACACGAGTCGCGCCGCGGCCGCGGCCGGAGTGGTCGCCGTCTACACCGGCCAGGACATCGCCGACAGCGAGGCGGGCGGAGTGGTCCCGGTCGGCTGGCTGCTGCCGAACCTGAAGACGCCGGCACATCCGATCCTGGCGGTCGACACCGTGCGCTATGTCGGCGACGGCATCGCCGTCGTGGTGGCGGAGGGTCGCTACCAGGCGCGCGACGCGGCGGAGCTGGTCGCGGTCGACTACGAACCGCTCGATGCGGCGGTCGACGCCAAGGGCGCCACCGCCGAGGGCCAGCCGCAGGTTCACGAGGAGGCACCCGGCAACGTCGCCTTCGATTGGGACCTGGGCGACAAGACGGCCGTGGACGCTGCGTTCGAAGGCGCGGCCCACGTCGCCTCGATCGATCTGCGCAACAGCCGGATCGTGCCGTTCGCGATCGAGCCGCGCGCCGCGCTGGCGAGCTACGACCCGGAGAAGGGGCTCACCCTGCGCATGACCTCGCAGAACCCCCACGTCCACCGGCTGCTGATGTCGCTCGCGTCGATCGACCTGCCGGAGCACAAGATCCGGGTGATCGCGCCCGAGGTGGGCGGTGGCTTCGGCTCCAAGATCCACCACTACCCCGACGAAGCGATCGCCTCCTGGTGCGCTATGCGGATCGGCCGACCGGTCAAGTGGACGGCGACACGGTCCGAGACCAACATGACCGACGCCCACGGCCGCGATCACGTCACTCACGCCGAGATGGCGCTCGACGGCGACGGCAAGATCCTCGGCTTCCGGGTCGAGACCTACGCCGCGATGGGCGCCTACCTGTCGACCTTCGCGCCGTGCGTGCCGACCTATCTGCACGGCACCCTGATGTCCGGTCAGTACGACATGCCGGCGATTCACATCCGGGTGATCGGCACGTTCACCAACACGGCGCCAGTCGACGCGGTACGCGGTGCCGGCCGACCCGAAGCCACGTTCCTGATCGAGCGCCTGATGGACCTGGCGGCGCTCGAAACCGGTCTCGATCCGACCGAGGTCCGGCGCCGCAACTTCGTGCCGGCCGATGCATTTCCCTACCAGACGCAGGTCGCCCTCGCCTACGACAGCGGCGACTACGAGACCGCGCTCGACAAGGCGCTCGACAAAGCCGGCTACGCCGAGCTGCGCGCCGAGCAGCAGAAGCGCCGCGACGCCGGCGACTCGAAGCTCCTCGGTATCGGTGTCTGCGCCTACATCGAGGCCTGCGGTATCGCGCCCTCGGCGGTCGTCGGCGCGCTGGGCGCGCAGGCGGGTCTGTACGAGAGCGCCAAGGTGCGGGTCCATCCGACCGGTACGGTCACCGTCTTCTCAGGCTCGTCGGCGCACGGGCAGGGGCATCTGACCACCTTCGCGCAGATCGTCTCCGACCGGCTCGGCGTGCCGCTCGAGAACGTCGACGTGGTCGAGGGCGATACCGGCGAGATCCCGTTCGGCATGGGCACCTACGGCAGCCGCAGCGCCGCGGTCGGCGGCAGCGCCATCGCCAAGAGCCTCGACAAGATCATCGCCAAGGGCGCCAAGATCGCCGCCCACCTGCTCGAGGCATCGGAATCCGATCTCGAGTTCGCCGACAACGCCTGGTCGGTCAAGGGGTCGCCCGACAAGAGCGTCGCCTGGGGTGACGTCTGTCTGCAAGCGTATCTGGCACACAACATCCCCGAGGGGATCGAGCCGGGCCTCGAGGAGACCACCTTCTACGACCCGGCCAACTTCACCTATCCGTTCGGCACCCACATCGGAGTGGTCGAGGTCGACTCCGAGACCGGCGAGGTCGAGATCCTGCGCTACATCGCGGTCGACGACTGCGGCGAGCAGATCAACCCGATGATCGTCGAAGGCCAGGTGCACGGCGGCATCGCGTACGGCGTCGGCCAGGCGCTGTGGGAGGAAGCGGTCTACGACGACC
The DNA here is from genome assembly GCA_947259925.1 of Thermoanaerobaculia bacterium. Lineage (GTDB taxonomy): Bacteria > Acidobacteriota > Thermoanaerobaculia > Multivoradales > JAHEKO01 > JAHEKO01. The sequence continues at coordinate 40,312 of CAMYOG010000004.1, forward strand.
ATGGTCAGCTCTTGACCAGCACGCTGCTCGACTACGCGCTGCCCAAGGCGCACCAGCTGCCGTCGTTCGAGCTCGACCACACGATCACGCCCTGTCCTCACAATCCGCTCGGCGTCAAAGGGATCGGCGAGGCGGGCACGATCGCCTCGCCGGCCACCATCACCAACGCGGTGATCGACGCTCTCGCACCGTACGGCGTCAGACACCTGGACATGCCGCTCGAGCCCGAGAAGCTCTGGCGGGCCATGCACAGCGGGGAGGACGCCTGATGTACCCGGCAGACTTCGACTACGTTCGAGCCACCAGCGCCCAGGAGGCGGTCGATCTCCTGGCCCAGAACGCCGATTCGGTGCTGCTCGCCGGCGGCCATAGCCTGATCCCGATGCTCAAGCTGCGTCTCACCCATCCGGCCAGGCTGATCGACATCGGCCGGGTCGACGAGATCCGGGGCGTCTGCGAGAAGGACAGCACGCTGCGCGTCGGCTCGCTCACCACCCACAACGAGATCGCCTCCTCGGAGATCGTGCAGAGCCAGTGCCGGTTCCTCGCCGAGGCCGCCGGCAAGATCGGTGATCCCCAGGTGCGCAACAAGGGGACGATCGGCGGCAACATCGCGCACGCCGATCCCGCTTCGGATCTGCCGGCGGTGCTGGTCGCGGTCGGCGCGACCGTGCATCTGCTCGGTCCGGACGGCAACCGATCGATCGCCGCCGGCGACTTCTTCACCGGCCTGTTGACCACCGCCAAGGCTCCCGGCGAGATCATCACCGAGATCGAGATCCCGGCGTGCTGCGAGGAGGGCTTCGGCTGCGCCTACCTGAAGGTCGAGCACCCTGCTTCGGGGTACGCCGTCTGCGGCGCCGCGGCGCGGGTGAAGATGGACGGCGGCACCTGCGCGGCGGCCAGCCTCGCCTTCAACGGCGTGACACCAGTCGTCTTCAACGCCTGGTCGGACGGCAGTCCGCTCGCCGGAGGTCCGGCCGACGACGCCGCGATCGACGCCGCGATCGACGAGCTCGCGATCGACGAGCCGATGGGCGACATCCACGCTTCCGGTGAGTACCGGGTGGCGCTGGCACGCGCCTACGGCAAGCGGGCGCTCAAGGCGGCGCGGGACCGCAGCTAGCGGCCGTCATCGGGAAACACCGGTGGTGATGATCGTCGCCACCGGTGCCGCCGCGAGGAGCTCGTTCAGGAGCTCGTGGGTCTCTTCGGGCCGGATCACGGCCGCCGGAAGATAGGCGATCAGCCACGCGCGCTCGGTGGCCTCTCCGACCTTCACCCGCTCGCTGCCGGTGATAGGAGCGTCACACGGACCGCGGGCGTCGACCAGCAGCGGCCGGCCTACCAGCCGGAACGGACCCTTGAGCGATTCGTAGCTCTCGCCCTCCCGTCCAGCTCGCAGCGAGAAGGGGGGCTCGAGCGCCCGCTCGTCCATCACGCAGCAGGGAGCCGGTAGCTCGATCGACAGACAGTTGTTGAGGTCGACCAGAGGGTGGATCACCGGCAGCTCGCTCCCTTTGAGCAAGCGACGCAGCAAGGCCTCGGACGAGGGACGGTAGCGCGTCGGATCTGTGCCCGCGGCACGGAAGAGGCGGCGCAGCTCGGCGACCGCCGGCTCGGTAGCAAGCGTCTCGCTCCGGAAGCGCTCGCGCACTCGCTCGGCGGACTCGGAGCGCAGCTTCGACAGCGCTTCGGGCTCGGAACCTGTCAACGCCAACAGCGCCCAGAAGAGCGCCCACCCCTCGAGCTGGTGACCGACCTCGAACGGCAGCTCCCGCACGCGCTCATTCGATCACGCGTCGAGCCAGCGATCCAGTCGCGGTAGGCTCGTCACTGCTTGAGTGGATTCCGCCTGACCCGACCAGCCGTCGAGCGCATCGCCGAGAATCGGATCCGCGCGGCGATGGCGCGCGGCGAGCTCGACAACCTGCCCGGCGAAGGGAAGCCGATACCGAGCATCGACGAGCCGTACGATCCCCTCTGGTGGGTCCGCGGCTGGATTCGCCGGGCAAAGCTGGCCGACGCCCTGCAGCTCGGCCACGCCCTCGAGCGGAGACGATGATCGAGCTGATCTGCAAACGTACCTGAGGTACCTGTCGCAAGGCGGTCGCCTTGCTCGAACAGCGCGGCATTCCCTATCGCTATCGGGAGTACACCCAGGAGCCCCTGTCGGCGCAGGAGGTCCGGGAGGTCCTGGCCCAACTCGATCTCGAGCCGCGCCAGTTCCTGCGCCGCAACGACCGGGCGTACAAGGAGCTCGGCCTCACCGGCGACGAGCCGCTCGAAACGCTGATCGATCACATCGCCGAGCATCCGACGCTCTTGCAGCGTCCGATCGGTCGACTGCGCGGACGCGCGATTCTGGGCCGGCCGCCGGAGCGGCTGCTGGACCTGCTGAGCTGACCGCCGGACTCAGGCTTGCTCGAAGCGCCCGGTCTCGAAGAAGCGAATCGCCTGTCGGATGACCTCGGGGTCGTTCATGACGAACGTGTGGCCCCGATGCACCACCAGGAAATCCGACATCCCTTCGATCCTGGCCTCGTCCACGGCCACCTTGCCGTCACTCGGACCGCGGATCAGTCTGGCGAGAAGGCCGATCCGCGGGCGGTCGCCGGTGATCACACCGAGCTCGAAATCGACCGGCCCGAGCAGGTCCATGATCTTCTGCTGGCCGGCACCCAGCTGCAGCGCGGCCGGGCCCATGACGCGCTGGAACAGCTCCACGCTACGGAGACGCCGCGCCAACTGACTCCCCTGGTTGGGCGGCGCCAGCATCACGACCCTGCCCAGGTCTCCGGGCCGCTGGTGCCGGATCAGGTAGCGAGCGACCATGCCGCCCATCGAGTGGGTCAAGAAGTGGATCGTCGCGCCCGGCCGTTCCGGCAGACGACGGCGGACATGGCGCGCGAGCTCCTCGATCGAGCCGCTGCGCGACGGATAGTAGATCCCCACCGGATCGTAGCCGGCCCGCCGCAGCTCGCGGCCGGCGATGTACAGGGACAGGCTCGTCCTTCCCAGACCGTGCAGCAGCACTACGACGTCACCCTCGGGCATCGTACTCCCCGCTCTCAAGCGCCCGATCTCTCGAGCTCGACGCCCAGGCCGTCGGCGATCCGATTCACGAAGGCGAAGTAGCCGACGATGGCGCAGATATCGTGAATCCCGCGGTCTTCGAAGCCGGCCCGGCGCAGGGCCTCGACGTCCGCGGCGGTCATCTCGCACGGCGTCAGCGTGAGCTTGCGCGCGTAGTCGAGCATGGCGCGATCGGGCGGCTCGAGAGCCGCCTCCGAGGCGCCGCTGGTCAGGTCCGAGAGGAGTCTCTCCTGCTTCTCGGGGTTCATCTTCTTGGCTGTCAGTAACCGACGGAGGCCCGCTCCGTGATGGACGATTCAGTAGTGGCAGGCGTTGACCGCGGAGACCGTGACCGCGAGCATCTCGCGCCGGATGCGGCTGAGCGGACCGGGACCGTACATCAGCTCCCGGTAGAGATCGTGGTGGAGACGGATCGTCCGACTGTGGACGCCATGGATCCGGATGATGTTGTCGTCGTCGTCGACACGGTCCTCGGGCGGGATCGTCTGGGGCTCGACGTAGTCGATGTAGGCCATGACCCCCATGCTATTCTGCTCGCCCTTCGATGCGCGACGTCCTGGACCAGATCGACCGCTGGCAGAGCGAAGGGAAGTCGGTCGCCGTCGCCACCGTCGTCAAGGTCTGGGGCTCGGCGCCGCGCCCGCTCGGCTCCAAGATGGTCGTCTCGTCGGACGGCGAGATGGCGGGCTCGGTCAGCGGCGGCTGTGTCGAAGGCGCGGTCGCCGAGGAGGCTCGGTCGGTGCTCGCGTCGGGCGAGCCCAGGCTGGTCCATTTCGGCGTCTCGGATGATCGCGCCTGGTCGGTCGGCCTGAGCTGCGGCGGCGAGATCGAGGTCTTCATCGAGGCGTTGCCAACAGGCTGAGCCATGCCTCACCCCCTCACAAGCGAGTTCCGGGAGGGCGCGTCCCTCGAGGGCGGTCCGATTGAACTCTGAGATCCTCAACGAGCTTCGCGCTTGCATCGAGCGTGAACAGCTGGTGGTTCTGGCCACCATCGTCGCCGGCGCCGGCGTCGGCAACCAGCTGCTCATCTGGCCGGCCGAGCAGACGCTCGGCGATCTGGGCACGCCACGCCTCAATCAGCGCGCCGCGCTCTTCGCCGAGAAGGCGTTCCAGAGCTTCGAAGCGAAGCGCCGGACGATCGACCACCAGGGCGAGCAGCTCGAGATCTTCTTCGACGTCCATCCGCCGCCCGAAAAGCTGGTGGTCATCGGCGCCGTCCACGTGGCGATTCATCTGATCGAGTTCGCCCGGGCGCTCGGGTTGCGGACGATCGTCATCGACCCGCGTACCGCCTTCGCCACTCCGGAGCGCTTCGCCGCCGCCGACCAGCTGATCGCGGAGTGGCCGGCCGCTGCGCTGGCCAGGATTCCGATCCACGAATCGACCTACTTCGTCACCCTGAGTCACGATTTCAAGATCGATCTGCCGGCCCTCGAGGTGGCGCTGGCCAGCCCCGCCCGCTACATCGGCGCGCTCGGCTCGACCCGGACCCACGAAAGGCGCGTTGCCGAGCTCCTCGAGCTCGGTCTCTCCGCCGAGCAGATCGATCGCATTCGGGCGCCGGTCGGACTCGATCTCGGCGGCCGTCGCGCCGAGGAGATCGCGCTCGCCATCGCCGCCCAGATCGTCGCCGCTCGGCACGGTAGGGAGCTCTAGCCACGAGCCCGATGAAACGAGTGTCGGCTGTCGTCCTGGCCGCCGGACCGTCCCGACGCTTCGCGGAGCAGGGACGAGACCTGAAACAGCTCCTGCCTCTCGACGGGGAATCCCTGGTGCGCCGGACGAGCCGGGTCGCGCTCGCCTCGGGCATCGGCCAGGTGGTCGCGGTCGTCGGCTGCCAGGCGGAGCGCGTGCGAGCCGAGATCGCGGACCTGCCGATCGAAGTCGTCGTCAACGAGAGCTTCGCCGAGGGGCAGAGCACCTCGGTCCGCTCCGGTCTCGAGCGAGTCGAGCCCGCGGCCGACGGGGCTCTCTTCCTCCCCTGCGATCAGCCGTTGCTGGACGTCGAGACTCTCGATCGGATCCTCGGGGCGTACGCCGAGAGCTCGGCCGGCATCGTGGTGCCGACGTTCCGCGGCGAGCGCCGCGCGCCGGTTCTGTTCGCTCGGGCGCTGTTTGCCGATCTCGCGGAGATCCAGGGGGACGCAGGCGGCCGCCAGCTGTTCACGGCCCATGGTGATCAGATTTTCGAAGTCGAGCTGGAGGACGAGCGTCCGCTCCTCGACGTCGACACTCCCGAGCAGCTGGCGCGGCTGCTCGACGGGCCCGCCTAGCCCCATGGGGGCACGGCGCTCGGCAGCTCCGACCCTGGTCGCCTACTTGCGACGCAGCTTGTGGTCCAGCGACATCCGGCCCGGGCCGGTCAGGAGCACGACCAGGTAGCCGATCAGGTAGAGGAACGCCTTCTCCCTGTCCAGGAACGCATCGCCCCCGTGCACGACGAAGAAGGCGACCAGGAACAGGATGATCGTCGGCACCGTGGCCAGGCGGGTCATGAACCCGACGGCGATCGCCAGCGGCGTGACGAACTCGGCCAGCACCGCCAGCAGGTGGCTCGGGCCGCTGCCGATCCCGAGCGGATCGGGAAAGCCGCCCCCACCACCGATCAGCCCCGTCAGCTTGCCCCAACCGTGGCCGTAGACCAGGCCGAAGGCGAGGCCAACCCGCAGCAGCAGCAGACCGAGATCGCGGCCGGCACCGTCGCGTCCGGGATCGAAGAATCTCCTCAAGGCGCTCATCAGACGTCCTCCATGGTCAGGCTGGGTTGCCGCTCTCCGAGCGCGTAGCGTACAACGTCGGCGGCGTCGATCAAGAGCGACACGAGATCGGCCACGAGCACCGCTGCCAGCCAGACGCCGAAGGAGCTGTCCAGGCCGGCGGCCACCGACCGGGGCCAGAGCCAGACGAGCATCGGAATCCAGAGGACGTGCCCGATCCCGAGTAGGCGGACGAAGCCCTTGGCGCGGAAGATGATCATCTGCAGCATCGCCCCGATCACAAAGACGGCCAGGACCACTCGCGACTCCTGGCGAGCGAGGAAGAAGAGCGGCACGACCCCGTTCACGACGATCAGCAGCCCGACCCAGCCGCGCCAGAACGGCGACAGGATCCAGAGGCCGCGCAGGAATCCGATGAAGATCTTCACGACTCCGGCGAGCTTCAGACCAGCTCGAATCGGGTGACGATCTCGACGCAGTCGCGGATCGTACGGGCGACCGGACAGTGATCGGCGTGAAACGAGTGCACGCGGGCGATGGTGTCGCGCCGCGCCTCGTCGGCCTTGAGGTGGTAGACCGCCTCGATGCGGTCGATTCTCAGCACCCGACCGTCCTTCACCACCTCCCCGGTCACTTCGGTGGTCAGGTCACCCTCTTGCAGCTCGATGCCGCGCGCCTCCAGCGCTGCGGCGAACGTACCGGTCAGTCAACCACCTGCGGCCGCGACCACGTAGTCGAGAGTCGTCGCGTGCGGCGCGAAGCGCTCGGGGTCGACCCCGTAGTGCTCCGCGATCTCGGAATGGACTCCGAACATCACCGGCGACTGCTCGGCGGGCAGGTGCGCTCTGCGAACCGGACCCTGGATGCGCTCGATCCGGACCTGCGAGGTGTAGGCGATATCTCGAATCATGGTGACAGGATACTCAATTCGATCGGACCGGCCCGGTGCTAGGCTCTCCCGCGATCATGGAGAACGGCGATACGCCGACGCTCGGAAGCCTCGACTCCGAGGCGCACATCTGGCTCACCGGCCCGGTGTCACCGGAGGCCGCCGAGGACCACCTGCCGCTGCTGGTTGCCGAGGAGGTCGAGCAGTACGAGCGCTTCCTGGTCGACCGGCCGCGCTACCTCTATCTCGCCGCCCGAGCGCTGGCCCGCAGCGTGCTGTCGATCTACGCGCCCGACGTCGATCCGGCCGCCTGGCGGTTCCGGTTCAACGAGCATGGAAGGCCCGAGATCGACGGGCCGGCCGACCAGCCACCACTCCGGTTCAATCTCTCGCATACCGACGGCCTGGTCGCCTGTATGGTGACCCTGGAGATGGACACCGGGGTCGACGTCGAGTGGACCGAGCGAGGCATCGACCTGGTCGGCGTGGCGGGTCACAGCTTTTCCGAGCTCGAGGCGTCGGAGGTGCGGCAGCGGCGCGGACGTGAGCGCCGCGATCGCTTCTTCCGCTACTGGACGCTCAAGGAGGCCTACATCAAGGCGCGCGGCATGGGGCTGGCGCTGCCCTTGCGAAGATTCTCGTACACCTTCCCCGACCCGGGCGTCGTCAACATCGAGTTCGATCCCGAGGTCGGCGACCACGAGCCCGACTGGCAGTTCGCGCTCTACCAGCCGGCGCCAGAGCACTACCTGTCGGCGGCGATCCGCCGCGGCGACCGAGCCGATCTCCGGATCGTGGTGCGGCGATCGACAGCGCTCGCCCGCGAGGCCGTGGAGGTCGATCCGCCGCGTCTGGTCGCTTCGCCGCCGAGTAGTGCGACCACCGCCCGCGCGACCTGATCCGCTCTCCGGCCCTCCGACCGGCCTCCACAACCGACGGCGCCAGGCCGGCGCTCCTTGTGGGAGACTTGGCCGTGGAGGAAGGGACGCGATGAGCGGCGCCAGACATCGAGGGGTCTCGTCGAGGATCGATAGGAGCGTGCGTCGGCGGGTGGAGAGCTGATGGCCGACGACCCGTCATCGCTCGCCGGCCTGCGCGTCGTCGAGATGACCGAAGCGCTCGCCGGTCCCTACTGCGCGATGCTCCTCGGCGACCTGGGAGCAGACGTGATCAAGGTCGAGCGGCCCGAGGTTGGCGACCAGTCACGCGGCTGGGGCCCGCCGTTCCTCGACGGCGAGAGCGCCTACTACCTGGCGGTCAACCGCAATAAGCGCAGCGTGGAGCTCAACGTCAAGGAGCCCGCGGACCAGGAGCTCCTGCATCGACTGCTCGAAACGGCCGATGTGTTCATCACCAACAACCCGCGGCTCGAGTCGCTCGAGCGCTCGCGGATCGACCCCGACACCGTCCGCGGACGCAACCCAAGGCTGGTCTACGCTGCGATCAGCGGCTACGGCCACAGCGGCCCGAAAGCCGGTCGCGGCGGCTACGACGTGATCGCCCAGGGGGAGGCGGGCTTGATGGCAGCGACCGGCGGCCCGGAGGACGGCCCGATACGTTTCCCGACGCCGATGGCGGATGTCAGCGCCGGCATCTACACGCTGATCGGGATTCTAGCGGCGCTCTATCGCCGCGACCGCCGGGCCGGTGGCACCGGCCAGGGTCAGTTTCTCGACGTGGCCCTGGTCGACAGTCAGGTCACCTGGTTGACCAACCTCGGGGGCTCGTACTTCGCGACCGGTGAGCGCCCCCGCAAAATGGGCAATGCCCACCCATCGATCACGCCCTATCAGCCGCTGCGCGCTCGCGACAAGGAGCTGATCGTGGCGGTCGGCACCGAGCGGCTGTGGCGCCGTTTCTGCGCCATCCTGGGGGTCGAAGAGTCCCTGATGACCGATCCCCGCTTCGCCAGCAACCGCGAGCGCAACCAGCACCGCGCCGAGCTGGTGGAGCAGCTCGAGGGGCTCCTCAGCCAGCGCACCGCGGACGAATGGGTCGAGGAGCTGGTCTCGAGGGGGATTCCGGCCGGTCCGATCAACTTCCCAGACGATGCCCTGCGCGACGAGCAGCTCGCGGCGCGCAGCATGATCGTCGAGCTCGAGCACCCGCTGCTCGGGTTGGTGCGCTCCATCGGCAGCCCGTTCCTGCTCTCGGACTCGCCACCGACCTACCGGCGGCACCCCCCACGGCTCGGCGAGCACAACGACGAGATCCGGACCGAATTCTCGGGCTGACGACCGAGCCCGGTTGGCTCACCTCGCCAGATCCCCAATCGCTCAGAACAAACGGGCTAGCGCCCGCCGACTACCCGATCCCTACCGGTGCGCTTGCCCTCGTAGAGGCGCTCGTCCGCCAGCCTGATCAGCTCTTCGGCGGTCGTCGCTTCCCTCGGGAACGTCGCGATGCCGACCGTCGCGGTCACCTGCGCCATCGGTGGCTCGGCCTCGCTCGAGAGCACCGCCATCCGCTCGCGAATCCGGCCGGCTAGCTGCCGTGCGGCGGGACCCGCCGCGTGCGGCAGGATGACCGCGAACTCCTCGCCGCCGAATCGACAGGCGACGTCGGCGGAGCGGAGCGAGTCGATCAGGGCGCGGGCGAACGTCCGCAGCACCCGATCGCCCTCCTGATGCCCGTACCGATCGTTGACCGCCTTGAAGTGATCGAGGTCGGCCAGGATGAGGCTGGTCGGCAGCCCCGAACGGTCCGAGCGCGCCAGCTCGAGAGGCAGCACCTCGTCGAAGAAGCCGCGGTTGAACAGACCGGTGAGCGCGTCTCTGGCTCCCGGCGTGCGGACCCTCTCGTAGCGCCTCCCGGCGGCTCGCTGGTCCATCGGCAGCGCGAGGTTGAGCACCAGGGCGGTCACGCCGCCGGTGACCAGACCGGAGCCGAAAAGTGTTCGCAAGCCGGCCGAGAGATTCTGCAGCACGTCGGGGCGGAGCTCGACTCCGAGGCCTAGACCGATCGAGACCGCCAGGATCACCAGGTTCCGGCGGCTCGCTTCCGCGCTCCGATGGAAGATCGAGGCGCCGCTCGAGAAGATCATCGCGAACATGATCAAGCCGCCGCCCCCGATCACCGCGGCGGGCACGGTGGCGAACAGCGCGCCGACCTTGGGGACCAGCCCGAGGGCGACCAGGAACATCCCGCCGATCGCGGTCACGTGCCGGCTGGCGACGCCGGTGAAGTTCACCAGTCCGACGTTTTGCGAGTACGACGTGTTCGGGAAGGCGCTGAACAGGGCCGCGAGCCCGCTCATCGCTCCGTCGGCCACCAGGCCGCCACGGAGCTCGGCCTCGGTCGGCTCCCGTCCGACCGCGGCGAGCACCCCCGAGATGTCGCCGACCGTCTCCATGGTCGTGATGACGTAGGCGAACGCCATCAGCAGGATCGGCGCCCAGGCGAACTCGAGACCGAACCTGAGCGGCAACGGCAACGAGAACCAGGCCGCCTCGGACAGCGGCGAGAAGTCGACCCGCCCCAGACCGGCCGCGACCAGATAGCCGACGACGACACCGATCAGGACGCTCGCCGAGGCCAGCAGCCCGCGCGCGAAGCGATTGAGCAGCAGGGTGACCAGCAGGACCGTGGCGGCGATCCCGAGATTGGTCAGCGAGCCGTAGTCCTCGGCACCCCTGCCGCCGGCGGCGTAGTCCATGCCGACCGGAATCAGCGTCAGCCCGATCAGCATCACGACGATGCTGTTGACCAGCGGCGGGAAGAGACGCTTCAGACGGGCGATCGAGACGCCGAGCACGATCTCGATCACCGACGCCGCCAGGCAGGCACCGAAGACCATCGCCAGGCCGTACTCCCGGCCGATACCGATGATCGCCGCCAGGAAAATCATGCTGGTCCCCATGACCATCGGGATGCGGCCACCGACGATTCCGATCGGGTAGGACTGGACGATCGTCGCGACGCCTGCCATCAGGAGTGCCATCTGGACGAGCGCCGCCGTGGTGCCACCGGTCAGCCCGATCGCCCCCGCCGCCAGAAGCGGCACCGTGACGTTGCTGAGCAGCATGGCGGTAACGTGCTGGATACCGAGCGGCACGGCCTCGACCAGCGGTGGCCGGTCGTCGACGTCGTAGGTGATGCGCGCTGCCGCCCTCACGAGCCGTTCTCCAGCCAGGTGCGGAGCGCGAGCCCGACCCGCCGACGCAGTAGCCGGGGCTCGAGGTCGGTTAGCCGCACCTCGATCTGGCCGCTCGGCAGGCGGAAGCGCTCGGTGAGGAAGGAGCGCTCGGGGCCGCGGATACCGACCCGGACCGTGTCCAGATCCACGCCGCCGACGCTCACTCCAAGCTCGGTCTGCCGCGGATCGACCGCCGCGGTCGGCAGTGTGACCTGGAGTGACGCCAGCACTCCGGGGCTCAGGCCGTCCGGCAGAGCGAAACGGAAGCAGTTCCTCCCCGGTCGACAGCGACCACGATACTCGAGCTCCACCGCGGGTCCGGGCGACCAGCGATGGGTCAATGCCACCGCGGCCGGGCCGCGGGCGACGAAGAGCCGCGGCTCGATCCGCCGGCGGTCGGCCTCGTCGGCGCGGGCCATCAGCCGACGGTAGAGCTCGCCCTCTTCACCCTGCAGGCGCTCGGCGGGGAAGATCTCGCCGTCCGCGAGGTCGAGACGCTCGACTCCGATCTCGCCGAGCGGCGCGGCGCGGAACCCCGGGTACCTACGGGTGAGCTCGTCCTGACCCTCCCATAGCGGCTCCCGCTCGTCGCCCACCTCCAGGTAATAGAACCTCCCCGCGGGAGCGCGCCGCTCGTCCACCACCGCCTGGCGCGCCAGGTCGATCGCCGTAGGTACCAGGCTCCGGTAGACGTAGACCAGGCCGGGCTGCGCGAGGAAGACGAGCGCCAGGGCCACCAGCCCAACGCCGAGGCTGGCCCCGCCGAGCCGCTCCAGCCGAGTACTGCCCCACCTCCAGAGCCGCCAGCCGGCCCACGCCACGAAGATGCAGGTGATCGGCAGAACCGGCAGGAAGTTGTTCCCCTTGAAGTAGGGTGTGGCCACCGTGTAGGCGGCGGTGAAGGCGATCGGGAAGACCAGCAACATACTCCAGTAGGCCCGATCCAACTCCTCGCCACGCTTGGTGACCAGTCGCACGGCCAGGGCGACCGCTCCGATCAGCGCCACCAAACCGATCACGGGGCCGTGAACGTAACCGCTCAAGAGATAGCGCACCGCCTGCACCGGAATCGGTCCCGAGCCCTCCAGCCAGCCGGCGCGCATCTCGTAGTCGCGTTGCAGACCGCTCACGAAGTCGAGATACCAGCGGCCGTAGGGGTTCATCGCCAGGAACGCGGCCAGGCTGACCAGACCGGTTACCGCGATCAGCTTCAGCCGTCGGCTCCAGGCGACACTGCCGCGGAGCAGCGTCCCGACCACCAGGGAGACGGCGATGACGCCGCCGGTCACCTTGCCGCTCAACGCCAGAGCGATGCCGAAGCCGGCCAACGCATAGCTCTTGACGGTTCCGGCTCGCACCGCGCTGACGGACCAGTGGAGCGCCAGCAGTACGGTCAGCACGACCAGGGCGTCGGGCTTGAACTTGCCGGACGCGTGGATGTGCCAGGGCAGGAAGGTCAGGGCGAGGGTGGCCACCAGGGCGACCTCGCTGCCGAAGATCGGGCGCGCCACCAGGAAGAGGACCCAGAGCGAGGCGATCCCGTAGCCCACCGACAGCAGTCGACAGATCAGATAGGCGGCCGGCGTGAACCCACTCTCGTCGCGAATCGCAAGCAGCTCGTTGCCGGTCGACCGGTGGAGCGCATCGCTCGCCGCCAGCAGCCCGGCCTGCGGCCAGGACTGGAGGGGTGACGGATAGTAGACCTTGGCCGGCCGGAGCGAGCCGGTCTCGAGAATCGACTCGACGTTCTCGAAGTTGTAGCGCTCGTCCCAGAAGCGATTCTCGTCCAGTCCGTAGACCGCGTACCAGACGCGCAGCGCCGCTCCGGCGAGCAGTATGCACGCCAGTAGAAGTCGCACGGTCGGCCCACGATCCACGGCCACGAAGCCTAGCCTAGCTCGACGTGGGGTCGCCCCAGAGCTCAGCCTGGACCGGCCCGGGTGCCGTCTAGAAGCTCTTGAAGAACTCGGCCGCGACGTAGAACTTGATCTGCTCGCGCTGCTCGTCGGTCAGGCCTATGAACTTGATCCCCATCCCGATCGTCGGCTGCTGCCAGACGACGACCGCCTTGCCGGCGATCGGCTCGCCGGAGCCGGGGAGCTCCAGCGTGAACTCGATCTCGTCGCCCTCCCGCTCCGGGTTGGCGACGTCGACGAAGGCGCCGCCTTCGCTCAGGTCCTCGATCCGCGCCTTGCTGACCTGTGACTCGCTCCGGTACTCGAACTCGAGGACCGTTGCGACCCGGACGTATTCGCGCTCCTCATCGCTGATGGGCTCATCCATCTTCTTCTGAAGCTCGAACCATCTCCCAGAGCCGGCTCGGCGTGACCGGTATCTCCAGGATCTCGAGCCCCTCCTCGCCGAGTGCGTTTTCCACCGCTTGCGCGAACAACGGGCCGACTGGGATCGCGCCCGCTTCGCCCGCGCCCTTGATGCCGAGCGGGTTGAGCGGTGAAGCCGTCTCCTCGTGGCCGATCTCGACGTTCGGCACGTCGAGGGCGGTCGGCAGCAGGTAGTCCATGAACGAGCCGTTCTGCAGCTGCCCGGTCTCGTCGAACATCAACTGCTCGTAGAACGCGTTGCCGATCCCCTGAGCGACCCCACCGTGGATCTGGCCGTCCAGGATCAGCGGGTTGATCACCCGACCGCAGTCGTGGACGACGACGTAGCGCCTGATCTCGACGTCCATCGTCTCGCGATCGACCTCGACGATCATCGCGTGCACGCCGGCGGCGGTCGCGCCGCGCTCCGGGCCGAAGTAGTTGGTCGCCTCCAGCCCGGGCTCGGTTCCCGGCTGCACCGCTCCCCGCATCGGATTGGCGCGCACCGCCAGCTCGGCGAGCGGGATCGACTCCTGGGGATCTCCCTTCACCCGCACCGTGCCGTCGACCAGCTCGAGGTCCTCGCCGGCGACCTCGAGCTCCTCACTCGCCAGCGCGATGATCTTGGCGCGCACGTCGCGGGCCGCCTCGTTGATGGCGTTGCCGGCGACCACCGCACCACGGCTGGCGAAGGTACCGGCGCCCCAGTGGAACTGGTCGGTATCGCCGGTGACGACGTCGATCTTGCGGACGTCGACACCGAGCTGCTCCGCCACGATCTGCGCGAACGAGGTGAAGTGTCCCTGCCCCTGGGTACCGACGCCGGTCACCACGCTCACCCGGCCGCTCGCTTCGACCTGGACCCGCGCGCCCTCGTACGGACCGATGCCGGTCCCCTCGACGTAGGCGACCAGGCCGAGGCCGATCGCCTTGCCATCCTCCGGCTCCGGTCGATTCGCCAGGAACTCGTCGTAGCCGATCATCTCCTTGGCCTTCTCCAGCACCGGCTCGTAGTTGCCGCTGTCGTAGACCAGGGGCGCGAAGTCCTGGTAGATGATCTCGTTGTCGTACGGGAAGGCGTCGGGGGCGATGAAGTTCCTGCGGCGGATCTCGGCGACGTCGAGGTCGAGCTCGCGCGCCGCGATGTCGAGCAGCCGCTCGAGAACGAAGACGCCGTGCTGGCGGCCGGCGCCCCGATACGGGGTGACGATCGGCTTGGTGGTGAAGACCGCCTTGAACTCGGTGTAGTAGTTCGGCACGTCGTACGGCCCGAGCAGGGTGCACTGGGTGTTGATCGGCACCGTCAGGCCGTAGGGGACGTACGCCCCGGTGTCGTGCAGGAAGACGTCCTTCACCCCGAGGACCTTGCCGTCCGACGACAGGGCGATCTCGGAGTCGTGGGTCTGGCCCCGCTCCTGGGTGGTGGCGTAGAAGTTCTCCTCGCGATCCTCGATCCACTTGAGCGGCCGCTCGAGGCGCTTGCTCGCCCACGGCACCAGCACCTCTTCCTGGTAGAACATCATGATCTTCGGTCCGAAGCCGCCGCCGATGAAGGGCGCGATCACCCGCACCTGGCTCTCCGAGAGGCCGAGCATCGCCGCCAGCCCGTTGCGGATCGGGATCGGTGCCTGGGTCGTGTCCCAGACCGTCAAGCGATGAGTGCGCCCGTCCCAGTCCGCCACCACGCCGCGGTTTTCCATCGCCGCGGCTGCGCCGTGGTCGTAGAGGAGTCGGCGCGACAGGACCAGATCGGCCGCGGCGCGCGCTCTCTCGTAGTTCCCCTTCTCCTGGATCACGTGCGCCGCGACGTTCGAGTCGAGGTCGTCGTGAACGGTCGCGGCTCCCGGCTGGAGCGCGTCCTCGAGATCGACCACGGGATCGAGCGGGTCGCAGTCGACGAACACCTCGCAGGCTGCGTCCTCGGCGATGTAGCGGCTCTCGGCGATCACCATCGCCACCGGCTCGCCGACGAACTTCACCTTGCCCTTGGCGAGCGGCACCTGGGTCCGTTGGTTGAAGACGCAGTGTTCGATCGGCGGCGGCGGCACCAACAGCGGCCCCGGTTGCCAGTAGTCGCCGAGGTCCTCGGCCGTGTAGACAGCGATCACACCGTCGCGCTCGCGCGCTGCGGTGGTATCGATCGCGTTGATGCGACCGTGGGCGTGCTGGCTGCGGACGAAGGCGACGTGCAGCATGCCCGGCAGGTGGACATCGTCGACGTAGAGGGCCCGGCCGGTCAGCAGTCGAGGGTCTTCGTTGCGCTTGATTCGCTCACCGAAGAACTGGGTCGTCATCGCCGCTCCTGTGGATCGCTACCCTCATACTAACCTCCGGCGTAACAAAATGACTGTGCAGTAGGTCTAGTCTGACAGGAGATTCACCGATTGAAAAAGCTGCTACGGCACGTCTTCTGGTCGCGCTGGACGTTTCTCTACCTGCCGTTGGGCATCCTGATCCTGCCGCTCGCGCTCTGGCTTCTCTACGAGCCGATCGCGGTGATCGGCCACCCGAAGGTCACGACCACGGGCATCTCCGGGCCTGGCATGGCACTCCGGCCGTGCAAACCACTCGGCTCCGCGCGGGTCGTTCACTGCGGCGTGCTCGAAGTGTTCGAGAATCGCGAATCGCGCGCGGGACGGCGGATCCCGATCCGGGTCGTGGTCGCCTTCGCCACCGGTCCCGACCCACGGCCCGATCCGGTCTTCCCGCTCGACGGCGGGCCGGGCGTGGGCAAGGCGACGATCGCCGGCTTCTCGATCGGCGGCCGGCCGGAGGCCGAGCTGGAGCGCGATCTCGTCTTCGTCGACATCCGCGGCACCGGCGCCTCCAATCCGCTGAGCTGCGTCGGCTTTCGCGGCGACCCGTTCAAGGCCTCGACCTTCCTGCGCAGCCCGGCGAGCTACTTCTCCCTGCTCTCGGCACGACACTTCCTGGAAGACCCGTATGACCAGGAAGCGATGGCGGCCTGCCGCCGCCGACTCGAGCGACGGGCCGATCTGACCCGTTACACGACCACCGTAGCGGCCGCCGACCTCGACGAGGTGCGCGACGCCCTCGGCTACGAGCGGATCAACCTTTCCGCTACTTCCTACGGCACGCGGCTGGCGCTCGAGTACATGCGCCGCTATCCCGACCGGGTCCGGAGCGCCTCGCTGTCCGACATCGTCCCGACCGACCTGCGCATGCCCTTCACCTTCGCGCGTGACAACGAGGTCGCGCTCCAGCGTCTCCTGGACGACTGCGAGACCGATCGCCGTTGCTCGTCCCTCTACCCCGACCTGCGGAGCGATCTCGAGACGGTACTCGCGCGCCTCCGGACGTCCGCGATCGAGGTCACGGTAGCCAACCCGCTCCTGTTCGGCATCCCCAGGCAGCGCGTGACGATCTCACGCGGCGTCTTCGCCATGGGCATCCGCAGCCTGCTCTACGGCTGGGAGAGCTCCGCCAGGCTGCCGCACGTCATCACCCGCGCCGCCGCGGGCGACTTCGGACCGATGGTCGCCGAGATCGTCGCTCGCGACCTACCGCTCGAGCTCGTGCTGGCCAAGGGCATGTACCTGTCGGCGACGTGCGCCGAGGACGTGCCCTTCATCGACCCTCTCGCCGCCCGCACCGATGCGGCCGGGACGGCTCTCGGCTCCTATCGCCTCGACCAGCACCTGGATGCGTGTGCGGTCTGGCCGCGGGGCCCGGTCCCCGACGACTGGCTTTCGCCGGTGGTATCGGAGGCGCCGACACTGCTCTTCAGCGCCGAGCTCGACCCGTCGACGCCGCCGCGAACCGGGTACCAGGTCGCTGAGCACCTCCCGAACAGCCTGCTGGTCGTCATGGAGAACGAGACCCACGGCGCCGAGATCAACTGGGACACCTGCGGTGCGCCGCTCTCACTCGAGCTCCTGCGCACCGGCAGTGTCGAGGGCCTGGACCCCTCGTGCGCACGGCGGATCGAGCGCGCGCCGGTCTGGATCGCCGACGAGCAGGCCGACTCCTAAGCCCGGAGATCGGGATAGAGCCGCTTCAGCAGCTGGATCTGACCGACGTGGTGGGTGTCGTGCATGGCGATGCCGTAGATCAGGTCGATGAACCGATAGGTCCTGGTGCCGGCATCGTCGAGTCGCCGCGGGTCGAACGCGCCGACGGCGTCGACCAGGCTCGAGTGCTCGTCGCGTAGCAGTGCGCGGTCCCTCTTCCACGCCGCGTCGTCGGCCGGCTCCGGGAGGCTCGGCCAGTTGGACGGTGAGCGCGCGAACTCCCCCTTCGGCGAGTCCTCGAGGATCCGCCGCACCGCGTATTTCCAGTAGGCGACGTGCAGGACGAGCTCCCAGACGCTCTTGCGGTCGGCGGCCAGCTTCCAGGCCGCCTGCTCGGCCGAGACTCCACGCAGACAGCCGAGCACCGTCGCGCCTCCGGCCCAGAGCCCCTTGCCCGGCGGCGGCGACAGAAGATGCAGCGCTTCGTCGAGACGTGGGTCGTTCATGCTCGAGTACGCTCCGTCGGAACTCTACCTTCAGGGCAGATGTGGTGCTGCGGTCGACGTGTCGGGATCACCACCTTCGGGGCGTTCGGGCAGCTCGAGACCGAACAGTCGGTCGAAGATTTCCAGCGCCCAGCCGGACGGAGTGGTGAAGTTCGACCAGTCCGCCGCGGCCAGATGCTCGCCGTCGTAGACGAGGAGAGAGCGTTGTAGACCGTGAAGGACGCCACACATCGCGACCCGGATCTCTTCTCCCGTACCGAGCTCTCGAGCGAGCGACTCGAAGGTCGAGCTCGCCTCCTGCTTCGGCAGCCGCGTCTCGAGGACCATCTCGTGACTTCGCGTCTTCGGGTCGTAGAGCCAGACGACCACTTCGCCGGTCCTCCAAAGCAGGACGATCTGTCCCCATCCATGGCCCCCTCCGGTCGCCGCCAGGACGAACGGGGCGAGACCAGCGTACCCAGCGAGCGGGACCGCGCCCGGGTTTCTGACCTCGAGCTCCTCGATGTCGGCCGACTCGTCGTAGTCGCGAGGCGCCGTCAGCAGCACGACCTCGAGTGGAGCGCCTATTCGATGGGTCCACACCCCGGTCGGAATCGCTCGCGGCCGACCGTACGGGTCGTCGAACTCTGCCGAACCGGGCAGCGCCCAGCCGTGGATCCTGCGCTCCGTCGTCTCGCGCCGCGCCAGCTCCTCCAGCCATTCGCGCGCGTCACTCTTCTCGGGGAGGAGCTCGGCGGTCAGCTCGATCGGCATGCGGTACCACTCGTCGCAGTCGTCCGCCGGAATATCGTGAAGGGCCACGGCCAGAAGTGCCAAGCCCATCGCCAGAAGCGAGAGCCGAAGCCACTTCTTCATGACGGCGGGCCGCCGGTCCTCAGACGCCGTGCTTCTCGGCGAACGCCGTCAGTGCCTCGCGGAAGATCTCGATCGGCGGCCGTACCAACCCGGCGCCGACCTGCCCGATCCCCGCCTCGCGATGCGCGATACCGGTATTGACTCGCGGGGTGACGCCGAACTCGACCACCTTGCGCACGTCGATCCCCACCGGCGTACCGCGGAAGTCGAGCTGCGGGATCGTGAAGTGCTGGTGCTCGGCGACGGTGATGTCGTACATCTCGAGCGTCGCGTTGAGGGCGTCGCTCGGCGATCCGCTCACGAAGGTAACGATCGCCGGCGCCGCGGCCATGGCGAACGCGCCGATGCCGGCGGTCTCGGTGATCGTCGAGTCGCCGATGTCGGGATTGGCGTCCTCGGCCGTGAATCCCGAGAAATAGAGGCCGTCCGGGGTCGCCGCGGGGGCGGTGAACCAGTCGTCGCCGAGGCCGCTCACCCGGACGCCGAAGTCGGTGCCGTTGCGCGCCATGGCGGTCACCAGGGTGCTTCCTTCGACGCCGTGCGCGGCGTCCGCCATCGCCTTGCAGGCGGCCATCACCGGATTGAGCACGCCGAGCGCGTTGTCACCCAGGAATCGGACCACCCCGGCGGCGGCGCTCCGGTCGTCCGAAGCTTCGCCGATCGCCGGCGCCAGATGCTTGGTGAAGAGCAGCGAGCCGGCCTTGTTTCGATTGTGGCCCTCGTCGCCCATGTGCAGCGCCTCGGCCAGCAGTGCCCGGACGTCGATGCCACCCAGGCCGTCGAGCGCCCTGGCGACCAGCGGCGCCATCACCTCGTTCATCCAGCGCAGCTTGTCGAGGACCTCGGGCGCGTAGGCGCCATAGCGCAGCACCTTGCCGTAGCCTTCGTTCAGATTCGAGTAGGCGCGGTTGCCGCCCTCGGTGTTCTCGACCACGTAGACCGCCATCGAGGCCGACGTGACGCCAGCCATCGGGCCGACCGACTGGTGGTGATGACAGGGTGCGAACTCGACCTCGCCGGCCTCGACCCGCTCGATCGCTTCGGCCTCGGTCGACGCCAGACCCTCGAACAGCAGGGCGCCGATCACGGCGCCGCGCAACGGCCCGGACATCCGATCCCACCCGATCGGTGGTCCGGCGTGCAGCAGCAAACCGTCGCGCATTCCGGGAATCACGTCGCGAGCGGTCGCGACGCCGGTCAGCATCGGCCGCGCCGAGATCATCCGGCCTACCGCGTCGGTGTTCGCCTGGTCGATGTTCATCGCATCTTCTCCAGCAGTGCCATCATCCGCTCGTCGCCGCCCGCGGGTGGCTGCCAGTCGAGCTGAACCGCCTCCGCATCCTGCTCGACGAGGCTGTCGTAGAACGAGTCGAGGCCGACGTTGATCGCTCCGAGCGGTGGCTCGAGAGAGCTCGGAGCGACACGCTCCCCGACGACCGCGGAACCGACCGCGAGTCGCGCGGCTACCCAGGCCAGGCCCTCCGACACGTCGTCGAACACCTTCGCGCCGGCGACCTCCAGCCGCACCCGCTGCTCGTCGAGCCCTTGCGGATCGGCGTCCGTGCCGACCATCAGGACGACCACCTCGGCGCCGCCGGTCTTGCAGACGTCGGCGATCGCCGGTCCGAGCTCGCTCGCCGGATCGGGGTGCGCGCCTTCGCCGAGCACGACGTCGAGCAGGATCAGACCGGTCTCCGGATCGTCGCTCTCCTGGCGCAGCCGCCGGAGACGTAGATCCTGGTCCATCATCGGATGCAGACGGCCGACGGTGAACTCGTCGGCGCCCAGGTCGAGGATCGTGTGACCGCTGCTCCGGCTCAGGTCGGCCACCGGCTCCGCGGCCAGGATCGGCACGTTCGAATGGAGCGGAGCGAGACCGGCAAGGCTCTGCTGCGCCTCCAGGGCGAGCGTGCCGCCCGCGAACAGGCCGCGGAGATAGCCCGGCCGCGATTCGATCTGGTCTTCGCCCGGCTCCCCCAGCAGCTCGACCGCCCGGCGCGCGGTCTCGCTGAGGCCGGTGCTGAAGTGGAGGTTCCCCTGCGCCCGCGGCGGCGTCGGATGGCCGATGAACTGGATCACCACCGGCTTGCCGACCCCCGCCGCGGCACCCAGCAGTCGGCTCGCGACACTCGGCGCGGGCGGCTTCGAGATGACGACGATCGCCTCGGTCGTCTGGTCGCGGCCGAGCAGATCGAGCGCCTGCAGGGTAGTCACGGCGCCGACCGCCTCGGAGAGATCCCGGCCACCGGTGCCGATGGCGTGGGAGACGCCGCCGCCGAGAGCGTGGATGCCGCTGGTCACCGCTTGCAGACCGGTCCCCGAGGCGCCGATCAGTCCGATGCGCCCGCGCCGCACCCGGTTGGCGAAGCCCAGGCCGACACCGGCCAGGATCGCGGTGCCGCAGTCGGGCCCCATGACCAGGAGTCCCGCATCCCGGCCTTTCTCTTTGAGCGCCACCTCGTCCGTCAGCTCGACGTTGTCGGAGTAGAGGAAGACGTGCCGGCCGCGATCGAGCGCCTCGTGCGCGACCGTCGCCGCGTAGCGACCCGGTACCGAGATCAGCACGACGCTCGCCGACGGCAGGAGACGGAGCGCCGAGCGCAGGCCGTGGGGCCGGAAGTCGGCGCCACTCTCACTCCTGCGCGCGGCCAGGAGCGAGTCGACCTCGCCGAGGGCACCGACCGCGGTCGGCTCGTCGATCGCCCGTACCACCAGAACCAGATCGTCGGCGGCGACCGCCTTCAGGTCCGGGTGCAGCAGCCCGTTGGCGTCGAGCAGCTCCAGGTTCGCCGGAGTGCCCATGACCACCCCTGCATCTTCCACGCCCTCGATCGCCGCCAGTGAGCTCTGCAGATGCATGAGCACGATCGAGTCGGCGTAGGCGCCGGGCCGGATCTCATATCTGGTAACGCTCATTCGGCTTCGGAGACAGGGGAGTGCCCTCCCCTGTCTACCCCTCCATTCTCATTGCGAGCTGTCTGCCAGAACCTCTTCCAGCATCCGCCCCCAGGCGCACAGCGCCTCGTCGCGCATCCAACCGGCCGCGACCTGGAGGCCGAGCGGCAGTCCCTCCTCGCTCGTACCGGCCGGGATCGCCAGGGTCGGCAGGCCGGAGTGCGACCAGGGGACACTCATGACCGGATCGCCGGTGCTGTCGAGGCCGACCGGCGCCGCTCCGGGGGCGGCCGGAGAGATCCACAGATCGACGCTCCGCTCCTCCATCAGCGCGGTCAGCTCGCCGCGCAGACGCTCGCGACCAGTCAGCGCCTCGGCCAGCTCCTCCTCCGAGACGTCGCGCCCCGCGGTCAGGAGCGCCACCGTCTTCGGATGGTAGAGGGCGCCGTAGTCCGCGTACCAGCTCGAGTGAACCGCCGCGGCCTCGGCGGCAACGATCCGCCGGTGACGGCGCTCGATCTCTTCGAAGTCGGCCATCGCCGGCACCACGACGACCTGAAAGCCCTGGCCGCTCAGCCGATCCGAGACCGCTTTCAGGTGATGGAGCGACTCCTGGGTGGCTGATTTCAGGATCGGACCCTTGGGGATGGCCAGTACCGGCTTGCGGTCGATCGGCTCGGGGTTCCAGCCGGCGCAGAGCAGCGACGCCGCCAGCTCGGCGCCCGCGACGTCGCGCGCGAACAGACCGACATGGTCGAGCGACGGCGACAGCGGAATGACGTCGGCGCGCGAGATCCGGTCGTAGCTCGGCTTGTAGCCAACCACGCCGCAGTACGACGCCGGCCGCGAGATCGATCCGATCGTCTGGGTGCCCAGGGCGAGCGGCACCAGACCGGCCGCGACCGCCGCCGCCGAGCCGCTGCTCGAGCCGCCCGGGGTGCGCTCGAGGTCGCGCGGATTGCGCGTCGGCCCGGGGCCGAAGTAGGCGAACTCGGTGCTCACCGTCTTGCCCAGCACCAGGGCTCCCGCGTCTTTCAGCAGTCGGACAGCGGTCGACTCGGCGCCTTCGAAGAGCTCGACCGGTAGCCGACTGCCGGCAGTGGTCGGCAGTCCGTCGACGCGGAAGATGTCCTTGACGCCGACCGGCACGCCGTAGAGAGCCGGACGTTCCGGGGGCTCGGGATAGCGCTGCTCGAGGCGCGAGGCGGCGGCGCGCAACCGGTCGAAGCGCTCGGGCTCTTCCATCAGCGCCTGCACCTCCGGCTCGGCGGTCGCGGCACGCTCCTCGAGCGTGCCGATGTAGGTCGCCAGGTCGAGCTCCTTCGAGGCGAGGTTCCGACGCAGGGAGACGGCCGACTCGGGCTCGAAGAAGGTCGGCATCCGTTTCCTAGGCGGCCGGCTCTCTAAGGTAGTCGGCCGCCAGCTTCACGGCGGCGACGATGTGTTGATACCCGGTGCAGCGACAGAGATTCCCGGACAGCGCCAGCCGGATCTCCTCCTCGGTCGGCTCCGGGTTCTCTTTGAGGAAGGGCAGCAGGGTCATCAGGATGCCCGCGGTACAGAAGCCGCACTGCAGACCGTGGGCGTCCCAGAACGCCTGCTGCAGAGGATGGAGCTTCTCCGGATCGTCGGTCAGCCCCTCGACGGTCTCCAGCTGGTGCCCCTCGGCCTGGACCGCCAGCATCAGACACGCGCGAATCGGCTCGCCGTCGAAGAGCACCGTGCAGGCGCCGCAGACCCCGTGCTCGCAGCCGACGTGGGTACCGGTCAGGTCGAGCTCGTGGCGCAGGAAGTCGCTCAGCAGGAGGCGCGGCTCGACCTCGCGCTCGTACGAGCGGCCGTTCACCTCGAGGGTCACACGCTGGCGCTCTGTCATCCGCCGGCGCTCCCTCCGGCACGCGCCTTCGCCGACGCGAGCGCTCGCTCGGTCAGCACCCGCGCCAGGTGTCGTTTGTAGGCGACGCTCGCGTGGATGTCGGCGGTCGGCTCGATCTCTTCGGTGGTTGCGTGCTCGGCCGCCGCCCGGATCGACTCCGCGCTCAGGTCGCCGCCGACCAGCTGGCTCGCCGCTCGATCGGCGGCCATCGGGGTGTCGCCGGCGCTCAGATAGACCAACCTGGCCTGGCTGCACTGGCCGGCGTCGTCGAGCGTCACCACCGCGGCGACTCCGGAGGTCGCGTAGTCGCCGTGTCGGCGGGCCAGCTCGACGAAAGCGCAGCCGGTCCGTGGTGGCAGCAGCGGCAGCTCGATCTCGACCAGAATCTCGTCGGGCTGGAGCTCGGTCGTCATCAGGCTGACGTAGAAGTCCCGAGCGTCGATCCAACGCTCGCCGGTTGCGCTCTGGAGCCGGAATCTGGCACCCAGGGTCACCGCCACGACCGGCAGCTCGGCCGCCGGATCGGCGTGGGCGAGACTGCCACCGACCGTCCCGCGATTGCGGATCTGTGGATGAGCGACCTGTGGCAGCGCCTCGTGCAGAAGCGGCGCCCGCTCCGCGACCAGCGGATGCGTCTCGACCTTCCGTTGGCGGGTCATGGCGCCGATCGACAGGCCGCCCGCCGCCGACTCCCGGACCCAGGCGAGATCCGAGATCGGGTTGAGGTCGATCAGTACCCCCGGCTGCGCCAGCCGGAAGTTGAGCAACGGCACCAGGCTCTGGCCGCCGGCGAGGATCTTGGCATCGAAGCCGTGCTCTTGCAGCGCCGCCAGAGCAGCGTCCAGAGAGTCGGGAGCCTCGTAGCTGACGGGTGCCGGCTTCATCGAAGGAGTTCGAGCGCGGAGCGAGGAACAGAGGCAGTCTATTACACGGTCCAACGGTTAGTATCCGGGATGTCGTGACCTTCGAGATCGGCCTGGTCATCGCGATCCTCCTCGTCGCCATCGTTCTCTTCGTCTCGGAGAAGCTGCGCGTCGACCTGGTGGCACTCATGGTGCTTCTGGCACTGGCGCTGACCGGCCTGCTGGAGCCCAAGCAGGCGCTCTCCGGCTTCAGCAATCCGGCGGTGATCACCGTCTGGGCGGTCTTCATTCTGAGCGGCGGCCTGGCCCGAACCGGAGTGGCTGGGATCCTCGGCCGGCAGGTGCTCCGCCTGGCCGGAAGCGGCGAGGCGCGGCTGATCGCCCTGATCATGCTGACCTCGGCGTTCCTGTCGGCGTTCATGAACAACGTCGGGGTCGCGGCGTTGCTGCTGCCGGTGGTGATGGACATCTCGAAGCGCACCGGCCGCGCGCCGTCCAAGCTGCTCATCCCACTCGCCTTCAGCTCCCTGCTCGGCGGACTGACGACGATGATCGGCACGCCGCCGAACATCCTGATCTCGGAGTTTCTGAAAGACCGCGGTGTCGGCACGTTCTCGCTGTTCGACTTCGCGCCGGTGGGCAGCGCGGTGGTGCTGGGAGGCGTCCTCTACATGGTGTTGATCGGTCGGCATCTCCTGCCGAATCGCGATCCGGCGCGCGAGGCGAGTGGGCAGGATCTGCGGCAGCTCTACTCGCTGGGCGAGGACCTGAGCTTCATCCAACTGCCGCGAGATTCGGCGCTCGACGGTCAGACCCTGGCCGAGAGCCGCTTCGGCTCGGCACTCGGACTGAGCGTGATGGGTGTCTTCCGGGGCTCGAAGAGCATCCTGGCGCCGGGACCCGACACCGAGCTGCGCGCCGGAGACCGGCTCCTGGTCGAGGGCAACCTCGAGCAGCTCGACCAGCTCAAGGGCAAGCAGTACCTCGCCTTCGAGGACGAGAGCCTGGCGGTGGAGCGCCTGGTCTCCACCGAGATCGAGGTCGCCGAGGTCCGCTGCACACAGCCCAGCATCATGCTCGGCAAGACCCTGCGAGAGATCGACTTCCGCAAGCACTACGGGGCCATCGTGCTGGCCATCCAGCGGGGCGATCGATCGCTCCGAACCGGGCTCGAGAACGTCGTGCTCATCGAAGGTGACGTCATGTTGGTGCAGGGGACCTCCGACCAGCTCGACGCGCTCGCCGAGGAGCCGAACGTCGCCGTCAAGCGGGTGACCGAAGCGGCCGAGTACCAGCTCGAGCAGCGCATGCTGGCCGCTCAAGTACCGGAGGGGTCGGTTCTGGCGGGCAAGAGCCTCGAGGAGAGCCGGCTGGGAGACGCCTTCGGCCTCGGGGTGATGGGGATCGTCCGCGGCGGCGAGACGCGCCTCATGCCGCGCGCCGACGAACGGATCCAGGCCGGCGACACCCTGCTGATCAAGGGTCGGAAGGACAGCCTCCTGAGCGTCCAGGGGCTTCAGAGCCTGGAGGTGCGTCCCGAGGACATGCCGGACCTCGGCCAGCTCGAGACCGATCGGATCGGCCTGGCGGAGGCGGTGCTGTCGCCGCGAACCGGCCTCGCCGGTCGCAGTCTCCGGGACCTGCACTTCCGCGAGAAGTACGGCCTCAACGTGGTCGCGATCTCGCGCGGCGGCGAGATCTTCCGCGGCGGGCTGCGCGACATGCCGCTCCGACTGGGCGACGGTCTGCTACTCCATGGACCGCGCCAGAAGCTCAAGCTGCTCGGCAGCGAGCCCGACTTCATCGTCCTGTCCGAGGAGGCCCAGGAGCCGATCGACGCGCAGAAGGCGCCGATCGCCGCCTTGCTGATGGCCGGCGTCGTGACCACCGTCCTGCTCGGCCTGGCACCGATCTACATCGCCGCGGTCGCCGGCGGCGTGCTCATGATCCTGACCGGCTGCCTGTCGATGGACGACGCCTACCGGGCGATCGAGTGGCGGGCGGTCTTCCTGATCGCCGGCATGCTGCCTCTCGGGCTCGCCCTGACCGAGACCGGAGCCGCTCGCTGGCTCACCGATCAGGTGATCGGCCTGATCGGCGAAGGTGCGCCACTGCTGATCGTCGCCGGTCTCTACCTCGTGACCGCCCTCGGCGCCCAGGTGATGCCGACCTCGGCGGTGGCGATCCTGATGGCCCCGATCGCCCTCAACACCGCCGCGGACCTGGGTCTCTCGCCCTACGCGCTGATGATGACCGTCGCGCTGTCGGCATCGGCGAGCTTCATGAGCCCGGTCGCCCATCCGGCGAACGTTCTGATCATGGGACCGGGTGGCTACCGCTTCTCCGACTACATCAAGATCGGTCTGCCGCTGACGCTCGTCTGTCTGGCGATCGTACTGCTCGTGCTGCCGATCTTCTGGCCGCTGACGCCCTGATCGGCGAGCAAGCCGGCTGGTAGGCTGTGCCGGTCCTCGCCTCGGAGGATCAGTCAGAGGAAGGGTGTCCCTTGCCGGCAGGAGAACTCGTCTCCCACTACCGTCTTCTCGAGCCCCTCGGCAGCGGGGCGATGGGGGAGGTCTGGCTGGCCGAAGACACGCAGCTGCCGCGCAGGGTGGCCATCAAGCTCCTGCCGCAGAGCCTGGCGCACGACCGGGAAGGCGTGGAGCGACTGGTGCGCGAAGCCCAGGCCACCGCGAGCATCGACCATCCCGCGGTCGCGACCGTCTACGAGGCAGGTGAGCTCGACGGCAAGCCCTACCTGGTGATGAAGTACTTCGAGGGCGAGACGCTGGGTCAGCGACTGGAGCGCGGACCTCTGCCGGTGAGCGAGGCGCTGGCGCTGGCGACCGTGGTCGCCGACGCTCTCGCCGAGGTCCACGCGCTCGGCATCGTCCATCGCGACCTCAAGCCCTCCAACATCATGCTCTCGCCACGCGGGCCCAAGATCCTGGACTTCGGGCTCGCGGCCGTGAAGGCGCTCCCCCATATGACGACACCGGGCGCCACCCTCGGGACTCCGGTGACGATGGCGCCGGAGCAGGTCAACGGCCTGCCGCCCGACAACCGGTCGGATCTCTGGGCTCTGGGTGTGATCCTCTACCAGGCCCTGACCGGACGACTGCCGTTCACCGGCGGCGACTACGGCGCCCTCTTCCAACAGATCCTGAACCACGCCCCCGAGCGTCCGGAGACTCTCCGTCCGGAGGTCGAGTCCGACCTCGGCTACATCGTCATGAAGCTGCTGCGCAAAGAGCCAGCGCAGCGCTACGGCCGGGCCGAAGACGTGCTCGCCGACCTCGGCGCCTGCGACCAGCGCCTGACGGGCGCATCGATGCAGGAAACCGTGACCTTTCCGGCCGCGCAATCAGCACACCCGCAGACGCCTCGCCTGGCGGTACTCCCCTTCGAGATGCTGAGTGTCGATCCCGACGACGCCTATCTGGCGACCGGCCTGGTCGAGGACCTGATCGTCGACCTCTCCCGGGTCGAGAGGCTGCGGGTCGCTTCGCGCGGCGAGGTCGCCCCGTACGCCGATCGGACGGTACCGCCGAGGACGCTGGCTCGTGAGCTGAGCGCCGACTACGTGCTCACCGGCAGCGTCCGCCGCCACGACAACCGCGCCCGGATCAGCGCCCAGCTGGCGCGCTGCTCCGACGGGCACCTGTTGTGGGCCGAGCGATTCGATCGCACCCTCGAAGACCTCTTCGGTGTCCAGGAGGAGGTCTCGAGGAGCATCGTCGGCGCACTCCAGGTAGTTGTCGCACCGTCCGAACAGGAGATGCTGGGGCGCGCACCCGCGAAGAACACCGAGGCCTACACGCTCTACCTGAAGAGCCGCGAGCTGATCGACAGGTCGCGGGAGTCGAACCTGCGGGCGGAGCGGCTGCTCGAGCAGGCGCTCGCCCTGGACCCCGACTTCGCGCTCGCCCATGCGGCCCTCGGCGAATGCTACGCCAGCCGGGGACTTCGCTGGTGGAGTGGTCTCGAGGTTGCCGAGCCAGCCCTGGCGTGCGCTCGTCGCGCCCTCGAGCTGGAGCCCGGTCTACCCGATGCCCTCTGGGTCGAGCTGGCGGTACGGCGTCTCGAAGGCGACCCGGAGAAGGTGCTCGAGGCGATCGGCAAGCTGCTGGCCGTGAATCCCGACCATCCGCAGGCGCTCGAATGGACCGGCTGGAGCTACCTGGCGCTCGGCAAGCCCGAGGAAGCCCTGCCGGTCCTGGCCCGGCTGACCCACAAGACCATGGGGTTGAGCTTCCTGTCCAACTGCTACGAGATGCTCGGCCGGGACGACGACGCCCTGAACACGCTGCGGCAGATGCGGGAGCTCCTGGTGGACACGCTGCGGCGCGATCCCGAGGCCATTCACGAGCGCTCGTTGCTGGGCGTGACCCTCGCCCGCCTGGGCGAGCCAGAGGCGGCCGTCGAGCAGGCGGAGCGAGCCGTGGCCCTGGACCCCGAGGACGGCCGGATGCGCTACAACGCGGCCTGCACCTATGCGATCACCGGTCAATGCAAGTCCGCTCTCAAGCACCTGAAGACGGCGACGAGCAGACTGGCCAGCTTCATCTCCGACTGGCCCCGCCACGACCCCGATCTGGCCAACTTGCACGAGCATCCGGAGTTCGTGGAGATGTTCGGCTCCGCCGCAGACGGCCAGGCCTGACCCGAGCTCCCGACGTTCAGGAGAGCAGGTCCCGAGCGAGGGTGTCGGCGACGGCCAGGCCGCGGACCGTCGGTCGGATGACCGAGCCCGCGCGAACGACCAGATCGCCGGCGATCAGGCGCTCCAGAACCGCACGGTCGATCGCCGGGTCGAGCCCGACTTCGCCGCGGGTCTCGGCGAGGTCGACGCCGGCGTAGGTGCGCATCTTCAGCATCACGCTCTCGAGCGCCAGCTGCCGATCGCTCAGCTCCTCCGATTCCTGGACCGGCCGTTCGCCCGCCTCGATCGCCCGCTCCCAGGGTCCCACGCTCCGATGGTTCCACCAGCGGCGGCGACCGGAGTAGGAGTGCGCCGACGGCCCCAGCCCGAGATAGGGCGTGTGGTTCCAGTACTTCATGTTGTGCCGCGAGCGGTGCTCGGGAGCGCGGGCGAAGTTGGAGACCTCGTAGCCCTGGAAGCCGGCGTCGTTCAGGAAGCGATGGGTGAAGAGAAAGAGCTCGGCCTGCTGATCGTCCGGCATCTCGACCAGCTCGCCGCGCCGCTTGCGGACCCCGAACACGGTCTTCCGGTGGACAGTCAGTTGGTAGCAAGAGAGATGATCGGGGCCGAGGGCGAGCGCGGCTTCGAGATCGGCGCGCCAGGCGGCTTCATCCTGTCCCGGCAAGCCGTAGATCAGGTCGATCGAGACCGAGTCGAAGCCGGCCTCGAGCGCCAGCTCGACCGCGCGGCGGCCAGCGTCGGGATCGTGGACTCGGCCGAGAAACTCGAGAGCCTTTCGATCGAACGACTGGACTCCGAGGCTGAGGGTCCGAATCCCCAGATCCGACCACGCCCGCGCGCTCTCCACCGTCACGTCCTCCGGATTCGCCTCCAGAGAGATCCAGGGCTCTCGCGCCACCGGCAACCTGGCGCGCAGCGCTTCGAGGATCCGGCCGAGCTGCTCGGGCGCCAGCATCGATGGCGTTCCACCTCCGAAGTAGATGGTGTCCGCACCGACGAGCTCCGGCGTCGTCGCCGTGCCCCAGAGCTCGATCTCCCGGATCAGGCTCGCCACGAACCGCTCACGCCGGTCGCCGTCACCGACCAGGACCGCGAAGTCACAGTACGGACAGACCGTCGCGCAGAACGGCACGTGCAGATAGACGCCCGGTAACATGCGGTCAGGATACTGAACGGGTTTCGGAAGGTCTTGGTCGTGAAGGGCGACGGGACCTCAGATCCTCTCGAATGATGGTCTCAAGGAAGAATCCCGTTTCTGACCGCGTGCTCTTTCTGTGGCTCTTCGCAGTCGGCTGGGTGGGAGTCCTTGCGGGGATGCCCTTCACATTTGCCTTGATGGAGGACCCTGCCTTCGTCGGGAGCCTCGATCGGAAATCGATCTGGCTGCGTGCCATCTTCGAGGCGATGGTGCAGCTGGCGCCCGCCTCCGCGGTGGGAATCTGGTTGGGCAAGCGGGTTCACCTCGGCCCGCGACTTCCAGAAGCCCTGGCTGCGAAGAAGACTCTCGACCGAGTCTGGTCGATCCTGGTATTTCCTGCCTTCATTGGCCTCGCGCTCGGGATTCCGATCATGTTCGGCGAAATCGCGGCGGCGGACCGGATCTACCGATTCGAATTGCACATCCTCACACCCATGGAATGGTTGCTCCGGTCTCTCAGTGCGGCGATCACCGAAGAGATCGGCTTTCGGCTCGGCCTGATGACCCTGTTCGTGTGGGTGCTCCGGTCTATCGTGCGCAAGCCGGAGTTCGACCAGACATCACTCTGGATCGGCAACCTGCTGTCCGCCCTTGTGTTCGGGGCCGGTCATCTGCCAGGAACCGCAGGCATGCTGATGACGGTTCTCGTTCTCAATACCGTTGCCGGCCTGCTCATGGGCTGGCTCTATCTGAGCCGTGGGCTATTGGCTGCCATGGTGGCGCACTTCGTTGCCGATGCCATCAGAGTGATTCCGCTGCTGTCGTCAGCGAACTAGAGTGGTTCGAGTCGCGCGGAGGGGCGGCTCTTGAACGTGGGCGTAGGTGGCCGTAGTAGCGGACCAGCTGGAGCCGCGGCGCCGGGATGTGCATCAGCAACCGCGCCAGCAACTCGGTTTCACGCACCGGTCACGCAGAAGGCAGCCCAATAGAACGGGTGCGCGTACGGCTTTGGGTCCGGTTCGCCACCCGGGGCGACCTCTCCCGTGGCAGCAAGGGCGTTATAGGAGCGAAGCTCTTGCCGAGTCGCCTGACGAAGCCAGCGCTGGGCCTCGCGTAGGGCCCCATCTGAATGGGGTTCAGTTGAGCCGAATCGTAAGTGGCTCTGTCGCTGGGCCCCGAGATTGGCGAGTCCAAAAACCCGAAGAACCTGTTAAGGTTCTATGTAATTCAAAGGGCAGGCAGCGCCCGTCGCCCGCGAGGGGGTTCGGTACACCGCCGTACAGTGCGCGTCCGAACTGGTTCCGGAGACCCGCCCGGCCGCTCGACGAACGACCGGTCCGCCTGCCGCAACAAGGAGGGACGACAATGTCTGTCATGGGTCGAGTCTCAACGCTATGTATCCTTGCCGTCCTGCTCGTCTCGGCGCCCATGTCGGGAGCTACGGAGGCGGCAATCTACGGCTCGATTACCAGCTACGGCGGGGCCGGCAAACACCCCAAGTCGGCGACCTCCGGCCTGATCATCGACGCCAGAGCCGACGGTGTGAAGTTCATCTGTTACAGCTACTCGATCTCGACGAACAGCAAGATCAAGGGTCAGGTGAGCGGTGTCGTCGAGAGAATCACCGAGGACGGCGTCGAGAGTCTCGCGACGTTCGGCAAGATGAAAGTCCAGGAGCTCGGCTTTGGAGATCCGCCGCCACCGAGCAACGATCCGTGCGCCCCGGACTTCCCCGACACTCCGCCGG
Source organism: Thermoanaerobaculia bacterium (assembly GCA_947259925.1). GTDB lineage: Bacteria > Acidobacteriota > Thermoanaerobaculia > Multivoradales > JAHEKO01 > JAHEKO01. Next base: position 71,986 of record CAMYOG010000004.1, read on the forward strand.
ACTTCAACATCGGTTTCGCGGCGGACTGCGTTCAGATCATGACCACGCTCAATCCGGACGACATCATCCGGTGGAGGCTCAACTTCAAGAAGGCGGCGAAACTCAAGGGTCCGAACGTGGGCATTAGCCTCTTCGGATCGGTGCAGCCGTTCGGTGGCGTGACTTCGCAGCGGCTCGGCGAGCGGCAGGCACGCGAGTGGACACTCGGCAGGAGCCTGGACTTCCTGCTCCAACCGTAAAGTCCGCACTCCTGCACGGGCTCAGGCCGCAGTTGATAGCTGGAGCGAGAGGGAGCGTGATTCAACCTTCCCGAGTGAGCCTTGGCGTGTCTCGGCGCGCCAGCTCGCGAGCGACCGGGCTTTCCGGTTCGGCCCAGACACGCGGTCGCCAGCTACCGTTCGCCCGGCTGCCCGTCGAGACGAGCCGGGCGCCCGACGCTCAGAAGCGATACCCGAATCCCACCCCCACCAGCAGCGGATCGATCGCAGCGCTGGAGTGGGGCTCGGCGACGCCGAATCCGTGGAGGGTGGTGCCGGGGCTGGCGGCGAGGTACTTCAGGCCCGCATTGAACAACCAGTGACCGTTCCCGATCGGAACATCGACGCCCAGATTGGCTCCCAGGACCAGCTCGTCCTCGATGCTCACCGAGAGCGGAGCCAGGAGCACCAGCGACTCCGGATCAACCGGCGCGACGCCGAGGGACAGGTCGCTGTAGTTCATGTACGCGACCAGAGGGCCCGCGTAGAGGTCGGCCTTCTTGCCAGGTGTCAAGTGGACGTTGAGCCCGATGCACGCGGCGTCGAAGGCCATCGTGTCGTTGGCTGCCACCATCCCGCCGTCGAAGACGACGGTGTAGTCGGTGTCGGCACCGGCAAGCAGCCCCAGCTCCACGCCGAGCCGCCGCCCGAACCGGTATTCCCCGGCTACGCTTCCTGCAAGGGCGGCGGAGTTCTCGACCTGCGACCGGTACTCCGTGTTGTCCGGGCTGATGCGACCCTCGTTCGCGTCGAGCCAGTAGGCGTTGACTCGCAGTCGCCACCCCGGTTCCTGCTCCGCGGCGAAGACCGCCGTCGCGAGCAGCAGACCGGCCAGGGCCGCCGCAATGATGGGCAGATTGATCTTCTTCATGGGCTACCTCCTGCCGCCCTGGGCTTCCGAGTTGGAGCCTCCCGTTCAGGACCTCTAGAGCCTCGCTAGCACTAGTCGCGGCGCTACCTCAAACCCCGTTGGGGTAGACCGGTCTCACACGGGTGGGTGGGCTCGAGGGGCGATAGGATCCCTGCCAAACACCATTAGCTTCAAGCCACCGGGGTTGGTCCTCGCGCTCTGCTCGCCGCTCTGGATCGCGGCCGGGGTGCTGAGCGTGCCCTATTTCGCGACCCGCGGCAACCTGGTGCTGGCCGGCGTCACCGGGCTCCTGGGCCTTCTGGCGCTGGGGCTCTGGTTTCGATGGTCCTTCGTCCGCTGGCCGCTGGTCATCTACTGGACGGTCGTCGGGCTGGTCGGGCTCGTCGGCGCCTCGCTCGGGGCGCTCACGCTGAGCCAGACGCTACGTGCCGTGGGAGCGCTCGCCTTCGCCTGGCTCGTCTACACCTGGGAACCGTGACGACGCGGTGGGACGGCAGCTCGGCTACCACCGCTCGCCCGCTCGAACGAGCCAGCCCGAGTTCAGGTCGAGCACCACGTGCAGCAGCATCGGCACCCAAAGCGACCCGGTCGCGAGATAGGCCCCGGCAAAGATGAGCCCGGCCAACGTCGAGCGCACGAGGCCTCTGAATCCTTGCGACGCGTGGGCCAACCCGAACACGAGCGACGACGCCATCACCGTCGCCCAGACCGGTAGCCCCAGCCGAAGCTCCCCGTAGCCCATCAGCAAGCCGCGATAGAGCAGCTCCTCGCACAGGCCCGCCGTCACCGAAACCGCGACGTAGCCTCGGAGCTCGCGCTCTTCACTCGGCAGCACCTCCCCAACCCCGGGGGTCTCGCGCATCTTGCTGGCCAGCCTCGCCGCCTCGTCGGGGCGCACCCGCAACCCGCGAACCTGGGTGACGACAGCGACGATGAGCGCCACCGCGACTGCGAGTCCGAGCCAAAACGGCCAGCCCGAGGGTGCCTCGAGACCCAGGGCCCCGAGATCCAGGCCGTGCTCGTGCCAGGCCCATGCGCCCAGCGCCGCCAGGAGCCACAGCTCGACGATCGTTGCGCGATACCAGGCCCCGCGGGCTCGGGCGTCGCCCTCGCGGATTCTGGCGTACGCCCGGCGATCGGCCCACAGCGCGTAGACGGGAAAGCCCACCGCCAGGAAGAGCACGACGCCGTCCAGCACCGACACGGTCATCGCGTTCGACTCCCGCCTGTTCGTTTTGGTGTCATGCCGTCGCGCAGAACGACACGGGTAGACACACGCCTGGCGTCACGCCGCCAGGATACTCAACCGGTCCCGCTCAGCCCTCTGTGACCGCGACGGCCTCGGCGAACTGCGCTTTCACCCGGCCCCCTTGGACAGCCATGACGATCGCCTCGACGGCGCCGATCTCTTCGTCTGTCACACCTTGCTTCTTGGCGACCCCAAGATAGTGCCGCATTCAGGGATAGCACGCCGCCGACATCGCAGTCGCCAGGTGGATCAGCAGCGTCGTCTTGGGGTCGAGCACGTCGTTGAAGCGCGCCGCCTTGTAGAACCGGTTGAAGGCTTCGTTCTGTGGCTCGGGCAGCATCGGCTCAGCTCTTGCGCGCGCGGAAGGTGACCGAGCGGACGGTGCCGGCCAGGTCCTCGATGCGCACGCCGGTCCGTTCCATCAGTACGGAGACCTCTTCGGGCAGGGCGAACTCGGTTGCGGCAAGAAAGTCGACGTCATTCAGCACCTCGATCTCTCCGAGCCCCGCCTCTCCCAGAGCCGCGAAGTAGCTGTCGCGCTGCATGGCGCCCGCCACGCAGCCGACGTAGGCCAACAGATCGCGCTCCAGCGCCTCCGGCAGGGGTGCCGACAGGAGTATGTCGGAGATCACGGCACGGCCTCCGGGTCGCAGGACGCGGGCGATCTCCTGGAACACCCGCGCCTTGTCGGGCACCAGGTTGATGACGCAATTGCTGGTCACCGCGTCCACCGAGGCGTCTTCGACCGGCAGCTCCTCCAAGCGGCCGAGTCGGAACTCCACGTTCGAGACGCCGGCGCGCTCGACGTTATCGCCCGCCGCCCGGATCATCTCGGGGGTCATGTCGACACCGATGACCCGACCTTCGGGGCCGACGCCGCGAACCGCGAGCAAGGCGTCGAGCCCGCCTCCCGAGCCCAGATCGAGAACCACCTCGCCCGGCTGAAGCTCGAGGTGCTGGACCGGCGCACCGCAGCCGAGACCCAGGTTGGCCTGCTCGGGTACGGTCGAGAGCTCGTCCAGTGTGTAGCCGATGCTCTGTGACACGGTTTCCGACGCCGGGTCGCTTGCCGCCGGCTCGCAGCAGCCGCCCTTACCCGCGGCGATTCGACCGTAGCGCTCCTTGACTGCCTCGACGACTCCTTCGGCGTCGGTTGGGATCGTGTCTTGCTTCATGGTCCACTCCTATGTTGGGCTCGTGCCGGTTGCGGCTCGAGCAGGTGATCGAAGGCTCCGGGGCAGCAGGCCTCGGTTGCATGGCGGACGGCCGCCGACAGCTCGTCGAGACACTCGAGAACCGCGCGGCGGCGGTCGGGAGCGAGCCGCTCGAGGATCGACGCCGCGAATTGGTCGGACTGCCGCTCGATCTCGCGCGCGGCGCTCTCTCCTGCCGCCGTCAGCTGTACCCGGGCGGCTCGCGCGTCGACGTCGTCTGCGACGCGCCTCACCAGGCCCCGGCTCTCCAGGCGGTCGAGATTGCGGCTCACCGTGCTGGGCGCGATCCCCAGCCGGCGACCGAGGTCGCCCAGCCGCAGAGCTCCTGCCGCCACCAGGGCTTCCAGGCAGGCGGCCTGGGCCACGGTCATGCCGCAGCACGAAACGTCGGCCCGGGCCGAGATCGAGAAACGTCCGACCAGGCCGCGAACGGCTCTTCGCAGTGCCTGGGCGTCGGTCGGTGAAACGCTGCTATCCGTAGTCAATCTGGCTCCTCCGCCAGTGTGTGTATCATACAAATTTGTAGAATGCAACCATTCTGAGATACGGGTAGCCGAAGGGCCGGCGGCCCAGGATCGAGAACGCGAGCTCGTCCTAGAGCACCGCGTCGATCGCCGCCGTCTCGCCCGCCTCGATCGGAGCCGCCAGCGCCTCGACCTGCGGCAGCACCCGATGCGCGAAGTGCACGGCTGCCTGCACCTTGTTGTGCAAGAAGGCGGCGTCGGCGTCGCTCTGGAGCAGCTCGCGGTAGGCATCGGCGTCGCCGTCTTCGAGGCCCTTGGCGGCGACGATCTCGCGCACACGATCGCCCGCGATGCGCGCCTGCTCCAGGAGGTGGTGCCCACCGAGCACGTGACCGAGCATGTCGAGGATCGGAACCGCGTTGAGCACCAGGCGGAGTGGTCCGTCGTCCTTGCCGGGGGTCTCGGTCAGCACCCTGCCGAGCACCTCCAGGGCTTGGCCGAGCTTGCGGGCGGACGGGCCGAGCGTTGGGTCGCTGGCCAGCCCGCGCGCGGTACCGGCGGCTTCACCGAGGAGCTGTCGGACCGCGTCTGCCTGGCGCCGCAGCTTGCGGCCGACCAGATCGAGCGCCTGGATGCCGTTGGTGCCCTCGTAGATCGAGGTGATCTTGATGTCGCGCAGGTACTGCTCGGCGGGATAGTCCTTGCTGTAGCCGTAGCCACCGTAGACCTGGAGGCACCACTCGGTCACCCGGAAGCCCCAGTCGGAGCACCACGCCTTGCAGATCGGCGTCAGGATGTCGACGTAGGCAGCATACCGCTCGGCAGCCTCGCCCTCCTCGACGTGGCTTCGATCGAGGCAGTAGGAGGTCTTGAGCGCCAGCGCCCGCATCGCCTGGACGAAGGCGTCGGAGGTGAAGAGCATCCGCCGCACGTCCGGGTGCTCGACGATCGCCACCGGATCGGCGTCGCGGCCGTCCGACCAGCGGCGGCTCTGCACCCGCTCGCGAGCGTAGGCGAGCGCCGCCTGGTGTGCGGCGGCGGCGACCGCCGTCCCCTGGATACCGACCTCGATGCGGGCGCTGTTCATCATCTCGAACATCACGCGCATGCCGCCGTGGGGCTCGCCGAGCAGGTAGCCCTCACAGCCCCCCTCGGAGCCGAACAGGATCGAGCAGGTAGGTGAGCCGTGAATGCCGAGCTTGTGCTCGATCGACGCGCAGCGGACGTCGTTGGGCTCGCCGAGCGAGCCGTCCGCCTGAACGCGCACCTTGGGGATCACGAACAGCGACAGGCCGCGGGTTCCGGACGGCGCGTCGGGCAACCGGGCCAGCACCGCGTGCACGATGTTGTCGGTCAGATCGTGCTCGCCAAAGGTGATGAAGATCTTCTCTCCCGAGACCTGATAGCGCCCGTTGCCGAGGGGCTCGGCGCGGGCGGTCGAGGCGCCCACGTCCGAGCCGGCATGGGGCTCGGTGAGACACATGGTTCCGGACCAGTGACCGGTGTAGAGCCGCTCGCAGAAGAGCGCGCGCAACTCGTCGGTGCCGTGGCGCTCGATGATCTCGCCCACGCCGCGGGTGAGCAGAAAGACCAGGGTGACGGAGAGGTTGGCGCCGGCGAACAGATCGGTCGCGGCGGTGCCGACGGTATGGGGCATGCCGAGCCCGGAGTACTCGGGCGAGTTCGCGCAGCCGATCCAGCCCCCTTCGGCCACGGTGCGATAGCCGTCGTGAGACGACTCCGGCAGCGTTACCTGCCCGTCGGCGAGCTGCGCTTCGGTCCGGTCGCCCTCTTCGTTCCCCGGTCCGAGACGCTCCTGGGCGATCTTGTACGCCTCGTCCAGCGTCATGCCCAGGCTCTCCCGGTCCCAATCGCCGAATCCGCCGGTCGCCAGCAGTTCGTCCATCGGCAGCCAGTCGAACAGCTGGAACCTCAGATCGCGCAGGTCGGCCTTGAAATCCATCTCGGTTCTCCCTCCTCTGGAGCAATTGTAGGCCGGTCAGAAGCTGGGGAGCACTACCCCAAGGCGGTGGGCTCGGGTTTCCCAGCCTCTCGAGTCTTCGAGCACGAAGCGCCCTGATCGGCTCGCTCGGCGGGCGCCGCCGGTGGCCCGATCAGGAGCCGCCGAGCTGGACCAGAGCGTCGCCGCCGCCGGAGGTGGCGCCCTCGGATACCGTCCCCTCGAAGGGCAAGGTACCGGCGGGAATCGGCTCCCAGAACTGCTGGGTCTCGTAGAGGCAGCGGACCTGTGCGTAGCGCATCAACGATCGGGTCACCGCCGGGCCGGCACCCGGGTTCGCGGCGATCAGCTTCTGGATCCGCGACCACATCTGGCGCTCCTCCGGCCCCTTGCGGATCAGCTTCTTGAGCACGCTGATGCCCAGCTGGTCGACGGTGCGCGGCCTCGGGATTCGCGCGTCGCCACGTTCCAGGGCGAAGACGCCCCGCGGCGGGCCCAATTTCTCGACCATCGTCTCGACCCGGTCCGCGAAGCAGTCCGGGGTATAGAGCCGGTTGCAGAGCCAGGTCATCCCCTCGGTCAGCTCGTCGGTGGTCAACCCGGTGGGCACGAAGTTGGTGGTCAGAATCGAGTCCGAGACCTCGGCGTCGGAGGCCACCAACCGCCCCTCCTCCTTCAAGCGCGCGTAAAGGGGCGTGGCGCTCATCGCCACCAGCGGGTTGAGGCTGAAGACCGGGATGCCGCTCAGCATGGCGAACTCGTACTGGCGCTCGAAGATATCGGCGCCGTCGGCGTCGAAGCCGACGATCATGCCGCCCAGCACCACGATGCCGTACTCGAAGAAGACCTCGATCTGCTCGACCAGGTCGATACCCACGTTCTGGCGCTTCTTGGTCTCCTTGAGCGCCTCCATGTTCGGGGTCTCGATGCCGACGAAGACCGCGCTCATCCCGCACTCGGCCATCAGCCGCATGATCTCCGGATCGCGGGCCGCGTCGATCGAGACCTGGGTCTGGAACGACATCGGACCGTTGGGGCGACTCAGGTTCCAGTCGCGCAGCGCTTCCATCAGCTCCTTGGCCCGCTTGCGGTAGACGGTGAAGTTGTCGTCGGCCAGGAAGCACGAGTTGTAGCCCGTGTCGTAGAGGTGGTCGAGCTCGGCGATCACCAACTCCACCGGCTTGTGGCGCTGCTTGCGACCCAGGTACTGGATGACGTCGCAGAAATCGCACTCGAAGGGGCAGCCGCGAGAGGTCTGGACACAGCCGACCAGCGCCTGCTCGTTCGGGTAGAGGTCCCAGCGCGGCAGGGGCACTGGCGTCGCCAGATCGGGCTGCGGACACTCGTATTCCGCCTTCCAGGTACCGTTCTCGAGGTCGTTGAAGAACTCCTCGTAGATCGACTCCAGCTCACCGATGACCAGGATGTCGCAATGGTCGCGCATGATGTGCGGCGACAGCGACGCGTACGGCCCGCCGATGATCACCGTCTTGCCACGGCGCCGGAACTCGTCGGCGGCGGCCAGCATCGCCTTCTCCTGGGTGATCTTGCCGGTGATGCCGATGTAGTCGGCGTCGACGTCGTAATTGATCGGCTGGACGTGCTCTTCGCAGATCTCGATCCGCCAGTCGCTGGGCGCCATCGCCGCCACCGAGACCGTCGCCAGATCGGCGACCGCCTGGATGGGAGCCAGACCCATGTACTCGTAGACCTCGGAGCCGAAATAGCTCGGGTTGGTGTTCCTGGGATTGATCAGATACAGGGACTTCGCCACGCGTGAGCCCTCGACTGGAAATGGAATGGGAGTGGACCTGCTCCGCTAAGTGGTTGAGTCTAGCAGAATTAGCCCCGCCCCGGCTCTCAAAAGCGACTGGCTGGCGAAGGCTCTCGGAGTCCGCTACTTGTCGGTTTCGGACTTGAGCACCGCCACGAAGGCCGCCTGCGGAATCTCGACCGCGCCGACCATCTTCATCCTCTTCTTGCCTTCCCTCTGCTTCTCGAGCAGCTTCCGCTTGCGGGTGATGTCGCCTCCGTAGCACTTGGCGGTGACGTCCTTGCGGAAGGCGCCGATCGTGGAGCGGGCGATGATCTTGCCGCCGATCGCGCCCTGGATGGCGATCTTGAACTGCTGCTTGGGAATGGTCTCGGCCAGCTTCTCGCAATAGTGGAGCGCCCGCTGCCGCGCCTTGTCGCGGTGGACCAGCTGCGCCAGGGCGTCGACCGGCTCACTGTTGACCAGGATGTCGACCTTGACCAGATCCGATTCCCGATAGTCGAGCAGCTCGTAGTCGAACGAGCCGTAGCCCTGGGTGATGGTCTTGAGCTTGTCGTAGAAGTCGAACAGCACTTCGGCGAGCGGCATCTCCGAGGTCAGCTCGACCCGGCCGACCGCCAGGTAGCTGAAGGTGGTGTTGACGCCACGGCGCTCGCGGCAGAGATCCATCACCGCGCCGATGTAGCGCTCGGGCATCATGATCGCCGCCTTGATGAACGGCTCCCAGGTGGTGGCGATGTTGGCCGGATCGGGGAAGAACATCGGGTTCTCGACCTCGAGCTCCTCGCCGTCCTCGAGCAGCACGCGGTACTTGACCGAAGGCGCCGACAGCAGGAGCGACAGGCCGTATTCGCGCTTCAGCCGCTCCTGGACGACGTCGAGATGAAGCAGTCCCAGAAAGCCACAGCGGAAGCCGAAGCCGAGCGCCGACGACGAGTCCTTTTCGTAGGTGATGGCGGCGTCGTTGAGCGCCAGCTTGTCGAGCGCCTTGGTCAGGTCCTCGTAGTCGTCGGTCGACATCGGATAGATCGACGAGAAGACCACCGGCTTGGCCTCCTTGTAGCCCGGTAGCGGCTCGGCCGCCGCGTTGTCGGCCTCGGTGATCGTGTCGCCGATGGCGATGTCGCGAACCGCCTTGATGCCGGCGATGACGTAGCCGACCGCACCCGCTTCGAGCTTGTCGTCTTTCTTGCGCTCGAGCTGCAGGAGGCCGACCTCCTCGACGTCGTACTCCTTCTCGGTGTGCATCAGCTGGATCTTGCGCCCCGGCCGGAGGGTGCCCTCCTTGACCCGCACCAGGAGCACGACTCCGCGGTAGGCGTCGTATTGGGCGTCGAAGATCAGGGCCTGAAGCGGTGCGGCCGGATCACCCTGCGGCGCCGGCAGCTTGGTAACGATCGCCTCCAGAACGTTGTCGATGCCGACGCCGTTCTTGGCCGAGGTCTGGACGGCCTCGAACGGATCGAGCCCCAGATCCTCGTCGATCTCCTCGGCCACCCGATCGATATCGGCCGACGGCAGGTCGATCTTGTTGATCACCGGCACCAGCTCGAGGTCGTACTCGAGCGCCAGGTAGAGATTGGCGACGGTCTGGGCCTCGACGCCCTGGGAAGCGTCGACCACCAGGAGCGCGCCCTCGCACGACATCAGCGACCGCCTGACCTCGTGCGAGAAGTCGACGTGCCCCGGGGTGTCGATCAGATTGAGCTTGTAGCGCTCGCCGTCCTGGGCGTCGTAGAGCAGCGTCACCGTGTTGCTCTTGATGGTGATTCCGCGCTCACGCTCGATGTCCATCTGATCGAGGATCTGATCGCGGAACTTCCGCTCCTCGACGGCGTTGCACGCCTGGATCAACCGATCGGCAAGCGTCGACTTGCCATGATCGATGTGCGCGATGATGCAGAAGTTGCGGACGTTGTCCAAGGGTCACCCCGTGCTCCGGCGGGGAGTTTACGACGCCATGCGCAACGGTCGGGAGATCCGTATCCTGTCACCGTATCTCACACGACTCCGATCACCGGAGAGGCTCGAGCAGGCCGACTCCCGGCTCGCCTCTCTCGTAGAGCCCGATCCGATAGCAGATCACGGTCGTTCCCCAGACCAGGACGAACGCGCTCACGGCCCGGATCACTGCCTCCAGGATCTCGCTCTCGCCGAGCACCGCTTCGAGCGCCGTGGTCAGGACGCGGCCCGTGATCAGGTAGAGCGCGAAGGCGAGGATCACCCGCGCCGCTCGGGCTCCGAGCGAGCCGCCTCCGACCGGCAACCCACCGCGCGTCAGCAACCAGAGGCCCGCATGTAGGCCCATGAGCCGCAGGACGCTGTCGAGCTCGGCTCCCGGCACCAGCGCCACCAGCAGCGGCAGGAGGAGATAAAGGAACGTCCGCAGAGACCCGGGCGGCAGCGTCAGCCGCTGGATGGCCCGCTGGAGCACCGGGGAGTGCCCCGGCTCCGACAGCGGTCGGATGGCGGCCGAGTACGCGACGCCGAGTACCAGCAGACCGACGACGAATCCGCCCAGGACGTCGGCCAGGAAGTGCCGTCCCAGATACATGCGCGACAGCGGCATCAGGACGACCAGCGTGAAAGCCAGCGCCCACAGCCAGCGCTTGCGGAAGAGCATCGCGATCGCGCCCCACATCACCGTCGTGATGCCGACGTGACCGGATGGCAGCCCGTACGAGACGTCTCCCAGCCCGCGATAGTACGAGACGACTTCGGTAGGCAGCGGCTCCCAGAAGCCGGGGGCGCCCATACGCTCGAACGGGATGATCTCGGGATCGTCGTCGCCCGGTTGGAGCAGGGTCGAGTCGACGGACTCGGGTCGCGGCAGGGCGAAGGCGGTCTTGAGGACGTTGATGAGCACTCCGGTCCAGGCAACGGTCAGAACCAGCACGAAGCCCCGTCTGAAGTCGACTCCGAAGGCGATCACGAGCAGCATCGGGATCAGTATCCAGGCGTAGCCGAGAGTGGTGACCGCGAGCATGAAAGCGGTCATACCCTCCGACGCCAGGGATTGGAGTGCGTGAATCGGCTCGGTCTGGAACATCGACGCTCGGTAGTAGGACCCGGTCGGAGCCGGACCGGTTGCACTCGATCGATCGGGGTTCAGTCTACAATCGCGCGAGCACCCGAAGCGTGAGCGGCCCCGGGGTCGCGATCAGAAAGGAGCGGTCTTGCCTGCCTCATTGATGGAATTCGTCTCCGACGCGTCCAGCTTCGTCTGGGGGCCGTTCCTGCTGATCCCGCTCTTGCTGCTGACCGGCTTCTTCCTGACCGTCCGCCTGCGCGGTCTTCAGTTCACGCAGCTCTGGGGATCGCTCTATCTGGCGCTGGTCGTGCGCAAGGAGAAGGACGCCGAGGGCGACATCTCGCACTTCCAGGCGCTGATGACCGCGCTGGCCGCGACCGTCGGCACCGGCAACATCGTCGGCGTCGCGACCGCGATCGCCCTCGGCGGTCCCGGAGCTCTGTTCTGGATGTGGATGACCGGCCTGGTCGGCATGGCGACGAAGTTCTCGGAAGCGCTCTTGTCGGTCAAGTTCCGCACCACCGATGAGCGCGGCGAGCAGGCGGGCGGACCGATGTACTACCTGGCGAACGGTGTGAAGCCGGCTGGGCTCGGCAAGCTGCTGGGCGTGCTGTTCGCACTGTTCGCCGCGGTCGCGGCGTTCGGCATCGGCAACATGGTGCAGTCGAACTCGGTCGCGGCCGGGCTGAAGGACTCGTTCGGCATCGAGACCTGGATCACCGGCCTGGTGATGGCGATCGCCGCCGGCGCCGTGATCCTCGGCGGCATCAAGTCGATCGGCCGCTTCACCGGCGTCTTCGTGCCGGTGATGATCGTCCTCTACATGTTCGGCGGCGGGTTGGTGATCCTGATGAACCTCGGCAAGCTGCCGGCGGCGTTCATGCTGGTTCTGAACAGCGCCTTCTCGGGCACCGCCGCCGCCGGAGGCTTCGCCGGCGCGGCCCTGGCGCAGGCGATCCGCTTCGGAGTCGCCCGCGGCATCTTCTCGAACGAATCGGGCCTCGGCTCGGCCGGCATCGCGGCGGCCGCGGCACAGACCAGGGAGCCGACCCGTCAGGCGCTGGTGTCGATGACCCAGACCTTCATCGACACGATCGTCGTCTGCTCGTTCACCGGCTTCGCGATCCTCTGCACCGGTGTCTGGGAGACCGGCCTCAACGGCGCGCCGCTCACCCAGGCGGCCTTCCGCGCCGGCCTCGGTGATTTCGGCAGTTGGATCGTCTCGATCGGTCTGACGATGTTCGCCTTCTCGACGGTGCTCGGATGGAGCTACTACGGCGAGAAGTCGATCGAGTTTCTGCTCGGCACCTGGGCGATCACGCCCTATCGGTTCGTCTTCGTGATCGCGGTCTTCTTCGGCGCCATCCGCAGCCTCGAGTTCGTCTGGGGGGTCTCGGACGTGATGAACGGGCTGATGGCGCTGCCCAACCTGGTCGGCCTACTGCTCCTGAGCGGCGTGATCGTGGCCGAGACCAGAGGTTACCTCGATCGCACCTGAGGTCTCGACGCGGAAGGATCCACGAGCATGCGAGCCGCACGGCAGCTTCTCGGCGTCCTGTGGCTGGTCCTGGCGGGAGCTGCCGCGGGCCAGGAGCTCCCGGTCAGCAAGATCGTCGAGACGGTTGCCACCGGGAAGGACCCGGACCAGACCTACGCTCTCTACCTTCCGACCGGGTATGGCCAGCAGGACCGCCGCTGGCCGGTGCTGTTCGTGCTCGATCCGCGCGGGCGAGCGATCCCCGGTATCGAACGCTTTCTGCCGGCCGCGGAGCGCCACGGCTACATCGTGCTCAGCTCGTACACGAGCCAGAGCGACACCTCCGCCGACGTCAACGTCCGCGCTCTCGACGCCTTGCTCCAGGAGGCCCAGACGCGCTACCGCTTCCACCCGCGCAGGCTTTATCTCGCCGGCATGTCGGGCACCGCGCACGCCGCCTGGCGGTTCGCCCAGATCCTCGAAGAGAACGTCGCCGGCGTGATCGCAGCGGTCGGGGGTGTTCAAGAAAGCACCCAGGGACCGCCGGGACCGGCCACCTTCGCCTACTACGGCATCACCGGCACCGCCGACTTCAACTACCAGGAGATGCTCCGACTCGAGGAGCACATGCTGGCGAGCGGCATCGACCATCGCCTCGAGATCTTCGAAGGACGCCACGGCTGGCCGCCGCACGACTACACCAATCGCGCCCTCGATTGGATGGAGCTCCAGGCGGTCAAGCGTGGTCTGGCGGAGCCGGATCCGGAGCTGGTAGAGGCGGAGCTCGAACGGGCGAGGCAAGCCGCAGCAGCGGCCGAAGATCCTCTGGAGCGACTGCGGCGCTATCGCGACGTAGTCCGCGACTTCCCGGACTCGCCCGGCGTCGATGCCGACCAGGCGACGATCCGTCAGCTCGAGAAGGACCCCGAGGTCAAGGCTCGCCGGAAACAAGAGCGGGCGCTCGCGAGGAGCGAGAGCAGCCACACGACCAGGTGGTACGTTCCCTGGCTGATTCAGCTGCAGTCCGAGGAGCAGCGGCTGCCGACCGTCGCCGAGTCGTTGATCGCGCTAAGGGTCGGACCGCTCAAGGAGCAGGCCGCGAATCCCGGCGATCCTCCCGCGGCACGGTCCGCGGAGCGCACTCTCGAGTACCTCTACGTCGGCGTCGCGTCTAGCCACCCGCGCGACTTCCAGGCCGATGGCGAGCTCGACCGCGCGATCCGCTCGCTGGAGGTCGCCGTGGCGATCTTCCCCGAGCGGGCCGGCGGCTACTGGCGTCTAGCCTCGGCCCTGGTGCGGGCCGGCCGCGAGGAGGCCGCAGTCAGGGCGCTCCGCAAAGCGATCGGCTTCGGCAACGTCGATCTCGAGCGCTTCAAGAACGACCCGGACTGGGAGCCGCTTCGCGATCGGGTCGAGTGGAGCGAGCTGCTCATACTGGCCGAGAAACGGGCGAGACGGTAATTTCTCCCGGCTCTCGGATCGCGGCTCGAGGTCAGTCGCCGTCCGTCACCGCCGGCACCGCATCGATCGCTTCCCGGATCATCTCCTCGATCACCCCCGGCTCGACCTCTTCGAGGTCGTAGCCGACGTTGGCGATCGGCTTGTCGGTCGACAGCACGCGGCTCAGCTCGATCGGCGTCCCCTCGACCACGACGTCGGCCGGGGTGGCGTTGATCGTCGCCTCGAGGTCGCGCATCTGCTCGGCACCGTAGCCCATCGCCGGCAGGATCTTGCGCGCGTTGGGATACGCCTCGTAGGTCTCCTTGATCGAGCCGACCGCGTACGGAGTCGGATCGACGATCTCGGCGGCGCCGGAACGCTCGGCCGCCACCCAGCCGGCGCCGTAGGACATACCACCGTGGGTGAGGGTCGGGCCGTCCTCGATCACCAGCGCCCGCTTGCCCTCGATCAGCTCCGGCCGGTCGACCGAGACCACAGAGCGGCACTGGATGACCCGCGCACCCGGGTTGGCCTCCTTGCAGTTGGCAAGCACGATCTCGACGTTCGCCGGATCGGCCGTCTGCACCTTGTTGATGATCAACAGGTCGGCCAGCCGCAGGTTGGTCTCGCCCGGGTAATAGAGGAGCTCGTGACCCGGCCGATGTGGGTCGACCAGCGCGATGTGCAGGTTCGGCTTGTAGAACGGCGTGTCGTTGTTGCCGCCGTCCCAGAGGACGACGTCCGCCTCCTGCTCCGCCTCGCGCAGGATGCGCTCGTAATCGACACCGGCGTAGACCACGAAGCCGCGATCGATCATCGGCTCGTACTCCTCGCGCTCCTCGATGGTGGTCTCGTGGAGATCGAGATCCTCGTGGGTCGCGAAGCGCTGACACACCTGCTTGGAGAGATCTCCGTAGGGCATCGGGTGGCGCACCGAGACCACCTTCTTGCCCAGCTTCTGGAGCACCCCGGCCACGTATCGACTGGTCTGCGACTTGCCGACCCCGGTCCGGACCGCGGTGACCGCGACCACCGGCTTGCTCGAGCGGATCATGGTCCGCTGCGCCGAGCAGACGCCGAAGTGCGCGCCCCAGCCGATCACCTTGCTGGCGTGATGCATCACGTACTCGTGCGAGACGTCCGAGTAGGAAAACCAGACCTCGTCGACTCTCTGATCGACGACGATCGACTCGAGCTCCTCCTCGGCCCGGATCGGAATGCCGTCCGGGTAGAGCCCGCCGGCCAGCTCGGCGGGATAGGTGCGGCCCTCGATGTCGGGGATCTGCGCCGCGGTGAACGCCATCACTTCATAGTCCTCGTTGTCGCGAAAGAGGGTATTGAAGTTGTGGAAGTCGCGCCCGGCGGCGCCCATGATCACGACTCTGGTTCGGGCCATTCGGATCTCCTATTCGGTTCTGGTCGTGGAGCCCCCTCGGGGGCCGCCAGAAGATATCAAGCAGCAGCCGGCAGTAGAATGGGGCTTTGAGCAAAACCCCTTCCGGCCCGGTCACCTTCCGACTCGCTCGGCGCCTCTGGCAGACCGACCCGGCGACCCTTCCGGGGTGGAAGGCTGCCGGACTACGCATCCTGCGCATCGCCTACGCCGTCGCCCGCGACCTCTTCGGCGGGCAGCTCAACCTGCACGCGATGAGCCTGGTCTACACGACCCTGCTGTCGATCATCCCGCTGCTGGCGGTCAGCTTCACCGTCTTCCGCGCCTTCCAGATCGACAGCGGCTTCGAGCGGGTGTTGCTCAACTACCTGCGGCCGCTCGGCGAGCAGGGGGAGCGGCTGGCGCGGCAGGTGGTGGCGGCGGTGGAGGGCCTCGACTACACCCTGCTCGGCTCCGTGGGCGTTCTGCTCCTTTTCTACACCGTCTTCACGCTGATCATGAAGATCGAGGCGGCGTTCAACTTCACCTGGCACGTCCGACACGCG
The DNA here is from genome assembly GCA_947259925.1 of Thermoanaerobaculia bacterium. Taxonomy (GTDB): domain Bacteria; phylum Acidobacteriota; class Thermoanaerobaculia; order Multivoradales; family JAHEKO01; genus JAHEKO01. The sequence goes on from CAMYOG010000004.1 coordinate 87,661, forward strand.
CGCAAGCTCTCCCAGCACTTCGAGTACCTGGCGGTGATCCTGATCGGTCCGCTGATGATCTTCGTCGTATTCGGCTCGACGACCGCGGTCATGGGGACGCGCGTGGTCGTCGACCTGCGCCAGATCGAGCCGGTCGGCGCCATCTTCAGCCTGACCGGCGAAATCTTGCCGTACCTGTTGGTGATCGCCACCTTCACCTTCTTCTACCTGTTCGTTCCCAACACCCGGGTCAAGCTCGGATCCGCCCTGGTCGGCGCACTCATCGCCGGGCTGCTCTGGGAGGTCTCTTCGAGGCTCTTCTCCTCGATCGTAGTCACCTCGGCGCGCTACCAGGCGCTGGTCTCCAGCCTGGCGATCCCCCTGCTGTTCATGATCTGGCTCTACGTCAGCTGGCTGATCCTGCTGATCGGCGCCGCGGTCGCCTTCTACCACCAGCACCCCGAGTTCCTCGGCATCGCCCGCGAAGAGGTCCGGATCAGCAACCGCGTGCACGAGAAGCTCGCCCTGCTGCTCGTCTACCTGATCGGCAAGAGCCATTACTCCGGTGATTCGCAGTGGACGGCGCTCGCGCTCGCCCGGCGGGTGGCGCTACCCGAGGACGTGGTGACCGGGGTGCTCGAAGCGCTCGAGAAGAGTGGGCTGATCGCCGCGTCGGGTCGCCGGGAGACCGTCTACCTGCCCGCCCGACCGTTCGAGGAGGTGCGTCTGGGTGACGTTCTGAAAGCGGTACGAACGGTCGAAGAGGGCCCCTACCTGAACGCCGACCGGGTGAGCGTCGAGCCGGAGGTGAACGAGCTGAGGGCCAGTCTCGCCGCGGCGACCGACAGCGCTCTGGGCGAGCGGACGGTCAAGGAGTGGGTGACCGCGGAGCTCCCGGAAGCCGCGGCCGAGGAATGAAGATCGACGAGCAAACGTCGATTCCGGACGACGAGATCACCTTCAGGACGTCGAGGAGCTCCGGCCCCGGCGGCCAGAACGTCAACAAGGTCGAGAGCCGCGTCATGCTGCTCTTCGATCTCGAGCGGTCGGCGAGCCTGGACGAGGACCAGAAGCTCCTGATCCGCCGGCGCCTCGCCTCGCGGATCAACAAGCAGGGGGTCCTGCGGGTCGTCTCGCAGAAGCACCGCACCCAGGCGGCGAACCGCGAGGCGGCGCGGGAGCGTTTCCAGAGCCTGCTACGGGAAGCGCTAGTCGAAGAGGTCGAGCGCAAGCCGACCAGAGTGCCGCAGGGCGTCAAGAGGCGGCGGCGCGAGGAGAAGCGCCGACGGAGCGAGCTGAAGCGCCGGCGGCGTGAGCGGTTCGACGACTGACGGGCGACCGATGAGTGCGTCGACAACCAGATGCGCGACCTGCTCCGGCGGCCGTGCCACCGACGAGGATGCCGGCTGAGAATGCAGGCGAGCGCTGCCCGATCTCCCGGCCTGCGCGCGATCGTCCTCAGGGGCCTCGCCAAGCGCTGCGCGCGCTGCGGGCGCGGCCCGCTCTACACCCGCTGGATCGATCTGTATCAGCGGTGCCCTCGCTGCGGCTTGCTCTACCTCGAAAACCAGGGTGATCCCTGGTTCTTCCAGCTACTCATAGATCGCGCGCTCTTCATTCTGCCGATCATCGCCGCGCTCTTCTTCGGCTTGCACAGGTCGAGTCCGGCCCTCTTCGTCGTGTTCTGCGTGGTGCTGGTGGCGGTCTTCTTCGTCACGACGCCGCACCGCTACGGTCTGTGCGTGGCGCTCGACTACTACTCCCGGCTGCGCTTCGGCAGCCAGGGCCCGCCGGAAGACCGGGTCGACGCCTAGCTCGTCAGC
>CAMYOG010000005.1 GCA_947259925.1 Thermoanaerobaculia bacterium
CTGCAGTCGCCGTCGGTGCTGACGCCGACGATGGAGCAGAAGCTGCGCGCGCTGCATCTGATGGCCCGGCTGGGGATCGACACGGCGGACATCGGTCTGCCGGGAGCGGGACCGCACGTGGTCGAGTCGGTGCGTCGGCTGGCGCAGGAAATCGTCGACCAGAAGCTCGATATCGCCGCGAACTGCGCGGCCCGTACGCTGCGCCAGGACATCGATCCGATCATCGAGGTGACCCAGCAGACCGGCCTCGGGATCGAATGCTGCTGCTTCCTCGGCTCGAGCCCGATCCGGCAGTACGCCGAGGGCTGGGAGATGGACCGGCTCCTGAAGCTGACCGAGGAGGCGGTTTCCTACGCGGTCGGGCACGGGTTGAAGGTCATGTACGTGACCGAGGACACCACGCGTGCGGCGCCCGAGGATCTCCGGCGGCTCTACGGGGCGGCGGTCGACGCCGGCGCCAGCCGCGTCTGCGTCGCGGACACCGTCGGACACGCGACGCCGGAAGGTGCCGCCAACGTCGTCCGTTTCGTGCGCGAGGTGGTCGGCGACGAGATCGGCATCGACTGGCACGGGCACCGCGACCGCGACCTCTCGATCGCGAACTCGATCGCGGCCGCGCGCGCCGGCGCCAGTCGCCTGCACGCGACCGCGCTCGGCATCGGCGAGCGGGTCGGCAACACGCCGATGGATCTGCTGCTGGTCAATCTGTCGCTCATGGGCTGGATCGACCGCGAGCTGACGGCGCTGCCGGAGTACTGCGAGCTGGTCGCCGAGGCGACCGGCGTCCCCTGTCCCGACAACTACCCGGTGGTCGGCAAGGACGCCTTCCGGACCGGCACCGGCGTGCACGCCGCCGCGATCATCAAGGCGCACAAGAAGGGCGACGACTGGCTGGCGGACCGGATCTACTCCGGCGTTCCCGCGGGGCTGATCGGGCGGCACCAGGAGATCGAGATCGGGCCGATGAGCGGGCAGTCCAACGTCGTCTACTGGCTCGAGGCCCGGGGGGCGGTCGCGTCACCGGAGCTGGTGGAGGAGATCTTCAGCCGCGCCAAGGAGTCGGACCGGGTGCTCGACGAGGGCGAGATCGCCGCCATCTGCGAGAAGCGCGGCGTTCACCTCTGATGCCGGTCTCGGCCGAGCCGGTTCTCCAGCGCTACCTCGAGGCGTTGGCGCTCGAGCGCGGTCTCGCCGAGCTGACGGTCGACGCGTACGGCCACGATCTCGAGCGGCTCCGGCGGGACCTCGAGCGGCGCGGCTCGAGCCTGGTCGAGGCCGACTCGGAAATGCTCTCGGCCCATTTGAGGGGCTTGCGACGGAGCGGTCTATCGGCGCGCTCGATCGATCGGGCACGGGTCGCGATTCGCGGCTTCTACAGCCACCTCGTAGAAAGCGGCGACCGGAGCTCCAACCCGGCGGTCAACCTGTCGCCGCCGCGACTCTGGCGCAAGCTGCCGCGGGTCCTCTCGGAGCAGGAGGTGGAGGCGCTGCTCGGGGCGCCCGACGTCGAGACGCCGCTCGGACTGCGCGACCGGGCGATGATCGAGCTCCTCTACGCCACCGGCGTCAGGGTCAGCGAGCTGGTCGGCCTCGAGCTGTCGCAGGCGCGTCTCGACGTCGGCTTCATGGTGGTCTACGGCAAGGGCGGCAAGGAGCGGATCGTGCCGATCGGCGAGCAGGCGGAGCACTGGCTCGGGCGCTACTTGGGGGTGGCCCGACCCCAGCTGGTCCGCGGTAGGCACGAGACGATCTTCGTCAATGCGCGTGGCGCGCCGCTCAGCCGCCAGGGGTTCTGGAAGAATCTCCGTCGCTACGGCGCCGGGGTCGGGATCCGTGAGCTGTCGCCGCACATCCTGCGCCACAGCTTCGCCACCCACCTGCTCGAGCACGGCGCCGACCTGCGGGCGGTGCAGATGATGCTCGGCCACTCGGACATCTCGACCACCCAGATCTGCGCCGGCTCTACGACCAGCATCACCCGAGGTCGTGATGCGGGGCGGCAGCTGGCAGCGCTCGGCGAGCTGCTACGAGTCGAGCTGGAGCCCGGTCACTGGGCGGTTTGCCTCGAGCCTGCTCGACGCCGTCGGAGCGGGCCCCGGGACCCGGCTGCTCGATCTGGCGTGCGGCCCGGGGACGGTGGCCGTCAGAGCCCTCGAGCGGGGCTGTGTGGTGGTCGGCATCGACGCGGCGGACGCGATGGTGCGGCTCGCCGGCCGTCGTCTCGGCCGGGCCACGGTCGCGGTCGCCGAAGCCGAGCGGCCGCCGTTCGGGCCGGCGGCGTTCGACGCGGTGACCATCGGTTTCGGGCTGCATCACTTCGAGGATCCGGTGGGCGCTCTCGGCGCGGTTCTCGAGGCCCTGCGGCCTGGTGGCGTGGTGGCCTACACGGTCTGGGCGCCGGACGAGGAGAGCCCGGGGCTCGAGGCGATCAATCGGGCGTTCTCGGCGATCGTGCCCCCCGAGCCGGGGCCCGACCTGCCGTTCGGCGACGCGGCTCGCTTTCGAGAAGCACTGCGCGAGCTCGACTTCGACGACCGGGGGATCGAGCTGCGGCGCGTCGAGCGTAACTGGCGGCCGGCGCGGGCCGAGGACGTGTTCCAGGCCGAGCTCGAGGGCGGCGGCCGCAAGACCGAGATGCTGGCGCGCCAGACGGAGGCCAGGCGCGAAGAGATTCGAGCACGGGTGATCGACGCCGTCCGCCGATTCGAGGGACCCGACGGGATCGCCCTGCCGATGACCGCGTACGTGATCTCGGCCCGGCGGCGTGGGGGAGCCCGGGGGGTGACGCCATGAGTGCGCCGGTCCTGGTCACCGGAGCCGCCGGCAAGACCGGTCTGGCGGTGATTCGCTCGCTCACCGCTCGGGGCGCCCAGGTGCGGGCGCTGGTACGGCATGGGATCCAGCGCGAGACGGCCGCCTCGGCGGGCGCGGTGGAGGCGCGGATCGTCGACCTCGCCGATGGCGACGCGCTGCGTGAGGCATTCCGCGGAGTGGGCGCCGTCTACTACATTTGCCCCAACCTGAGACCGGACGAGACCGAGTTGAGCCGACTGGCGATCGAGTCGACACTCGACGTCGGAGTCGAGCGCTTCGTCTATCACTCGGTGCTCCATCCGCAGACCGAGAAGATGCCTCACCATTGGCAGAAGCTCCGAGTCGAGGAGACGCTTCTCGAATCGGGGCTGCAGTGGACCATTCTGCAGCCGACCGCCTACATGCAGAATATGCTTGCCGTCTGGGATGAGGTGATCGAGGAGGGGATCTTCAGGGTGCCCTATCCGGTCACCAGCCGAATCGCCCTCGTGGCGCTCGAGAACGTTGCCGAAGTGGCGGCCAAGGTGATCAGCGAAGACGGACATACCGGTGCTACCTACGAGCTCGTCGGAACCGCGCCGTTGACCCAGACGGCGGTGGCCGGCGCCCTCGGTCGAGCACTCGAACAATCGGTGGTAGCGGTCGAGACGCCCACGGAGCGAGTGCGGGAGGCGCTCGAGGGCCAGGGGCTCGGCCCCTACCAGGTGGACACCCTGATGAAGATGTTCGACTACTACGGGCGGTTCGGCCTGGAAGGGAGCCCGCGGATCCTCTCCTGGCTTCTCGGGCGCCAACCGACGTCGTTGGCCGAGTTCGTGCAACGGCAGGTGGCAGATGGGCGGAGCTAGACGACTCCTGATCGGGACCGCGGTGGCGGCGGCCTTCGCCGCCGCTCCGCCGGTCCGGGCGGAGCTCGCCATCCTGGCGGACGGCAGCTTTCTCAAAGTCACCGCCTACGAGGTCGAGGACCAGCGAGTGCGGTTCGAGCTGCCGAGCGGCGGCCGGCTGACCGTCTCGATCGATCGCGTCGAGCGGATCGTCGACGACGAGATCGTGCCCGAGGACGAGCGGATCGGTAAGGACGGCGCCTTCGAGATCGGCTTCCGCGAGAGCGACGCGGTTCCCGAGACCCCCTATGGCGAGCTGATCTACGTGACCGCGCGGCGGCACGAGATCAGCCCGCGGCTGGTCGCCGCCATGGTGCGTGCCGAGTCGGCGTTCGATCCGGGCGCGGTGTCGCCCAAGGGCGCCCGGGGACTGCTCCAACTGATGCCGGCGACCGCCAGCCGATTCGGTATCGAGATGCACGAGATCCACGACCCGGGGAAGAACCTCGACGGCGGCGTCCGCTATCTCAAGTGGCTCGGCGAGCGCTTCGAGGGCGACCTGCCGCTGATGCTGGCGGGCTACAACGCTGGCGAGGGGACGGTCGACCGCTATGACGGCGTACCGCCGTACCGCGAGACGACCAACTACATCCGGCGGATCTTCGGCTTCCTGGGGCTCGAGCCCGGGTCCCCGGGGACGGCGGCCTCGAGCAACTAGGCCGGCGCTGCGAGCCGCCGGACTCCCTGCGCCGCGGCTCTCCGGCTGCGTCCGCCAGGCGTCGTGGATCTCCCCCAGCTCTCAGACGATGGCGCCGGAAGCGTGCAAGGCCTCGAGGCGAGCACCGCTCAGGCCCCAGTCCGTCAACGCCTGGTCGGTGTGCTGGCCGGGCTCCGGTGGTGGCCGCTCGATCGACCCGGGCGTAGCGCTGAAACGCGGCGCCGGCGCCGGCTGGACGACTCCGAACGCCTCGACGAAGGTACCCCGGGCGACGTTGTGGGGATGCGTGGGCGCCTCCGACATGGATAGCACGGGCCCGAAGCAGGCGTCGCTCCCTTCCAGGATCTCGGTCCACTCGGCACGGGTACGGGTCGCGAGGACGCTGGCAATGCGCTCCCTCAGCTCGGGCCATCGGGCGCGGTCGTCCTGTTCGGGGAGCGCCTCCCCAGCCAGGCCGATCCGTTCGAGGAGCTCGGCGTAGAAGCGGGGCTCCATCGGCGCGATCGCGACGTGCTCACCGTCGGCACACTCGTAGACGTCGTAGTAGGGTGCGCCCGAGTCGAGGAGGTTGGCGCCGCGCTCGTCGGTCCAGAGACCCATGGCGCGGGCTCCCGAGAACCAGGCCGCGAGCAGCGCCGAGCCGTCGACCATCGCCGCGTCGATCACCTGTCCGGCTCCGGACCGGCGCGCGTGCAGGATCGCCGCCAACACGCCGAAGGCCAGCAGCATCCCGCCGCCGCCGAAGTCCCCGACCAGGTTGAGCGGCGGCACCGGCGCCTGGTCCCCGCGGCCGATGGCCCCGAGGACGCCCGAGACGGCGATGTAGTTCAGATCGTGTCCGGCGGCCTGGGCGATCGGGCCGTCCTGCCCCCAGCCGGTCATGCGGCCGTAGACCAGCCGCGGATTCCGAGCCAGGCACTCCTCCGGACCGATGCCCAGGCGTTCCACGACGCCCGGCCGGAAGCCCTCGAGGAGCGCGTCGGTCCGGTCGACGAGGTCGAGCAGGGTAGCCGCCCCGTCGGGATGCTTCAGGTCGAGCGCGACCGAGCGCTTGCCGCGGTTGAGGACGTCGAGTGACGACTCGACGCCGGCCGGTGCGCGTTGGTCGGCGCGGTCGATGCGGAGCACCTCGGCTCCCATGTCGGCGAGCATCATCCCGCAGAACGGCACGGGTCCGATGCCCGCGATCTCGATGACCCGCAGTCCCTCCAGCGGTCCCATATCTCCTCCCGTCTTCTCCTGCCTAGCAGGTCGAGTGAAACAGACCGCCGACCGGCTCGGTCTGCGCCAGTCGGTTGTAGCGCTCGACGGCAGCGCGAGTCTCCTCGAAGTGGACCCGAACGTCACGCCGGCGCAGGAGCTCGAGGGTCTCGGGACAGACGTGAAGCGCCAGCTCCATGCCCCGGCTCAGGACGACCACCCGCGCCCCGTGGTCGAGCAGCTCCTCGACGTCCGCCGGCTGGATGCCCGGCACGTGGCGGGTGTCGGTCTCCCGCCAGTCCCAGGGCCGTCCACCACCCGGGTAGAGCTTGAAATCCTTGCCGACTCCGAGCCCTTCGATCTCCATACGGCCCCAGGCGAGCGAGGTGACGCGCGGCGAGGCTGCGAAAGCCCGTTCCACACTGGGAAAGTACCAGAGCGGATCGCGATCCGCTCAGCTCTTGTAGCGCATCACCACCAGCGTCCGGTCGTCGTCGGCCGGCTTGCCGTGGGTGTGGGTGGCGACCGCGCCGACCAGGGAGTCGCGCAGCTCGACGGCGTTGCTGGAGCCGTTCGACAGGGCACCGCGGACCCGCTCGTAGCCGAACGGCTCACCCTTGCCGTTGGTCGCCTCGATCAGGCCGTCGGAGAGCCAGACCACGTGATCTCCCGGCTCGAGATCGAGCTCCTGGCGGCCATAGGTCTCGCCCAACATGCCGAGCGGGTTGCCGGGGAGCAGGATCTCTTCGACCGAGCCGGCGCGGATCAGGTAGGTCGGCGGATGACCGGCGTTGGTCAGCTCCAGTCGGCCGCTCCGGAAGTCGACGATGCCGATCGTTGCGGTAACGAAGATCCGGCGCTCGGCGCGTACCATCTGGTCGAGCCGGCGCAGGATCTCCTCCGGGGCCTTCGACTCCTCGACCAGGATGACCAGCGCCGCCTTGAGCATCGCCATCCGCAGCCCGGTCGGCAGGCCGTGACCCGACACGTCCGCGATCACCACGGCGAGGCGTGAGTCGTCGATGCGCAGGATGTCGAAGTAGTCGCCGCCGATCGCCGCACTCGGCTCGAACAGGGTGGAGAACTCGAGGCTCTCGTTGTCGGGCAGGTTGGCGGGCAGCAGGCTCTGCTGCAGCTCACGGGCGATCTTGAGCTCCTTCTCCAGCGTCTCCTTCTGGGCCTCGGCGGCGACCAACTGTTCGAGATTGGCGGTCATCTCGTTGAACGACCGCTGCAGCTCGCCGATCTGATCCCGCCGCTTGACCGGGATGCGGGTGGAGAAGTCGGCACGCATCACCCTTTCGGTTGCGCTGCTCAGCCGGTTGACCGCCCGGCTGAGCGTGAAGATGATGAACAGCGCCATCATCACCGCCAGGGCGTAGATGCCGCCCAGGACGACGGTCGCCGAGATCGCGGCCGCCCAGATCGCGGTGTCGACCTCGGCCGAGCCTGAGAACAGGTGCTCGGTGACGATCTCGATGGTGCCGTTGAGCGAGGCGAGAACGTAGTCCGCCACCATCTCGCCGGTCTCGATCGAGCGGACCGAGCCGGCGATCTCGCCCCACCAGAGTACCGGCCTCGACATCAGGCTCGCCTCCTCGCCCGCTTGGATGCCGAAGAACTCCTCCCGCCCCGTCATCCGTTTGGCGGTCAGGGGCAGCAACGAGAACTCCTGACCGCCCAGACTCAGCCGCGTGACCGAGCTCGCCTCCGGGTCGTCCGATCGATAGAGCTCGATCCAGACGTCCGACCGTCGACTCAGCTCCTCGGAGAGGCTGCTGTTGAAGAGCGCCAGCACCCCCTCCTCGGGGCCGCCCGCCGACGCGATCAGGGTCGGCGTGCCGTCGCGCAGGGCGACGAAGCCCTCGTAGCCGCCGCCCTCTTCCTCGGCCAGCCAATCGGGCCAGGTCTCGGGCAGGCGATCGTCGCCCGAGACCCGGCGGCCGTCGATGTAACGGGCGAAGACGTAGTCGTCGGGGCGTGGCCCCGGACTGACCAGCTCGTTGACGGCAGCCCGGGTCGTGTCGTGCTGGAGCTGCTCGCTGGCGTCCCGGTAGAGGTGTCCGAGGAAATAGCCGGAGAGGAGGTAGCCGTTGAGCAGACCGAGCAGGCCGACCATCGGAATCGGCAGGACTCCGATCAGGAAGTAGGAGAACGCCAGCCGCCGACCGACGCGCCAGAGGAAGACCTGGATCATCCGCGCCAGGAAGAAGGCCGCGACCACCAGGAGGGCGCCGATCAGCAGGATTCCGGCGACGAGCTTGGCCGCTGCGGAGCCGGCGAGCAGCCAGATCAGGCCGGTGATCGCCACGATCGGCAGTAGCAGCAGCCCCCCGGCCAGCAGCAGCCCGCGCCTCGAAGGGCGCAGGGAGGGGCGACCGGTGGCCGGTTCCTTGCGCTCGGGGCTTTCGGACCGGGGCATGAGGCTAGGCCTACTACGTGTCGAACGGCGCGATTGTTCCGTGCCGGGGCCGGACGCGCCTGGTAGAATCCGACTTCCGGAGGAGCGATCCTCCGCGCGATCATCTTAGCTTGGAGGAGAGCGGCGTGTCGCGAGTAGCCCGTTTCCAGGAGCATCTGAAGACCGGTTTCATGGCCGAGGCGGTGAGCGCCGCCCGCTGCCGGGCGCACGCTGCGCGCGCGGAGCGCGAGGGACTGCCCAATCTGGCGCGAGCCTGGCTCGAGCTGGCGGAACAGAAGGACGAGCTGGCGATCCGCCAGCTGGAGGCGGCCGGCCAGGTGCGTGAGGGGAAGACCGCCGTCGCCGACGCGCTGGCCGAGGACCGGTTCGAGAACAGCGTCCTCTATCCCAAGATGATCCGGGACGTGGAGGGAGAGACGGCCGACGTCTTCAAGGCGGTCGTCGAGGCGCAGGAAGAGCACGTCAACCGCCTCTCGGAGCTCAGGACGGCGCTGCAGGCCGCCGCCGGCGATATCTGACGGGCGATATCTGACGAGAAAGGGGAGAGCTCTCCCCTTTCAACCCCTCCCTGAGGCGCCGCTGAGGCCGCAATGGCAACCGATATCGGTCAGGCTGCGAAACGTCGGTCAGGCGCCCTGTTTGCGCTATCATCCGTGCCGAAGGAGCGACCAGCATGATCGGCGAATCTTGGGTCACCACCACAGTCGACAAGCTCGAGGAGTGGGGCCGGAATAACTCGTTCTGGCCGCTGCCGTTTGGTACCGCCTGCTGCGCGATCGAGTTCATGTCGGTCGTCTCGAGCCACTACGACATGGCGCGATTCGGCTACGAGGTGGTGAGGTTCTCGCCCCGGCAGAGCGACGTGATGATCGTCGCCGGCACCATCACCGACAAGATGGCCCCGACCCTCAAACGGATCTACGATCAGATGCCGGACCCCAAGTGGGTGGTCTCGATGGGCGCGTGTGCATGCTCCGGCGGCTTCTACCGCGCCTACCACGTGATGCAGGGAATCGACGAGATCGTGCCGGTCGACGTCTATGTCCCCGGGTGTCCGCCGACGCCCGAGGGGCTGATGTACGGCATCCTACAGCTCAAGGAAAAAATCAAGCGCGACAGCAAGCGGCGGCTGAAGGAGAAGCGTGCCCACGGCGACGATTCCGGCTCCGCCGCTGCTTGACAGCCTGCCCGAAGGCAGCGTCGAAGTGGTCGAGGGCCTCGACCAACCGACCTGGATCGTCCGGCGCGACGCGCTGGCGCAGGTAGCGCGCCAGCTGCGCGACGACCCCGAGACCCAATTCGATCTCCTGCTCGACCTGTGCGGCGTCGACTACCCGGATCGGGACGAGCGCTTCGAGGCCGTCTACCATCTCTACTCCCTGCCGCGCGCCGCGCGGCTGCGGCTCAAGGTCCCGGTGCTCGAGGACGACCCGGTGCTGCCGTCGCTGATCGACGTCTGGACGGCGGCCGACTGGTTCGAGCGCGAGGCGTGGGACATGTTCGGCCTGCGGTTCGAAGGACATCCGAACCTGCGCCGTATCCTCACCCACGAGGCGTTCCAGGGCCATCCGCTGCGCAAGGACTACGACCCCGCGCGGCGCTGGATCCTGACCGAGGACAAGATCTACAAGCCGAACCCGCAGCCGACCGGCAGCGAATCGGTCGACGACATGTTCGAGCGGATGACCATCAACATCGGCCCGTCGCATCCGGCGATGCACGGCACCTTCAGGGTCGTCGCGACGCTGGACGGCGAGGTGATCGTCGCCAGCGAGGTCGAGATCGGGTACCTCCACCGCTGCTTCGAGAAGATGGCGGAGACCCACACCTGGCAGCAGGTGATCCCGTATACCGACCGGCTCAACTACTGCTCGTCGTTCATCAACAACGTCGCCTACTGCCGCACGGTCGAGAAGCTGATGGGGATCGAGGCGCCGCCCAGGGCGGTCTGGGCGCAGATGATCCTCTCCGAGTTCTCGCGCATCATGGATCACTGCGTCTGCAACGGCTCGACTCTCGTCGATACCGGGGCGCTGACCAACTTCTGGTACATGTTCCAGCCTCGCGAGGAGATCTACGGCCTCCTCGAAGCGTGCTGCGGCGCCCGGTTGACCGTCTCCGCGTGCCGCATCGGGGGTCTGCTCGAGGACCTGCCGCCCGATTTCGAAGCGCGCTGCCGGCATCTGCTCGAGACCGTTCCGGAGTTCATCGACGACGTCGACAAGGTGGTCACCAAGAACCGGATCTGGCTCGACCGCTCGGTCGGCGTGGCGGCGATCTCCGCCGAGGAGGCGGTCGACCACGGCTGGACCGGCCCCTGCTTGCGCGCTTCGGGCGTCGACTACGACGTGCGCAGGGCGTACCCGTACGATCTCTACGGCGAGGTCGACTTCGAGGTGCCGGTCTTCCAGGGCGGCGACGTCTTCGACCGCTACCGGATGCGCATGGAAGAGATACACCAGTCGCTGTCCATCATCCGGCAGCTGCTCGATCGCGGCATGCCCGATGGGCCCTACATCGTCGACGACCCGCACGTCGCGCTCCCCCCCAAGGAAGATGCCTACAACCAGATGGAGGCGATGATCTACCACTTCAAGCTGATCATGGACGGCATCCAGGTGCCGCCGGGCGAGCTCTACCACATGGTCGAGGGTGCCAACGGAGAGCTCGGCTTCTACGTGATCAGTGACGGCTCGGGCAAGCCCTACCGGATCAAGGTGCGTCCGCCATGCTTCCCGATCATGGCGAGCTTCTCGCACCTGATGCAGGGTGGCACCATCTCGGACGCCATCGCCACGCTGGGGGGGCTGAACATCATCGCCGGCGAGCTGGAACGCTGAGCACGCTCTGATCCAATGCCACATTCCGACACTCCCGAACCGTACCGATACACCCTGGCCGAGCGCCTCTACCTGCCGCTGCTCGGTGGTATGTGGGTCACCCTCCGGCACTTCGTCGGCAATCTCTTAGGCCGGCGAACCTCGTACACGATCGAATACCCCGAGGAGCGGCGCGCCTACTCGCACCGCTTCCGTGGCCACCACATCCTGACCAGCCGGCCCGACGGCTCGCTCCGATGCGTCGCCTGTTTCCTCTGCGCTACCGCCTGTCCCGCCGAATGCATCCACATCGAGGCGGGCGAGCACCCGGACGTGAACGTCGAGAAATACCCGGTGGTCTACGACATCGACATGCTCCGCTGCGTCTTCTGCGGCTACTGCGTCGACGCCTGCCCCGAAGAAGCGATCATCATGAGCAACAACTACGACATGGCCTTCTTCAACCGGGCGTCCTCCGTGGTGACCAAAGAGGAGCTCCAGAAGCCGTTCACCTACGACCAGGCGCGGCTCGGCTACCGTCCCCGCTACCCCGAGGAAGAGGAGCAGAGGGCCCGGGCCCGCAGAGAGCTCCAGGCGGGCAGGGTCGACCTGGTGGGGGAGGCGAGACGCCGCCAGGAGGCGGCCGCGGCCGGCCCCGAGAGCAGCAAATCCGCCGCCGCGTCCTCATGACAGCGGCCCGGCCCTTTGCTACGATTCGACCGGGGCCGAGACCATCATTCCGACCAACCCTTTACGGCCGACCGGCCGGTAATCTCGAATAGACGGAACCAGTATGAGCACAGAGACCAAGGAAGAGGACCAGAGCGCCGCGCCGCCGAAGCTCGAAGCGGTCGAGGAAGTCGTCGTACGCTTCGCCGGCGACTCCGGCGACGGCATGCAGCTGACCGGCACGCAGTTCACCAGCACTTCGGCGCTGGTCGGCAACGACCTGGCCACCCTGCCCGAGTTCCCGGCCGAGATCCGGGCTCCGCAGGGGACGCTGGCCGGCGTGTCCGCGTTTCAGGTGCGCATCGCCGACTACGACATCCACACGCCGGGCGACGCTCCCGACTGTCTGGTGGCGATGAACCCGGCGGCACTCAAGAAGTCGATCGGCGACCTCAAGCAGAACGGCGTGCTGATCGTCAACACCGACGAGTTCCACGACCGGAATCTGAAGAAGGCCGGCTACGAGGAGAACCCGCTCGAAGACGGGTCACTGGCGGCCTACCGGGTCACTCCGGCCGAGATCACGACGATGACCCATCGTGCCCTCGAAGAGCTGGATCTCGACTCGAAGGCGAAGAACCGCAGCCGCAACATGTTCGCGCTCGGGATGGTCTACTACCTCTTCAATCGGCCGCTCGAGACCACCATCGGCTGGCTCGAGCAGAAGTTCGCCAAGCGTCCGAAGATTGCCGAGGCCAACGTCAAGGTACTCAAGGCCGGGTGGAACTTCTGCGAGATCACCGATCAGTTCCAGGTGCGCTACGAGGTCGAGCCGGCGAGCCTCGAGCCCGGCGTCTATCGCAACATCATGGGCAACAGCGCGCTTTCGATCGGCCTGGTCGCCGCCAGCCGGAGGAGCGGCCTACCGCTCTTCCTCGGCTCCTATCCGATCACGCCGGCCAGCGACATCCTGCACGAGCTCGCCGCCTACAAGACGTTCGGCGTCTCGACCTTCCAGGCCGAAGACGAGATCGCCGCGGTCGCCGCTGCGATCGGCGCCGCCTTCGGCGGGGCGCTGGCGGTCACCTCGACCAGCGGCCCGGGCCTGGCGCTCAAGTCCGAGGCGATCAACCTGGCGATCATGACCGAGCTGCCGCTGGTCATCTGCAACGTGCAACGCGGCGGGCCATCGACCGGCCTGCCGACCATGACCGAGCAGTCCGACCTCCTGCAAGCGATGTTCGGTCGCAACGGCGAGTCGCCGCTGCCGGTGATCGCGGCGTCGTCGCCCGCCGACTGCTTCGACACGGCGATCGAGGCGTCGCGCGTTGCGGTCAAGTACATGGTGCCGGTCATCCTGCTCTCGGACGGCTATATCGCCAACGGCTCCGAGCCGTGGCGGCTGCCGCAGGTCGAGGATCTGCCCGACCTGCGCACCGAGTTCCGCACCGACCCCGAGGGCTTCGAGCCGTACCTGCGCGACGAGCAGACCCTGGCGCGGCCGTGGGCGATTCCGGGTACCCCGGGCCTCGAGCACCGGATCGGTGGGCTGGAGAAGGAGAACATCACCGGCGACGTCTCCTACGATCCGGCCAATCACCAGCTGATGACCGATCTGCGCGCGGAGAAGGTGGCGCGGATCGCCGACGAAATCCCACCGATCCAGGTAGACGGCCCCGCCGAGGGCAGGCTGCTGGTGCTCGGCTGGGGGTCGACCAAGGGGGCGATCACCGGTGGCTCCCAGCAGGCGCGGCGTGAAGGGCTGGAGGTCAGCTTCGCCCACCTGCGCTACTTGAACCCGTTTCCGTCCGACCTCGGTGATCTCCTGGACCGGTTCGAGCACGTCCTGATCCCGGAGATGAACATGGGTCAGCTGGCGACCCTGCTCCGGGCGCGCTACCTGGTCGATGTGATCTCGATGACCAAGGTGCAGGGCAAACCGTTCTTCCGCAGCGAGATCCTCGCCAGGATCCGCGAGATTCTGGGGGCCGAAGATGTCCACTGAGCTGCCCGTTCTGACCAAGAAGGACTTCCAGTCCGACCAGGAGGTGCGCTGGTGCCCCGGCTGCGGGGACTACGCGATCCTGTCGTGCGTGCAGACGGTCTTCCCGAAGCTCGGAATCCCGAAGGAGAAGTTCGTCGTGGTGTCGGGGATCGGCTGCTCGAGCCGGTTTCCCTACTACATGGAAACCTACGGCTTCCACGGGATCCACGGCCGCGCTCCGGCGATCGCCACCGGGCTCAAGGCATCGCGGCCCGACCTCGAGGTCTGGATCGCCACCGGTGACGGCGATGCGATGTCGATCGGCGGCAATCACCTGATTCACACGCTGCGGCGCAACATGGACGTCAAGATCCTGATGTTCAACAACCGCATCTACGGTCTCACCAAGGGGCAGTACTCGCCGACGAGCGAGCTCGGCAAGGTCACGAAATCGACGCCGGTCGGGTCGGTCGACTACCCGTTCAACCCGCTCTCGCTGGCACTCGGCGCCGGCGCCACGTTCGTCGCCCGCGGTGTCGACATCATGCAGCCGCACCTGCGCGACATCCTGGAGCGGGCGCACGCGCATACCGGCTCCGCCTTCATCGAGGTCTACCAGAACTGCAACATCTTCAATGACAAGGCGTTCGAGCACATGGTCGCCAAGCAGGTGCGGTCCGAGCAGACCGTCGAGGTGTTGCACGGGGAGCCACTGGTCTTCGGCAAGGAGAAGGACAAGGGGATCCGCCTCAACGGCACCGCGCTCGAGGTGATCCGCTTCGCCGACGGCTTCGGCCCCGACGACTGCCTGGTCTGGGACGAGGCCGATCCGAACCCGGCGCTGGCCTTCATGATGGCGCAGCTCGGTCCGCCCGACTTCCCGACCCCGATCGGGGTCATGCGCAATGTCGCTCTGCCGTCGTACGACCACGGCCTGGTCCACCAGATCGAGGAGCAGATCAAGGAGAAGGGCGCCGGCACGCTCGAGGAGCTGATCTACTCGGGTGAGCTCTGGAGCGTCGACCAGTCCGGGCAAGTGGTCCGCGGGCGAGCGTAGGGGCGCCAGCCGGCGCTAGAGCGCCTGGGCGGTCGGAGGCTCCGAGTCGGCCAGGTGCCTTTGCAGGGCCTCCTGTGCACGCTCGGGGCCACCCGCCACGCATCGGATGAGACGACAGGCTAGCCGCGCTCGAGGAACGTGTCGCCGCCGACCACTTCCGGGCTGAGCGAGAACTCGTACAGATCGAGCCCGCCGAAGAGCATCTTCACGCGCTCGAAGCCCTCGCCCTGCAGCTTCGTCACCCAGGGCAGGGCCTCGCTGCCGTCCTCGTCGAAGAGGACGACCTCCTCGTCGTCAGCGGGGCGCCAGTCGGGTCCGGGCAGCCGCTCCGCGCCCCGAATCGTCCTCTCCGTCGGGCTCGAACGGGCATCGATCAGCCGCGGTCCGCGGTCTTCCTTGAGCCGCCGGAAGAGCAGGAAGGGCGAGACCTCGATCCGGGGATCGAACTGGACCACCGGTTTCTGGTCGGGCCGCAAGTGAGTCGGCATCAGACAACCTCGCTCTCGTGCGAGCACCAGACCAGCCCGGAGGCCAGCTTGGGGACGAAGCGGGTCCATTTCGGCGGCAGCCGGTCGCCGGCGGCGACCGCACCGGCGAAGAGCTCGGGGGAGGTCGGTGGCAACCAGATGCCGACCGGGACGTCGCCGCGCTCGACCTCGGCAAACAGCTGATCGGGATCGGAGCGATAGACGGTCGTGCCGTCGTGTGACGCGCTCGCATCGAGACCGAAGCGGGTGAACAGGGCGGTATGGACCAGCGCCGCCGCCAGGCCAGTCGCCGACTCCGGCCAGTCCTCGGGGGCGGTCGCCGGATCGAGTCGCCAGATCTGGGGCGCCCCGCCACGATCCCAGATGCCGATCGCCGGCGGCGCCGCCGCCGCGACCGCGGCGGCCAGGTCGGTACCGCTGGCGCCGTCCCACTCGGAGCGCTCGACGACCGCGTCGTCGGCGCTGTCGAGATCGACCGCTCGAGTGATCGCCCGATGGATCGGATCGATGCGCAGTCCGGGCGATGCCAGGCTGGTGATCACGGCCAGCTTGGCGGCGGCCGGGGAGCCCGCGGTCGGCCGGTGGCGGCGCGCGAACTCGCTGGCGACCCGATAGCGGTGATGGCCGTCGGCGATCCAGCCGGGGCTGTTCGTCAGGATCTGCCGGAACCGCTCGCAGGTCGTGGCGTCGTCGATGCGAGAGAGCCGATGACGGTGCCCGGACTCGTCGGTATGACGCGCCAGGACGTCGCCGGCCGTCGCCTGCTCGAGCAGCGCCTCGAACTCGGTGCTGCGCTCGCACAGCATCAGGATCGGCTCGAGGTCGGTGCGCGTCGCCTCGAGCAGGCCGAGGCGCTCGTCGATCGTCTTGTCGACCGTGCTCTCGTGGGGAAGGATGATGTCGGACGCCGGGTCCTCGATCGCGATCAGGCCGCACAGACCGAGTCGCCGTCCGCCGTCCGCGAGCCTGATCTCGTAGGCGTAGAGGCAGTCGGCAACCTCGTGCATGATAGTGCCGTCGGCCGCCCATTCGGCATGCAGCCTCGCCGCTTCAGCAGGGGAGACCGGCCGCGTCAGGTGGGCGAACTGGCACGGGTGAGCGGCGTGGAGCTCCCGCCGGCGCTGATCGTCGATCTGATCGAAGGGGGGCGCGGCGAGGGCGCCGGTGTCGCCGGCGTAGCGGGTCCCCCTGAAGGCGTAGAGCCGCATCAGGATCGGCGCTAGAGGTTCGGGTTGACCGAGCTCCACCCGTCGAGCGCCGGGATCACGCCCATCTCGATCACCTCGTCCCTGAGCTTGACCAGATGCTCGTACGAGGCGCGGAGATCGGCCATCTCACCCTCGGTGCCCTGCGGCAGCGTCCAGTGGACGCCGTCGCCGTCGACGGTGGTCTCCATCGCCATCAGCGTGTGACGGAAGCCGGCCTGCTCGGCGTCGACGTAGCAGCCGACCGGCCACGGGTAGCCCTGGCCGTCGATGACCGCCTTGGTCATGAGCAGCGCATGATGTGACGGGCTCTGGAACGAGCTGCGACCGCGCAGCTGAATGATCCGCTTGCCGCCCTGGCGGGTGTGGGCCTTGATGCCCTCCCAGTCCTCGTCCGACAGCTCGTCGGTGCCGATCAGATCCGTCAGCTTGCGGTCGCCGATGCTGGCGGTGCTGGCGAAGACCGCCATCATCTCGCCGTGGCCGCCGTAGGTTCGGCAGCCCGTGACCTCCGACTGGGGCACACCGAAATGCTGGCCGAGCCTGGTCTGCAGGCGCGTGCTATCGAGCGCCGCGAGGGTCGCGACGCGCGACGGCGCCAGGCCGGAATGGACCAGGGTCACCAGGCCGGTCACGTCCGCGGGGTTGAAGATCACGACCACGAAGCGGGCGGCCGGACAGTAGCTCTTGATGTCCTTGCCGAGCTGCGCGGCGATCTCGGCGTTGCCCTTGAGTAGGTCCTCGCGGGTCATCCCCTCCTTGCGCGGTGCGCCGCCCGACGAGATCACGAAGGACGCACCGCTCAGTGCCTCCGCTGGATCCGCCGTCCAGGTGACGTTGGCGCCCGGAAACGAGCAGTGGTAGATCTCCTCCGCCGCGCCCTCGTTGCCCTTGTCGTAGGGGTCGAGCATCGCGATGTTGGAGGTCAGCCCCATGGTCAGCGCGGTCTGGACCATGTTGGAGCCGATCGCGCCGGCCGAGCCCAGGATCGCGAGCTTCTCGTCTGTCAGGTAGCTCATTCGTTCTCCTCCGTCTCCCTCTCCGGTGAGGCCCGATTCTATCCGGGCGATCGGGCGACGGGGACACCGCTCGCGGGTGGTCGCTCGAGCCGGCACAGGCTACCTACTCAGGTAGCTCTTCGATCTGGCTCTCGAGCTCCCGCAAACGATTCTCGAGCTCGCGGATCCGCTCTTCGAGCGCTTCGCGGTCGCCGCCGAAGAGCCTCAGCTGCTCGCGCCATTCAGGGCTCTCGAAGTGCTCCCGCATCAAGCTCAGGGCGCGGCCCATGCTGTCGGGATCGAGCTCGACCATCGGTATCGCCTCGCGCTCCAGATCGAACCGTCGGACCCGGCCCCTGCCGCCGGGCGCCATGATCAACCCCCCGAGATCGATCTGCTGGCGCGGACGCGTGGCGAGCGTCGCCTCGACCACGCGCATCTCGCCGTCGCGCTGGACGGTCAGTCGCACCGGCTGGCCTTCGCGACCTTCGGAGACCGCCCGTGCGACCTCTGAGGAAGAGCCGACTTCGACCCCGTCGATCGCGGTCAAGATGTCGCCTGCCCTTAGGCCGGCCGTGGCCGCCGGGCTCGTTTCCACCACCCGGGAGATCATCACTCCGGCGTCCTCCGCGGCGCCGAAGTGTTCTCTCAGCTCGGGCGTCAGCTCGAGCAGCTCGATTCCCAGGTAGCCGCGCTCGGCGAGCACCGAGTCGAGCAGGACCGGCTCGCCGTCCTCGTGATCGACGTAGACGTAGCTGTAGCCTGACTCTCCTGGATCAGCGGTGACCCGGACGACGACGCGCTTGGTCTCGACGACCCGTTCCTCGGCGGCCAGGGCGGGGGCGCCCCAGCTGGCCAGGGCCGCCAGCACGCATGCGAGAATCCTCATGGCTGCCTCCCCGTTGCCTCGGCGTAGGCCGGACGGACCCGTAGGTCCTGCATCGCCGGGACGACCGGAGCTCCGACGCCCTGATCGAGCAACGGCTCGAGGTCGAGGACCAGGTCGTAGCCATCGCTCGCTCCGAGGTAGAGCACGGCGCGGCTCCGGTCGCTGGCGCGCTGGAGCTGCTCGAGCTCGGCTTGCAGCGTCTGATACTGGCGCCGCAGCTCGTCGGCCTGGGTGTGGGCGTCGGCGCTCGGTGGTGGACTCCCCGGACGGTAGACGAAGAGAGCTCCCAGGGCGAGGACCACGAGGGCCGCTTCGGCCGCCAGGAGCAGCCGCGCCTTGGTGCGGCGACGCTGGTCGCGGGCGTCGAGGCGGGCGACCACGCCGTCGGTGAACCCGGGTGATGCCGGCCTCCTGGTGAGCGCGCGCAGGGCCGAGGACAGCTCATCGGGTCGATCTCTGTGTGTCATGCGCTTCGGTCTCCACGCCAGTAGGGGCCGAGCTTCCCCTTCAGAAGCTTGCGCCCCCGGTGTATCCGCGACTTCACGGTGCCCTCGCGGCAGTGGCTGAGGGCGCCGATCTCTTTGTAGCTCCAGCCTTCGATCTCGTGTAGCACCAGCGGCACCCGGTAGTGGACCGGGAGTGAGGCGACCGCCTTGCCCAGCGTCTCCTGCAGCTCATCGACGAGCAGGGCAGCCTGTTGAGGGGGATCGTGACCGTGCCCATTCGGAGATATGAACACGGACCTCAGCAAGCGGCGCCGTTTCTTCTGCCGCTCGCGACTCCGAACAAGGTTGGTGGCGATGGTGTAGAGATAGCCGCCGAGGCGTCCGCGCTCGACATACCGATCCCGGTGCTCGTAGAGGCGCAGGAAGGTCTCCTGGGCCAGGTCCTCGGCGTTGTCGGGGCAGCCGACCAGCCGGGTGAGGTAGCCGACGAGCGCGTCCTTGTGGCGATCGACCAGCTCCCCGAAGGCGGCCCGATCGCCCGCTCGAGTGCGGCTCAGGAGCGTGCCGTCATCGGGCTTGTCGGTGGCTGTCAAATGCGCCTCCACACCCTTGATAATGACCGGGTCGCGGAAAGGTTCCAGCGTGACTGCGGAACGCGGCGGCGGTGCTGCCAACCGCACAGTCCGCGGGCGAGGCATGCTATTATGCCTAACTGTTTATATAGGTGTTACTTAGGATCTAGAAGACGTTTTGGAGCTCGAACTACCCGGGAACTCGAAATGAGACGAAAGACAGGTCGGTACCTCGGTCGCTTGGGTCGGCATGGAATCGCCGTGTCGGCCGGTCTGGTCCTGTTGTTGGCCGCCGCCGGAGCTGCGTCGGCGAGCCTGGAGGCGGCGCGCAGCCTCGCCGCGCAAGGAGACCCGGCCGCTGCACTGCGACTGGTCGAGCAGCAACTCTCCGCCGAGCCGGATCTTCCGGATGGCCTCTTTCTGAAAGGAGTGCTGCTGGTCGAGCTGCGCCGGGCGGACGAGGCGCATGCCATCTTCGAGCGGCTCATCGAGCTCCAGCCTGGGCTCCCGGAGCCCTACAACAACCTGGCCGTGATCCAGGCGGCTGCGGGTGACTACGAGACCGCGGTCGCTACGCTCCGACGCTCGCTCCAGACCCATGCGAGCTATCGGACGGCGTACGAGAACTTGACCAAGATCTATAGTCAGCTGGCGAGCGAGGCGTACGCCGAGGCGCTCGAGCCGGGGACCGACGAGCGTCCGGAGGTCGTGGAGCTCGTCCTGCTGGGCAATCTGGGCGAGTTCGTCGGCGTCCGCTCGGACGCTGGAGACGAGCCGACGGCCGAGACCCAGATCGCGGCCGCCGAGCCGACGGCGATGGCCCAGACGCCGCCACTGCCGGCGCCGGAAGCCGCGCAGGAGCCGGAGATGGCCGAGCCCGAGATGCCGAAGCCGGAGGTAACCGAGCCGGAGATGGCCGAGCCAGAGATGCCGAAGCCTGAGGTGACCGAGCCGGCGATCGCCGAGCCGGAGATGACCGAGCCTGAGGCCGCCGAGGCCGAAGCGACCTCGATCGGCGAGACCCCGTTCGAGGCGACTGCCGAGAGCGTCGCTCCCTTCGTCGAGGGTTGGCGCTCTGCGTGGCAGGAGCAACGCGTCGACGACTACCTGGCGGCCTATGCCGCCGACTTCCGACCCGGTGACGGCTCGACGTGGCAGCAGTGGAGCGAGGTTCGCAGAGAGCGCCTGAGCGCACCCGAGTTCATCCGTGTGACGCTCGCCTACCTGGATGAGCCGCATGTGGAAGGCTCAACAGCCCAGATACGTTTTCTGCAGTCTTATGAGTCCAACACCTTTCAGGATCGGGTCACCAAGATGTTGACGCTCACCTGGGAAGATGGTGGCTGGAAGATACT
Source organism: Thermoanaerobaculia bacterium (assembly GCA_947259925.1). Classification (GTDB taxonomy): domain Bacteria; phylum Acidobacteriota; class Thermoanaerobaculia; order Multivoradales; family JAHEKO01; genus JAHEKO01. The sequence continues at coordinate 20,464 of CAMYOG010000005.1, forward strand.
CGAAGAACAAGCGGAATAGGGCCTGGGCGCGGATCGGGGTCGTGGCCCTGACCCTCGCCGCGCTCTCCTGGGTGACCACCGCAGGAGCCAACGACGTGGCGACCGGCCTGTCGGCGGGCGAGTCCACGCCGATGCTCGAGCGGGCCCTGGTCGAGGGTCTGCAGGACGTCCGCCGGGGGAAGCTCGACGAGGCTCACGAGCGGATGGACCGCCTGGTCGAGCGCCAGCCCGACTTCCGTCTGGCGCACTTGATCCGGGGCGACATGTGGTTGGCGCAGGCGACCGGTCTCGACCGTTTCGGCCAGGGGTTGGCCGACGGCGAGCATGCCGACGACCTGCTGCTCGAGGCGCGCGCCCGCTGGCGGCGCTACCGTAGGTCGCCACCACCCCGGGCGCTGCCCGAGGGGCTGCTCAAGGTGCCCGACGTCGCCCCGAGCGTCCTGGTCGTAGATCTGGATCAGAATCGGCTGTTTGTCTTCGAGAGACGCGCCGACGGTCTGACCCAGACCCGGGACTTCTACGTCTCGATCGGCAAGAACGGCAGCGAGAAGCGGGTCGAGGGCGACGAGCGAACGCCGGTCGGCTACTACCTGGTCTCCGGCTACCTGGCCGGTGAGACGCTGCCGGATCTCTACGGTACAGGCGCCTTTCCGCTCACGTACCCGAACGGCTGGGACAGACTACAAGGGCGGACCGGCAGCGGGATCTGGATCCACGGCACCGAGTCGACCACCTACAGCCGTCCGCCGCGCTCGAGCCGCGGATGCGTGACCCTCAGCAATCAGGACTTCGAGGCGTTGATGCAGGCCGTGGAGATCCGCGAGACGCCGGTGCTGGTCGCGAGCGGTCTCGAGTGGGTGCCGGAGGCGCGCGCCCATCGGCGGGGACGTCAGCTCGAGGCCCGGGTCGAAGCGTGGCGGCGGGCCTGGGAGAGTCGCGACACCCCACGCTATCTGGCGTTCTACTCCGACCAGTTCCGCACCCAGGGGATGGATCGCTCGAGGTTCGGGGCCTACAAGAAGAGCGTCAACGCGGGCAAGAGCTACATCCGAGTGCGCTTGGAGGAGATGGGCATCTACGGCTACCCGGGCGAGCCCGATCTGGTGGTCGTCGACTTCGTCCAGCACTACGAGAGCGATACCTTCAAGGCCTCGACCCGCAAGCATCAGTACTGGCGCCGCGAGCCGACCGGCTGGCGCATCGTCTTCGAAGAGCGAGTCTGATCCGCCCCGCGTCCGTCGTCCTAGCGCGAGCCGCCCGCGGCCGAAGCGGTCGCGGTCATCGCGTCGAAGGTCCAATCGGGACGCGGCTGCTCGGTCAGGCGCCGCTTGAGCCAGGCGACCAGGTCGACCCAGATCTTCTTCTGCTCGCTGATGGTCGGCATGCTACCGGCGCTCGGTAGCTCGATCGTGACCACCGGCAGACCCATGTGCACGCCGGCCCAGCGTCCCAGCGAGCCGGGGTAGGTGCCTAGTATGTGCAGACTGAGCGGGCCGAGTCGTTCCGGGGGCTCCGGCGGACCGTCGTAGTCGACGACGCTGTGCGGAGCGTGCACAGAGACCACCACGTCCGGGCGGAAGCGGGCGATCTCGGCGGCGAGCCACCGGCTCTCCGGCTCGCTCAAGGGCCCCGCTCCCGGGTAGCGCCGTGGGTTGCGGGAGGTGCGGCGAATCCAGTAGTCCTCGGTCGCGGCGTGCCAATCGGGCGTCGGGAAGTTGCGATTCAGGTCGACGCCGTTGGCGTTCATCCGGATCGCTCTGCGCTGGAGTAGACCGTCGGGGTTGAGGAGCGGCACGACGCGCCAGTGGAAGATGCCGGAGTGGAACTCCTCGAGCATCTCCATCCACTTGAAGACAATGCTGACAGCCGAGTACTCGTCGCCGTGAATGCCACCGACCAGGAGGATCCGTCCCAGGGGTCGGCGGCTCTGGACCGGCGGATACTCACGCATCAGCAGCGGGGTACCGGAGACCGTCTGTCCGCCGGTCGGTCGCGCGCCGCTGTCCAGGCACTGCTCGACGCTGACGCTGCCGAGCTTGCGTCCGATCTGTTGGCAGGTGATGACCCGCTCGCCTTCGATCGCCGAGCCGAGGAATCCCGCTGCGCTCGCGTCGGCCGCGAGGGCGGCGAACGCCGTCGCGGCGACGAGAGTCAAGCGACCGAATGCCTTCACCGCGCCATTCTGACAGAAGTCACGCCGAGCGTCAGATCCGGCTATCCCCACGCCCAGACCAGCTCCTGCTCGTCGTCGATCGAGCTGTGCAGGCCCAGATAGCCGTCGGCGACCAGGCGATCGATCCGATCGTTGACTTGCTGTACCAGCGTCTCGGGATCGAGCTCGGCGGTCTTGTCGGTCTCGTGGATGCCGACCCAGGCGTTCCTTCCGCTGTTCTTGGCGATATAGAGCGCTCGGTCGGCAATCGCCACCACCTGCTCCCAGTTCATCAACCGCGGGCTCGTCTTCGCGAACGGGTAGTAGGCGAAGCCGATCGAGCAGGAGAGGCGCGACTCGACGTCGTTGCCGAGCGTAAAGGCGTGCTCGTCGACGCTCGTCCGGATCCGATCGGAGAGGATCTCGGCGGCCCTCCGGTCGGCGTACCGCCCGACGATCAGGAACTCGTCGCCACCCCATCGGATCACCGTGTCGGAGCTGCGGCACGCTTTCTCCAGCAGCGTCTTGACCTGCACCAGCACCTGGTCGCCGGCCGCGTGACCGAAGGTGTCGTTGATCTCCTTGAAGCCGTCCAGATCGAAGATCAGGAACAAGAAGTCGGGCCGCTTGCCCTCGGGGGCGGGACCGCCGTGCGCCATGTCGTGGTAGTGGCGGTCGACCAGCGCGATGTCCTCGGAGATGGTGCTCATGAGATAGCGCCGGTTCTTCAAGCCGGTGAGCGAGTCGGTGAAGCTCGCCTGTTGGAGCTTGTTGTTGGCCTGCTCGAGCTCGCTGTTGCGCTCTGCGAGCTCCCGGGTCCGGACCTGCACCTCCAGCTCCAGCTTGCGGCTGTACTCGGCCTCCTTCTCGAGCTTCTGGCTCTGCATCCGTACGTAGGCGAATACGATGCTGACGAAGGTGAGGCCATAGAGGGCGTAGGCCCACCAGGTCTGCCAGGGGGGCGGGGCGACCCGCACGGCGATCGACAACCCCTCCTCGTTCCAGAGGCCGTCGCTGTTGGCCGCCTTGACGCGGAAGGTGTAGTTGCCGGGATCCAGGTTGGTGTAGCTCGCGAAGCGGTGGTTTCTGGCCTCGACCCAATCGTCGTCGAAGCCGACCAGCTTGTAAGCGTACTGGTTCTGTTCGGGGGCGGTGAACTCGAGCGCCGCGAACTCGAACGAGACTACGTGGTCGGTGTGCTGAAGCCAGATCTCGTCGACGTCCGAGAGCGAGCGGTCCAGGTCGCCGGGCTCGTTGTTCTTGAGCAGGGAGGTGAGGACGACCGGGGGCGCATGGAGGTTGCTCCGGATCCGGTCGGGGTGGAAGAAGTTGACGCCCTCACCACTGCCGAAGAACATCTCACCCGAGAGCGTCTGGAGGTAGGCGCCCTGGTTGAACTCGTTGCTCAGCAGACCGCTGCTGCGATTGAGATTGCGGAACGTATCGCTGCGGGGGTCGAGGCGGGAGATCCCCTGATTGGTGCTCAGCCAGAGGTTGCCGCGGGCGTCCTCGAGAATGCCGTTGATGCTGCCGTTCGGCAGCCCGTCGCCCTGCGTGTAGTGCCGGAAGCTGGTCCGGTAGTTCCGTCGATCGTCCAGGTCCCAACGGTAGAGTCCGTCCTCCTGGGTGCCGATCCAGAGATTCCCCTTGCGGTCTTCGTGCAGCGACCAGATGCGGTCGCTCAGCTTGCCACCGATCTCGTGCCCGTTGTTGAAGCGGGTGAAGCGCCCGGTCTCTCGATCCAGTCCGCTCAGGCCGCCGCCCTGGGTACCGATCCAGAGTACGCCGAGGGAGTCCTCGCGGATGATCAGGACGTTGTCGCTGCTCAGACTGGTGGGGTCGTCGGCCCGGTGGTTGTAGCGGATCGAATGCCCGGTCTTGGGATCGAACTGGTTGAGCCCGTTGCCGTAGGTGCCGACCCAGAAGGTGCCCTCCCGGTCTTCGTAGATCGAGGTGACCGCCTCGCCGCTCAGGCTGGACGGGTCTTCGAGATCGGGGCGGTAGTTGACGAACTGATCGCTGCGCTCATCGAAACGGAAGAGACCGGCGGTGAAGGTGCCGATCCAGAGTCGGCCGGCCGAGTCGACGTGCAGGGTCGGGGTCATGTCGTCGCCGAGCCCGGCCGGATCGGACGGGTCGTATCGATAGTGCGTGACCTTGCCGGTAGTGCGGTCGATCCGGTTGAGGCCGGCGCCGTAGGTGCCTACCCAGATATCGCCATCGGAGCCCTCGGCGAGGGAGAAGACCGCGTTGCCACTCAGTCGCTCACCCTCGGGGTCGCTGGCGGTGAACGCTCCGAACGAGCTGGTCGTCGGGTTCCACTTGCTCAGACCGCTCATCGTCCCGACCCAGAGCACGCTGCCCCGATCCTGATAGATCGACATCACGTTGTTGCCCGCCAGGCTGGAGGGGTCGCTCGGGTCGTGCTCGTACTGCTGGAAGCGCCGCGCTCGGGGCAGCCACTCAAACAGACCGCCGGCGGTGCCGACCCACAACACCTGGTCCTCGTCCTGGAGGATCCAACGCACGTGGTTGCGGCTGCCGGCGAGGCTGCCGTTGTCCTCGGTGAAGCGCTCGAAGGAGCCGCTCTCACGATCCAGCAGGCTCAGACCGCCACCGTCGGTGCCGATCCAGATGTTGCCGTCGAGGTCCTCATAAGCGCAGCGGACGTCGTCACTGCTGAGCGACGTCGGATCGGCGGGATCGTGTCGATAGTGGACGAAGCCACCGTCCTCGGGATCGAGCCGGTTCAGTCCACCGCCGTGGGTACCCACCCAGAGCGTTCCCGTGGAGTCCTGGAGAATCGAGCGCACGCTGTCGGCGCTCAGGCTCTTCGGCTTCGACGGATTGTGGGTGAAGCGTCGGAAGGTGCCCTGGGAGCGCTCGACCAGCAGGTTGAGGCCGCCGTCGGTGCCGATCCAGAGCCGGCCCTCGCTGTCCTCGAAGATCGCCCGCACGGTGTCGTTGCTCAGGGTGGTCGGGTTGGAGTTGTCGAGCCGGAAGTGGTCGAAGCCGCTCTCCTTCGGCGCCCAGCGGTTAAGGCCACCGCCGTCGGTGCCGATCCAGAGAACGCCCTGGCTGTCGACCCGGAGTGCCCAGATCCAACTGTTCGAGAGCGACGCCGGAGCCTCCTGCTGCTGGCGGTAGGACTTGAACTCGAAGCCGTCGAAGCGGTTGAGCCCGTCCTGGGTGCCGAACCACATGAAGCCCTCGGCGTCCTGGGCGATGGCGTTGACCGCGCTCTGGGAGAGGCCCTCGTCGAGGGTGTAGCGATCGAAATGGATGCTCCGACGCTCGGCCGACAGGCTCGACACCCCGACGAGCGTCGCGAGGACCATGACGATGGTAGCTGCGCGCAAACGGGTCATGACGGTTCCGTCCCAGGGGAGCTCTCGAGCCGAGCGAATAACGGTAGGAGCGCCTGATGGGTCATCGGCAGGCCGTGCCGCGCGTCGGCCTGCAACGCCAGATAGGCGGTGCCGAGGGCCGGTCCGCCGCGTCGATGGTTGCGCCGCGCGCTCGCCCACGCGGTAGTGGAGCCCGACTGGAACCGCCAGAACAGCGGCGGGTCGATCTCCGCGTCCGGGCCGAGGCAAAGGGGCGCCAGCCGCACACGGACCCGCGAATCGACCCCGAGCCGCCTCCCTTCGTATGGTCCGGATGAGCGCATGGGCCCGACCGGTCAGGGGCTGGCGGCCAACTGCGTCAGCCGGCCTCGATAGGTAGGAGGCGTGACGCCGAGCAGGCCGGACCCCACGCGAGTGTCGTTGGGAACGCGGTCGACGATCTCCTCGAGGAGGATCCGCTCCGCGTGGCTGAGCAGGTCCTTGTCGGTGTCGCCGTCGGCACGCACGATCTCCGTCAGCACCGCGCGGACCTCGGCCCAGGTTCCCGAGCGTGGCGACAGGCCGGCCCTCGCCTGCTCGGAGGCGCGACCGAGGCGCCGCCGGAAGGTGGTCTCGGGGATCCCGACCAGCGCTGCGCCCCGGCGAGCGACACCGTCGGAGGCGGCATGGGCTTCGAGGATGAGATCGTCGCTCAGCCACTTACCGAGCGGTAGCGTGGTCCGTGAAATGCCGCCGAGGGCGAGGTCGATCTCGCGGCCGAGGTACTCGCGCAGCTGGCCCCAGACCTGGTCGGGGTCCGGAAGCGCCGGATCGACCGGGACCGGGGCGCCGCCCCAGGGGCCGGCGACGCCCGCGGCCGTCGGCGGCTGCACAGCGAGCGGCGGTGCCACCGCCTGGACCGCAGCCTGCGGCGGCTGCGGCTCGTCGGGCAGGAGGAGCTCGCTGGCGTCGAGCTCCTCCTCCTCACAGAGGATGACCGCCTGCATCAGCCGGTTCTGGAGCTCGCGGACGTTGCCTGGCCACGAGTAGCTGACCAGCTTGTGCTCGGCCTCGGGAGTCAGGCGGCGGATGTTCTTCTGGTACTGGACCGAGAACGCTTCGACGAAGTGCCGGGAGAGGTGCAGGACGTCGTCGGGACGATGACGGAGCGGTGGCACCTCCAGCCGGACGACGTTGAGGCGATGGTAGAGGTCCTCGCGGAAGCGGCCGGACTGCACCTCCGACGCCAGATCACGGTTGGTCGCCGCCAGGATCCGAACGTCGACCCGCCGGGTGCGGGTCCCGCCGACCACCGTGAACTGCTTCTCCTGCACAAAACGAAGGAGCTTGCTCTGCACCTCGAGCGGCAGCTCGCCGATCTCGTCGAGCAGCACGGTGCCGCCGTCGGCTTCGGCGAGCCGGCCCATACGCCGTCCCTGAGCACCGGTGTACGCACCCTTCTCATGTCCGAACAGCTCGCTCTCCATCAGGGTGGTGGCGATCGCGCCGCAATCGACGATGACCAGCGGCTTGTGACGGCGAGGGCTCAACTCGTGGACAGTGCGGGCCAAGAGCTCCTTGCCGGTGCCGCTCTCACCGGTGATCAAGACGGTGGCGTCGGTCGGGGCGACGCGCTTGGCGGTGGCGACCACCTGGTCGATCTGCGGTGAGCGGTAGACCAGCTTGGACTGACGCAGCGCCTGACGCAGCTCGTTCAGCTCCGCCTTGAGCTGTTTCTTCTCACCCTCCTGGCGGCTGATCTCGAGCTCCGCCAGTCGCGCGCGGTCGAGAGCGACCGCCACCTGCGATGCCAGCGCCTTGAGGAAGATCAGATCGGACGAGTCGATCTCGAGCGAGGTGCGCGGGCCGTCCAGGAACAGGCAACCGAGGCTGCGGCCGCTGGCGACGAGCGGTAGGACGCAGCAGAGTCGCTCGCCACCCGCCCGTCCGCGAGATCCGCTGGCGGTGTAGAGCTCCTCGGACGGCTCGCCCGCGGCGGCCGCCAGCCGGACGTGCTCCTCCAGCCGCGGGCCGAGCTCCACGGTCTCGATCCGTCGCTGCTGACGGGTCGGCTCGGCGAGCCGCGTCAGGCCGTGGACCAGCCCCAGCTCGCCTTCGTCGTCGCGGGCGAAGAGGCCGGCGCGCTCGGGTTTGAAAGCGGAGTAGATGCGGTCGACCGCGGCACTCGCCAGCCCTTCGAAGTCCTGATGGACCGAGATCACTTCGAGGGCATCGGAGAGCAGGACCATGTTGCGGTAGTCCTTCGCCATGTTGCCCGTGAAGATGCCGCTCAGGCGATCGAAGGCGCCGTTGGTGGCCGCCACCGACCCCTGCTCCCACTCGGCGATGCAACCGCCGCCGTGGCGCTTGGCCGTGTTCAGCGCCTGGTCGGCACGGCGGATCAGGTCGAGTGCGTTCTCCGGCTCGGTCGCCTCGTCGTGGGTCACGGTGCCTATACTGAAGCCGAGCCGTACCGCGCCGTCGAGATAGGAACCCTCCGACAGGTTGTGGAGGATCTTGTCGGCGACGTTGCTCACCTCTTCGGCGCGCGTGCCGAGGAGGACGACCGAGAAGATGACACCTCCGTAGCGCGATACCGCGTCGGTGACGCGAATCGACGCCCGCAGCCGCTGGCTGATCTCGCTGACCACCTGGTCGCCCGCCTCGCGCCCGAAGTGCTCGTTGACCGCGGTGAAGTCGTCGGGATTCACCAGCAATAGCGAGAGCGGGCGCTTCCTGATGCGGGAGTTCTCGAGCTCTTCGGTCAGGATCGCCTGGAAGCCGGCGCGGTCGGGAAGGCCGGTGATCGGATCCTTGAAGATGGAGGCGACCTGGCTGGTGTGACTGGCCAGCGCGCCGCCCATGGCGAACAGCCAGTTCCACCAGCTGCGCGCCTCGCCGGTGGCGAGCTTGGCGGGCAGATGCTGCTGGTCGAGGCGCTCGAGCCCTTTGTCGCCGGGCTTGAATCGAAGGCCGAGCCAGGCCGCGGGCGCGCGAACGATCTCGATCGAATCGCCGTCGCGGCGCGAGTGTTCGGTGGCCTCGCTCCAGAGGTACTCGACCGAGGGCAGGCCGATCAGCACACCCTCGGATTCCGAGGCCTCGAGCGCCTCGGGCCCGCCGACGCCGTTGAGCATCCGGGACCCTCGCTTGCTCTCGCTCGCGGCGACGAACTCGAGGGCGACTTCGAGGTTCGCGAGCTCCTTGAGCGGCGGCTGCTTGCCCTTGTGGATCAGGATCGGTTCGGAGAGTCCGCTCAGGGGGGCGGGTACGAACAGGGTGACGGAGCCAGCGCCACAGAGGTCCCGTATGCCCTGAACGTAGGATCCCAGTAGCTCGGACGCTTCGATCATCGACGTCTCCAAAAGCGGGCAGGCTCTTCCTGACCCGGAACCGGACCCATGCGCGGCGCGCGCTGGCGTCCCGATCCTCGGGAAGATCGTAGCTATCCTGGGCGAAATCGTCTGTGAAACATTCCCCACTCTCGGTGCGTACTGTCAGGTGAAACCAACGGGCTTTTCGGGTGATCTCGAACCCCAGGAGGGACCATGGACAACGGCAAACATGAGACGAGCACCTCGCCGAGACGCTGGCTTCGGATCCTCTCGGTGATCGGTGGTCTGGTGATCCTGGCCGTCGGTATTGGCGCGGTCATGAATCTGAGCGCCGCCAAGGCCAATGGCGCGCCGACCGCGCAGGCCGACGCCGACAGCGGTGAGCAGGCCGAAGGCGCCCAGGCCGAGGAGGGTGAGGAGGAGGGCGAGGATGAGAAGAAGGCGCCGGTCCCGGTCGAGGTGAGCGAGGTCGCCAACGGCACGGTCTCCGCCTACATCACGTCGACCGCCAACCTGGTAGCCGAGAACGAGGTCAAGATCCTGAGCGAGGTCGAGGGCCGGGTCTCTCGACTTTACGTCGAAGAGGGCGACACGGTCGCTCGTGGAAAGGTGCTGGCCGTCCTGGTCAACGACGACGAGCGGATCGCGGTCAAGAAGGCCGAGCTCAAGGAGAACAACGCTCGGCTCGCCTGGGAGCGCGGTCAGGACCTGATCGGCAAGGAGCTGATCAGTCGCGAGGAGCAGGACAAGTTCACGATGGAGTACGAGATCGCCCAGCAGGAGCTGGCCGAGGCGAAGTGGGCGTTGGAGAAGACGACGATTCGCTCGCCCTTCAGTGGCCAGATCAGCGAGCGGATGACGCAGGTCGGGCAGCACATCCGACCGGGAGACGAGATGTTCCAGGTGACCGATTTCGATCCGCTGATCGCACGCATCTTCCTGCCGGAGCGGGACGTGATCGGTCTCGAGATCGGCCGTGAGGTGCGCATCGACCAGAGCGCCGACGAGACGATCCGGTTCTCGGGCCGTATCCGGCAGATCAGCCCGGTCGTCGACACCGCCACCGGCACGGTCAAGGTGACGATCGAGTCGAGCGATCCGCCGTCGACCGTCCGCCCGGGGAGCTTCGTCACCGTCAACATCGTCCGGACAACCCGTGAAGACGTCCTGCTGCTACCGCGCGAGGCAGTGCTGCGCGAACTGCAGTCGGCGCACATCTTCCTGGCTGCTGACGGCCAGGCGGTGAAGCGCGAGATCGAGCTCGGCCTCGAGGAGGGCGACTTCGTCGAGGCGGTCTCCGGCGTCGAGCCGGGCGAGCAGGTGATCATCGCCGGGCAGGGCGGCCTGAAGGACGGCTCGGCGGTGAAGGTCCTGGGTGAGGCGGCGGACGAAGACGCCGAGACCCTCGGATAAGAAAGCAGGCACATGAGACTGATCGAGTTCTCTCTACGCCGTCGAGTCACGATCTCGATGGTGGCGGTGGCCCTCGTCCTGTTCGGACTGGTCGCCTTCAGCCGCCTATCCATCAATCTGCTGCCCGACCTCTCCTACCCGAGCCTGACCGTCGAGACCAAGCTGGACGGCGCCGCTCCGGGCGAGGTCGAGGTGCTCCTGTCGCGGCCGATCGAAGAGGTGGTCGGCACGGTGGCGGGGGTCAAGCGCTTGACCTCGGTGTCGAGGCCTGGCCTCTCCCAGGTGACCCTCGAGTTCACCTGGGGCCGCGAGATGGACTTCGCCGCCCTGGACGTCCGGCAGAAGCTCGACATGCTCCGGTTGCCACGTGAGGCGACCAAGCCGCTACTGCTGCGCTTCGACCCCGCCAATGATCCGATCATGCGGCTCTACCTGACCGGCGGCACGGACCTCTTTCAGCTTCGATACGTCGCCGAAGAGGTGCTGAAGAAAGACCTCGAGTCGACCGAGGGCGTGGCGGCGATCAAGGTGAACGGTGGCTACGAGGAGGAGATCCAGGTGCGGGTGGACGAGGGCAAGCTCTCGCTGCTCGGACTGACCATCCAGGACGTCAATCAGAAGCTGCTGCGTGAGAACGTCAATCAGGCGGGCGGCAGCCTGTACGAAGAGGAAGCGCGCTATCTGGTGCGGGCGAACAACGAGTTCGAAGGCCTCGACGACATCATGGACACCGTCCTGTTCAGCCAGGACGGGCGCCAGGTCAAGGTCTCCGACGTCGCCACCGTCACCCGTGGCAGCAAAAAGCGCGAGGTGATCAGCCGCTTCGCCGGCGGCGAGGCAGTCGAGCTCGCGATGTACAAGGAGGGCGACGCCAACACGGTCCAGGTCGCCAAAGCGGTACGCAACCGGATCGCCAACATCGAGGACGACCTGCCGAAAGGGATCGAGCTCTCGACCGGCGTCGATCAGTCGGAGTTCATCCGCGCGTCGATCGACGAAGTGTTGATGAACGCGATGCTCGGCGGCGGCATCGCCATTCTGGTGCTGCTGTTCTTCCTCAAGGATCCGCGCAGCACTCTGATCATCGGCGTGTCGATCCCGATCTCGATCGTTACCACCTTCTTCCTGATGTACCGGACCGGGACCACTCTCAACATCATGTCGCTCGGCGGTCTCGCTCTCGGGGTAGGCATGCTGGTCGACAACGCCATCGTCGTGCTCGAGGCGATCTTCAAACGGCGCGAGGCGGGGGCGACGCCGTTCGAGGCGGCGCGCGACGGTGCCTCCGAGGTCGGCCGCGCGGTGGCCGCTTCAACCCTGACGACGGTCGCCGTCTTCCTGCCGGTGGTCTTTCTCCAGGGAATTGCGGCACAGCTCTTCCGCGACATGGCGCTGACCGTGTCTTTCGCACTGCTCGCATCGTTGGCGGTGGCTCTGACGCTGATCCCGATGATGGCGGCGTTGATCGGTAGCGGCGAGGACGCGGTGCGGGCGCTCGAGCGCGATCCGGGCGGTAGGGTGCGGCGCTTCTTCCGCTTCCTCCTGATCACCATCCCGAGCTGGATCCTGTTCGGACTCCGCTGGGTCTTCCGGATGATCGGCAAGGGCCTGGCGCATGCTTCGCGCCCGTTCGCGGCGGTCTTCGACCGCCTGCTCGGGGGCGTCTCGGCCGCCTATCCGCGGCTCCTGCGGGGCTCGCTGCGCGCACGTCCGCTGGTAGTGGCGATCGCGCTGCTGCTGTTCGCGGGCGCCATCTGGGTGGTGCCGCGGCTCGGTTTCGACCTGATCCCCACCTTCTCGCAGGGTGAGTTCAGCTTCATGGTGGAACTGCCCGAAGGCACGCCGCTCGAGTCGACCGACCGGTTCGTCGCCAGCGTCGAGTCGGCGCTCGACGGTGACGAGCGGGTCGCCTCGCTGTCGAGCATCATCGGCGGCCGCGGTCTGTCACTCACCAGCACCGGTACCGAAGGCGAGAACACCGCCCGCATCCAGGTCAGAATGGCGACCAACACGACTCCCGAGCAGGAGCAGGAGGTCGCTCGGCTTCTGCGTGAGCGGTTGGAGGCCTCGGGGCTGGCGAACTTCGAGTTCGAGCGGCCGACCTTCTTCAGCTTCCGCACGCCGATCGAGGTCGAGCTCTACAGCGACAACCTCGGCGAGCTGCACACAGCGGCCGCCGACCTGCTCCCCGAGATCCGGACGGTCCCCGGACTGGTGGACGTCACCTCGTCGGCCGAGCTCGGCAATCCGGAGCTGCAGATCAACTTCGACCGTAACAAGCTCGCCCAGCTCGGCTTGAGCCTGGGCGACGTCGCGGACACCATACGCAACAAGGTCCAGGGCGAAGTGGCGACCCGGTTCACCGAGGGCGACCGGGAGATCGACATCGTAGTCCGCTCGGTGGAGATCGGACGCGCTTCGGTCGACAATGTCCGGAACTTCATCGTCGCCCAGCGCGACAACGTTCCGATCTACCTCAAGTCGGTGGCCGACGTGGCGCTGGTGGACGGACCGAGCGAGATCCGCCGGATCGGCCAGCGGCGCACCGCGGTGATCTCCGGCAACCTGGCCGGGCGGGACATGGGCGCGGTCGCCACCGATGTGCGCGAGGTGCTGGCGGCCCAGAGCTTCCCGCTCGGGGTGACCGCTTCACTCAGCGGTCAGGAGGAGGAGCGGGCTGAGGCGCAGAGGTCCCTGCTGATGGCGATGGCGCTGGCGATCTTCCTGGTCTATCTGGTGATGGCGTCGCAGTTCGAGTCCTTCTTGCACCCCTTCGTGATCATCTTCACCCTGCCGCTCGGAGCGATCGGAGTCATCGGCGCGCTGCTCGCCACCGGTCGGTCCGTCAACGTAGTGGCGATGATCGGCACCGTGATGCTCGCCGGCATCGTGGTCAACAACGCCATCGTCCTGGTCGACGCCGTCAATCAGCGGCGTAGATCGGGTCTCGGCAAGGTCGAGGCCCTGGTGGCGGCCGGGAGCGATCGGCTGCGGCCGATCCTGATGACCTCGGCGACCACCATCCTCGGCCTACTGCCGATGGCGCTCGGCCTCGGCGAGGGCGCCGAGCTGCGGGCGCCGCTGGCGATCACCGTGATCGGCGGCCTGAGTGTCGCGACGCTGCTGACCCTGGTGGTGATCCCGGTCGTCTACTCGCTGGTCGACCGCCGCGAGGACGTCACCGAGACCGAGGACCTCGTCGGCCGAGAGCTCGAGGGCCCGCCCGAGACGGTGCTCCCCGAGCCCCTCCAAGAGGTGATCTGATGCAGCTGCCGCGCCTCGCCGTCAAGCGCCCGATCACCACCGCGATGCTCCTGATCAGCATTCTGGTCCTGGGGAGCATCGCCCTCTTCCGCCTGCCGCTGGCCTACCTGCCGGAGGTCGACGCGCCGTTCATCGGCGTCCAGATCCCGCTGCCGAACTCCAACCCGATGCAAATCGAGAAGGAGATCGTCAAGCCGGTGGAGGAGGTGCTGGCGACGCTGCCGTCGGTGAACACGCTCAACTCACAGGCGGACGCCGATCAGGCCCAGTTCTTCCTCGAGTTCGATTGGGGGCAGGACCTCGACGTCGTCCGCATGCAGGTGAGCGAGAAGATGGATCAGGTCAAGCCCGAGCTGCCCGACAACATCGGCGAGGTGGTGATCTTCTCGTTCAACACCAACGACATCCCGGTGGTGCAGGCGCGGGTCTCGGCCAAGGGCGTCGATCTGTCGGAGAGCTACGACCTGATCGAGGCCCGGATCCTCAATCGCCTGCGCCGCGTGCCGGGCGTCGCACGGGTGACGCTTGACGGCGTCGAGCCGAAGGAGATCGACATCGAGCTGGTGCTCGCCAAGGTGCGCGAGCACAACGTCGACGTCGGCCAGCTGATCCAGCAGCTGCAGGGGGCGTCCTCGAACCTGGTCCTCGGCCAGATCGAGTCCGGTGGCCTGCGCTTCACCGCTCGGGCGCTGGGCGAGTTCACCTCGGTAGAGGAGATCGGCAACCTGCAGATCGACCAGCGGGGCCTGCGGCTCAGGGACATCGCCGAGCTCTCCTACGAGGAGCCGCCGATTCCGCACGGACGGCACCTGGATCTCGAGTTCGCGGTCGGCCTCGACGTGTTCAAGGAGTCGACCGCCAACACGGTCGAGGTGGTGCGCGAGGTGATGTCGGTCATCAAGACCGAGATCAACAACGATCCGCTGCTCGCGGGAGTCAGCCTGTTCGTCTGGGAGGACCAGGGCGAGGAGATCGCCGGCGGCCTGAGCGGTCTGCTCAAGGCGGGGACGATCGGCGCCCTGCTGGCGATCTTCAGCCTCTACTTCTTCCTCCGGCGCCTCGATTCGACGGTGATCGTCTCGCTGTCGATTCCGTTCTCGATCCTGGCCGCTTGCGGCGTCATGTTCTTCGCCGGCAAGACCCTCAACATCCTGTCGATGATGGGTCTGATGCTGGCGGTCGGGATGCTGGTCGACAACGCCGTCGTCGTGCTCGAGTCGATCGACCGGACGCACCGCAAGGAGAAGGACCGCGAGCGGGCGGCGCTCGAAGGTGCTCGCAGTGTGTCGACCGCGGTCGCGGCCTCGACCCTGACCACCCTGATCGTCTTTCTGCCGCTGATCATCGGTGCCCGCACCGACCTGACCACCTGGCTCAAGGAGATCGGGATCACCATCACGATCGCTCTGGCCTGCTCGCTGTTCTCCTCGCTGACGCTCATCCCGCTGATGTCGGCGCACTTCCTCGGCCGAAAGCGGCCGAAGCCGGTCAAGTCGATCGCCTGGTTGGAGGAGAAGTACGCGGGTGCCCTGCGCTGGACGCTGCACCACCCGCTGAAGACGTTCATCGTCCTGATGATCGGGCTGGCGGTCGGGCTGATGCCGTTCTTCACCGGCATGGTCGAGTCGGCGATCTTCTCGGGCATCGTCAACGAGCGCATCTTCCTGCGCTACGAGTTCGCCGACCACACCTACAAGTCGGAGGCGATGGACGTGGTCAACCAGGTCGAGCCGTTCCTCTGGGAGAACAAGGAGCGCTGGGAAGTCGCCTCGCTCTACAGCTTCTGGATGGAGAACCGGGCCGAGACCACGATGGTGCTGGCGCGCAAGAACATGACCGACGAGGAGGTGCGGGAGCTGCGCAAGACGATCCGCGACGAGCTGCCGGAGATCCCCGGGGTCCGCCTCTACTTCGAGGACGACGCCGATACCGGCGGCAACACCCACTTCTTCGCGGTGAAGTTCTTCGGTCAGGATTCGGGCGTCCTTGAGGGCTTCGCCAACGAGGCCGCGCGGCGGATCGAGACCCTGGTGGGCGTCCAGGACGTGCGGACGTCGTTTCGGGACTCGCAGCGCGAGGTCAGGGTGAAGGTCGACCGAGACAAGGCACAGCGCGCCGGGCTGGACGCCCAGGACGTCGCCGACATCTTCTCGTTCACCCTCGGCGCCATGCGGCTGCCGAGGTTCAACGCCGGCGAGCGCGAGGTCGACACCTGGCTGGCCTTGCGGCTCGAGGATCGCGAGAACATCGACGACATCAAGAAGCTCGAGATCGGTGGCGGTGGTGACGACGGCGGCCGGCCGATCACCCTGGCCGACATCGCGACCTTCGAGATCGTGCCGCGGCCCAAGGAGATCGTCCGCGAGAACCGGCGCGTGCGGGTCGCCGTCCGGGCGACCTACGAGGGAGAGGAGTGGGAGAGCACCCAGGAGGAGATCGCCGGACTGATGGACGCCTTCGACCTGCCGCCGGGGTACTCCTGGTCGTGGAACGACCGGATCATCGAGCAGGGCGAGCAGAACGCACAGATGGGGGTCAACTTCCTGCTCGCCCTGGTGCTCGTCTACCTGGTGATGGCGTCGCTGTTCGAGTCGCTGGCCCAGCCGTTCGCGATCCTGTTCTCGATCCCGTTTGCCCTGCCGGGCGCCGCCTGGATGCTGGCCGCGACCGGCACCAGCTTCAATCTGATGGGGCAGATCGGCCTACTCATCCTGATGGGGATCGTGGTCAACAACGGCATCGTGCTGCTCGACCACATGAACCAGCTGCGGCGCGCCGGCCTCGAGCGCGAGGAGGCGATCCTGCAGGCCGGGCGCGAGCGGCTGCGTCCGATCCTGATGACCGCGGCGACGACCATCATCGGCCTGCTGCCGCTGGCGGTCCGCGGCCCCGCGACCAGCGGCATCTTCTACTATCCGCTGGCCAGGACGGTGATGGGCGGACTGATCTCGTCGGCCATCCTGACCCTGCTCGTCCTGCCGTACATCAACGTCGGCATGGAGACCGTGGGAGAGTGGCTGAAGGGGCTCTGGCGGACGACCGGAGGCCGCCGCCCGCCGACTGAGGAAGAGCTGGCCCCGGTCCCGGTGCCGCCGCTCCACCGCCTGTAGCCCGCGCGTCGCTACTTGCCTCCTCCCTCGTCCGGAGCTCAGGAGGGTTTTGAGGGGAGGGCTCTCCCCTTGTCCGTAAACCGCGCCGATATACTCCGCCCGTGCCTGATTCGACAGGTGCGCCCGCCCGAGCGCTCCCGAAACAGCTACTGCGCGAGCTCCACGGCTTCCTGAGCCTGGAGGCTCCGTTCCTCATTCGCGACCTGCCCCAGGTGCACGAGGAAGGGGAGCTGGAACGAGCGCTCCTCGAGCGGATCTCGGAGCGGTTCCGCACGGGCGAGGAGTTCGCGCGTCAGCGCCTCTACCCGCTGGTCAACCACCAGCGGGCGGTCAACTGGGCTCGCGATGCGCTCGAGGTCCAGGTGCGTGGCTTCTTCGAGCGCCGGCGGATCAAGGCGTCGATCACCGCCACGGAGCGCCGCCTGATGCTGCGGACGATGATCCTGACGCGCGCGATCGACAGCTTCCTGAAGCGCGCCTTCGACGAGAAGGAGATCACCTGGGAGGGCTACCCTTCGCCGCAGAAGGGGTTCCGCTCGACCGGGCAGGAGGCGATCGTGGGCGCCGCGCTACGGCTCCGGCGGCCACCCGAGTACGGCACGGGCGACGCCTACACCGGCGACTACCTCGGCCCGATGATCCGCGATCTGGGCGCGCTTCTGATGTTCATGCCCGATCCGCTCCATCCGATTCTGGTGCAGTACGGCAAGAAGGGGACGCCGGTCGACGGGCGTGACATCCATAGCGGCGACTTCTCGCGGGGCGTGCTGCCGGCGGCGGCGCCGCTCGCGATCGCCACCCAGACACTGATCGGCATCGCCTACGCCTTCAAGATGCGTGAGCAGGACCGGGTCTGTGTCTCGTTCATCGGCGACGGCGGGGCCAGCCTCGGTGAGTGGCACGAAGCGATCAACCTGGCCGGCGCCCAGAAGCTCAACATGGTCTTCGTGGTCGAGAACAACCAGTGGGCGCTCGGTACCCACGTGAGCGAGCAGACCGCGGCCCGGCGGTTCGCACTGCGTGCGGTCGGCTACGGCATACCGGGGCTGACCCTGTTCGGCAACGACCCCGACGAGGTCGTCGCCGGTGTCACCTGGGCCGCCGAGCGAGCCCGCCAGGGCCACGGCCCGAGCCTGATCGAGCTGGTCACCTACCGGCGGCCGGGTCACGCGCACCACGACGACGACCGCTTCCGCGGCAGCCCGGAGGCGAAGATACCGGGCTACGAGTTCCCCGAGGAGCTGCGCGAGTGGGAGCGGGCGGATCCGATCGAGCTCTACGCCCGCCGACTCGAGGAGATGCGAATCGTCTCGGCCGAGGAGCGCGCCGAGCTGGAGAAAGAGGCGGAGGTGGCGGTGTTGACCGCTGGCGAGGCGGCGGCAGCGGCGCCCTGGCCCGAGCCGTCCGACTACCTGAATCGCGAGTTCGCGCCACGTCTCCTGCCGATCCCCAAGCTGGCGGCCGAGCCCGAGACCAGGAAGATGTCCTACGACGAGGCCGTTCGCCAGGCGCTGGTCGAGATGATGGAGGAGGACGAGAACGTCTACGTCCTCGGGGAGGACGTCGGGGGTCGCTATGGCGGCGCCTTCGGCGTCACCCGCGGCCTGGCCAAGCGCTTCGGCTCGAAGCGCTGCCTCAACACGCCGCTGGCGGAATCGGCGATCGTCGGCGTGGGTGTCGGCTCGGCCGTGCTCCGCATGCGTCCGGTCGTCGAGATGCAGTTCGCCGACTTCCTCGCCCCGGGCTTCAACGCCCTGGTCAACAACGCGGCCAAGGTCTACTGGCGGTGGGGGAGAGCGGTGCCGATGGTCGTCAGGTTGCCCTACGGGGGCGCCACCGGCGATATGAAGAAGCTCCTCGGCGGTGGCCCGTACCACAGCCAGTGCCCGGAGATGTGGTTTCTGCGCACGCCCGGCTGGAAGATCGTTGCGCCGTCGACGCCGGCTGACGCCAAGGGGCTGATGATCGCCTCGATCCGGGACGAGAACCCGGTGATCTTCCTGGAGGCGAAGGGTCTCTATGGCTTCTTCCGGACCGACCTGCGGGAGGAGGTTCCTCTCGGCAGCGAACACGAGGTGGCGATCGGCGAGGCCGTCGTACGGCGACAGGGGACCGACCTGACGCTGGTGACCTACGGCGCGATGGTCTGGACGGCGCTCACCGCGGCGGCGGGGCTGGAGCACCAGGGGGTGGCGGTCGAGGTGATCGACTTGCGCTCGCTCTGGCCGATGGACGAGGAGCGGGTCGTGGAGTCGGTGGCGAAGACCAATCGACTCCTGCTACTCACCGAAGACCTCGGCCGCGGCGGGCTCGGTGGCGACCTGGTGAGACGCGTCTCGGAGCTCGCGTTCCATCATCTGGACGCGCCACCGCGGGTGATCGCAGCGCCCGACACTCCTGTGCCCTACAGCCCGTCGTGCGAGAGCGACTACCTGCCGGACGCCGAGCTGGTGCGGCAGCGGGCGCTCGAGCTGGTGCGGTACTAGCCTGCTTTTCTCACCGCCGCCCGACTGCGCGCGCGCATGCACCTGAATCTGCGCGCCTGTGGCGCCCTCGGTCGCCAAGCGCCGCATCTCCAGGCAACCAACGCTCGCTCGTTGCGGGCCGCGGTGAGAAATGCAGGCTAGGGCGGCCAGCACGAAAAACAGGCGCAGGACACGAGAACTGCTAGCCAGCCATTCTGTGCCCTGCGCCCCGCCGCAAATGGTGAACCCTGTATCCACCTGCGAGAGGAGTGGGTTCGGACCGGATATCTCGCAAGCTCGATGCCAAGATCGACCCGGTCCGGAAATTGAGATCTAAGTTGTCTTTTTTCAGTTACTTGCGTGAAGCTGGTCCGAACTCGTGGGGGCCCACCGGGCGGTACAGCGGGACCAAGAATCTGAGTCGATTCAAGGATCTGATTCGAGCGCTCGCCGGCGGGCCTACACCAGGTCCCGGATCTCGACTCGCAAGGTCTCGAGATCGACGACGGCCACCGTCGGTCGGTCGGTGAGCCACCCGCCGACTTCGCCCGGGTTGAGCAGCAGGCCCTTCTCGACCCGCTCCTCGATCTCGTGGCTGTGGCCGAAGATCACGACGTCGTAGTCGCCGCTGCGGGCCAGCGGCACCGCCAACTCCGGGTAGTGGACGACCGCGATCCGGCGCCCGTCGGCCGAGGTGGTGCCGACGTTGGGGTGCACCTCGCCGAAGCCGACGAACTGGTTGGCGACCCCGATCCGCTCGCCGTCGTTGTTGCCGAAGACCGCCAGCACCGGGCAGGTCAGATCGCGCAACGGCTCGACCGCGAACGGCGAGACGAAGTCACCGGCGTGCACCACCAGCCCGACCTGCTCCTGATTGAAGAGCTGGACGGCCTTCCAGATGTTGGGCAGGTGGTCGTGGCTATCGGCCATGACGCCGATCTTCATCGTCTTCCCCTTCAGCCGAGCCCGGCGGGCGCCGGAATCGGCAGTAGGGTAGCGCCCGCGACCAGAGGAGTCCAGCCGGGGGAGGCTGGGCGCCGCGGCCTAGCCGGGAGGCTCGAGAGTCAGAGGATCACGCAGCTCGAGGCGCACGAGCGGGTGGCCGGTGAGCTCTTCGAGCGGATCCGGCCGGCCGTCGATTCCGACGCCCATCTCCGCGGCTCGGCCGACGGCGAGGACGATCAGCGACTCGGGCTCGAGGTAGCGCGCCGCCGCGACCAGCACGTCTTCAGCGGTGACCGCCTGGATCGCCCGGTAGCGCCTCGCCCAATAGTCGTCCGGACGCTCGAGCAGCTCGTCCTCCGCCAGGTAGCCGGCGACCTCCTCGGCGGTGTCGAACGACTGGCGAATCTCGGCCAGGAGCGATTCCTTGACCACGCGGAGCTCCTGCGGGTGGACGATGCGGGTCTGGAGCCGCCGGATCTCTTCGAGGGTCGTCTCCACCGCCCGCGCGACATTCCGGTTCGCGGTGTCGAAGAAGACCCGGAACTCGCCGGCCCAGAGCTCCCCGGTATCGAAGGAGGCGCTGGCCCGGTAGACGAGCCCCTCGGCGGTGCGCAGGCGCCCGGCGATCCTCGACACCGCGCCGCTGCCGCCCAGGATCTCGCTCATCACCTCGATCGTCGCCGTCTCGCGATCGCTCGTCTCTCCGTCGCCGCCGTCTCCTCCGAGTCTCGACAGATGGCCGAGTCGGACCTTGGCCTGGGGGACGTTCTTCTCGATCTGATAGGTCCCGGCGACCGGCCGATGGCTGGGCGCCGGCGGCGGCCACTCCGGAACCGCCGCATCGGAGCTCTGTGGCCAGTCGGCCAGGTGCTTCGAGAGGAGCTCGACGGCGCGCTCTTTGCGAACGTTGCCCGAAACGGCGAGGACCATGTTCGCCGGATGCCAGTAGCGACGATGAAAGGCGATGATCTGCTCGCGGCCGATCGCCTCGAGGGTGGCGGCAGTGACCGGCCGGGTGGAGAAGTGCTCCTCGCCCCACAGGAGCCACTCCCACTCGCGCTCCAGCAGGTCGAGAGGGTCTTCGTTCCGGCGCTTCATGTTCTCCGTCAGGCTGCGGTGTGCCGCCTCGATCCGATCGGGATCGAAGCGCGGACGCCGGAGCATCGCGAACAGGAGCTCGAGCCCCTCTTCGAGGCCCGGGGTGGTGACGCTGAGCGAGGCTCCGGCACGGGTGATGCCGGCGAAGGAGTTCAGGCGAGCGCCCAGAAACGCCACCCGGTCGTCGAAGTGGTCGGCGGCCATCTCGCCGGCGCCCGCGCGGCGGACGAGGGCACCGGTCAGCGAGGCCAGGCCGCTCTGATCGGCCGGGTCGAGGAAGCTGCCGACCCGCAGAGCGACCGCGACGTCGACCAGCGGCAAGCTGTGATCCTCGGCGACGAAGACCACCGCTCCCCCGGGCAGCTCGACCCGGTGGGCCGCCGGTTGCGGTGGCACGAAGACCGGCTCGTCGAAGCGCAGCATCCCGGGATGAGCCAGTAAAGGCTCCTGCGCGGCTGCGGGCGTGAGCCCGAGGGCCAGGGCGAGCAGGAGCGCTGACGATCTCATCGGGCGCCGGTGCCGTCGGCCTCGGACGGCGGCGCACTGCCCCGACGGTAGTAGAGCGCGCGCGCCGGCCGCCCCTGCTGGAGGTAGCGACGGGCGACGTCGACCACCTCGGTCTTGCCGACCCGCAAGATCCGGTCGGGCCAGTCGTTGATATGGCGCCACTCGCCGAGGCCGTCGTAGATCAGGAGCTGTCGCATCAGCGAGCTCGAGTCCTGGAGTCGCCGGTAGGCGTCCGCGGTGATCTGGTTCTTCACCTTGTGCAGCTCGTCGTCGGAGAACGATTCGCGGCCGAGGCGGTCCACCACGTCGCTCCACGCCGCCTCGAGCGCGCGCGGGTCGGTGTCACCACGCGACTCGGCGACGAACAGGAACGAGCCGGCACGGCGGAGCGGATGCTGCAGCACCGAGGCCGAGTACGCGAGCTGCCGATCGAGCACCAGCGACCGGTACAGCCGGCCGGTGCGGCCGTTCAGCACTCCCGCCAGCACCTGCAGCCGGTAGGAGTCCGGATGCCGGAACGGCACCGTCGGGTAGCGGATCTGTACCTGTGGCGGACAGTCGCACTCGGCGATCAGCGGCTCCGGCCTCGGCGCGGGTGCCTCGAGGGTCGGTCGTCGGTTGGATGCCTGGCCGGCAGCTAGTCGCCCGAAGTAGCGCCGGGCGAGCCGCTCGACGCGCTCGCGATCGAAGTTGCCGACCAGCACCGCGGTCAGGTTGGAGGCGGCGAAGTGGCGATCGAAGAAATCGCGCACCGCGGCGCGCGACGCGCCGGCGAGATCCTCGGGCTCACCGAGCGGCAGCCACGCGTACGGCAGCGCGCCCCAGAAGAGCTTGCGGTAGGTCTCGTCCAGCTCGCCGGTCGGGGTCGATCCGACCCGCAGCCGCCGCTCTTCGGCGATCACCTGCTTCTCCTTGTAGAACTCCCGAAAGACCGGGTGCCGCAGCCGATCCGACTCGAGCCAGAACCAGAGCTCCAGCTTCTCGGCCGGGAGCGTGACGTAGAACATCGTCAGGTCTTCGAGGGTGTTGGCGTTGAGCCCGGTTGCGCCAGCCTGCGAATAGAAGAGCGAGAACTCACCCAGGAACGCCGCCTTGCGCGCCAGCTTCTGAAGCTGGGCGAACCGCGCGCGCTGCTCCTCGAGCTTGCGCTCCGACCTGGCGGACGACTTCGGGCGCGCCTCGAGGCGGGCGATCTCCGCCGCGGTTCGATCGAGATCTCCGAGCAGCCCGAGCTCGAGCTCGAGCTGACGGGCGCTGACCGTCCGTGTCCCCTTGAACAGCAGATGCTCGAGCAGATGGCTGACGCCGGTGCCGCCCCGCGGCTCGTCTGCGGAGCCGACTCGTGCCACCCACCCGGCGGCCACCGTGCTCGCCTGGGGCCGCTCGACCAGCAGGAACCGCATGCCGTTGTCGAGCGTCACCTCCTCGACCGGTAGCCGTGCCACCTGCGGCGCCGCTTCGGTGACCGTGGCGGTGAGGAGAGGCACGCTCAGGATCTGGAGGAAGAGGCCCAATCGGAGCGCTCGGGCGAACCTCATTGAGGCAGGCTAGCACGCACGGACGGATGTAGACTCGACTCCGTTCCAGCGATGACAGAGACGTCTCGGAGAGCTCTCGTACCCGCCACCGGGCTCCTGCTGGCGGCCGTCGTCGGCGCGTGGGTGGTGGCCGCGTCGACGCCACCCGACCCGATTCCGGCTTCCGCTCCGGCCGACCGCTTCTCGGCCGAGCGGGCCTCCACCGAGCTGCTAGACCTGGCGAGATCACCGCGGCCGGTCGGCTCGGCGGCGCACGCCTCGGCTCGCGAGTACTTGCTCTCCGCATTGCAGGGCCTCGGCCTCGAACCGCAGGTGCAGGAGGCCAGGATGGTGGTGCGCAGGGAGGTCGATCGCTTCGTGGTGGTCCGGGTTCGGAACGTGCTGGCCCGTCTGTCCGGACGAGACTCGACCGGAGCCGTCGCGCTCGTGGCCCACTATGACTCGAAACCGAACACCCCGGGCGCGGGCGACGCCATGGCGGGCGTCGCGGCGATCCTGGAGACCCTGAGGGTACTGGCCGCCGGCCCGCCGCTCGACAACGATCTGATCGTGCTCTTCACCGACGCCGAAGAGCTCGGCCTGGTCGGGGCCCGGGCGTTTGTCGAGCGCCACCCCTGGGCGGAGGACGTGCGGCTGGTGCTCAACCTGGAGGGACGCGGCAGCGGTGGGCCGGCAGTGATGTTCGAGACCCGGGCCGGCAACCTGGACGTGATCCGGGGTCTTCGCCGCGCGGTGCCCGACGCCAGCGCCAGCTCGCTGAGCTACGAGGTCTACCGGCGCATGCCGAACGACACCGATTTCAGCGTCTTTCGACAGGCTGGCGTCCAGGGCTTCAACGTGGCGTTCCTGGCCAACCATCCCGCCTACCACACCATGCTCGACCGGCCGGAGAGCCTGGCGCTCGGGACGTTGCAGCACCATGGGTCGTACGCTGTCGGATTCGTCCGGCACTTCGGGAGCGTCGACCTGAGCTCGCTTCAGGACGTGAGCGGCGGCGACGCGGTCTACTTCAACCCCTATCCGGGGCGCCTGATCGGCTACCCGGCGAGCTGGGCGCTGCCGCTCGCCCTGGCGACGAGCGTCGTCTTCCTGGGGGCGGCGGCGCTCGCCTGGCGACACCGTCGGCTGACGCCGTCGGGGGTCGGCCGGGGCCTGGTGCTCTTCGGCGCCGTCGTGGTGACCGCCGGCGGCGTCGGTTGGCTCTTCTGGTGGCTGGTCCGGAACGTCGTCGCAGGCATGCTGTTCGCTCCCCACGGCCTCGCCTACGGCGCCGGCTGGCTGGTCGTCAGCCTCGTCGTACTGATCGTCGGCACTCTCGGGCTGCTGGGAGCCTGGCTGGGTGGGGAAGGCCGGTCCCTGGAGCTCTGGGCGGGAGTCTGGCTCGGCTGGGCGATGCTCGGCATCGGCCTCGCGATCTGGCTTCCGGGCGCGAGCTACCTCGCGACCTGGCCGCTCCTCGCCGGTGCGGTCGGTCTCCTGGTCCTGGTTCTGCCGGCCCTCGCCCGGGTCACGGAGCGCGGGGAGCCGCTGATCATGGTGATCGCGGCGCTGCCGGCGGTACTGCTGCTGGCGCCGACCGTCTGGACGGTCGCCCAGGCGCTGACCCTGGGGGCGGCGGGCGCGATCGGCGGTGCGGCCGGTCTGATGCTGACCGGCCTGGTCCCGCCCCTGGTGACTCTCCATCGGTCGACGGGCGGCAAGAGCTCGGCCTTGATGGTGGTGATCGGATTCGGTCTGCTCGCCTGGAGAGCGATCGGAGCCGAGCCGTCCGCGATTACCCCCTCGATCAACACCCTCGCCTATGCGATCGACGCGGAGAGCGGCGAGGGCTGGTGGGCGAGCCTCGACGACGAGACGGACGCCTGGACGTCGATCTTTCTCGGCGAGTCGCCGGCTCGGGACCTGGCGCCGGACGCATTCGGCCTCGGCGACACCCGAGCGCTGTTCGCGGCGGCCGATCCGGTGGTGCTGCCGCCTCCGACCGCGGAGACCGTGAGCGACTCCCGAGCGCGCGGACGCCGGGTCGAGGCGGTCGCGAGATCGACGCGCGGTGCGAGCGTGGTGCGGATCCGGGCGGAAGCTTCGGTGCCGTTCGTGGCGGTCTCGATCGAGGACGAGCGCTTCGACTTCGCCGGCGATCCGGAGGCCGAGGGGCTCGGCGAGGTGCGGATCATGGCCTTCGGGTGCGGCCCGGAGGGGGTGCGCTTCGGCTTCGAGCTCGCCGAGCCCTGGCCGATCGAGCTCGAGGTGACCGACATGAGCTGGGGCTTCGGGGCGCTGCCGGAGCCGCCCGCGGCGCGTCCACCGAGCGCCATGCCGAGCAGCAGCTGGTACACGGACGCGGTCTACGTGCGCGGTTCGTCGCTGTTGTAGGCTGTCCCGATGAACGTTTCGAGCGCGGTGTTGGGCGCGGTGCTCGCCGGCGGTGCGAGCCGACGGATGGGCGCCGACAAGGCCCGAATCGTGCTCGCCGGCAGGCGCCTCGGAGCACGCGCCGTCGAGGTCCTTCGAGCCGAGCTCGATCGGGTGGTCGTAGTCTCGCGGCGACCGGGCGACCACGCCGATCTGGGCGCCCCCGAGATCGCCGATCGTTTGCGCGACTGCGGACCACTCGGTGGGATCCACGCCGCCCTCGACCATGCCGGCGGCGACCCGGTGTTCGTACTCGCCTGTGATCTACCGGCGGTCGGCCCGGCCCTGGTCACCTACCTGCTCGGGCGAGCGCTGCCCAGGCTGACGGCGGAATCGAGTCCAGCCTGTGTGGTGCCGACGATGGGCGACCGGACGCAGCCGCTGTGCGGGGTCTACAACGCCGCCTGCCGACCGCTGATCGAGGAGTGGTTGGCGGCTGGGGAGCGGCGGGTGCTCGAGCTGGTCGACTCGATCGCGGTGGAGCGCGTCGAACTCCGCCCGGAGCTTTCCTTCTTTCGCGCCGACCTGCTCGACAACGTGAACGACCCGGAGACCGTGGAGAGGTTCGTCGCCGGGCTGACCGTGGCTCCGGAATGAGGTGGGGGGACCGCGGTGAGTGAGGCGAGGCGGGGGAAGGATCGGGCGCCGGCCGAAGCGGTGAGCGAGGTCTCGATCCTCGAGGTTACTGCCGGCGAGTCGCGCCGACGCGATGATCTGTTGGCGGTCGAGGAGCCGCTAGAGATCCGGGTGGTCGTCGAGAGCGACGGCCAGCGCCAGCGCCATCCGGTGGCGATCACCATGCGCACGCCCGGTCACGACCTCGAGCTGGCGGCCGGCTTTCTGCTCAGCGAAGGCGTGGTCGCGGGTCGGGATTCGATCTGGCGGGTCGCCCACTGCGCCACGCCCGAAAGCCCCGAGAGCGAAGGCAACATCGTCGAGGCGCACCTGACGGTGGGCACCGATTTCGATGCCGAGCGCTCGAGCCGCCAGGTCTACACCACCTCGAGCTGCGGAGTCTGCGGGCGGGGGTCGCTGGAGCTGCTCTGGACGGTCAGACCCGAGCGTCCGCGGGGCGAGGCGGTCTTCGGCTCGGCTCTCCTGCGGGCCCTGCCGGACCGGCTCGAGCGCGCGCAGCGGGTGTTCGGAGCGACCGGTGGTCTCCACGCCGCCGCTCTCTGCGGCGCCGACGGCGAAATCGAGCTCCTGCGCGAGGACGTCGGCCGACACAATGCTGTGGACAAGGTCGTCGGCCATCTGCTGCTCGAAGATCGGCTGCCGGCTTCGGAGCACCTCCTGCTGGTCAGCGGACGGGCCAGCTTCGAGCTGGTGCAGAAGGCGATCATCGCCGGCATGGCGGCGCTGGCGGCCGTGGGAGCTCCGAGCAGCCTGGCGGTCGCGGCGGCGGAGGAGTACGGGCTGACCCTGGTCGGCTTCCTGGACCGCCGGCGGTTCAACGTCTACTCGGGCGGTGAGCGGATCACTCAGTGACCCTGGTGCCGCCCCTGATCGACACCCACACCCACCTGTGCGATCGATCGTTCGACGGCGATCGGGCGGAGGTGCTAGCGCGGGCTCGGGAGGCGGGCGTGGGTGCCATCGTCAGTGTCAGTGAGTCGCTCGAGGACGCGCGGAAGAATCTGCGGCTGGCGGTCGAGCATCCGTTGCTGAGACCGGCTGCCGGCCTCTTTCCGACCCGGCTCGACCGGGACGAGGCAGTCGAGCTGGCCCGCTTCATCCGCGACTCGGCCGATAGCTGGGTGGCGATCGGTGAGGTCGGCCTCGACCACTGGAAGGTCCAGGCGGAGGCCGAGCGGGAGCTGCAGCGAGAGATCTTCGGCCTGTTCATCGATCTGGCGCTGGAGCTCGACCTGCCGCTCAACGTCCATTCGCGCTCGGCCGGTCGCCAGACGATCGACCTCCTGCTCGAGCGCGGTGCCGCCAGGGTGCATCTACACGCCTTCGATGGCCGGGCGGCGAAGGCGGAGCCGGCGGTCGAGGCCGGGTTCTACTTCTCGGTGCCGCCGTCGATCGTGCGCTCGAAGCAGAAGCAGAAGCTGGTTCGCCGGCTGCCGCTCTCCTGCCTGATGCTCGAGACCGACAGTCCGGTGCTCGGCCCCGATCCGAAGTCACGCAACGAGCCGGCCAACGTCCGGATCGCCGCACGGGCCATAGCCGAGCTCAAGGGCCTGGCCGAGCGGGAGGTGAACGAAGCGACCACCGAGAACGCGGTGGCTCTCTACGGCGACTGTCTGCTCTCAGATCGTCGGTCCTAGCCCGACGATCTCTCTGCGAGGATCTTCCAGCGGCCGTCCTCGCGCACCAGCTCCAGGACCTTGCGCACGTTGTCCTGGAAGGTGTCCGATCGGTAGCCCTGATCGAACGTCACGCGGCCACGGTTCTCGCCGACCGCCTCGGTGTCCAGGTCGGAGACGGTGATCTGGACGAACTCGGGCGCCTGGAGCCGCTCTCGGCGGCGGGCCGCCCAGGCGCTGCGACTCTGGCCGCTTGCAGGCTCGAAATTGCGGGAGTAGTAGGAGAGATAGGCATCCACATCCTGCTCCGACCAGGCTCGTGACCAGCCTTCCACGACCCGCTTGGCGGCCTCGAGGAAGACCGGTGACGCCTGGGGTATCGAACCGGCCGCAGTCGATTCCGCCTCCGGACCGGACTCGCCTGCCTCGACGCTTTCGCCGGCACTCTGGGTCGCCGTCGCCTCCGGCGCTTCGACGGCCAGGGTATCGGCCGGCAGCTCCGGGTTGGCGGCCGTCTGGGCGCTGCGCTCGCTCAGCCAGAAGAGGCCGCCCAGCAGCGCGGCCACGGCGATCGCCGCGATGATCAGCGACGCGACCGGGAAGCGGGCCGTCGCCGACGCCGCCTGGGCCCCGCGTCGACGTACCGGTCGATCGGACCTGAGGTGCGGTCGCTCGATCGGCTGGGTGGCCGCCGGCGCTGCCGCGGCGCCCGGCGCGCTCGGCTCCACGGTCAGCTCGGGTGGCGGTCCCTTGAGCGCGTCCAGGTCGAACGGCGTGCCGCCTTCGCGGATGTGCTTCTCGATGATCCAGCCGATCAACCGTTTGCTCTGGGGCTCGAGATCGATGAACTGCACCCCCATACCGGCGGGCTGATCGGGGCCCTCGGCGCGGTACCGACTCCAGACGACCTTGGCGTCGCCCCGGATCAGCTTCCAGTCCTCGGCGATCTTGAACTCCAGGGTGATCTCGGTCTCGGGGGGCAGCGGCTTGTCCGACTTGATGAACATGCCGGTGGTCGAGATGTTGGCCGAGTACTCGGTGACGAAGGAGTCGAACGCCGGTACCTGGATGGAGATCTCTCGGTCCAAAGCGATGCGCCTCGATGGCAGGCTGGCTTGACGGTTCGGAGGCTCGGTCATTTCCCGGGCGATTCGTCAGCAGATTATAGACGCGTGGAGTTCTCAGCGGCCGCCGGAGTATTGCTCGATCCAACGCTCGAAGCCGGAAGCCAGCCGCTCCCAGCCGACGTCCATGGCCCCGAGCAGTGCGGGCGCGTCCGCTGCGCCGCCGGCCTGGAGGTCGGTCAGGAACCGTCGGAAGGCATCCGCGCTCAGTTCGTCGAGCAGGTAGCGGACCAGGAACGTACTCTCGACGTAGCGCAGCTCCCGCCCCTCGGGCGCGACGAACTCGCGCCAGGTCAGATCGAGCAGCTCGGGCAGCGGCACCGCTTCACCGGCAGCGATCTTGCGTTTGAGCAGGCTCAGAGAGGCGAGCGGGCCTTCGATATGGACGGTGCCGCTGAAGGCCCGCCGCCCGAAACGATCGGCCGGCCCCGGGATCTCGACGATGAAGCCCTGGCCGCCGAGGGTCTGCGGCTGCAGACGGCCGGCCCGGTCGAGCCGGCAGTAGGCGAGATCGTTGGCGATCCCCTCTTCCAGCCACGGCGGCAGGCTGGCGTGGAAGGCCCGGCGATTGAGCAGATGAGCCAGCTCGTGCACCAGGAGAGCGGCGGCCTCCTGCGGCGATCGGCCCTCGGCCACCAGCGCCGCGACCCCGGAGCCGGCGTGTCCCTCGGCGTCGAGCTGGCGCAGGTCGGCGACCGAGTCCTCGAACTGCCGATACGACCTTTCGCGATCGAAGACGACCACGGCGAAGCTCGCCCGGCGCTGGGGCGAGAGCCCGTAACGCTGTTCGTAGGCGTCGGCCAGGTGCTTCGCCGCTTTGTACAGAAGCTCTCGTTTCCGGCGGCCCTTGACGTCGGTGTAGACGAGGAAGGGACCCGCGGCAACCGGTTCGGGATCTCCGGCGAGCAGACTGACGGCGAGGGCGAGTCGCTCCTGGTCGGCGGTCAGCTCGTCCGGCGGGAGTAGCTCGAGCTCTGCCGGCGGTGGCGGTGCCGGAGTCACGTCTTCGGCCGGTGGCGCGCCCAGATAGGCCCAGCCGATCCGCCCACCGAAGCTGACCCGGACCCACTCTTCGCGCCGCTCGATCGCCGACAGGGTCGCCTCGACGTCGACCACGGTGACCACCGGCGCGTGCCGATGAGGCTCTTCGTGCAGCCGGGTGCCGGCTCCGAGGAGCACCGCCTGCGCCTCGTCACGCTCGATCAGTAGCTCGGAAGCGGCGCCGAGCACGTTCCCCTCGGTCTCCTCTTCCTGGGCGAGTACCGACGTGCTCAGAAGGAGCGCGAGGGCGAACCGGAGCGGGAGCGTACGACCGCGCGAGTAACGCTCCACACCCCCTCCTACATCGGGAACTCGAGGCGCCGCTCGCCGTCCGCCAACGAGATCTGGTGGGGGAGATGAAAGCCCTCCAACCAGACGATGCGCTGGCGGTCGAGCAGGGTGGCGAGCCTCTTGATCTCACGCTCCAGCTGAACGGAGGTCGAGATCTCGCGAATCTCACCCCATCGCTCAGCGGCCTCGACCGTGGGTGGCGTAGTCGACCAGACCAGCAGCGGCACGTGGACCGTCTTCAGGTAGTGGCGCGCGACCGCCGGAGCGAGCGCGCTGGTGTCGGAGCCTTGCCCGAGGATCAGAACGACGGCCCGCCGGCGATCGCGCTCGGCGACGCCTCGGCCGGCGACCGCGACCGCGTCGGCCAGCCGCTGCCTGTGCTTCGGCTCGAGCGGTGGGCGGATCGTGGTCAGCAGGTAGGGGATGCCGCCGTCCTCGGGGGTCATGTGAGGGGAGAACGGGAAGACCTCGAGCAGGTAGCCCTTGCCACCCGGCCGGCTGGCGAACGGCTCGAGCAGCCAGACCATCTGGTCCTTCTTGAGCTGCGCGGCGAAGCGCAGCGAGACCGACTCGAGGCCGGCGGCGCCGCCGGAGAGTCGGCTCAACGAGGCGTTGGCGCGCCGCCAGCGGGCCTGGAGCCTCTCTCGAAGATCGAGCGCCAGCCCGTCGAGGTCCGCCTGCGCGGTCAGGTCGCGAACGATCACCACCTCGGCCGGACCCTCATCGACCGCCAGGACCCGGAGCGTCTCGCCGTTCTTGACGAAGCTGCCGTTCAGCTCGCGGGCGTCCTTGGGACGCCGCCCGCGACTCGCGACCACCGGCACGGCGGTCTGCGGCGTACCCACGTAGTCGGAGAACACCCCTCCGAAGGTGGTCTCGACGACCTTGTTCACGTTGTCCGGAAACTCGAGCTCGACGCTCAGATGGTGGATCTGCTCGGGATCGAACGGCGGCAGCTCGAAGCGCGCCGGATCGGCGACCTCGAGTGCACGACCGTCGAATCGTACCGTCGCGCGCTCGGGCGGGGAACGAAAAACGCTGTCGAACAGCACCCGGGCGACGGTGACCGAGTCCTCCTCCTCGAGGACGATGCGCGCGTTGGCCATCGGCTCGGGAAGGTTGATGCGCTGCTGCGCACGGGCGATCTCGGCCCCCTCGGCGTCGTACGCGACCGCCTCGAACGCGTGCGGCACCAGCTGGTCGCCGAAGTCGCACTCGGCCGTCCAGGGTGGGCCGTCGACGGTCGCCTGGCGCTGCCCGTCGAGTAGGAAGTCGACGCGGGCGACCTCGTCGCTCACCACGACCGTGACCGGCTGGACACCCAGCACCAGTCCCAGGAACATGGTGGCGAAAGCGATCATCCTCGAAGCACTCTACCGCAAGGCTCGTGTTCGCTAGGAGATACGGAGAGGAGCCCGGCTTGGTTGGGATCGGTCGGGTGCTATGATGACTCGTCGCCATGAGCAGCAGGGTCGGGATCGCGTTGCTGGCGGCCGGTCTGATGACCGGCACGGCAGCCGCAGACGTCGTCCGACTGACCAACGGCGAGTCGTTCGAAGGGGTCATCGCCGAGCGACAGGGTGACCATGTCTTCATTCGACTCGAGTTCGGCGAGCTGCGGCTGCCGGCCGCCAGCGTCGAGCGGATCGAGAGCTCGGACTCGGCGCTGACCGAGTACCTGAAGCTACGCCAGGCGCTCCTGGTGGCGGAGGGGACGGCGAAGGAGTGGCTGGAGCTCGCCCAGTGGGCGCGGGTTCGCGGCCTCGAGCATAGCTACCGCGAGGCGCTGCTCGAAGCGGCCGCGATCGACCCCCACCTCGACGGCCTCGCTCCCGGCATGCGCGGCCTCGGATTCGTCCTGGACGAGGAGCTCGATCGCTGGATCAGCTACGACGAGCACATGCGCAGGTCGGGACTCGTCCGCCACCGCGGCGAGTGGGTCTCCCCCGAGGCACGCGCGGCGGAATCCCATTCCGCGGAGGCCGAGCGCCGGGAGATGACGCAGGCGCTCTCGAGGACGGTCGAGCTGCTGGCCCTGGCGCAGCTGGAGCGCGAGAACCGTGAGAGTCGCGAGAGTCGCCAGACGACCCAGGTCGGTGGTGCACCCTACGGCTACCCGGTCGCCTACTTCGGCGGCGGCTATTTCGTGCCCCCGAAGCGCCACCGCGACGGCCACCACCGCGGCCACGACCCGGGAACGGGCACGCTGCCCGAAGAGCTGTTCCGCCGGCAGCCCGGCAGCCTCCTGCCGGTGGGTGGAGCGAACTCCGGAGGCCGCGCGCGTCAGCCGGGGAGTCTCCTGCCGGCGACCTCCTCGTCGCGACGCTAGCGCTCAGTCCTCGCCGAGCAGGTGCTCGCGCAGGAACATCACGACGATCTGCCGGTAAAGGTCGCTGTTCTCCTTCTTGCGGAAGCCGTGCCCCTCGTTGAGGGCGTTCATGTACCAGACGTCGTAGCCGGCGCCGCGGACGTCGCGGACGACCTGCTCGGACTCGGTCACCGGCACCCGCGGGTCGTTCTGGCCCTGGGCGACGAACAGCGGCGCGGTGATCTTGTCGGCGTTGTTGTTGGGGCTGATCTTCTGCAGGTGGGCGTTCATCTCCGGATCTCGCTCGTCGCCGTACTCGACCCGCCGGAGGTCACGGCGGTAGTCCTGGGTGTTCTCGAGGAAGGTGACGAAGTTGCTGATGCCGACGATGTCGACTCCGGCCCGCAGGCGATCGCTGTAGTGGACCAGGCTCGCCAGCACCATGTAGCCGCCATAGCTGCCGCCGTAGACCGCGACGCGGTCGGCGTCGAGATCGGCCTGGGTGGCGATCCAGTCGAGCAGCGCGCCGATGTCCTTGACCGAGTCCTCGCGCTTGAACCCGTTGTCGAGAGCGACGTAGCGCTTGCCGTAGCCCGACGATCCGCGGACGTTCGGCGCGACCACTGCGGCGCCGAGCTTGGCGATCCACGACTGGAAGGTGCTACTGAAGCCCGGTCGGTACTGTCCCTCGGGTCCGCCGTGAATGTAGACGATCACCGGATGCGGACCTTCGGCACGGGGCCGGAAGACGAAGGCGGGGATCTCGAGTCCGTCGAAGGTCGGGTAGTGGATCAACTCGGGCTCGACGAACGAAGCCGTATCGAGGCCGCCGACCTCGCTGTGCGTCCAGCGCCGTAGCTCTCCGTAGCCGGTGCTCTCGTCGCCCATGCCGAGCGAGTAGACGTCCCACGGCGACTGCGCGCTGTTGACGCTCAGTGCCAGGCGCTCGCCGTCGGGGCTGAAGCTCAGGCTCAGCAGTCGTCCTACCGGCAAGCCGTCGACCGGCGAGTACTCGAACGACTCGGTGTCCATGAGGTAGAGCCGGTGCATGCCGTTCTCGTTGACCGTGAAGGCCGCTCGGCTACCGTCCGGAGAGACGTCGAGCCCTTCGACGTCCCAGGGGATGTCCCGTGTGACGATGCGCAGCTCTCCGGAGGCTAGGTCGAGGTGGGCCAGCTGAGCGAAGTCACCCGACTGGTCGGTAGTGATGAAGACACCCTTGCCGGTGCCGTCGAAGGTCGGCGCGACGCCGGCGTAGGTGCCGGGCTCCTCTTCGCTGCCGGCGAGCAGGCGGCGCTCGCCGCTCTCCAGATCGACGAGGTGGACTCGCGAGTCGGTAGCGCTCACGTACTGGGTCACCAGCAGCTGCGAATCGTCGGGACTCCACTCCGAGGTTCCCCACCAGGTGCCGTCCGGTGATTCGAGTGCCAACCGCGGCGACTCGGGATCCTCGAGGTCCATGACCCAGATGTCGTTCGACTTGCCGTTCCTGCGCGTGCTCTGAAAGGCGATCCTGGAGCCGTCGCGGGACCACTCGACGACCCCGTTGCGGGAGCTGCCGTCGGTCAACCGCCGGTGCGTCCCGGCCTCTGGATCGAGCAGAAAGACCTGCGAGAACTCGCTCCCGCCCTCGTCCATCAGGAAGGTGACCTCGGCGCCTCCGGGCCGCCGCTCGACGCTGCCGGCCGGCTCTTCGAAGAACGTGATCTGACGCCGGCTCGATCCGGGCGCCGCCACGTGGTGGATCTGGTTGGTGTTGCCGAAGCGGGTGGTGATGTAGATGCCGCCGTCCGACGCCCAGTCCTGGAAGAAGGCTCCCCGGGTGTTCTGGTACCGGAGGAGCTAGGCCGCGAGCTCGGCCGGCACCTCGGGCACGTCTTCGAGCACCACGTTGCCGTTGTTGGCGGTACGGCGAGCCGGGGCCTCCCGGGCTGCCGTCGCGGCCGCCAGAGAGAGGGTGACGAGGACCAGCAGAATGGCGCGGTGGGCCATGAGAACTCCTTTGTGTGTGGTAGTTAGCGCTCGAAGCGCGCCCGAGTATACCGCCGGCCCTGGTCCCCGTGAGCTAGTCGGCCGGCGTCAGCAGGGCGACGACGAAACGGTCGCGCGCGTCGTCGTAGTAGCGGACCAGGATCTGGCCGCGGTCGTTGATGCCGTAGCCGAACGCCACCCGGCTCTTGAATCCGGCGTCCACGAAGACATCGCGCATGAGCGTAAAGCCGGTCTCCCGGCTGAAGTGGAAGGAGCCGCTGCCTCCGGTGCACTCGAGGCCTGCCAGGATCTCGCGCTCCTGATTCATGAACACCCCACCGGTGCTGGCCCGCTTCGGCTTGCGGCAGCCGGCGCGCCGAGCCAGCCTGCGGAACTCCTCTCGGGTCCAGAGCTGGGTCAGCCCCTCCGCGGGATGGTAGTAGAAGTAGAGGTACAGGTCGAAATCCGGATCGCGAGTGGCAGCCACCAGCGTCGTGCCGTCTCGGTTGATCGAACTGGCGAAGCTGTCCAGATACCCTTCGGGATGGATCGTGCGGCCGCCGCCGACCGGGTCCCAGTAGAAGGCCCGGGAGGTGAGCTCGTCGTGGGACGACGAGCCGACGACGATCCTCGAGTCGCTCAGCTGATGGACATGGAAGACGCCCCCGGAGGGCGTGGCGACGGTCTGGATCGAGCCGTCGGCGAGTAGGATGAAGACGGTTTCGGAATCGAAGTTCTCGTGGGCCGTGACGATCAGCAGGTCGCCCCGGCGGTTGATCGCCTCGGCGAAGGTCTGGGCGGCGTCGAACTCCGCGGCGCCGGTGTCGATCGGCTCCCAGCGGGACTGCCGGCTCCGGTAGATGTGGGCGCGCATCTCTCCCAGCGGGCCGACGCTGGCCAGGACCTCGCCGTTCGGCCCGAGGCCCCAGAACCGGAGCTGCCGGAGCTCGGCGTCCGACAGGCCGGCGTCGAGCAGCAGCGCCTTGCGGCCACGACTGACTCGCAGCAGTCGCGGGATGTCGTCGAGTACCCGGGTGCGCCCCACCACTATGCCCTTGTTGTTCAGGGCCAGGGGCCGGACTCGGAAACCGGCCGTGTCGAGCTCGGTCACGCGGCCGTTGCGGTAGAAGAAGAGGGCGTTCTGGTCCTCGAGCTCGATCACCGAGCCGCGAGCGTCGCCGACGACCACGCCCCGGTTGTTGAGATCGACCGCCGTGAACCGGTCGAAGACCCCGCGGGAAGTCTCGAGGTCGGGGACGACGTCGATGGTGTAGCTCTTGCCGCCGTCGGCGAGGGCAGGCAGAGCCGCGACCGTGAGAACCACCAGAGTCAGGGCTCGCCAGGGCTGCGTCATGCTGCTCCTCCTCGGGGTCGCAGGAGAGAGCCTAGCACGGCGGCCGGGCATCGCTGGCGCCCCGGCAACGGAACTCCTTTGGATGTGGTAGTTGGCGCTCGCGGCGCGCGCGCGTATACCGGGTATGATCGCGCGGTGATTCTCGACGGCAGGACCGCGCTCGTGACCGGTGCCGCCAAGCGGATCGGCCGCGCGATCGCCTTCGCGCTCGGGCGCCGGGGCGCGCGGGTCGCGGTCCACTACGGCGGCAGCCGCGAGGCCGCGGCGACCACGGTCGAGGAGCTCGGCGCCGCGGGCGTCGAAGCCCGCGCGTTCCAGGCCGATCTGGCGCAGCCGGCAGGGATCGAGCGCCTGTTCGAGGAGGTCGCGGCGTGGTCGGACGGACTCGACGTCCTGGTCAACAACGCGGCGTCGTTCCGCCGCGTGCCGTTCGACGAGACCACGGTCGAGGAGTGGGATCGAGTGCAGGCGGTCAACCTGCGCGCACCGTTCCTCTGCTCCCAGCGCGCCGCGCGACTGATGCGCCGCAGCGAACGGCCGGGCGGCGTCGCCGGGCTGATCGTCAACATCACCGATCTGAGCGCTCTCGGAGTCTGGCGCGACTACAGCGCGCACTCGGTCAGCAAGGCTGGAGTCATCCAGCTGACGCGGGTGAGCGCCTGGGAGCTCGCTCCGGACGTGCGCGTCAACGCGATCGCCCCCGGCGCGATCCTGCCGGAGCCGGGTCTCGATCCCGCGAGTCGGGAGTGGTTGGAGCGCGGCCGCGAGGTACCGACCGGCCGGGTGGGGGACCCGGGGCAGATCGCCGATACGGTCGTCTTCCTGGCCGAGAACGAGTTTCTGAACGGCGCGATCCTGCCGGTGGACGGAGGAGAGCATCTGGTCCAGGGGGGCCGCGAATGAGCGCTGCGGATCGAATCGTCATCAAGGACCTCCTTCTACGAGGGATCGTCGGTATCAACGACTGGGAGCGCGACAAGCCGCAGGACATCCTGATCAACGCGACCGTCTTCGCCGATACCCGGCGGGCCGGGGAGAGCGACGACATCGCCGACGCCTTCAACTACCGCACGCTGACCAAGGCGTTCATCGCCTACGTCGACGACTCGGGCCACTATCTCGTCGAAGCGCTGGCCGCGCGCCTGGCGCGGATCGCGATCGTCGACATGGGCGCCGAGCGCGTCGTCATCCGGGTGGAGAAGCCGGGCGCGCTGCGCTTCGCCGATTCGGTCGGGGTGGAGATCGAGCGCGGTCGGTCGGACTTCGCCGGCGATCTCGATGGCTGAGGGCGGCTGGCTGGTGATCGCGGTCGGCTCCAACATCGAGCCGACGCGGAACCTGCCGGCGGCGCTCGACGAGCTCGGCGAGCGGCTGACCATCGTCGCCGTCTCGACGATCTACGAAACGGAGCCGGTCGGCGCCCCCGACACGCCCGACTTCTGGAACTCGGCGGTGCTGGTCCGGTCGGAGCTCGGGCCGAGCCGGCTGAAGCTCGAGGTCCTGCGACCGATCGAAGCCGAGCTGGGGCGCACGCGCGGCTCCGATCCGAACGCGCCGCGGACCATGGACCTCGACATCGTGCTCTGGAGCGGTGGTGAGCTGGAGGACGTCGAGACCGGGCTGCGGCTCCCCGACCCGGGCCTCACCCGGCTCGCCCACCTGGTGTTGCCGGTGAGCGAGCTGGTGCCCGAATGGCGCGACCCCGACAGCGGCCGGACCCTGGCGGAGCTCGCCGAGCGATTCCGGGCCGGGGCGCGCCAGGTGCGGGCCGACGGCTGGCCGACTCTACCTGGGGGCCGGCCAGCGTAGCCGCGGCAGCGCTCGCGCCGTGGCTTGCTTGTGGGCGGTGACCAGCTTCGGGCTCCGGAAGACGTAGATCAGTGCGACACCGGCCAGGAAGCCACCGGCGTGGGCCCAGAAGGCGACCCCGCCCGCCTCGCTGCCGATGGTCGGCAGGCCCATGAGGATCTGCAGCACGAACCAGTAGCCCAGCATCCCCCACGCCGGCACTTCGATCATCCGGACGAGGAAGCCAAGGATCAGCAGGGTCTGCACGCGCACCTTGGGAAATTGAATCGCGTAGGCGCCCATGACGCCACCGATCGCGCCTGAAGCGCCGACCATCGGGATGGCGCTGTCAGGGTTGGAGAGGACCTGCGCCGTCGCCGCCGCCAGCCCGCACAGCAGGTAGAAGAGGACGAAACGCCCGCGTCCCATGACGTCCTCGACGTTGTTGCCGAACACCCAGAGGAACCACATGTTGCCGATCAGGTGCATCCAGCCGCCGTGCATGAACATCGAGCTGATCGAGGTCGTCCAGCTCTCGGAGCCGCCGATGACGCAGGTATAGCCGGCCCCGAGCGCCACCCCGGTTCCCGCCGGCAGGCTGCCGAGCACCGCACCCGGGATCAGGCCGAGGCGGCAGATCGACTCGGCCAGGGCCGGGTTCGTGCCCATCCCCTGGACGAAGATCCAGACCAGGACGTTGGCCGCGATCAGTCCAATCGCGACGACCGCCGGTCGCAGGGTCGGATTCTCGTCGCGGATCGGAAACATGCCGGGTGAGACTACGACATGGCGGTCGGTTTCGAAACCGCGACGCCGCTAGCGGCGACCCAGAGTGTGGAACTGCCAGAGATCGCGGCTGCTCATCGAGAAGATCGGCGCCAGCGCCAGTCGGCCGGTGACGCCGATGCTCTGCTCGAGGTACTTGAGCTCCTGGAACCGG
The DNA here is from genome assembly GCA_947259925.1 of Thermoanaerobaculia bacterium. Classification (GTDB taxonomy): domain Bacteria; phylum Acidobacteriota; class Thermoanaerobaculia; order Multivoradales; family JAHEKO01; genus JAHEKO01. Next base: position 59,098 of record CAMYOG010000005.1, read on the forward strand.
GCATCGACCTCCGGGTCGGCGGGAGCGTCGAAGCCAGCCTTCTTCATCAGCAGCACCCCCTTGGCCCGAATCGACAGCTCCAGATGTAGCCGGATGAGGCAGAGCATGTCGGCGACGACCTCGGGCGGGAACTGTCGCTTCAGGTTGTCGAGATAGGTGCCGAGGCGGCTCTCGGTGAACTCGCCCTTGCGGATCACCTCGAGCAGCTCCTGGTCGGAGTCGAAGCCCGCCGAAAGCCAACTGTGGGTCGCCTTCTCGCTCGCCCGAAAGACCAGTACGAACAGATAGGGCAGAACGACCAGCAGCAGCAGGGTCGACAGACGCGGCGACAGGACGAAGTGATTGAAGAACGAGTGCACCGCGGTCGCCAGGAGGTACCCGGGCACGAACCACTGCGGGGCGATCGAGTCGTGCCGCTCGGTCATCATCTGCGAGGCGACCGCCATCAGGGAGGTCGCGCCGCCGTGCATGATGGCGGTGCCGAAGCCGCGGATCAGCCATACCGTGATGTTCGGCTCGCCCAGAACCACGAAGTAGTGGACGTTCTCGACCGCGGCGAAGCCGGCGCCGATCGCGAATCCCCAGACGGCAGCGTCGACCAGGAAGCCGATCCGTCGCCCGCCGATCGCCAGCGCGATGACCAGGCCCTTCAGAAGCTCCTCGACCGGTGGCCCCACGTAGCGGCGGTAGTCCGCCGCCGAGATCCCGAGCAGGTCGATCAGGGCCGGGTTCAAGAAGGCGCTGATGCCGGCGATCACACCGCCGATGGCGAGCAGACCGAGCACCTGGCGGAGCCGGACGAGCTTGTAGCTGTCGAGTAGGACGAGAGAGAGCAGGAAGGCGACGACGGGCAGGATGCCGAGTACCAGGCAGATGGCGTAGAGGGTGAGGTTGGCCACGGTGCGCTGGCTAGAAGACCTTCAGCGATGCCATGAACTCGTCCCGGGTCGGGTCGCTGTCGTCCAACACTACCGCGTAGCCGAGGGAGAGGGTCATGTCGAGCCGTGAGAGCACCGTGAATCGGAAGTCGATCTGCGCACCGACGTTGCGGGTCGTCTCCCGGAGCAGGTCCTCGTCGGGCTCGGTCACCAGCACCGAGCCGAACAGAGCGGTGCGCGCCCAGGTCAGGTAGCCACCGGGAGAGCCGGCGCCGCGGAAGCGCCAGGGCGGCAGGTTCCACTCCAACATCGCCCGGCCGAAGCTGCGACCGAAGAGCTCGTTCAGCTCGGCGCCCGGGAACGCGTAGGACTCGCGGTAGCGCTTGATCTCCCCCCGGTCGACGTAGTTGTTGCCGAAGCCACCGAAGTAGAAGTTCGAGAACGGGTCCTCGCGCCGCCCGAACGCGCGGCCGGCGGCGTTGCGCAGCCAGATCGAGGAGTGGCCGATCGGCAGGGCCCAGCCGAAGTCGAAGTTGCCGTGGAGCAGCGGGACCGAATGGCCGTCGACGACCTGGTCGGCCGCCATCAGGTTCCACAGGAACCCCTTCTCATCGTCGACCGCGCCGAGTGATTTCCTGGCGTTGCGATACGCCAACAGCACCTCGGTGGTGAGTAGGGTGTCGACCACCACCGGGACGTTCTGGAACGAGGGCAGGGTATCGAGATCGCCGGCGAAGGTGACGTCGAAGTCGACGCTCATGTAGCGTGGCCGGTCGTTGATCAGCGACTTGCGGTAGCCGACTCCCGCCGAGTAGCCGCGTCTGCCGATCTTGGTCGGGCCGAACAGGTCGTAGAAGTCGGCGTTGTTCCAGCGCGCGTGCAGCCGCCAGTCGTAGCGCCGATAGTTGAGGTCGAAGTGGAATCTCTCGTCCGAGGCCAGATCGTCGTCGGGCGAGTAGGAGGCGGTGACGTCGAGCCGGTTGAGCGACAGCGGATCGGAGAAATTGAAGCGGTAGCCGAAGGCCACCGAGTCCTTGTAGCCCTCGATGACCGGGAACGCCGTCTCGAAGCCGAGGTTGCCGCCCAGGCCATAGTCGCCACGCTCCTGGATGCGCGGCTCGAGCTCGATCTCTCCCGGAGATCCGGCGACCCACTCCCTGACCACCGGGTGCTTCTCGGCCAGCTGCTGGCCGAGGAAGACGATCGGATTGACGTCCTCGAGCGGCTCGACCTGGAGTCTGGCCGGTACGAACCCGTCGCCGGTGTAGCGGAAGACGATCAGGTCGCCGGAGTCGTCGAGTGGAATCGGCCGGAAGAAGCCCGAGTCGGTGTTGGTCATCGCCTCGCTCTCGCCGGTCGCGAGCTCGTAGCGGAAGACGTTCGACGTGCCGGTGAGGGTCGAGGTGCCGAACAGGAAGCGGCCGGAGGGCGAGAAGGTGAAGCTGCCGGGCACCGTCCCGCCGTAGCTCACCTCCTTGCCGCCCTCGACCTCCCCGGCGAGCAAGCGTTCGATCTCCCAGACGTGGAGGGCGTGGCGCCCGGTGATCTCGGCCACGGAGCCGGCGATGTACCTGCCGTCGGGCGAGACCGTCGGATCGTAGATCACCTCGCCGTACGGCCACGAGTGGACCTGATTCCATTCCTCGTAGGGTGCCGGGATTCTGACCAGGGTGGCGATGCCGTTGAAGTGACGGACGCCCCAGATCGACCGATCGGCCCGATTGAACGCCAGGCTGCCTACCCGCAGATCCTTGATCAGCGTCTCCGACTTGCCGGTCTCCGGATCGACCGACCGGAGATCGCGGTACTCGTGATTGTCGGTGGTGTAGAAGATCGTCTTGGTGTCCGGGTCGTAGGTCATCGAGGTGACCGCGTAGACGATCGGGTCTTTGATGTCGATGATCCGCTCGACCGAGCCATCGTCGAGCGAGATCGAGCCGATGTGCGCCACCGTGCCGGGATAGTTGAAGGCGGCGTAGAGTCGGTTCCGGTCCGGGTCGAAAGAGGCCCGTGAGACCGAGCCGAGCGCGCGCTCGGACAGATCCTCGTACGGAGTGATCGGGAACTCGCGAATCGCGGCGAGGTTCTTCTCCTGGAACTCCGCTTCCCAGGCGATCCACTCGGCCCAGATCACCGGTAGCGGCTCGCCGAAGACGTGCTTGAACTGCTTGGCGTAGTAGCGCTTGCTGCCCTCGCGCCGGGAGACCCAGTCGATCACCTTCTCCGGCCCGTACTGGTAGGCCAGGTAGGAGAGAAACCGAGTGCCGTAGAGGTACGAGTTGGACTCGACCTGGAAATCGATCTTGCGGCCTTCGGCGTCGAGGCCGAGCGGATCGTAGAAGTAGCTGCCGTCCTTCACCATCGACCGGAAGACCATCTCGTCGTAGGTCCCCTGGGCGCGGCCGCGGCCGCCCGCCATCCACGTCTCGAGGAAGGTCGCGATGCCCTCCTGGTACCAGCGCGGCGCCGAGACTCTCGGCGCCGTCAGGTAGAAGTAGAGCATCGTCTCGGGCTGCTCGGCGATCGGCATGACCTTGCCACCGAACAGCCTGCGCCAGCGGCGATCGGCCTTGGTCGCCTGGTCCATCGCCACGATGTGCACCATCTCGTGGTTCATGATCCAGTTCATCCGCTCGTTGCCGGAGATGGTCTCGTAGTCGAACGCGAGCGGAGCGACCTCGATCGCCATGTTGTTGCGGGGCACGGTGCCGGCGCCGGCGTTGCCGCTATCAGAGAAGTCGGTCAGCAGCACCCCGACCCGCTCCGAAGGCGTCCAGCCCCAGAGCTCGCGGTGGAACTCCATGGCGTTCTCGAAGCAACGCGCGGCGTGTGGCGACAGGTAGGAGAGGGTGACCTCGGGGTAGACCAGCTGGAGGTCTTCGGTGGCCAGGTAGGTAAGCTGGCCGCGGGCGGGAGAGCTCCAGAACAGGCCGGCGGCACAGGCCGCCACCAGAGCGAGACAACTAAGGAAGTGCCGCCCTTGCGGGCGGCACTCGAAGACAGCAGGCGTCAAGCCCGACGGCGTATGACGGCGCCGTCCCCGGCTTAGTTCGCGCGTGCTGCGGCTCTCATAGCGTCGTTGCTCAGGGCGTCACGGAACGCCGCGCTGCCGAGCGCGCTCCGGAACGCGTCGATGCCGAGCGCGTCCCTGAACGCTGCCACGCCGAGGGCGTCGCGGAAAGCGTCGACGTTCAGCGCGTCACGGAACGCCGCGTTGCCGAGGGCGTCGCGGAAGGCGGCATTGCCGAGCGCATCGCGGAAGGCGGCGTTGCCGAACGCATCGCGGAAGGCGTCGACGCCGAGCGCGTCACGGAACGCTGCCACGCCGAGGGCATCCCTGAACGCTGCCACGCCGAGGGCGTCGCGGAAGGCGTCCACGCCGAGGGCATCGCGGAAGGCGGCGTTGCCGAGCGCGTCGCGGAACGCGTCGTTCTTCATCGCCATCTGGAGGGCGTCGTTGGCGAACGCCGCGCGCAGCGCGTCGTTACCGAGCGCGTCTCGCATGGCGTCGTTGGCCATGGCGTCGCGGAAGGCGGCGTTGCCCAGGGCGTCGCGCACCGCATCGTTCGCCATGGCGTCTCTAAAGGCGTCGACGCCGAGTGCATCCCGCAACGAAGCTACACCCAGCGCGTCGCGGAAGGCGTCGGTGCCGAGCGCATCGCGGAAGGCGGCGTTACCGAACGCGTCGCGGAAGGCGGCGTTGCCGAACGCGCTGCGTAGAGCGTCGACCCCGAGTGCGTCACGGAACGCGTCGACGCCGATCGCGTCGCGGAAGGCGGCGTTGCCCAAGGCCGCACGGACCGCGTCGCTACCGAGCGCGTTCCAGAGCTGGTCGTTGGAAAGGACCCGCTGCGCGTCCGGATCGTTGACGATCCGGTCGAACGCCTCGGTCTGCATGAAGTCCTGAGCCGACTGGTCGACCTGGACGTCGTCCGGCGTGATCTGGTCGGTCTGGTAGCGCTCGGCCGCACCGACCGTGCCGCCCATCTGGGCCTCCTCGGACGGTCCGGTGTCGCCGGCGAACTTCCAGATCGCCAGAACCGCGAGTACCACAGCGGCCGCGATTCCAAAGCGTGTGACGAATTGGTTCCGTGACATGGCGTTTCTCTCCTTTGTTGCGCCCTGGTGGCGGCTTGAGGTGGTATGTCGTGAATACCGCTCGAACTCGGAAAGGTTGGTGACTTTTGCACGTCGCTCGGCGACCGCGGCGAGCAGGCGCCCCTGGAGCTCCGCGGGAGCCTCGACGTCGGCGGCGCTCGTGAGCAGCTCCGAGAAGGTCGAGAGCTCCGCCTGATGCGTGCTGGCCTCGGGGTCCTCGCTCAGCGCTCGATCGAGCTCCTGTTGCTCGTCGGTCGAGATCTCGCCGTCCAGTCTTAGCCAGATGAGCTCTTCGAGCCGCTGGTTCATCGATGTAACCCCGTAGCCCTGAGCGTCCGCCGCAGCTCGCGGCGAGCTGTGAAAAGTCGCGACTTGACCGTCTTGCTCGGTACGTCGAGCACCTCACTCATCTCCTGGTAGGAGAGGTCGTGGAAATGACGCAGCACGATCACGGCGCGGTAGTCGTCCGAAAGCCTCATCAGCGCCGCCTGGATCTCCCGGCCGGTCTCGGTAGCGGCGCAGTGCTGTTCTGGGCTCGGTGCCCCCGAGGTGGGCTCAGTCTGCTCTTCGACGTAGCGATCGCGGCGGCTGAGGATGTTGAACGACTCGTTGATGCCGATGCGCGCGATCCAGCTGAGAAATGGCCTTCGGACGTCGAAGCGGTCGAGCTTCTCGAGCGCTTTGAGGAACGTCGTCTGGGTCGCGTCCATCGCATCGTGTGAGTTGCCGGTTAGTCGCAGAGCCAGGTTGTACACGCGTCGTTCGTACCGAAGCATCAGTTCGTCGAAAGCAGTCGGTCGGTCCGCGAGCGCTTCCAGAACCAGAATGTCGTCTCCCTTGTTCGTCATCAATACCGACCGCCTGGCACAAAAGTTGGTGAGATTTCACTCAATCTCGAAAAACGCGTCGAAGCCAGCGATGGCGAACACCTCGCGAATGTGTGGATTGAGGTTCCTCAGGGTAAGCGCTTCGCCCTGGCTCTTGAGCCGTTTCTGCGCGGCGAAGAGCTCGCCGAGCCCACCGCTCGAGATGTAGTCGAGCGCCTCGCAGTCGACTACTGCCGACGAGTCGATCTCGAGCAGGAACTGCTCCAACTGCACAGCGGCGGCCGCGTCGAGACGGCCAACCATCCTGATCCGTCCTTCACCTGTCAGCTCGACGTCAAACATCTCGGCGGTGTCCTCAGGTTTTGCGGAACTTGGTGACCGATACGGTCATTTCGCGGTTTTCGTATTGGTAGGAGATCTTATCCACGATCGAACGCACCAGGTAGACGCCGACGCCTCCGGGCTCGCGATCGGCCATGGACTGGCCCTTGTCGTATCTCGGAATCGACTTCGCATCGAAGGGATCGACGTCGTGGTCGATCAGCTCGAAATCGAGACGGTCCGGCGAAACGTCCAGGTGGAACGAGATCGTCTTGCCCTTGCCGGTGTTGTGGCGCACGAGGTTCGTGAACAGCTCCTCGGCGGCGAGCTTGATACCGAACGCGGTGCGGTCGTCTACCCCGTGCCGTGCCAGCTCCGCGTCGAGGAGACCGAACATCGGCTCGAGGGCATCGAGGTTTCTGTGCAGCTCGATCGTCGCGGGCATGCAACCTACGTGGAATGGGGCACCGACGCTCCCGCCGAGACGCGGAGGCGAAGAGGACACCCAAGAAGATTTCGAACAAAGATACCACGCTTGGCGACCCGGCCAGAGCCGGCGGGTCACCCACCGCCGCCTCTCGCCACTGGCGATCGGAGTCGGCCGACCGTAGAATCCTCGGGATGAGGAAGGAGCTCTCCAGCCAGAGCCTCCTTCGGCAAGCAAAGATCGGGATCCTGGTCGTTCTCGCCCTGGCGGCGGCCACAGTCCTTCTGGTTGAGACCGAATCGGCGCTCGAGGCGTCGGGAGAATCGGAAGATCCGCGTCTGGTGCTGTCGGAGGCGCTCGCCGTCGGCGACCAGACGCTCGCGGCGAGCGCGCTGGAGGCTGGCGCGGATCCGTCCTGGGCGATTGTCGATGCTGCCCGTCGGGAGGACGTCGAGAGCCTGCGCTGGCTGTTCGAGCGCGGCGCGGCGGCCGCTGGCCGTCCGGGGACGCGGGCGCTCCTCTGGGCGCTCCGATCGGAGGACCCCGAGCTGGCGGCGATGGTGCGCGAGCACGGTGGCGAACTCGACGCCACCGATCCGGCGGGCGTCACCCTCCTGATGTCGATGGCGGCCGCCCCGACCAAGCAGAAGCGCGCGTACCACATCCTGTCGGCGCTGCTCGACGCGGGCGCCGACGTCAATGCCCGGAGCCGCGCCGGCCGGACCGCGCTGATGCTCGCCGTCAAGGCCGACCGGATGAGGGTCATCCGCCGGCTGCTGGAAGCCGGCGCCGAGGTCGACGCCCGCGACCAGGACGGATGGACGCCGTTGATACTCGCCGCTCGGGACGGCCGCTCGCGCACGGTCGCCAAGCTGTTGGAGGCGGGCGCCGATTCGAACGCGGTGAGTGACAGCGGCTGGACGGCGCTCATGTGGGCGGCCTGGCACGGACACGTACCGGTGGTCGAGCGGCTCCTGGCGGCGGGCGCCGACCCGAATCGCAGCAGCTACGCCGGAGGGACGGCGCTGATCCGGGCAGTCCAGGCCGGGCGGCCGCGGGTCGTCGCGCAACTGATCGCCGCCGGGGCCGACCGCGGGGAGCGGTTCGCCGGGCTCGACGCCACCGAGTGGGCACGTCTGTCCGGCCGTCGCTACCTGTTTGGGGTCCTGAGGCGGCTCTCGACCTCATGAAGAACGCCCTGGCCAAGATCGGCCTGCTGCTCCTGTCGCTGGGGGTCGCTCTCGCCGTGGGTGAGATTGTCCTGCGAGGCCTCGGCTACGAGTATCAACCGCTCCAGATCTCCGCCGCCAACGGCTCCGACGCTCGCGACTACCACCTCTTCAGTGACGACAACTTCGTCTACGATCCCCAGTTGATCTGGCGGCCGAAGCGGGGTCACGGGGTGTTCAACTCGCTCGGCTTCCGCGGGCCGGAGGTAGGCCCCCGGAACGGCAAGATTCGGATCGCGACAATCGGCGATTCGAACACGCTCGGGTGGGCGGACGCCGACGGCGCCAACTGGCCGGCCGATCTGGCGGAGCTGCTGACCACGGCGGACATCGATGCCGAGGTGATCAATGCCGGTGTGTGGGGATACTCGTCGCACCAGGGGGTACCGCGCACGCGAGAGGTGCTGGAGCTCGATCCGGACATCGTTCTGATCAGCTTCGGCTCCAACGACGCCCATCAGGTCCTGCGCTCCGACGCCGAGTTCTCGGCGCGCTCGCTCGGTAGTCGGCGCCTGGAGCTGGTCGTCCAGCGTCTGCGAGTCGCTCAGCTGGTGACCGCCGCGCTCGACCGGATGAACCCGGCTGGCTTCGAGCCGCGGCAGCGGGTCAGTCAGGACGAGTACCGGCGCAACCTGAAGACGATGATCGACGAGGTTCGCCAGGCCGGCGCCACGCCGGTGCTGCTCACCCGGCCGTTCTATGGCCCGGTGCTGGATGCGTCGGGCTGGAAGAGCCGCGGCCCGGAATACAACCTCTTGACCACCCGGGTTGCCGAGGAGCAGGGGGTACTGGTGATCGATCTCTACTCCTTCTTCAAGGAGATGGACCCCCTGTTCGCCGACGAGTCCCACTTCACCGACGCCGGACATCGGTGGGCTGCCGCGTTGGTGCTCGAGCATCTCCGACCGTCTCTGGCGGTCCTGTGATGGAGCTCTACGACATCCACGCGCACCTCCTGCCCGGGGTGGACGACGGACCGGCCGATCTCGCCGAGACGGTCGAGACCCTGCGCCTCGCCCACGACAGCGGCACCCGCGCCATCGTCGCAACGTCCCACTGCTTCCTGCGCCCCCTGCACACACCGGTCGAGGAGCTGCGCGAGGTGTTCGAGCGGACGACGAGCGAGCTCGCCCGCCTCGCCCGCGAGCGCGAGGATTGCGCGTTTCTGGCCGATCTGGACTTCTCTCTGGGCGCCGAGAACTACCTCTCGAGCGAATTCATACTGGCGCTCGAGCGTGACGACGTCTTGTCGCTCGCCGGCAGCAAGAGCCTGCTGATCGAGTTCAATCCCTATCTCTCGTTCGAGATCATGAAGTCCGCTCTCGCCAGGGTGATCGAAGCCGGCTACACGCCGGTCCTCGCCCACGTCGAGCGCTATCGCATCTTCCTGCGGGAGCCGGCGCGGCTGGGCGAGGCGATGGCGATGGGCTGCCACGCGCAGATCAACGCCGAGAGCCTGCTCGGCTCGTTCGGCTCACCGCGGCGGCGGCGAGCGGTCGAGTTCCTGAAGAGCGGTACCGCGACGGTAGTCGCGTCCGATCTCCATAACGCCGACAATCGCCGGTCGCGCCTGGGCGAAGCGGCCGCTCTGCTGTCGAAGCGCTTCCCGGAAGAGCGGGTGCGCGAGTGGGTTCTCGACAACCCACGCGCCATCGTGCGGGCCGCGCGCGGCTGAGCCGGCGTGGCGAACCGGGCGATGATGGGATACTCTCTGCGTTTAGTCTGTCGGGGGTCGACGTGACTCAGAGACCTGAGAAGATCGGTAGGCGGGCACTCATCACCGGGGTAACCGGTCAGGACGGCTCGTACCTGGCAGAGCTTTTGCTCGAAAAAGGGTACGAGGTCTGGGGGACGATCCGCCGATCGTCGTCGCCCAACACCTTCCGGATCGACCACCTGAGGGAGGATCCCCGCGGGGAGGACGCCCGCTTCCGATTGGTCTTCGGCGATCTCAACGACGCCTCCTCCCTGAACCACATCCTGCGCAGCGTCCAGCCGCACGAGGTCTACAACCTGGCGGCCCAGTCGGACGTCAAGGTCTCGTTCGACATCCCCGAGTACACCGGTGATATCACCGGCATCGGCGCGGTGCGGTTGCTCGAAGGGATCAAGGAGAACGGGCTCGACACCGCGTTCTATCAGGCCTCGTCGTCGGAGCTCTACGGCAAGGTCGTCAGCAGCCCGCAGAGTGAGACCACGCGCTTCTATCCCCGCAGTCCCTACGCCGCCGCCAAGGCGTACGCCTTTCACATCACCCGCAACTACCGCGAAGCGTACGGCATGTTCGCGGTCAACGGCATTCTGTTCAACCACGAATCGCCCCGTCGCGGCGAGAACTTCGTCACCCGCAAGATCACCTCGACGGTCGCCAAGATCCTCGCCGGCAAGGCCGATTGCCTCTATCTCGGCAACCTGAACGCCCGGCGCGACTGGGGCTTTGCCGGCGACTACACGAAGGCGATGTGGCTGATGCTCCAGGCCGAGCAGCCCGACGACTACGTCATCGCCAGTGGTGAGACGCACCCGGTGCGGGAGTTTTGCGCTCTGGCGTTCGAGCGCGCCGGACTGCCGTTGACCTGGCGCGGCGAAGGCGTCGACGAGGTGGGTGTGAGCCCCGACGGAGACGTGCTGGTCCGGGTCGACCCCGCCTACTTCCGGCCGGCGGAGGTCGATCTACTGCTCGGCGACGCGACCAAGGCGCGCCAGGAGCTCGGCTGGGAGCCGGAGGTCAGCTTCGTCGGCCTGGTGAACATGATGATCGACGCCGATCTCGCCGCGCTCGGCGTCACCCCGCTGCAGCCCGAGCCGTCGACCACGGGCTAGGCCGAGCTCGACTTGCGCGCGCGAGGGTCGGGGTTGGGGGTCCAGTCGGCCTCGACCTCTCCCCAGATGCCGGTAACGCCCGGGCTGAGCGCGACCAGGCCGCGCAGCTTCGGGCGGCGCCGGTTCAGGGTCAGGTCGTCGCCGGGCATCGCCCGCACCTCGCCGCCGGCTGCCGCGACCAGCGCGACACCCGCGGCGATGTCCCACTCGTGCTTCGGGACCAGCGTCCAGGTCGCATCGGCGAGCCCGGCCGCGACGCGTCCGAACTTGTAGGCGACCGAGCCCATCGGCACGATCGCGAACGGATAGGCGTTCTCGAACGGTCGCCACTCGCCGCGGCCGACCTCGCTGCGGCTCGCCAGAACGGTGGCCTCGGCGAGAGTGGACGCCGTCCGGGGCTCGACCGGCTCGCCGTTGAGCGTGACGCCGGTCTCCCGCGAGCCGACGACTTTCTCGCCGGTAGCCGGATTGAAGATGCCGCCGGCGACCGCCTGGCCGTTCTCGACCAGGGCGATGGAGATACAGAACTCGGGCAGACCGAGCACGAACTCGCGCGTGCCGTCGAGCGGATCGACGATCCAGACCCGCGCGCAGCCGAGCCGCGCCTCGTCGTCGCGCGTCTCCTCTGACAGCCACCCCTCGTCCGGTCGGGGCAAGATGTTCTTGAGCGCCGCGTCGACCTCCAGATCGGCCTGGGTGACCGGGTCGCCGCCGCTCTTCTGCAGCGCCTCGATCTCGCCCGGCGTATAGCGACTCAGGATCTCTCCGCCGGCAATCAGGGCGTCGTCGATCCGCCTCAGGTCGTCTGCGCGTTGCTGCTCGGTCATGTCGCTCTCCGCTCGCGGCGCTCTAGTCCGTGCTGATGAAACCGGCACGCTCGAGGTAGTTGATGATCTGATGCGCCGACTGCTCGGCGGTCAGCTCGCCGGTGTCGATCACCACCTCCGCGTTCTCGGGCGCCTCGTAGGGGTCGTCGATGCCGGTGAAGCCCTTGATGATGCCGGCGCGTGCCTTGGCGTAGAGGCCCTTGCGATCGCGCTGCTCGCACACCTCGACCGGCGTCGACACCCAGACCTCGACGAACCCGCCCAGCCCCTCGATCAGCTCTCGCACCTGGCGCCGGGTACTGGCGTAGGGGGCGATCGGAGCGCACACGGCGGTGCCCCGGTTCTTGGTGATCTCGCTGGCGACGAAGCCGATCCGCTGGATGTTCAGATCGCGGTGCTCGCGCGAGAAGCCGAGCTCGCTGGAGAGGTTCTTGCGCACGATGTCGCCGTCGAGCAGGGTCACCGGCCGCCCGTCGATCTCCATCAGCTTGGCGATCAGGATCTGGGCGATGGTCGACTTACCGGAGCCCGACAGGCCGGTGAAGAAGACGGTATAGCCCTGCTCGGATCGGGGTGGGTGGCGGCGGCGCAGCGCTTCGATGACCTCGGGGTACGAGAACCAGTCCGGGATGTCGGCTCCCTCCCGCAGCCGGCGCCGAAGCTCGGTGCCCGAAAGGTTGAGCACCTTGGCGCCCTCGGGGATCTCCTCCTCGGTCAGGTACTCGCCACGATCTTCGATGTACGAGACCATCTTGAACGGCACGATCTCGATGCCTACTTCGTCGCGGTGCTGGGCGAGGAGCTCCTGGGCGTCGTACGGTCCGTAGAACGACTCGCCGTTCTTGCGCCGCGGTCCGGCGTGGTCGCGGCCGACGATGAAGTGTGTGCAGCCATAGTTCTTGCGGATCAGCGCGTGCCAGAGCGCCTCGCGCGGCCCGCCCATGCGCATCGCCAGCGGCAGCAGGCTGAGCATCGTCGAATGGGGCGGGGTGTGCTCGAGGACCGCTTCGTAGCAGCGCACGCGCGAGAAGTAGTCGATGTCGCCAGGGCTGGTGCGGCCGACCACTGGATGGACCAGCAGCGCCGCGTCGTTATCGGTCGACGCCCGGCGGGCGAGCTCGACGTGGGCGCGGTGCATCGGATTGCGGGTCTGGAAGGCAACGACCCGCTCCCAGCCGCGGCGATCGAACTCCTCGCGGAGCTCGTCCGGCGTGTGCCGGAGCCGCTGGTAGGTGTGGTGGGGCGGCAGCTCGATGCCCTCGACCTCGCCACCGACGTTGAACGGGTTGCACTGCTTCAGGTCGAAGACGCCCGGATGCTCGTCGCTGGTGGTGCCGAAGACCGCCTGCGCCTCGGCCTCGCGATCGGGCTGCCAGACGTCCGCGACCGTGAGAATGCCGAGCACCATCCCCTCAGGATGGCGCAGCGCCAGCCGGGAGCCACTCTCGAGCGAGCCGGCGAGCTCCTCGGAGACGTCGAGCGAGATCGGAATCGGCCAGAGCTCACCGCTCGCGAGCCGCATCTCGTCGCAGACCCGCTGATAGTCGTCCTTGCCGAGGAAGCCGGTCAGTGGTCGGAAGGCACCGTTCATGAGCAGCTCGAGATCCCAGAGCTGGTGGAAGTTCAGGTCCCACGAGGGGAGATGCACCGCCTCTTTTTTCAGCTCGGCGGACTGCTCCGGTGGGACGATTAGCGATAGCTTCGTCATTTCAGACACTCCTTGGCCCGCCTGCTCGCGGATGGTCGATCGCTTGCGGTGGGGCCCTTGAAAAAACGCCGCGCCGTGGGGACCGAATGGGCCGTGGCGCGGCCGCGCGTTCAGCCGGCAACTATACCCTAAAAGCGCGCTCGAGAGGAGCCCCGAATCAGGCCGCCGGCTCCGGCGTGCGCACCCTGAGAAGGGTCGATTCTCCCGCGGCCCGTACCTCGAACGGCCCGATCCGAGCAGGGAGGAGCAGCCACTGGAGCTGGGTCCCGACCGCCTGGCCGCCACTCCACGCGACGTCGATCGAGCCGGTCAGAGCGCACCAGAGCTCGAAGGTCTCGCCGGTACAGGCTCCGGAGTAGCCGTCGCCGTCGCCGAGCGAGATCCGGTGGGTCTCGAAAAAGGGACAGATCGCGAGAGCCTCGATCTCGTGGCCGTCCTCGGAGAGCCGGTGGGGCTCGACCGCTCGCGGCCGGATCGCGGTCAGGTCGATGACCTCGAGCGCCGGCTCGACGTGCAACGGTCGGGGCTCGGGGCCAACGGGGTCGCGGCCCCAGTCGTAGACCCGGTAGGTGGCGTCGCTGCTCTGCTGGATCTCGGCCAGGAAGAGGCCGGGTCCCAGCGCATGGACGGTCCCGGCGGGGACGAAGAAGACGTCGCCGGCGCGCGCCGGCAGGCGGTGGAGGAGGGACTCGAGGCGGTTCTCGACGATCGCTCGGCGGAGCTGGTCGCGGTCGGTCGCGCGCTCGAGGCCGAACAGGAGCTCGGCGCCGGGATCCGCCTGCAGCACGACCCACATCTCGGTCTTGCCCAGGTCGCCCTCGTGGCGGAGCGCGTAGTCGTCGCCGGGGTGGACCTGCACCGAGAGCCACTCGTTGGCGTCGAGCAGCTTGATCAGGAGCGGAAAGCGGGTCCGCTCGAGCGCCTGGCGATTGCGGGTGCCGACCAGGTCCGCGCCGTAGTCGGCCTGGAGCTCGGCGAGCGAGCGGCCGGCGAGTGGACCCTCGAGCACCGCCGTCTCGCCGTTGGGGTGCCCCGATACCTCCCAGCTCTCGGCGATTTTGCCCGCTGGGATCGCTCTGCCGGCGAGCTCGTCGAGCTTCCGCCCGCCCCAGGTGTAGGGCTTGAGGACCGGTGCGAATGTCAGTGGGTAGAGAGACACGCCGAGCGCTGCCGGAGTGGTGGCCGATCTCCCGAACGGCGTTGCAGAGTAGCACACGCCACACCTTGACTCGCCGGGGTTTGTGCTAGGCTTACCGCGGTGAAGTTACTCCCAGCTCCCAAGCTTCGGCTCGCTCCGCCAGCCGCGCACGACACCGCGCCCTCGGCAGCCGACCTCCGAAGCCTGCTCCCCGCGTGTCCGCCAGCGACTCCGTGAGAGCCCTGAACCGAACCGTGCGGCGCGGCCGCTCGTGTGGTCTCCCTTGGCCCGTATGAGTCCCCTCGTGGCGACTCCCTGTGAGTTGGGGAGCGAAGAGTACGTCGATGATTCGTTGAAAGGAGCCTGACCATACCTAGACCCAGATCAAGACGCATGCCCGTACGTCCCACCGACCGCACGCGGGTGAACGACCGTATCCGCGTCAGCCCGGTGCGACTGATCGACGAGAAAGGCGGCCAGGTCGGAATCGTTCCGATCGAGGACGCGCGTCGCCGAGCCGAGGCCGCCGGCCTCGACCTCGTCGAGGTAGGCCCGACCGCGGATCCGCCGGTGGTCAAGATCCTGGACTGGGGCAAGATCAAGTACGAGAAGGAGAAGCAGGCTCGCGAGGCGCGCAAGAAGACGCACGTCATCGAGGTCAAGGAGGTCAAGTACCGCCCGAACATCGACACCCACGACCAGGAGCGCAAGACCAAGCGGGTCCGCGGTTTCCTCGAGAAGGGCAACAAGGTCAAGATCACCATCTTCTTCCGTTACCAGCAGCTGCGGCGGCCGCAACTCGGCGACGAGATCCTCGACTCGGTGGTCAAGGAGATGGAAGACATCGCGATCGTCGAGACCCGGACGCGACTCGAGTCCCGGCGCATGACGATGGTGCTCGCCCCCAGGGCCCACAAGTAGCCTCCCTACTGCGCTGCCGCATACACCCGAATCTGCGCGACTTTGCTCGGTCGGGCGTCCTCGGCGTACTGCAGTACGCCTGCGGGGCCCTCGGTCGCGCAGCCGCACATCTCCGGGCGTCTGCGGCGGCTCGCTACGGGAGGCTCTTGCTGAGGGGCTCGGTCGGGCGTCCTCGGCGTACTCCAGTACGCCTGCGGGGCCCTCGGTCGCCGGGCCGCGCATCTCGAGACGCCTGCGGCGGCTCGCCACGGGACTTGCCTGCTAAGCGACGCCAGGTAGAGCCCTACGGCTCGCTGCGGGAGGCTCGAGGCGCCTGCGACGGCTCGCTACGGGAGGCCTCTTGCTGCGACGCTCGCTAGACGCTGGCGGTAGCAGCCTGCGCTTCGGTCGAGAGGACCCTGAGGATTCGCTCGAGGGCCCAGTCGATCTGCTCGCGGGTGATCACCAGCGGCGGCGCGAGGCGGATCACGTGGGTGTGGGTCTCCTTGCAGAGCAGGCCTTCGTCCTGTAGCTGCTCGCAGAAGCGCCGCGCGCCGCCCGCCTCGGGGTGGAGCTCGATCGCCACCCAGAGGCCGCGTCCACGGATCTCCTTGACGTGGGGCGACTCGAGCTCGCCGAGCCGCTCCATCAGATAGTCGCCGAGCTCGGCCGAGCGCTCGACCAGCCGCTCGTCGACGATCACGTCGAGCGCCGCGCAGGCGACCGCGGCCGCGACCGGGTTGCCGCCGTAGGTGGAGCCGTGGTCACCCGGCGTGAACACGCTCATCACCTCCTGGTCGGCGAGGATCGCCGAGACCGGATAGAAGCCGCCGGAGAGCGCCTTGCCGACGATCACGATGTCGGGGCGGATCTCCTCGTGCTCGAAGGCGAACATCCGTCCCGTGCGGCCGAGACCCGACTGGATCTCGTCCATGATCAGGAGCGAGCCGTTCTCCTGGGTCAGCTCGCGCAGCTGCTTCAGGTAGCCGTCGGGCGGGATGATGATGCCACCCTCACCCTGGATCGGCTCGAGCATCACGGCCGCGGTGTTCGGTCCGATCGCCGTGCGCACCGCGTCGATGTCACCGTACGGCAGGATCTGGAAGCCGGGCGCGAACGGCCCGAAGCCGGCTCGGTACTGCGGATCGGAGGAGAACCCGACGATCGTCGTCGTCCGGCCGTGGAAGTTGTTGTCGAAGACCAGGATCTCGGCCTTCTCCTCGGCGATCCCTTTGACCGTGTAGGCCCACTTGCGTGCCGCCTTGATCGCCGTCTCGACCGCCTCGGCGCCGGTGTTCATCGGCAGCACCCGCTCGTATCCGCTCAGCTCGACCAGCTTCTCGTAGAGGCGACCGAGCTGATCGTTGCGGAACGCCCGCGAAGTGAGCGCCAGGGTCTTCGACTGGTCGATCAGGGCCTGCAGGATGCGCGGATGGCCGTGGCCCTGGTTGACGGCGGAGTAGGCGGCCAGGAAATCCATGAAACGACGGCCCTCGACGTCCCAGACGTAGACCCCCTCGGCGCGCTGGATGACCACGTCCAGCGGGTGGTAGTTGTGGGCGCCGTATCCGTCCTCGAGAGCGATGTACTCGGAAGTGTCCATGCCGGGTCTCCTGTGCGTGGGAATCGGGCCGGAGCAGCGGGCCGTCGGGGATTCTAGTATAGGCGGCACGGGAGGCGGAATGACCATCGAGGTACGCAGGCGAGCGACCGAGGACGAGCAGTTTCTGGTGGGGCCGCAGACCCGCTTAGCCGAGCTCCGGCGGGCGGTGCGGATCTTCTTCGAGTGCATGCGCGGCTTTCGCGCTCTCCACTTCGTCGGGCCGTGTGTGACGGTCTTCGGATCGGCGCGCACCAAGGAGGATCATCCGCACTACGAGATGGCCCGAGAGGTCGGTCGCCGTCTCTCGACCGCGGGATTCGCGGTCATGACCGGTGGCGGGCCCGGGATCATGGAGGCGGCCAACCGCGGCGCGCACGACGCCGGCGGCCCGTCGGTCGGCTGCAACATCGAGCTGCCGCACGAGCAGCACGGCAATCCCTACCTGTCGACCTCGGTCGACTTTCGCTACTTCTTCGTCCGCAAGGTGATGCTGGTCAAGTACTCGTACGCCTTCGTGCTGATGCCCGGCGGGTTCGGCACGATGGACGAGATCTTCGAGACCGCGACCCTGATGCAGACCGACAAGATCGCCGAGTTCCCGGTCGTGCTGATGGGCTCGGACTACTGGGGGCCGCTGATCGAGTTCATGCGCGACGAGATGGTCACCGCCGGCACGATCTCGCCCGAGGACCCCGAGCGGTTCTTCGTCACCGACTCGCCCGCCGAAGCGGTGCATCACATCCGGCAGGTGACGACCAAGCACTTCGGGCTGCTCTGGAAGCGGGCGCCGCGACCGACGACCTGGTTCGGGGAGAAGGCGATCGCCGAGTCCGATCGCGAGCTGCCGGCGCCGCCGGCGGCCTCCTGAGACGATGTCCGGCGGCGCAGTAGCAGCTCGACTCCAGATCGTCCTGGTGGCGGCACTCTTCTCGACCGGCGGGGCGGTGGTCAAGGCGGCCGCGCTCGACGGCTGGCAGGTGGCGGGCCTGCGCTCGCTGGTGGCGGCGATCACGCTCCTGCTCTTCATGCCCGGGGCGCGCCGGCGCTGGAACCCGCGGGCGCTGGCGGTCGGTCTCGCCTACGGCGGCATGCTGGTCGGTTTCGTTCTGTCGAGCAAGCTGACCACCGCGGCCAACACCGTCTTCCTGGCGGCGACCGCGCCGCTCTACGTCGCGCTGCTGGCGCCGTGGCTGCTCGGCGAGCGCTGGCGTCGGCAAGATCTTCTCTACATGCTGGTGATCGCCGCCGGTCTGGTGCTCTGCCTGACCGACTCCGAGGCGCGGTACGCGACCGCGCCGGCGCCGGTCGCGGGCAACCTCCTGGCGATCGCGACCGGCTTCTTCTACGCCTTGACCGTGCTCGGGCTGCGCTGGCTCGCGCGCGAAGGGGGCGACGAATCGGACGCTCCGGCAGCCCTGGTGAGCGGCAATCTGATGGCGTTCGTCGCCTGCTTGCCGGCGGCGCTGCCGATGTCCACGCCGGCGCCCCGCGACCTCGGGATCGTGCTCTTTCTCGGCTCGATCCAGATCGGGCTCGCCTACATCCTGCTCACCGCGGCGATCCGCCGGGTGCCGGCGCTCGAGGCGTCGCTCCTCTTGATGCTCGAGCCGGTCCTGAACTCGCTCTTGACCTGGGCGGTTCACGGCGAGGTGCCGGGGACGTGGGTGCTGGTAGGGGCCGCGCTGATCCTGGGGGCGACCGCGCTCAAGGCGGTCCTGGAGCCCCGAGCCGCCCACCCGAACGCGGCCTGAGACTGTCTGCTACTTCGGCCAGGGAGCGGGCGGCTGGGGCGGGCAGAGCGTCTCGCGGCGCCGCTCGAGCTCGTTCTTGACCGCGCTCTTGAACGCCTTGTCCGCTGGATCAACGCCCAGGCCCGCCTTGAACTCGGCGATGTCGACGATCTCGATCGCCATCCGGACCTCCTTGAACAGCTTCGGGAAGTGCTGGCCCGGCACCTGGACGTGATGGAGCCCGCCACTGTAGGCGACCAGCATGCGGCCGCTCGGGATGGCGCGCAGAATGTCGGCGATGCCGCCCCGCACTGTCATCGGCTTGCCCTTCGAATCGAGGCCGTTGGCGCGCATCATGCGGCCCTCGGGCGCGATCACCACCATCGAGTGCGGGTCGACCCGGCGCATGACGGCCTCCCAGGTATGGTCGGGCTCGCGGCTGATCGGCACCATCTCGGGGGCCAGCACCTTGTAGAAGCGACCGACCAACGGCCGGTCGTAGGTCTTCTGGGCGATCGGCACCATACCCCGCTGCGCGACCCGCTTGAGCAGATGGTTCGGTGCCGCGGCCACGAACAGCCACTCGAAGAGGCTGGTGTGATGGACGAACGCCAGCAGCCGGAGATCGTCCCAGGGCGGCGGTGGCTGGGGCGTGATCCAACGCGTGTCATGGCGGTAGAAGGTCACGCTGACCGCCTTGAGAAACAGCAGGAAGAGGTAGCGCACGAGTCGCTATGATAGCCGCGCCATGGTGAATCTCGATCTGACCGGGAAGAAGGCGCTCGTCATGGGCGTCGCCAACAAGCGCAGTCTCGGCTGGGCGATCGCCAGCGAGCTGATCGACGCCGGCGCCGAGCTGGCGTTCACCTATCAGGGGGAGCGGCTCAAGGGGACGCTCGAGAAGCTGACAGCGGATTTGCCGAACTGCCGGTTGTACGACTGCGATGTGACCGACGACGCGCAGATCGCGGCGGTCTTCGACGATCTCGGCCAACACTGGGACGGGATCGACGCCCTGGTGCACGCCATCGCCTTCGCGCCGCGCGAGGCGCTGGACGGGCGCTATGTCGATACCACCCGCTCCGACTGGCTGACCGCCCTCGAGATCTCGGCCTTCTCGCTGGTGGCGGTCGCCAGGGCGGCCGAGCCGCTCTTCAACGAGGGCGCAGGCGTCGTCACCCTGACCTACCACGCTTCCGAGAAGGTCGTACCCAAGTACAACGTCATGGCGATCGCCAAGAGCGCCCTCGAGGGGAGCGTGCGCTACCTGGCCTACGAGCTCGGTGCCAAGGGCGTACGGGTCAACGCGATCTCCGCCGGCCCGATGCGCACCATCGCCGCGCGCTCGATCCCTGGCTTCACCGAGATGTACAAGGCGTTCGAGCGCTCGGCGCCGCTACGGCGCAATGTGACGCACGAGGACGTGGGGAAGCTGGGGCTCTTTCTCTTGTCGCCGTGGTCTGCCAGCACGACGGGCGAGGTCGTCTACACCGACTCGGGCTACAACGTGATGGGGATGCACCTGGTGGAGGAGTAGGGGCGGGCCGGAGAGAACTACTGGCAGCCCTGGCGGGTGAGGAGGGCGGTCCTTGTGGGCGGGGCGGCTCCACTGATCGTCACCGGCCCCTACTGGCCTGAGGTCGATTAACACGAGTGCGCCCCCTTTTTCCGGGCTCGCAACGCGCCGGAATAGGCAAGTATCATGCCGGTGCCATCCGATGCAGCAAGAGTCTCCCAACGGCGTCTCGCTCTCGGAGCACCTCGCAGCCGGTGCCCAGCAGTGCCGGAAGCCGCTGCAGCCGCTCATGAGGCGGCCAGTACGAGCGGCGCTGGACGAAGCGCAGGAAGCCCAGGAGCGGAAGTAGCCAAAGCCGCGACTGATAGCTGTGCGCCGATATGACAGCCACCCCTCTGGGTGGTGACATCTCCGCAATCCACTGCGTACCGTCGGGCCAGCCTCGACAAACGGCAAGCTGCCGAAAGGCGGCGACGCAAAGCCACAGGTCTGTGACTTCCTCCAGATCGCCGGGCTGCCGAAGGGCCGATCAAGATGGAAGCAGTCATGAAACCAACGAGAGCCCTGACGCTGGGATGTGTACTGCTCGTGTTCTGTCCCGTCGTGGCCCTGGCGGGAGACGGAATGGTGGCCCTGCAGACCGCCGACCCTTCCTGCGGAGATGATAGCGGCAACCGGTACGTGGACTGTGGCAACGGAACCGTCACGGACAACCAGACAGGCCTCGTATGGCTAGCGAATGCGGAATGTTTCGGGCCAATGAACTGGCATAGCGCGATGGATGCCGTCGCCGGCCTTGCGGACCTCGAATGCGACCTGCAACAAGCCGATTGCGACTGCGGCCTCAGTGACAGTTCGTCTCCAGGTGAGTGGCGCTTGCCGTCGAGGGCCGAGTGGAGAGCAATGATCGGGGACGCCGTTGAATTGGGCTGCAGTCCGACTATCACCAACGATGCGGAAGACGACTGCTGGGATCAGCAGTGTTTTAACACTGGTAATTGCTCGTTCACGAACGTGCAGTCGGCGTCGTCTGCGGCTGACTATTGGTCGTCGTCGACCTTCCTCAGGTTCGTCCCGGAACACGCTTGTTCTGTGACCATGACCACCGGCCACATCCACGCCTTCAACCAAAAGTTACTCACCGGCTACTCTGTCTGGCCGGTTCGCGGCGGACAATGATCGGCTCTTGGGGGCTTTGGCTCTTCGGGGGGTGCAGGGGTCAGGAGAGTCGGCCGGCGACGGCCAGGCTGGCTCTCGCCGTCGTCTTGGCGGGTCTTGTGTGCCCGGCGACGGGCCTGGCGGCGACCTTCACCGTCAACACCGAAGCCGATTTCGTCGACAGCAATCCCGGCGACGGGCTCTGCTTTGGCGACATCCCGTTCGCCTGCAGCCTGCGAGCGGCGATCATCGAGACCAACGCTCTTGCGAGCTCGGACACGATTCACCTACCGGCCGGCCACTACATGCTCGCGATTCCGGGGACCCTTGAGGATGAAGCCTTCGAAGGGGACTTGGACGTCCGAGGGACCCTGACGATCGAGGGCGCAGGCGCCGAGACGACGATCATCGACGGCCAGAACCTCGACACCGTCATTAACGCACATAGCGGTGTTCTCAGGCTGCACAATGCGACGGTCACCGGCGGCAGCGGGTATGGGATCAAGGCCACTTCACCGCTCATTCTGGAGTGGGTCAGGGTAAGCGCCAACGAGGCAGGTGGAATCGGGTTCGTGGGCGGTACTCACGATAACCTCTGGATCTTCGATTCCCACATCGAAGGTAACCAGGGTAATGGGGTCGAAGGCTTCCAGTCCCCGGGCGGCCTAGCCGACATGAGATTGATCCGAACGACAGTCAGCAACAACACTGGGAGCGGTGTTTTCTACCACTGCAACGAACAGGATGTCATAATCGTGAACAGCACGATCTCCTCGAACGCGGTCTTGGGAGTTGCTTTCCGTGAGTGTGGCGCTGAAGTAGCGTTTTCGACCGTGACATGGAACTCCGCCGGGGGGTTACTCTTAACAAGCCCCGACCCTGACGTCGTTTCCCTGGCCAATACCATCGTCGCGACTATTGGTGGCTCCGACTGCCGGACGCATGATCCCGGCAGCTTCGTGGCGAGCTCCAGCCTGGACAGCGATGGGAGCTGCGGCGCTCAGACCGTTGCCGATCCGATGCTTCATCCGCTGGGAGCGCTAGAACCGATCCCGCCTTACTTCGCTCCCACCCATCACCCCATGTGGGGCAGTCCCGTGGTCGACCTTGGGTCAGTACTGGCAGATCCGCCGGCCACGGATCAGGAAGGAGTCGGGCGTCTCCTGGACGGCGACGGGAGCGATGGCGCCGACTACGACGCCGGCTCGATCGAGGTGCTCGCCTGCAGCGGTCAGGTCGACGTCAACGTCTTCTTCACGGTTTACGACGACGACGCCGTGGTAGAAGCCTGCCGCTCCATAACCACGGGCGCCTTCGTGACGGTGAGCAGCGGCAGCGTGACGTTCGCCGCCCGTGATGTGATCGCGATCGGCAACGGCTTCACCGTCCAAGATGGCGCCGAGTTCAGCGCTCGGTTGGTCCGTTGGGCGGGAGTGTTTCCGTAGGCCGGAAAGCTAGGCGACCGTTCGGAGCTCGTCGCGCGACATGTGGACGGAGATGATCTCGGTCTTGAAGACCGGCTGGTGAGGCTGTTCTCAGAGACTCGAAGGCGGTCAGCTCGACGATGAGCGGGTTTGAAAGACGCGGCCCCAGGGCTACCAACCCTCCACTCCGTTCCGGGCTGTCAGCCCGTCCGGGATGTCGGTCGTCGGACTTCGGACATGGTCCGAAGTCCTCTAGAGCGAATCCCTCACCGGGGTTCCCATCAGCACCGATGAGATCTACCAAGTGACTACAAGGCACTCATCGGTGTCTCATTCGCTCTGAGCCGCCGCTCGAGCGGAAGCGTCTAACGTCCGAGCTCGGCGGCGGGGCGGCGCAGATGCGCGCTGTTACCGTTTCTTCACGTTAGCCGCGCCCAACGGAATGGGCTCTCAGCTGCGCGGCCCACCCTGGGCCGTGGGCCGGAGCGCCCTGTTCGGTGCCACAAGGTACCACCCGACCTTCCGAACGAAGTGGTGAGCCTGGGGTGCCGGCTCTCGGGCTTTCAGCGCAGTGAACGGCTGGGGCTAGCCGTGACCTGAACTGCCCGCCCGGGTGGCGACGGACCCGCAATCCTGGGCGTAGCCTGCCAGGTGACCAGATCAACGGCTCACCTGGGGAAGCCTGGGCCGCGAGCCTATCCTCGCGTGACGGTGTCGAGATGGCCCGAAGGAGGCTCTTCATCACTTTCATCTCGCTCCTCGTGGCGGGAGTCGTCGTCGCGCAGGAGTTGCCGTCGCAGGGACCACCGATCCTCCAGTTCAGCTTCTCGAACCCCGGAGCCCGCAGCTTGGGATTCGGCGGTGCCTTCGTCGCCTTGGCCGATGACGCCACGGCCGCTTTTGCCAACCCGGCGGGCCTGATCCAGATTGCCAGACCCGAGGTCTCGATTGAAGGGCGTTCCTGGGGCTATTCGACGCCCTTCACGCAACGTGGGCGGCTGGTGGGAGAGCCGGGCGGTATCGGAATCGACGTGGTGGCCGGTCTGAGCGACGGGACTTCTTCGAACGACATCTCCGGTCTTTCTTTCCTCTCCGTCGTCTACCCCGGGAAGAACTGGTCGATAGCCTTCTATCGCCATCAGTTGGCGGATTTCGAGTTTCTGAGCCAGACGCAGGGGCTCTTTACCCAGGGCCTCTTTGGTCCGGTCCGATTCGTCGAGCAGCGAGTGAGGACCGACCTCGAGGTCGTCAACTTCGGGCTCTCAGGCGCCTTCCGGGTGAGTGACGCGCTGAGTGTCGGCCTGTCGGCGGTCTATTACGAGACGGCTTTGGAGACCGTGAATCAGCCCTTCCTCCCCGACGCGGACGAATCTCTGGGAATCTTCGCACCGACCTCGTATCTGCCCGAGAGAATGGTCGCCAGCGTGGCCTACCGCGTTCACGACACCAGCTGGGGTCTGAACGGTGGCTTCCTGTGGACTGTCTCGCCACGCTGGCGGCTGGGAGGGTTCTACCGCCAGAGCCCTCGTTTCGAGCTGCGAGCCGTGGCGACGGCCGGGCCGGGTGGCTTCTTTTTCGGCTTGCCGCCGGCCGGGACGATCTTCGATGCCGCCACCTCGCCGGTCGCCTTGCCGGGCGTCTACGGACTGGGCTGGGCCTTTCGCACCGACGACGGCAGCTTGACGGTCGCCTTCGAGTGGGACCGGATCGAGTATTCGACTATCGTCGACAGCCTGGACCAAAGGGAATTCGAATCCGACAACATCGTCCTCGATGACGGTGACGAATTCCATCTGGGAGCCGAATACGTCTTCTCGCGGTTAAGGCCCATCACCGCAGCTCGGCTTGGTTTGTGGCTCGATCCCAACCACCGTCCGAGCTTCACCGCCGAGAGCAACGCCCTCGAGCGTGCCCTTCGCCCGCCCGGCGGCGACGAGGTTCACTACGCGCTCGGCTTCGGGCTGGCTTTCGAGAGCTTTCAGATCGATCTCGGGGTCGACCTGTCGGATCTGGTCGACACTGTGTCTGTCTCCGCGATCTACAGCTTCTAGTGCCCGCGCGACGCACCCGGCCTTTTCGTGCCTGAGACGTTCGTCATCTGTCCGAAGCCGCCGGCTCAAGGGCCTCCAGCCCCCGCAGCCACACCGAGACGTGGTTCCAACTCGGAACGGAGTGGGCTACCACCCCTCCACTTTTTGCCCCGGGCCGGCACACCGTCCAAGATCTCGGTCGTCCGGAAACCGATCCAGATCGCTGGCGACTCCGCTTCCAGGGGCTGGCCTCGGGGTATCCTACCCTCGCTATGGAGTTCGAGATCCGCTACTGCCGCACCTGAGGGCGTTCACCGCAGAGGGCGGCGAGGCTCGCCGCCACCGTCAAGGAGCGCCTCGGGATCGACGTCGTCCTCACGCCCACGGACAGGATCGGTCAGTTCGATGTCCTGGCGGGCGGCGAGTTGATCGCCTCCCGGGGCGGAAACCCGCTGACGCGAATCCTTTTCGGAGCCGGATTCCCGGATTCCGAGCGCGTGGTCGAAGAGCTCGAAGGGCGCTCGAGCTAGCGCTCGAGTCCGATCGCGGTCGAGAACGTCGACCGAGATCCTTCGGGGCCATCCGCTTCGCATCCGCACAACGCGGCCGGTGCCGGCGGATGAGCGAGTTCGAATGGGGACCCAAGGCCACCGTCTGTTGCTTGCCTGCGGCCTACCGAAAATCGTGACTCGGCGTCCGCGCCAGATCGCTCAGCGCCCAGAACTTCTCCCCCTGGATCGACACCGAGCCGTCGCGTCTCTGGAGCGTCCCCTCGATCACCAGGGCCGCCGAGCCGACGATCGCACGGCGGTTCTCCTGGAGTAGCTCCCGACGGACGATCGCCTGGGCCATGCCGGTCTCGTCTTCGACCGTCACGAAGAGCACCCCCTTGGCCGTCCCCGGCCGCTGCCTGACGACGACCGAGCCGGCGATCCGGATCCGCTCGCCATGGCGACGACGGTCGAGGTCTCCGGTACGGGTGATCCCGTAGCGATTCAGGTGATCGCGCAGGTGCGCCATCGGGTGGGGGCCGGTGGTGATGCCGGCGGTGGAGTAGTCGGCGAGGGTTTCCTCGAAGGGAGTCATTTCTGGAAGAGGGGAGAACCCGGCTTCGGAGAAAGGGGAGAGCCCTCCCCTTTCTACCCCTCCATTTGATGGATCTGGCGAGCGATTCGGGGCTCCCGCCGCCACGTTCGCCCGATGCCCCGAGTCCAATAGCGGTCCGACCGGCTTCACCGCCTCGGCCGCCTGCCAGAGCGCTTGCCTTCGGGTCAGGCCAAGGCTGGCGAGGGCGCCGCCGTTGGCGAGGGTGTGGATCTCGTTCGCGCGCAGGTTGCAGCGGCGGGTCAGATCCTCGACGTCGGCGAACGGCCGCTCGCGCTCGATCGTCTCGCCGGTCTCCTGACGCAGCCCGCGGACATAGCGCAGGCCGAGCCGCACGGCACCGCGCGCGAACTTCGGGGACAGGTTATCTATTTCAGAATTGGGGACAGAATTGGGGACAGGTACAAACTCAGAATTGGGGACAGGTACAAACTGGGCACGGTCAGAGTTGGATGGCCGTTCCGTGTTTGTACCTGTCCCCAATTCAGCTCCGAAATTCGCTTCCCAGGTGCACTTCCAGTTGGAGAGGTTGACGTCGATCGGGCGCACCTCGACGCCGTGGCGCTGGGCATCCTTGACCAGGCTCGCCGGGTGGTAGAAGCCCATCGGCCAGGCGTTCAGGAGCGCGACGCAGAAGGCGGTGGGGTGGTGGCACTTGAGGTAGGCGCTGGCGTAGGCGATCAGGGCGAAGCTGGCGGCGTGCGACTCGGGGAAGCCGTAGAGGGCGAAGGAGGTGATCGACTGGACGATCTGCTCGCGGGTCTCGCCGGTAATGCCGCGCTCGGCCATCCCCTGGCGCAGGCGCTGCTCGATCGCCTCCATGCGCTCGAGCGAGCGCTTGAAGCCCATCGCCCGGCGCAGCTCCTCGGCCTCGCCGCCGGTGAAGCCGGCCGCCGCCATCGCCATGCGCAGGATCTGCTCCTGGAAGATCGGCACGCCGAGGGTGCGCTCGAGGATCGGCTCGAGGCAGGGGTGCAGATGGACGACCTCTTCGCGCCCCTGGCGGCGCTCGAAGAAGGGGTGCACCATGCCGCCGACGATCGGGCCGGGCCGAATGATCGCGACCTGGATTACCAGGTCGTAGAACTTCTCCGGCTTGTTGCGGGGGAGCGACGCCATCTGGGCGCGGCTCTCGACTTGGAAGACGCCAACGGTGTCGGCCTGGCGCAACATCTCGTAGGTGGCCGGGTCGTCGGGTGGCAGGTGGGCGAGATCGACCTCGACCTTCTCGTGGGTGCGGATGAGCGGGATCGCCTCCTCGAGCGCCTGGAGCATGCCGAGGCCGAGGAGATCGACCTTGATGATGCCGAGATCGGCACAGTCGTCCTTGTCCCACTGGACGACGACGCGGTTCTCCATGGCCGCTGGCTCGAGCGGCACGACCTCGTCGAGGCGGCCGGCGGCGATCACCATGCCGCCCGAGTGCTGCCCGAGATGGCGCGGGAGATTGTGGATCCGTTGCCACATCTCGCTGAACAGCTCGACCCGCGGGTCCTCGGGGTCGAAGCCGGCCGCTACCAGCTCGTCGGCCATCGATTTCGGATCGCCCCGGCTGGTGTCGTAGTGCCAGCTGCCCAGGCGCTTCGACAGCCGGTCCTCCTGCGCCCGGGAGTAGCCGAGCGCCCGGGCCACCTCGCGCGCCGCCGAGCGGTCGCGGTAGGTGATGACGTTGGCGGTCATCGCGGCGCCGTCGGGGCCGTAGCGCTGGTAGACGTACTGGATGACCTTTTCGCGCTGGTCGCCGGACGGCAGGTCGAGATCGATGTCGGGCCACTCGCCGCGCTCCTCGGAGAGGAAGCGCTCGAACAGGAGCCCCATCTTCACCGGATCGACCGCGGTGATCGAGAGCGCGTAGCAGACGGCGCTGTTGGCGGCGGAGCCCCGCCCCTGGGCGAGGATCCGCTCCCGTTTGCAGAACTGGATCAGATCCCAGACGATCAGGAAGTAGCCGGCGAGATCGAGCTTCTCGATCATCGCCAGCTCCTTTTCGATCTGCGCCTGGGCGCGAGCGGTCAGCGGGCGGAAGCGGGCGCGGGCCTCGTTCCAGGTGATCTGCCGCAGGTGCGAAGATGGGGTCTCGCCCGGCGGCAGCGGGTAGTCCGGAAAGCGGTAGCCGAGGTCGGCGAGCGTGAAATCGAGCCGGTTCGCCAGCTCGACGCTCTCGGCGACCGCTCGCGGCCGGTCGGCGAACAGCTCACCCATCTCGCGTGCGCCCTTGAAATGGCGCTCACGGTGCGCGGCCAGGAGGCGACCGGCGCGATCGATCTGGGTGCGGTGGCGGATGCAGGTCAAGATGTCGTGCAGCCGCTTCTCCTCCCGCCGGGCGTAGCGCACGCCGTTGGTGGCCACCAGCGGCAGACGGTGACGCGCGGCGAGATCGATCAGCGCTTGATTCAAGTATTCCTCCCGGCGCAGCCGGTGGCGCTGCAACTCGACGTGCAGGCGGCCGTCGAAGAGCCCGCGGAGTCGCCCCAGGAGTTCGCTCGCGGCGTCGAAGTCGTTGGCTTCGAGCAGCCGGTTCACCGGATCGCCGGTGCCTCCGGCGAGGCACCAGAGCCCTTCGGCGTGGGTTTCGATCATCCGCCAGTCGGCGCACGCCTCACCCTTCGGTCGCCTGCGTGCCGCGGCGGTCAACAGCTTGCAGAGGTTCCGATAACCGGTCCGATTCGCGACCAGCAGCGTGATGAAATGTGGGGACAGGTTACCTATTTCTAGGTCCGTTACAGGCTCCACCTCGCCGAGCTCCGCAGATGGGTGGTCTGTAACGGACCTAGAAATAGGTAACCTGTCCCCACATTTCATCCTCACCTCGGAGCCGACCAGGGCCCGGATGCCCGCCTCCTGGGCCGCTTTGTGGAACCTGGGGGCTCCGTAGACGCCGTTCCGCTCCACCAGCGCGACCGCCGGGAGCTCGAGCTCGACCGCGCGTTGGACCAGGTCCTCGGGCAGGGAAGCGCCGTCCAGGAACGAGAACGCGGAAGCTGCGTGGAGCTCGGCGTAGGCCGGCGCGGACGGCACCTGCCGGCGCGGGTAGCTCCGCCGCTTGAGCCTCTCCTTGCGCGCCCCCGGCGAGCTGCGGAGCCAGTCCAGCGAGTAGCCGAAGCTGCGGGAAGGGGGCCCGGGCAGGCCTTCTTCGTCGCTCACTCGGAGAGTCTAGGCATAAACAAGGCGTAAATCAAATCCGATTCGCTGTTACGGATCCCATCGCAGAACTCATGCATCGCCGGCTATAAACAGCCGGGGATCGCATGAATCCGCTCCTCCTATACGCCGTTCCCGCCCTCTGGCTGGTCATTCTCCTCGGCCTGATGATCGTCCTATGGCGCCGGGCACGGGCGGCCGAAGCCGAGTCGACTCGTCTCTCCGAGAGCCTCGACTCGCTCACGGTGCAGAACGAGCTCCTGCAGAGCGAACAGGTCGACTTGCTCGAGCTGCTGCGTGAGCTTCCCCAGCTGACCGCCGGCCCCGATTCCGATCGCCGGCTGCGCGACATCCCGGACATCCTCCACCGCGCCCTGGTGCGGATCTTCCAGCCGCGCGAGACGATGATCTTCCTGCGTCGACGCTCGACCTCCGATCAGCCCGAGCGGAGCTCGCAGCTGATCCTGACCACCGCCCAGCCGGGCTCGTTCTACGAGCCAGGTCACCTGGTCGAGATCGGCCAGGGCGTCGTCGGACGGCTGGCCGACCGCTCGGAGCCGGCGGCCGGCGCCGAGCTCGAGGCGGGTGAAGGCGAGCCGCGGATCGATCTCGGATGTCCGATGATCCACTGCGACGAGGTGCACGGCGTCATCACCCTGACCGATATGGCGCGACAGCGCTCATACGACTCCGATCTGCTCTGGCTGCTGGCCAGCCTCGGCGCCTACGCGCTGACCAGCCATCTGAAGCTGAGCCAGGTACGGACCATTACCGATCTCGATCCGTTGACCCAGGTCTACAACCGCTCGGCTCTCGCTCTCCGCCTCGCGCAAGCGATCCTGCGCGCCGAGACCGAGGACGCCAAGCTGTCGGTGCTGCTCTTCGACATCGATCACTTCAAGGTCTACAACGAGTGCAACGGTCACCTGGCCGGTGACGAGCTGCTGCGCCAGTTCGCCCGGTTCGTCGCCGAGCGGATCAGGGCCGAGGACATCTTCGGCCGTTTCAGCGGCGAGGAGTTTCTGCTCATCTTCCCGAATCGCGGCGCCGCCGAGGCCGAAGCGGCGGGAGAGAACATCCGCAGCGCGATCGCTCGCCGCGACTTCCTGTTCGGCGACCGCCAGCCAAAAGGCCGGATCACGATCAGCGGCGGGGTGGCGGCCGCTCCCGAGAACGCGGCGGGCAGCACGGAGCTCCTACGGGCGGCAGCGACCGCGCTGGCGGTGGCCAAGGAGACCGGCAGGAACCGGATCCTGAGCTCGGCCGCCGCGGCCGACGAGGACCTCGCGTCGGTGATCGACGGCAACTCGGCCTAGTCGTAGATCCCGTCCGCGTACCAGTCGTTGCTCTGGCAATCGCGGTAGATCCTGTAGATGCCGCCGTCGGTCAGCTCGACGTCCCAGTAGGCGCGCTCCGCGGCGTCCTCGGCCCACCAGCTCTCTTCGATCGTCCAGGGGCCCGAGGCGATCCGCACCCGGCCGCGAATCCGCTGTCGCTTCGACTCGTCCTCGGTTGCCAGCTGCTCGATCTCGACCGGTTTCGCGGTCGCCGCTTCGTATGGAGTCGAGTCCTCGGCGAGGACCTCGATGCGAATCGGGGGGCGAATCACTCGTGCGGTCAGCAGCCCGCGGCTCGGTCGCGGATCGGGATGGAGCTTCGGTGCTGGCGGTGGCCGGTAGTCGACCAGCGAGCAGCGCTCCGGTCGATAGCCGTCCACCGTCCGGGGTGAGCCGACCCCGCTGTCGCCGAGCAGCGAGAAGAGCCGGGCCAGGGTGGTCGCCAGCTGATCGGGCGAGAGTGTGGTCGGACCGAAGAGCGACAGCTGGGCGCTGCGCGGGCGGTCGGGGTGCGCGGTCAGCGTGAACCCGATGACTGGCGCTCCGGGCGGTTGGCGCTCGAGCTCGAGGCGCGACAGGGTCAGGAGCGTCTTGGGGTCCCGGGTAGGGGCGGAGAGCTGAATCGAGCGGTCGTGGTGTCCGTCGGGCTCGAGGCGCATCGAGACCTCGAGCCGTGCGCAGCCCAGGCCGCGGGTCTCCAGTCTCTGACAGATGCGATCGAGCGCCGCGCGCGCCACGAACAGGAACGGCTCGAGGCTGACCAGCGGCCAGTCGAAGTCCATCCCTTCGTGGAACGTCGGAGAGGGCACGTGGGGGACGATCGGGTGCCGATCGAGCCCCCGCGCCTTCTCGTGCAGTCGTTGGCCCGGGGAGCCGAGCCGGCTCGCTACCTGGTTCTTCGGCAGGCGCGCGAAGTCGCCGATCGAGCGGATCCCCCACTGCCTGAGCAGGTCGAGAACTTCCGCCTCCGGCGCCAGACGATGCAGCGGGAGGGGAGCCAGGAATCGAGCCTCACGGCCGGCGGCGACGATGGTCGGTGAATCGGGAGTCTCGGCGGCCACTCGCGCGGCCAGCTTGCTCGAAGCCACGCCGACCCAGCAGGGGAGGCCGGCTCTCTCGGTAGCGGTCATGAGCGCCTGTCCCATGGCCTGCTCCGGGGAATCACCGGAGAAGTGCCGGGCGAGTCCGTCCAGATCGAGGTAGACGCAGCCGCTACGGCTGTTCTCGACTCGGGGCGAGAAGGTCTCGGCGATCTCCAGCAGGCTCTCGCGGGCGGCCCGCTCACACTGCTCGTCGCGGGGCCGGACGATCAGCTTGGGCATCAACGCGCGCGCCTGCGGCAAGGTCATGCCGATGCGGACACCCGCCTTGCGCGCGCGGCGGGTCGCGGCGGCAACGCGCGCGGCATGACCGTTGCCCTCGGTGATGGCCACCGCTTCGCCCCGTAGCTCCGGCTCACTTCGCAGGCGGGCCGCCAGCGGGTAGAGAGGAACGAACAGGCACGCGAGACGTCCCATATCGTCCTTGCTCCTCAGCCATCGATGCACATTCGACGGACACTGCACGCACGCTCGGGAGTCCGGATCGGCGTGTCCACCGACAGGCGCAGCGGCTCGGCGACGCCGTTGGTCCCCTGGCCGTTGATCTTCTCCAGTAGCAGCTTCGACCGACAGCCCATCAACAGCCGGCGGCGCCAGAACGGTCGGACGCTCGTCGCCTTGACCACCGCCGCCGCCGCCGTGCCGCTCACCCGGTAGGGGCTCGAGACCAGAAGCGCCGAGCTCCTGTCCGCAGCGGCGCGCGCCAGGCGCAGCCAGGAGGCCTCGATGCCCCGGCCGCCCGGGATCGGCGGATGACCGAGGTCGAGGACGATCATTGGAAACCCGGTGCTCAACAGCATCTCGGTGCTGATCAGAGCTTCCTTGAGCCTGTTCGGGCGGACCCAGAGCAGTCGCTCGAGGACCGTGCCGGCACTCTCGGCCGCCTGGGGGTCGAAGCTGTCGCCGAGATCGACCAGCGCCGAAGTCTCGGCGGCTCCGGTCGCGGCCGCGAGCGTGGAGAGGACGATGGAAAAGCGGCCGCAGCTCCTGCGGCCGACCAGCTCTACCAGCTGACCACGGGGCAGGCCGCCTGCCAGGAGTCGATCGAGGGGGCCGACGGAGGTGGGGAAGGGGGGTGGTGAAACGGTTTCCGCGGATCGCCGGCGGAGCTCGCGAGCGGTCTGCAGATGCTCTCGGAGAGACGCCGGCAGGGACTCGGGTAGGGCGACCGGTAGCACTGAAGGCACATGCTCAATATAGGCGTAAACAAGGCGTAAGTCAATAGTGAAAAAAAGCGCCGGCCCCGTAGGTGGGGACGGCGCTCGTCAGATCCGGATCAGCTTTCGCCTTCGCCTTCGTCTTCGTTGCCACCGGCCTCGCCGCCTTCTCCTGCGGCCGCCTCGCCACCCTCACCCTCACCCTCGGCAGCCTCGCCCTCCTCGCCTTCCTCGCCGATCAGCTCCCCGGCCGTCTCCATCCCCTCTTCGGCCATCTCTTCCGCCGCCTCGACCGCCGCCTCGCCGGCCTCCTCGGCCGCGTCCACCGCGCTCTCGGCAGCTTCCATGGCGCTGTCGGCCGCCTCTTCGGCCTTCGGGCAGGCGGTCAGCAACACCGCGCACAGGGCGATCAGAACGAAAGTAAACAGATGTGTGAACGTCTTCCTCATCTCTTGCCTCCTACGTTGATGGGTCTAGCACCTGCCTGCCCACGCCGCTGGTTCTCCCCCCCACCGACAGCGAACAGACACCCTGCAAGGGTGTTTGGAAGGCCGGTCATATCTGGACGAGATGATCTTACTACAGAGGGTCTGCCGGCCGGCGATCTAGGCGCCGGTGGTCCCGACCCCGGTCTCGTCCGAATAGGCGCTGATCGGATCACAGGTGCAGACCAGATGGCGGTCGCCCCAGGCGTTGTCGATGCGCGCCACCGGCGGCCAGAACTTCCGCTGCCGCAGCCAGTCGCCCGGATAGGCGGCCTGCTCGCGGCTGTACGGGTGTGGCCACTCGGACGAGGCGACCGCCTCGATGGTGTGCGGCGAGTTCTTGAGCGTGTTGTCGTCGCGGCTCATCTCGCCCCGCTCGATCTGGCGAATCTCCGCGCGGATGGCGATCATCGCGTCGCAGAAGCGGTCGAGCTCGTCCTTGGTCTCGGACTCGGTCGGCTCCACCATCATGGTGCCGGCCACCGGCCAGGCCATCGTCGGCGCGTGGAAGCCGAAATCGATCAAACGCTTGGCGACGTCGTCGACGGTGACGTCGGCGGTCTTCTTGAACTCGCGCATGTCGATGATGAACTCGTGCGCGTGGAAGCCGTGGCGGCCGCTGAACAGCACCGGATAGTGACCGGAGAGGCGCTTGGCCATGTAGTTGGCGGCCAGGATCGCCACCTGGCTGGCTCGGGTCAGGCCATCACCACCCATCATGGCGATGTACATCCACGGGATCGGCAGGATCGATGGACTGCCGAACGGCGCCGCCGCCACCGCGCCGCTGTCGCCGAAGCCGTCGGTCGGCGGTGCCAGCGGATGCCCGGGCAGGTGCGGCGCCAGATGCTCGGCGGCGCAGATCGGGCCCATCCCCGGTCCGCCGCCGCCGTGCGGGATGCAGAACGTCTTGTGCAGGTTGAGGTGGCAGACGTCGGCACCGATCTCGGCCGGCCGGCAGAGGCCGACCTGGGCGTTCAGATTGGCGCCGTCGAGATAGACCTGGCCACCGTGCTCGTGCACCGTCTGGCAGATCTCGACCACGTCCTCGTCGAAGACGCCGGCGGTGGAAGGATAGGTGATCATCAGCGCCGCCAGCTCACCCGCGTGGAGCTCGCACAGCCGGCGCAGGTCGTCGAGGTCGATGCCGCCGCTCTGGTCGCTCTTGACCGGCACGACGCGCATGCCGGCCATCACCGAGCTGGCCGGGTTGGTGCCGTGCGCGGTGATCGGCACCAGGCAGACGTCGCGGTGTCCCTCGCCGCGCGCCCGATGGTAGGCCCGGATCGTCAACAGGCCCGCGAGCTCCCCCTGCGAGCCGGCATTCGGCTGCATCGAGACCGCCGGTAGCCCGGTGATCTCGGCCAACCAGCCGTTGAGCTGCTCGATCAGCTCGTGATACCCGGCCGCCTGGTCGCCGGGCGCGAACGGATGCAGACCGCCGAACTCGGCCCAGGTGATCGGCATCATCTCGGCGGTCGCGTTCAGCTTCATCGTGCACGAGCCGAGCGGGATCATCGAGTGAGCGAGCGACAGGTCACGCTCCTGGAGCTCGAAGATGTAGCGCAGCATCTGATGCTCCGAGTGGACCGTGTTGAAAACCTCCTGCTCGAGAAGCGTTCCGCGGCGCGCGTGCTGTGCCGGGATCTCGACCTCCGCCTCTTCGCCGAGCTCGGCCGGATCGGGCGCCGTCTCGCCGAGACCCTGCGCGAAGACGGCGAGCAGATCGGCCACGTCACCGGCACCGACGGTCTCGTCGAGCGCCACACCGAGCGAGCCGTCCTGGTAGCGGCGCAGGTTGATGCGTCGTTCGAGCGCCGCCGCGAGGATGGCGTCGGTCCGGTCGGTCGGGATCCTCAGGGTGTCGAAGAACGGGCCGGCGCCCGGGTCCAGGCCGAGCCGCCGGACTCCCGCGACCAGCAGCAGCGTCGCCCTCCGCACGCGCCGCGCGATGCGCTCGAGGCCGGCCGGTCCGTGGTAGACCGCGAACATGCTGGCGAGAACCGCTGGCAGGACCTGAGCGGTGCAGATGTTGCTGGTCGCCTTCTCGCGCCGGATGTGCTGCTCGCGGGTCTGCCGCGCCAATCGGAACGCCTGGCTGCCCCGGGCGTCCTTCGAGACGCCGACGATCCGCCCCGGGATCAGCCGCTCGAGCTCGGTGGTGCTCGACAGGAAGCCGGCATGGGGACCGCCGTAGCCCATCGGTACGCCGAAGCGCTGACTCGAGCCGATCGCGATGTCGGCGCCGAACGCGCCCGGCGGCCGGAGCAGCATGAGAGCGAGAAGATCGGTGGCGACGACCAGCCGGGCGCCGCTGGCGTCGAGCTCCTCGGCCAGCTCGCTGTAATCGACGATCTGACCGTCGGTGGTCGGATACTGCACCAGGGCGCCGCAGAGATCGTGGTCGGTAGGCCGCAGCTCGGCCGCCGGGCCAGCGATCACCTCGATGCCGAGCGGCTCGGCCCGCGTGCGCACGACCGCCAGCGTCTGCGGATGGCAGTCGTCGGCAACGAAGAAGGAGCTCTTGCGCTTCTTGGCCGCCGCCCAGCACATCGCCATCGCCTCGGCGGCGGCGGTCGACTCGTCGAGCAGCGAGGCGTTGGCGAGCGGTAGCGCCGTCAGCTCGGAGACCAGGGTCTGGAAGTTGATCAGCGCCTCCAGCCGTCCCTGCGCCAGCTCGGCCTGGTACGGGGTGTACTGGGTATACCAGCCCGGATTCTCCAGAATGTTGCGCTGCACCACCGCGGGCACGGTCGTGCCGTGGTAGCCCATCCCGATGTACGAGCGGAAGGGCTGGTTGCGCCCGGCGATCTCGCGCAGGCGCGCGAGCTGCTCGTGCTCGCCGCTCGGTGACCCGAGCGCCAGAGGCTGACGGTAGCGGATCGCCTCGGGTACGACGGCGTCGATGAAGTCGTCCATCCGATCGAAGCCGATGGTCTCCAGCATCGCGGCGACCTCCGCCTCGGGAGGGCCGATGTGGCGGCGAACGAACGGATCGAGGGGCTCTCTCAGGGTATCGACCATGCTTGACTCCAGGGAGCGCCGGAATCGACGCGGGTCGCTATTCTAGCCTGCATCCCACGCCGGAAGTCGGCGCCGCCGGCGGGCTACCCGTCTGAAGCGTCGACACGGACCGTCGGCACGAAACGGCCCGCGGCGGCAGGGTCGTCGGGCGCCTGCTGGCCGAAGAACTGCGTCGGCACTTGCCAGCGTAGATCGTGAGCGCCCGCCATCTCGTCGAGCACCTGGGCGACCTCCTCGACGGCGGTCGGCCGGTCGGACCGCTCCGCGGCGAGCAGACGCATGACCAGGTCGGAGAGGGCGCTCGGGATCGTCGTGTTGATCTGGTTCGGCGGCTTGACCTTCCCGGCCAGGGTCTTGCGAATCGCCTCCTTGGCGGTGGCCCCGTCGAACGGCCGGACTCCGGTCAGGCAGTAGTAGAGGACCGCGCCGAGGGAGAATAGGTCGCCGGTCTTGTCGTAGCCCTTGCCGCGGATGGTCTCGGGCGGCAGATAGCCGGGTGTGCCGAAGACCACGTCGGGGCTCTCCGAGAGCGCCGAGATCAGATCCGAGATGCCGAAATCGGTCAGCTTGATCGAGCCGTCCTTGCCGAGCAGGACGTTGGCCGGCTTGACGTCCCGATGAACCAGGTCGTGGCCGTGAGCGGCGGCGAGTCCGTGGGCGATGGCCGAGCCGAGCGGTACGACCTGCTCGAACGGGAGCTGTCCAGCCTCCCAGAGCAACGACTCGAGGCTGGTGCCGTCGACGTACTCCATCGCCAGGAACGCCGCCTCCGGACGGTCCTCGACGTCGTACACGATGACGATGTTCGGGTGGCTGAACTTGGCGCCGGTGACCGCCTCTTTGAGCAGCCGCTGCACCAGGTCCTGACGCTTCTGAGGGTCGAGCCCACGGTCGAGCCGAATGGTCTTCAGCGCGACGTCGCGCTCGAGCTTCGGATCGCGCGCCAGGAAGACGGTGCCCATCGCACCCGAGCCGATCACGTCCACCACCCGGTAGCGGCCGAGGAAGACGTCGTTGAGCTCCTCTCGATCTCGGAGGCCCTTACGGAGCGACTCGAACGAGTTCCTGAGCTGCTCGATCTCGTTGCCCGAGCCGGTGGCGGCGCCGAGACCGGCGAGCTCCCGCTGGGCGTTGGTGAGAGCTCGGATCGGCCGTACGACCGACGAGTAGGCCGCGACCCCGAGGCCGGCGACCAGTGCCAGCGCCAGACCGACCGCCAGCAGCGCCTGGCGGCGCATCAGCTTGGCGACCCGATGCGCTTCGCTCGCCGGCTGGCGTCCGAGGACCGCGAGCCCGCTGCTGGCGACCGGCGAATAGGTACCGACGAACTCGACCGAGTCTTCGCTCTCGAAGCGCGGCAGGACGCCCTGGAGCTTGCCGGTGGTCGCCAGGTCGATCATCGAGGCGGGAAAGCCGTCGGTGCTACCGATGATCGCGACGCTCTCCCGGTCTACCAGCGACAGCTCGGCGTCGGTTGCGAGCTCCACCGACTCGAGGCCGCTTTCGATCGGCGCGCCGCTGCAGACCAGCCAGACGAAGCCGAGGTCGGACGGCAGTGGCGAAGCGATGCGGATGAGCGGGCCGACCGGAGTGGTGAACGCCAGCGTCTCAGCGATACCGATCGGCTGCAGGGCGGCCTGGATCGCCTCGCGCTCGGCGTCGTCGGTCGCCAACTGCGCGTGGATGTAGCGTTCGCCTCCGGGGTTGACGAACGCGATCGCCTGCACGCCCAGCCCGCTCATCGCCTCGAGGTTGTCGACCAGGAGCTCGCGGGCGCCAGTCGAGGTCGGGTCGCCCAGAGCCGGATGATCGGCCAGAACGCTAGCGATCGACTGCCAGGTCTCGAGGACGCTGGCGATCTCGTTCGCCTTGCTGCGGGTGGCCAGCGCCAGCGTACGCTCGACCTGGTCGGTCATGCGCGCTCGGTTGATGTCGATCAGCCGGTAGACCGCGAACCCCATCGGTAGCAGACCGGTCAGGCCGAGAGCCACGATCATGCGGGTCAGGAGAGAGGGGCTGAGCCGCGCGAACAGTCTTCGAAGGGGCATCGGGCCGGCGGCAAGTATGCCACGCGCGAGCGCTATAATTTGTAGGTGATCAGCTCCGCCGACAGCGTCGTGCTCCCGGTCTTCCCGCTTACCGGTACGCTTCTGCTACCCGGCAACTTCCTGCCGCTGAACGTCTTCGAGGATCGCTACCGGAACATGGTGAGCGACGTCTTGAAGGGAGACCGGCTGATCGGCATGATCCAGCCGAAGCTACCCGGTCCGGACAACTTCGGCGTTGCCGACGAGGAGCGCCCGGATCTCTACTCGGTCGGCTGTGCCGGTCAGATCGAGGAGTGTGAGCCCCAGGACGACGGGCGCTACCTGATCGTGTTGAAGGGGACCTGCCGGTTCCGGGTCCAGAACGAGCTCGAGTCGCACCGAGGCTACCGTCGCGTGGTGGCGGGCTTCGACGAGTTCGTGGCCGACCTGCGAGGCGGTGTAGAGGCTCTCGATCGGGAGGTGCTGCTGGGGGCGATCCAGCGCTTCAGTACCGAACACGGCCTGGAGTTCGACCACGAGCTGCTCGCGTCCCTGCCAGCGGTGAACCTGCTGCACGCGGTCGCCGCCGCGCTCCCGTTCGCCCCGGACGAGAAGCAAGCGCTGCTCGAGGCGCCGACGCCCGGCGATCGCCAGGACGTTCTACTGACGCTGCTCGGGATGGGCTTCGAGGGCAGCGCGGCGGAAGAACCGTTCACACCCCTGCCTGTCAACTGAGAATCGGGGACAGGTCAACCTGTCCCCGATTCTCAGAGCTCGCGGATGCGGATCGAGCCGTTGGTGGTCTGCAGCTCGATCTCGGGGCCACCGCCGTTGATGTCCCCCTCGAGGCGGTTGCGGCGGAAGGTGCCCCGGACCGTGACCGGAAAGTCGGTCTCGATCGAGCCGTTGGTGGTTCGCGCTCTGAGCGAGGTCCGGATGTCGGCCGGCAGGTCGAGGCGGATGCCGCCGTTGGTCGTCTGAAACTCCATCCCCTCGCCCGAGACTTCGCCGAGCTCCACCCTGATGCCGCCGTTGGTGGTCGACGCGCTGACGCTGCCCGCGGAGTCGAAGACCGAGATGCCGCCGTTGGTGGAGCGTAGCCTGATCTCGCCGGCGAGACCGGTGATCTCGATCTCGCCGTTGACCGTGCGCACCTCCAGATCGGCCGCGCGCGGCAGCTGGATGTCGTAGTCGACGCTGGCGGAGACGTTGCTCCACCCGAACAGGCGCCGCCAGCTCGGGTAGACCGTGTCGATCTCGATCCCGCGGCCGTCCACGTCGACCTCGATCTTCAGCTCCTCGAGGGCCTCCTCGGCCGAGCCACTGCGGGTCTTGACCCGCTTGACCGCTCTCACCTGCACTTCGTCGCGGTCCCAGGGCTCGACGAAGATGTCGCCGTTGGTATTGGTCAGGCTCAGCCGCTGCCCGGCCGAGAACGCCCAGGTCTGCTCGAAGCGCTCCTGCGCCGTCTCCGCGAACGCCGCCGAGCCGGCTCCGATCCCGATCGTCACTGCCAGGCCGATGACTAAGAGTCTCTTCATCCCGTGCACTCCTCTGGATGGGCGATTGTGAGGCTCCGCCGCGGCAGCCTCTTCCCTTAAGACGGAGAAAGCGTAGCCAGGGTTTAGCTCGAGCGCTGTGCTAGGCTGATTTTGGAGCCGTCAATGGCGGACGAGCGCGTCTACCGGATCAGCTTCTTGCAGCAGAGCGAGGTCTACGAGATCTACGCTCGCCAGGTCTCGCAGGGCGGCTTGCTCGGCTTCGTCGAGATCGAGCACCTGCTCTTCGGCGAGCGCTCCAAGGTGGTCGTCGATCCGTCCGAAGAGCGGCTCAAGACCGAGTTCGAGGGCGTGCAGCGGATCTACGTTCCGATGCACGCGGTGATTCGGATCGACGAGGTCGAGCGACAGGGGGTCAGCCGGATCAGCGAGCCGCGCGAGGGGAGCGACAAGGTAGCGCCGTTCCCGATGCCGATCTACACCCCGGGTAAGGGCGACTGAGCTACCAGCGGCGGAACGACCCGCCGACGGCGCGCCGGCCGTGGAACCCACGGTGGAAGCGGCCGTGGTGCCCCCGGAAGCCGAAGCTATGGCGTCCCTGGAAGCCCACACGACTGGTGGTGCCGAACCACGGCCCGTAGAGGGGTGCGGCGTATCCCCAGCTGAAGGGCCGCCGGGGCTCGACGTAGCTACCGCGCAGATAGTCGATCGGATGCGAGCCGGCGGCGTACTGACCGGCGGCGGCCGGTATCGGAGCGTCGCTGTCGGCGGGCGCGCCGCTGCGCGCGAAGTGGGACTGGACGACCGGGCACGCCTCGTGGTGATAGAACGCGCTGCCGACTCGGTAGCAGGCCGCGTGCTCTTCGCCCTCCTCGGGAAGGCGCTCGCCGACCCGGAAGAGGGCGTCGCCCTCCGTCGACACCGAGACCACGTGGAAGTAGACGCCACCCACCTGGAATCCACTTCCCGGGCGGTAGGCGTCGGCGCTCGCGAGCACTGGGGCCGAGAGGAGCAGGGCGGCGAGGACGAGACTGAACCGGTTCATCCTCGGAGTATAGCCTGGCGGCTCAATCCGACTCCGAGCCGCGGTAGAGGGCGCGCACCCATTCCGCCTCCTCGGGCGACAGCAGATCACCGAGCGCGGCGGCCGCCTCGACCTGCTGCCGATTGCGCATCCCGAGCAGGACGCAGGCGGTCGGCGCGTCGGCCAACAGGGCTCCGAGCAACGCCATCAGCACCGGCTGGTCGGTCCGGTCGCCGAAGCGCTCGGTTACGCGCTCGCGGCAGCGCCGCAGGTGATCGAGCGTCGCCTGGTCCCGGAAGCCCGGAATGCGATTGCGCATGTCGCCCTCGTCGAACGTCGTCGGACGCTCGTACTTGCCGAGCAGCAAGCCGTGCTTGAGCGGCGAGAACCAGGCGACCCCGGCGTCGTTCTCCTCGACCCACCCCCGGAGGCCGCTCGACGTGTAGCTGTCGTCGACCACGTTCCGGTACGGCTGGACCACGTCGGGCTCGATCCTCGATGCGTACCGCGTCAGCTTGTAGAGGTCCCAGTCGGAGAGGCCGATGGAGCCGATCTTTCCTTCGTCGCGCAGCTCTCGAAAAACCGTCACGGCGTCGTCCAGGTAGACGTCGTCCTTGCCGAACTCGCAGCGATGGAAGTAGTAGAGGTCGACGCGCTCGGTGCGCAGCAGCGACAGCGACCGCTCGAGGCGCTCGCGGATCTGGGTCGGGTGGTACTGATGACCGTGTGGTCCGGGGTCCCAACCGATCTTGGTCGCCAGGAAGACCCGCTCGCGCGGTACCTGTTCCCAGACCCGCCCGATCAGCTCCTCGGCGTGGCCGTCGCCGTAGACGTCGGCGGTGTCCCAGTGGACGATGCCGCGCTCGGCCGCCAGCGCCAGCGCCGCCACCGCCAGCTCGTCGTCGTGGCCGGCCCAGCCGACAGCCTCCTTGCCGACCACCTTCGGCCCGCCGTGGGACCAGGTCCCGAACGAGACCGCGGGAACCTCGTGCTCGGTACGTCCGAATCGCAGCATGCGCATGATGAGGCGCGAGTCTACTCGACCGAGGAGTTGGCACGGAGAGTGCAACAATGAAGGCTGATGCGACTGGACGACGAACCCCGCGACGACCTCGGCGATCTGCGACTGGACGACGACTCGCCGATCGAGCCCGAGCTCGGTGCCGACATCGACCGCCGCGAGCCGAATTGGCCGCTGATCTGGGTTGCGGTGCTGCTCGTGATCGCGATCCTCGGCGTCTACTTCGGCTACTTCCGGGGCCGGCAGAAGGCTCTCGAATCGCCGCCATCGCCGGAGGTCGCCGCGCCTGCACCCGAGACCGCTCCACTGCCCGAAGCGGCCACCGAGGTCGCGATCGAGCTGCCGGCACTGGACGCCAGCGACGAGCTGATCCGCGATCTGGTCGGCAAGCTGTCCGAGCATCCGAAGCTGGCGACCTGGCTAGCGTCCGACGAGCTGGTGCGGCGGTTCGCGGTGGCCGTCGACAACGTCGCCGAAGGCAAGAGCCCGCGCCGCCACCTTCCCTTTCTGGCGCCGCGCGAGGAGTTCGCCAGCGCCTACGAGAACGGTCACGCGGTCGTCGATCCCGAGAGCTACCGCCGCTACGACGCACCCGCCAAGCTGTTCGCCTCGCTCGACGCCGCCGAGGTCGCGCGCCTCTACCTGACCATCGAGCCGCTGATCGCCGAGGCCTACCGCGATCTCGGCTATCCCGACCGTGACTTCCGAACGGTCCTCGGTCGGGCGATCGGACTACTGGTTTCGACGCCGATCCCGAGCTCGAGCGTGGCGCTGCTGCCCAAGGTCTCGAGCTTCGAGTTCGCCGACCCGTCGCTCGAGAAGCTGACCCCGGCGCAGAAGCATCTGCTGCGGATGGGGCCCGAGAACGCGCGGCTGGTGCAGGACAAGCTCGCGCAGATCCGCGACGAGCTCGGCCTCGAGCCGTAGGCAAGGAGAACGGCCGGCGTCGCCGCCGGCCGTCCAGGGGTCCGAGGTCGTCGACCCGCGCTAGCCAGGCTAGAACCGGAAGATGATCTGGCCGGTGACCTTGCGGGCGATGATGTCGCCGAAGATGTGCTGCTGCATGTCCTCGTCGGTCACGTTGGTGCCGTTGATGGTGAAGGTCGAATCACCGAAGTGCACGCCGAGGCCGATGTTGAGCACGGTGTAGGAATCGGTCGGACCCCAGAACCGAGCGTCCAGCACGTCGGTCCAGAACGCCTCGTCGACGTAGTTGACCGTCGAGTTGAAGAAGTACCTCGAGCCGTCGTAGGCGAGGCCGAGATTGGCCCGGTGCTCCGGTGGAATGCCGATCGCCAGCACGTCCGTGCCGTTCGGCAGTGTCTCCAGTTCGATGCCGGTGACCTCGGGCTCGTCCTGCCACGAATAGTTCAGGAAGTAGCTCCAGGCGCTGTTGCGCGGCCGCTGACTGATGCTGATCTCGACCCCGGTGTCGACGATCTCTCCGATGTTCCGGTACGACTGGCCATTCGGGAAGACCCCCGGCGGTACCGCCGGAATCGGGGTGCCGAGAATGAACACGGGCCACCCCGGGGGTGGATTGACCGGGCTGTAGTGCCCGGCGGTGAAGAAGTCGGTCGAGTCGGTGGTCTCGTTCTCGTAGATCGAGAACGTGAAGGTGACGCCGTTGGCGAAGGTGCCGACGTAGCCGAGCTCGATCGCGTCCATCTGCTCCTCGGTCAGCAGCGGGTTGCCGAACGCCCGGATCGGCAAGACCTGGAAGAAGGGGGTGCAGGTGGTGAGAACGAACTCGCACGGCACTCCGGGTGCGATCCCGGCGGCGATCAGCCGCGGGTCGACCAGCGCGCCGCTGATGATCGTGACGTCGAGGAAGTTGTTGATCAACGACGGTGAGCGGAAGGCGCGGTTCCAGGAGACGCGCCAGGTGCTGGTGTCGGTCGGCGAGTACATCAGCGTGGTGCGTGGGGAGACCACCGAGCCGATTGGATCGATGTCGTCCCAGCGGGCGCCGATCAGCCAGCGCCACTTGTCGCTGAACAGGATCTCGTCTTGGATGAAGACGCCGTACTCGTCGCGCTCGTCGCCGCGCGGGGCGATCGACAGGTCGTACTCGTTGCGCCGCGCCTTGACGCCGTAGGTCAGGATGTTCTTGGTGCCGAAGACCTTGGTGTTCGAGTAGTCGAGATCGTAGGTGGTGCTCTCGAAGAAGAACTGGATCGGCTGCAGGTCCTCACCGACGGTGAGCAGGTTCTCCGCGTCGCCGTCGAGGTAGTTGGCGAAGAACGTGAACCGGTGCGCCTGCTTCTGGTAGTCGAACTTGACGAAGCTCATCTGCGAGCCGGTGTTGATGTCGAACGGCCCGATACCGGTGTGGATGATGCCGTCGGTGCCGGCATACCCACCCGAGAAGCCGTACAGCGTTCCGGGGTTCGAGTCCCAGTCGAGACGGAAGTTGAACTTGGGCTGCGACGTGCCCTGGTTCTCGAACGGTGGATAGGGCGTGCCGAGTGGATTGGTCGGCCCTCGCGAGCCCGGAATGATGCCGGTCGGCCGGTCGAACGGATCCTGCTCGTAGTAGCTGCCCGAGATCTTATAGCCCATCTTGTCGGTGGCGCCGGCGTGGGTGATGCCACCGTAGAGGGTGGAGAACTCGCCGCCGCCGATCGTGACGCTGGTGCCCTGCATCTCGCGCGGCGACTTGGTGATCAGGTTGATGACGCCGGTCATCGCGTTGGCGCCCCAGACCGCGCTCCCCGGCCCGTTGACGACCTCGATCTGCTTGAGCTCGTTCGGATCGAGCGGCACGAAGTCCCACATGACGAAGCCGAAGAAATCGAGGTAGAGCGTCCGGTTGTCCATCAGCACCAGCTGGCTGGTCGCCAGGGTGTTGGTCGCGCCGCGGCTGGTGACCGAGATGTCGCGCGCGCTGGTCTGCGAGACGTTGACCCCCGGCGCATTGCGCAGAACGTC
This sequence comes from Thermoanaerobaculia bacterium, assembly GCA_947259925.1. Classification (GTDB taxonomy): domain Bacteria; phylum Acidobacteriota; class Thermoanaerobaculia; order Multivoradales; family JAHEKO01; genus JAHEKO01. The sequence continues at coordinate 103,585 of CAMYOG010000005.1, forward strand.
GCCGAGGTTGTCCGCCGGAATCTGCTCGAGCAGCTCGTCCGAGAGCACCGTGATCGCCGCCGGCACCTCGTGCAGGCGTTGCTCGGTTCGCGAGGCCGTGACCACGATGGTCTCCTCGACCACGCCGCCGTCGTCCTCGTGGCTCTCGGCGATCGCCGGCGTCACGGCGAGGCCCGCGAGCAGCCCGGCCAGGCACAGGAGTTTCATCAGTTTCATGGAATCCCCCTTGAATCCTGATTGGTAGGGAGCCGCCAGCCGGCCCGCCTGCTTGCTTCTGACAACTTCGCGATCCTAGCAGAATCGCTGTAGCGACCTGAGCGCCGCGTCGACGGCGCCGTAGCGCTCGCGCTGGCCGAGCCGAAAGCCGGAATGGACCGCCACCGCCAACACTGCGACGGTGAAGATCGACTCCTCGGTTGCACCCAGCCGCAGGAACTCGGCCAGCGGATCGCGCCAGAGGAAGAGCAGGGCGATCGCCAGCCAGTCGATGACCGCCACCAGCAGGGCGCGACCGCGGGCGCGCGCCAGCTCTCGACGGCGCTCGTCTCCGGTCTCGGCCGGTCGCCGCAACCGGGCCACTTCCTCGTACAGCAGCGCCTCGACAGCCTTGGGTCTGAGCATGGCGCATTCTAGCGAGCGGGCCGATCGAGAATGACAGAATCCGGGCGGACACCCTGCCGGTCGGCGGGGAGAGACGACGGAGCTCCGCGATGAAGAAGACCTGGTTGACCGTTCTCGTTGTGCTGATCTTCCTGGGACTGCTGGCGGTCCTGTTCGGTCTGGCGATCCGCTCGCAACGACCGGCCGCGATTCAGCAGCAGACGATCCTCGAGCTCGACTTCGAGCGGGGCTACCCCGAGCACCTGCCCTTCCAGACGCTCACCGCCAGCTTCATCGAGGTCGTGCCGACGCTCCGGAGCGTGGTGGAGGCGCTGGATCGAGCGGCCGAGGACGATCGGGTCGTCGGTGTGGTAGCGCGCGTCGGCGCCGCTCCGATGGGCCTGGCGAGCATCCAGGAGCTGCGCGATGCCGTCGCTCGATTCCGCCGCTCGGGCAAGCCCGCGATCGCCTACTCCGAGACTTTCGGGGAATGGCGCGCGGCCAACGCCGCCTTCTACCTGGCGAGTGCCTTCGACCAGATCTACCTGCAGCCGTCGGGGGACGTCAGCCTGACCGGGCTCCACTACGAGACGCCGTTCTACCGCGGGCTGCTCGAGAAGCTCGATATCGTGCCCAGCCTCGGCCAGCGCTACGAGTACAAGAACGCGCCCAACAGCTTCACCCAGACCTCGTACACGGCTCCCCACCGCGAGGCGGTGCAAGCGCTCGCCGATTCACACTTCGAGCAGATAGTGCGCGGCATCGCCGAGGCCCGCGAGCTCCCCGAGGAGGACGTCCGTGACGCCAGCAATCGCAGCCCGCTGCTCGGCCAGGAGGCGATCGCGGCCGGGCTGGTGGACGAGCTCGCCTACCGCGACACCGTCTACGCGCAGCTCGAGGAGCGGTTCCGGGACGCCGACTTCGTGCCGCTGTCACGCTACCTGCGGCAGGACTACCGCCCGTTTGCCTGGACGCCGACGCCGGTCTGGGGCCGCAAGGTGGCGCTCATCTACGGCGTCGGCGGGGTGGTGCGCGGCGAGAGCGGCTACGACCCGATCTTCGACAGCCTGGCCATGGGCTCGGATACGGTTGCCGGTGCGTTCCGGGAGGCGATCGAAGACGACGACGTCGAGGCGATCCTCTTCCGGGTCTCGAGCCCCGGCGGCTCGTACGTCGCCTCGGACACGATCTGGCGCGAGGTGATCCGCGCTCAGGAGGCCGGCAAGCCGGTGGTCGTCTCGATGGGGGACGTCGCCGCGTCAGGCGGCTACTTCGTCGCCATGGCGGCAGACGCGATCGTCGCCCAGCCCGCCACCGTCACCGGCTCGATCGGAGTCTACGGCGGCAAGCTGGTCAGCCGTGGCCTGTGGGCGAAGGCCGGGATCTCCTTCGACGACGTCGGGACCAGCGAGCGCGCCCGCATCTGGAGCGGTAACCACGCGTTCGGCGAGGGCGACTGGGGCCGCATCGAAGAGTCGCTCGACCGGATCTACGAGGACTTCACCGGCAAGGTCGCCGAGGGTCGGTCGATGACCCGTGCCGAGGTGCACGAGGTCGCCCGCGGCCGAATCTGGACCGGTCAGGACGCTCTCGAGCGCGGCCTGGTCGACGAACTGGGTGGCTTCGACGTCGCGATGCGCCGGGTGCGCGAGGCGATGGGAGTCGACGAGGACGAGGATCTCGCCGTGGAGGAGTTCCCACGACCGAGATCGCCGTTCGAGCTGTTCAGCGAGGGGCGGTGGATCGGAGGGCGAACGGGGGAGACGCTCCAGGGGATGGTCGAGATCGCCCGGCCACTGGCCGAGCTCGCTCGTGATCTGGGCCTCCTGGAGGCCCCGACCGACCCCCTGCGCCTCTGGCTGCCCCGGCCGCGGGAGGGGCGCTAGTGCACCGGGGAGGGCTGGGCGTCGCTCTCGCCCTGATGGTGTCGCTCGCCACGGCCGCCTCGGCTCGGTCGCAAGAGGTGACCGCTCCCCCCGGTGGGCTGGTCCGCTGGCCGGGGGAGGATCTCGAGCGCTGCGGTCGCGGCGGCCAGGCCTGGACTCCGATCGATGGCGCCTGCTGGTACCCGATCGACCTGTTGGAGCAGGCGAGCTCGATTCAGATCTGGCGCGACACCGGCGGCGGCCGCGAGAGCGTCCCGGTGCGGGTCGCCGACTACCCCTACCCGGTGCAGTACATCACCCTCGAGGACGATTCCAGGGTGAACCTCTCGGAGGCCGACGCCGCCCGCGCGGCGCGCGAGTCGAAGCGGGTCGGTGCCCTCTGGTCGACCGACGGTCCGACACGCTTCGCCCTGCCGCTGGCGGCGCCACTTGCCGAGCTGCCCGAGGGAGGGCGCTTCGGCTCGCGTCGCTTCTTCAACGATCAACCGCGCAGTCCCCACAGCGGCGCCGACTTTGGCGCCGCCGCCGGTACGCCGGTGCTGTCGGTCGCCGCCGGAACCGTGGTCATGGCTGCCGATCTGTTCTTCTCGGGCAAGAGCATCTTCGTCCATCACGGCGACGGGCTGATCAGTATGTACTTCCATCTCTCCGAGCTGGCCGTGGCGGAGGGAGACGAGGTGGTGCGCGGAGAAACCGTCGGCCTGGTCGGGGCGACCGGCCGAGCGACCGGACCCCATCTCCACTTCGGAGTCCGCTGGCGCGGGGCGCGGATCGATCCCGCGCTCCTGCTGAGCAGCCCGGAGACGCTGCCCGGTCCCCGGTGAGTCGGGTGCGTCGGTCGGCGTAGTCGAGCGGGCGTGGCCCGCCTCAGCTCTGGTCGGAGACGACGGTTGGCGTCGGGAGCGCCTCGTCGGCCGGGTAGAAGTCGAGCCGGTAGGCGAGCTCCGCGCGCACCCCGGGCCAGTCGTACCTCCCGACGTGCTTTCTGCGGATCCAGAGCTCGCGGCCGTCGACGAGCTCGAAGCAGATCGACCGGTCGTCTTCGGAGACGACGCCGACCAGCTCGCCCAGCTGCTCACGGCGCCGCTCGCCGTAGCGATCGTCGTAGCTCTCGATCCAGTCCGGTCCGATCCGAACCTTCGGGCTCGCGAGCCCGGTGAGCACGACGTAGGGAAGGTACAGGGCGCCGCAGAGCGGCAACAGGAGTCTGAGCCACCAGCCGTTCTCAGTCACGCCCCGCATCACGCCGACAGTGCCGATCGCGGTAAAGGCGGCCACCGTCAGGCCGATCAGCAGGACGTGGCGCTTGCCGAGCTTCGGATAGGAGGCGACCGGCTCGCGACCCCTGGCGGTGACGGTCGGGGCAGAGCCGTGCCGTAGGAGCCGAGCTGGCCGAGCGCGCACCTCGACGCGGCTCAGGAATCGATAGCCGCGGCGCGGAACGGTCTCCAGAAAGACCGGATCGGCGGCACGGTCGCCCAGAGTGCGACGGACCTCCCGGATGCAGTAGTTGAGGCCCTGCTCGCAGTCGACGAAGTAGTCGTCGCCCCAGAGAAGCTGCTGAAGCTCGCCGCGCGTCACCAGCCTGCCGGGCCGCTCCGCCAGGTAGCGCAGGACCCTGGACGGCTGCGGCTGGAGCCGCACCGGCCTGGAGGTCGAGTCGGGGCCGCGCCTGAAGAGCTCGCCGCTCGAGGCGATCAGCTCGAAGTCGCCGAAGCACAGCCGGCGCCCGGCGGGGGCGGGCGCGGACGAGCGCCGGGCCGATTGCGATCGGTCGGGAGTCGCCGCGAGGTGTCCGGTCATCGAGTCGATCCGTCGAGTATGGGTACGTCCGCGCTCGGAGCCGGTTCATCGAACTCGCCCCGCCGGGAGAGCGCTTCGTCACCGGTCGAGACGCTCCTCAGGGCTCGCTTCGACAGGGCTCATCGAGCGCTCAGAAGCCGCCGGCCGGAGGAGCCGTAGCAGAGAGCGTGCGACGTATCTGTCTCGGCCTACCGCTGATCGCGAGCTTGTCGCTCGCCGCGCCGCCCGCGGCCGGCGAGTGCACCCGCACACGCGCGCTCGATCCGCCGCCGATGGCGAGCAGCATCGGCCTCTTCGCCGACCCGCGGTTGCCGGCTGCGGTGGTGCGGCGAGCGATCAGCGCATGGTCGGTCTGTCCCGCCTACGGTCGGGACTTTCCGGGGCTGACGGTCGGTCGCAGCGGCACGCGCGATCTGTTCGTGAAGTTCGATCCCTCAGCCGTCGGTGTCGACGACGCCTGCGGACGGTTCAGCGGTCGCGAGATCACCCTCTACGCCCGGACGCGAACGCGCGCGGGCAACATCGTCGGCTGCGGACCGTTGTCACAGAACCTGATGCACGAGATCGGTCACGCGCTCGGCCTCGCCGACGCACCGAGGTCGTGCGACAGCTTCGCGATGGCCAAGCTGAACCCGCGCAACAGGTTTCATCGGCGGGTCCAGCCGAGCGAGTGTCGGTTGCTCGCGCGGCGGTGGATCGTGGCCGGACCGGCGCTCCCCGCCGAGAGCCGCCTGATGGCGACGCCGTTCGGTGCTAGCGGCCCTGGTTACCCTTGACGTCAGGTCGTCTCGGTCGTGCCAGGGATCGTCGGCACTTCCTGCCAGCCCTGATCGAGCAACCAGTTGACCCCGATCTCGCGACGATCCCTGCGCACCAGGACCCGCAGCTCGTCCCCCGGCTTGACGCGTAGCTCGGACGAGTAGAGGAAGATCCGAGTACCCCGTCGAATCACCAGCGGCAGCACGACGCGGCTGCGCTCGCGCTCCTCGGTGTTCTCGATCGGCGGCCGCTTGCTCGGCTCGCGCGGCAGCTCGCACATCCAGCTCTCCAGCGACGCCTGGTCGCGCTCGACCAGGCCGCTCCACAGGTGCAGATAGTGCGGCCCGTCCCACAGGACCCTGCCACCCAGGTTGTGGATCATCTGCGGGGTGACGTGCGCGCCCTCGCGGCTCAGCGCCGCCCAGACCTCGACCCCCTTGGAACGCTCCCGGACCCGCCGGGTGAATAGCAGGTTGACCTCGTCATTCGGCGTCAACCCGAGGCAGCGGGCGCGGCTGTCGATCTCCGCGCGCGCCAGGAGGCGCGGCTCGAGGGCGTTGCCGAACACCACCCGAAAGCCGCGCGCCTCGGCGACGTTGCACGCGCCAGGGTTGGCGTCGAGCAGGAGCACGTCCTCGCCAACGTCACGATAGAGCTCGGCGCAGGCGAGGGCGAGCGGATTGGCGCCGAGGATCGCGGTTCCGGTGTTGCTCGGTCGACGGACGCCCAGCAGCCCGGCGAGCAGCCCGCCGCTCAGTCCCTGGATCAAGACCGTGGCAGCGATCACCAGGAAGACCAGGGCGCGCAGCTGACTGCCGCCTTCGATGCCGGCGGCGTCGAGCTCCTGCGCGAAGAGGGAGGAGACCGCCGCGGCGACGATCCCCCGCGGAGCCATCCACGACAGGAAGGCCTTCTCGCGCGCCGAGAGGCTGGAGCCGGCAGTGCCGATCAGGATGTTGAGCGGCCGGACGACGAGCATCAGAGCGAGCACGGTCCAGACGCCGCCGACGCCGAGCGCCTCGACGTCCTCGACTCGCACGTCCGCCGCCAGCAGCACGAACAGCATGCCGATCAGCATCACGGTCAGCTGCTCCTTGAACTCCCGCAGGTCGTGCAGCTGCCGCGCCTCGAAGTTGCCCACCACCAGTCCGGCGACCGTCACCGCCATGATGCCGCTCTCGGGCTGCATGGCGTTCGACAGCTGGAAGAGGGCGAGCACCAGCGACAGGATGAAGACGTTCTCGAGTCCTTCGGGCACGATCCGCTCGAAGCGCAGCAGCCCGCCGATGATGGCGCCACCGACTGCACCGATCAGCGCCCCGACTCCGAGGCGGATCAGGAGGTCAACGGCACCGGCCGCCAGACTCTCGCTCGGGTGGAGCACGATCTCGAGCACGACCACCGCGGCGATCGCGCCGATCGGGTCGATCAGGACCCCCTCCGCCTCGAGCACGGTGGCGACGCCACGGCTGAGGCGCACGCGCCGGAGGATCGGGCCGATGACGGTCGGACCGGTGACGATCACCAGGGCACCGAACAGCGACGCGAGGCTCCAGCTCCAGTCGAGGCAGAGGCGTGCCGCGATGGCCGCCCCGACGCCGGTCACCGCGGCCCCGATCGTCACCAGACGCTGGATGCTCCGCGCCTCGCGGCGCAGCCGCCGGATGCGCAGGTTGAGGCCGCCCTCGAACAGGATCACGGCGACCGCAAAGCCGACCAGCATCTGCAGCGTGTCTCCGAGGACCTCCGGCCGGATCACGTTGGCGACGTCCGGGCCGAGCAGCACGCCGGCGCCGAGCAGCAGGACGATCCCCGGGATCTTCAGGTGCCGTGCGAGCGCCTGAGCGACCATGCCCACCGCGAGCGCGATCGCCAGGTGGAGCGCCGGGTTGTCGAGTCCCTGGTGCACGATCGGGTGATTCTAGCTCTGTGAATCGGGAGCATCGGCTGCCGTTCGCGGCGCTATACTGAAACGGGTACCCCGGCTGCAACGTCCGAGCCCGGTATCCGTACCTCCAGAACAGCCGTACCGACCGAGAGATCACTGGTGAGAGCAAGCGCAATCATTCCCGCAGTCGGGGTCTCCATCCTGGTGGCGGCGGCCCTGGTTGCGCAGCCCCCCGAGATGGTGCTGCCGGTCAGCTATACCGAGGCGGTCAACCATGACCTGCGCGAGACGCTCGAGCTGAGCGGCTCGGTCGCTTCACGCCGCTCGAGCGTCGTCGCCAGCAGCATCGCCGGCGTCGTGATCGAGCTGCGCGCACGCGACGGGCAGGCGGTCCGCCGCGGCTCGACCCTGGCACGCCTCCGCCCCGATACCTTCGAGCTCCGGCTGCGGTCGGCCGAAGGTCAGCTGGCCGAGGCGGAAGCGCGCCTCAAGCTGGCGCAAGGCCGCCGCGACCGGGCGCAGGGGCTGTGGGACGAACGGGTCATCAGCCGCCAGGAGCTGGACGACGCGCTGACCGAGGTCGAAGCGGGCGCGGGTAGGGTCGCCCAGCTGCAGGCCGACGTCGCCAACTACCGCGACGAGCTGGCGCGGACGGTCATCCGCGCGCCGTTCAACGGCGTCGTGGTCAAGGAGCACACGGCGATCGGCGAGTGGGTCTCGGCCGGCGATCCGGTCGTCGAGCTGGTCGACGTCGGCGATCTCGAGGTGACGCTCGAGGTGCCCGAGTCCTTCTACGGCGGCCTACAGGTCGGCGAGCCGGTGGCGGTCTCGATCGCCGCCCTGCCCGGCCTCGCGATCGAAGGCGAGGTGCGCTCGGTCGTGCCCAAGGCCGATCCGAAGGCCCGGACCTTCCCGGTGAAGGTGGCGATTCCCAACGAAGAGAACCGCGTCGGTGTCGGCATGCTGGCGCGGGTCAAGCTGGCGATCGGCCGCGCTGCTCCCCGGGTGATGGTGCCCAAGGACGCGATCGTCGCCCAGGGTCCGCGGCGGTTCGTGTTCGTGATCGGCGAGGACGATCGGGCGCAGGCCGTCGACGTGAGCACGGGCGCGAGCCAGGGCGTCTGGATCGCCGTTCAGGGAGAGATCGACGCGGGCGCTCGGGTCGTCACCCAGGGGAACGAGCGGCTGATGCCCGGTGTGCAGGTCGACCCCAAGCTCAAGGAGTTCGCCAGGCCATGAATCTCGTCGAGGGCTCGATCAGGTATCCGGTGCGCGTCGCCGTCGGCGCTATCCTGCTGCTGCTCTTCGGCGGACTGGCTCTCTTTCGAATTCCGGTCCAGCTGACGCCGACCGTCGACGAGCCGGAGGTGACCGTCGGTACCTTCTGGCCCGGAGCCAGCCCGCAGGAGATCGAGCGCGAGATCGTCGATGAGCAGGAGGAGCAGCTGCAGGGTCTGGAGGGACTCCTGCGGATGGAGAGCACCAGCTCCGACAGCTTCGGTTCGATCAAGCTGACCTTCCGCACCGGCATGGACGTCGACGCCGCGCTGCTGCGGGTCTCCAACCGCCTGCAGCAGGTGCCCCGCTATCCCGACGACGCCTTCAAACCGGTCGTGCAGTCGGGTGACGCCGACGCCAACGCGATGGCCTGGTTCGTCCTGCTGCCGACCGAGGACGGCGGTTTCGAGGGTGAGATTCCGGCCCAGCTCACCTTCTTCGACAACTTCATCAAGCCGGAGTTCGAGCGGGTGCCCGGAGTCGGGTCGGTCCGTGTTCACGGCGGCCGCGAGCGGGAGATGCAGGTGATCGCCGACCCGGCCGCGCTCTCGGCACGCGGGATCACGATCGTCGATCTGATGGCGGCGATCGATCGCGAGAACCGCAACTACTCGGCCGGAGACTTCGACGAGGGCATCCGGCGGTACGTCGTCCGCACGGTCGGCGAGTATGCGGCGCCCGAGGAGATCGCGGACGTGGTCGTCGCGGTCAAGAACGGCGTGCCGGTCTACGTGCGCGACGTCGCCCGGGTCGAAGCCGCCTTCAGCAAGCGCGTCGCCGAGATCTTCTACATGGGCCAGCCGACCATGGCGTTCAACGCGGTACGCGCTCCGGGCGCCAACCTCCTGGAGGTAATGGCCGAGATCCGGGAGACGGTCGCGCGGGTCAATCGCGAGCTGCTCAACGAGCGCGGGCTCTACGTCGCCCTGGTCTACGACTCGACCGAGTACATCGAGAGCGCTATCGATCTGGTCCAGCAGAGCCTGGTCCTGGGCGGCTCGCTGGCGATCGTCGTGCTGCTGCTCTTCCTGCGCAGCCGCTCGAGCACCTTCGTGGTCGCGGTGGCGATCCCGATCAGCGTCATCGGGACTTTTCTGATGATGGCCGCCTTCGGGCGCACCCTCAACGTGATCAGCCTCGCGGGCATGGCGTTCGCCGTCGGCATGGTGGTCGACAACTCGATCGTCGTGCTGGAGAACACCTACCGCCACCGCCAGCGCGGCAAGACCCGCTTCCGTGCCGCGTTCGACGGGGCGACCGAGGTCTGGGGCGCGGTCCTCGCCAGCACCCTGACTACGATCGCCGTCTTCCTGCCGATCCTGTTCGTGCGCGAGGAGGCCGGCCAGCTCTTCCGCGACATCGCGCTGGCGATCAGCTGTGCCGTCGGGCTCAGCCTGCTGGTGGCGATGACCGTCATTCCGAGCCTGTCCGGCAAGGTGCTGGGCGGCGTGACGCGCAAGGACCAGCAGCCGACCGGTTTCCAGGGCCTCTGGGGCGGCGCGGCGCTCGCCTCGCGCTTCACCGGCTGGGTTACGGACGTCGTCCATCGGATCACCGGTAGCACCGCGCGCCGGCTCGCGGTGGTGGTCGGCTTCACCGTAGCGGCGATCGGTCTCAGCTGGCTGCTGATGCCGAAGGCCGAGTATCTGCCGACCGGCAACCAGAACTTCCTCTTCGGGGTCATCCAGCCGCCGCCGGGTCAGAACCTGGAAGAGAACATCGCGATGAGCGACTACTACACTGACGGGCTCTCGCATCTCTGGACCCAGCCGCCCGAAGAGACCGTCGACGAGCCCGGAGGCGGGATCGGGGACTACTGGTTCGGCGCTACCCCGAACTTCGTCTTCATGGGCATCAGCGCGCGCGATCCGGTCCGGGTACGCGAGCTCCTGCCCGAGTTCGAGAGGATCAACCGGCAGTTGCCGGGAGCGTTCGCCTACGTCTTCCAGGCGAGCATCTTCCAGCGCAGCTTCGGCTCCGGCAGATCGATCGACGTCGAGCTGACCGGGCCGCGCCTGGAGCAGCTGATCGCTCTGGGCGGTCGGGTGCTCGGCGGGGTGATGGCCGAGCTGCCGACGGCCCAGGCCCGGCCGGTGCCGAGCCTCGATCTATCGAACCCGGAGGTGCACGTGCGCATTCACCGGCGCAAGGCCGCCGAGCTCGGCCTTTCCAACCGGGATCTGGGGACGATGGTCAACGCGCTGGTCGACGGTGCCAAGGCGAGCGACTACCAGCTGGATGGGCTCGAGGTCGATCTCAAGGTGATCGCCGAGGAGGACTGGGACTACCGGACCCACCTGATCGAGCAGCTGCCGATCGCGGTTCCGTCTGGTGAGATCGTCACGGTCGGCTCGGTGGCGGAGGTCGAGGTCGCGAGCGGGCCGACTTCGATCGCCCATCGTGAGCGCCAGCGCTCGATCACCATCCAGGTGACTCCGCCCGAGGAGCTACCGCTGCAGGTCGCCATGGAGACGATCGACGAGAAGCTGCTCGAGCCGATGCGGGCGGCCGGCGAGCTGTCGGGGCTCTACCGCGCGCGCATGTCCGGTACCGCGGACAAGCTGACCCAGACCGCGGACGCCCTGATGTGGAACTTCGTCCTGGCGGTGGTCATCACCTACCTGTTGATGGCGGCGCTGTTCGAGAGCTTCCTCTATCCGCTGGTGATCCTGTTCAGCGTGCCCCTGGCGGCGCTCGGCGGCTTCCTGGGCCTGGGTGTGGTCAACCTGTTCACCTATCAGGCGCTCGATGTTCTGACCATGCTCGGGTTCATCATTCTGGTCGGCACGGTGGTCAACAACGCGATCCTGATCGTCCACCAGTCGCTCAACCACATGCGCGACGAGGGGATGGAGCCGCGCGACGCGATTCGCGAGTCGGTGCGGACGCGCATCCGGCCGATCTTCATGAGCGTGTCGACCAGCGTCTGCGGCATGCTGCCGCTGATCCTGTTCCCGGGCGCCGGATCGGAGCTCTATCGGGGTCTGGGGAGTGTGGTGGTCGGCGGTCTTCTGGTCTCGACCCTGTTCACGATCTTCCTGGTGCCGGCGCTCTTCAGCCTGGCGCTCGACGCGCGCGCCGCTCTGAGCGAGCGCTTCCGGCGGCGGTTGGTCGACGCGGCCGAAGAGAGCGCCTGAGCGCGCGCGGTCGGAGCTGGCGCCGAGCCGCCCTGCGGGTGGGCGTCGGGCGGGTGAAACTTTCTCGCCGCGGGCCTCGTTGTTAGGAGAGACAGGAGGAACCCGCCATGAGCCGCATACTCGTACTCTCGCTTCTGACCATCGTGCTGGTCGCGCCTGTCCCGGTGAGCGCCGAGGCCGATCCGGGTCTCTGGCTACACATCAGGGTGGACGAGGGCGACGACGCCAAGGTCGTGGTCAACCTGCCTTTCAAGCTGATCGACAAGGCGTTGCCGATGATCGATGCCGGCGGTCACATCGGCGACCGCTCGATCCACTTCCACGATCACGGGTTCACCTACGAAGAGATGCGCGATCTCTGGGTCGAGCTCAGGGACGGTCCGGATATGGAGTTCGTGACCATCGAGGAGCGCGACGAGACCGTCCGGGTCTGGAAGGAGAACGGCCATGTCTACGTCCGGGTCCGTGACCGGCGGGACTGGAAGGACGAGCGGGTCGACATTCGAGTGCCGATCCGCGTGGTTGACGCCCTACTGGGGGGTGACGACGAGTTCGACCTCCAGGCCGCGGTGGCCGCCCTGGCCGAGCAGGGAGAGGGAGAGCTGGTGTCGGTCCAGGAAGACGACGAGTCGGTGAGGATCTGGGTGGACTCCAACCCGGAATCGGCGGGCTAGGATGAGCAGAGCTGGCAAGATCGCGACCGCTGCCGCCCTCATGGCAGCGGTGACCGTGGTCGGTTGGGTCATGCTGGTCGGGGTGCTCTACGCGGCCGGCGGCGTCGTGACGGTCGAGGTCGAGGACCGGCATCAGGGTCTCGATATCTACCTGCCGGTGCCGATGGTGCTCCTGGATGCGATGGTCGCCTCGGCGGCGATGCCCGCGGTCCACACCGCCGGCTTGCCCCGGGTCGAGCTGGACGGAATGAGTGTCGACTTCGGAGAGCTCGGATCGGTCGTGCTCGAATTGCTGCACGAGCTCGAAGAGCTCCCGGACGCCACCCTCGTGGAGGTCGTCAGTGGCCCCGACCGGGTGCGTATCTCCAAGGACGGGACCAAGCTGAGGGTCGAGGTGGAGGAGCCGGGCACGTCGATCGATCTGGCGATTCCGACCCGCGGCGTGCTGCGAATGGCTGAGCGCATTCTCGGCTGAGCAGCGGCCGAGCCCGCTGTCCACTACAATCCGCGGGATGGGAGACCCGCGGTTCCTCCTCCTGCAGGCGCGGCACGACGACGACCCGATGCGCGAGCAGGAGCGGCGTTGCTTCGCCGGCAAGCTGGAGGTCGATCCGGAGCGGATCGTCTGCTGGGACCTGCTCAAGGGGCCCCCGGTCTTCTCGGTGGTCGCCGAGCACGAGATCCTGATGATGGGTGGTAGCGGCGACTTTCTGGTCTCGGAGCGGGACCTGCCACAGTTCTCGGGGCTGCTCGCCCTGCTGGTCGACGTGACCGAGCGCGGCTATCCGATGTTCGCCTCCTGTTTCGGCTTCCAGTGCCTGGTGGAAGCGCTCGGCGGCGAGATCATCTACGACCCCGAGCGGACCGAGGTCGGCACCTACGATCTGACCCTGACCCCCGAGGGCGAGGCCGATCCGCTGCTCGGCCACCTTCCCGCACGCTTCGCGGCGCAGATGGGTCGCAAGGACCGGGCCCGCAAGCTGCCGCCGGGCGCCGTACACCTGGCGTCGAGCGAGAGCTGTCCTTACCAGGCGTTCCGCCTGGAAGGCAAGCCGATCTGGGCGACCCAGTTCCACCCCGAGCTGAGCTGCGAGGAGAACCGCGAGCGCTTCATCAAGTACGTCGCCAACTACGAAGGCTTCGCCAACAACGAGACCGCTACCGCCACCCTCGAGCGCTTCGCCGACAGCCCTCATACCGCCGACCTCCTGCCGCGCTTCGTCGACCTCGTGCTCTAGCCACCGGGCTCGCCGGCCGGCTGAACGATCTGTCGGAAGAGGCTCGACTCGCGCTTGAAGAAGCCCTCCGTGTGGTAGGAGTCGGCGAGGCGGAAGTGCTCGTAGTCGAGGTGGTGACAGAGCTCGTGGAAGAGGGTGCGGATGAACGTTTTGAACGCCACGATCTGGCGTCGCTGGGCGGTGCGCATCCAGACGGTCAGCCTGGCCGGACGCCCGTCCTCGGGCGGCTCGTAGAGGCCGTGCAACTCGCCCCAGGTGCGCGACGGTCGTTTGGCCAGCACCCGCACCGCGGCCCGGGGTGAGCCCAGCTGATCGTTGATGCGGTCGGCGAGCTCCTGGCAGATCGACTCGAGCAGCTGCTGCCGATCTTCGCCCAGGGCTCCCTCGGCCGAGCTCGCCAGGGGGTGCAGCGCCGCCGGATCGGGCAGGTGGACGTCGGTCAACTCGTCGCTCCGACGATAGATCCGCTGCCGGGCCGGGCTCAGGCGGTGGTAGTAGTCGAAGGGTGACAAAGAGAAAAACCCCGCCACGGCCGAGGGCCGTGCCGGGGCTCCCATACCTAGAGAAAGTGGGACCGATTAGTCCGCGACGCGGTCCTTCAGACCCTTGGCGGGCTTGAAATAGGCGTACTTCTTGGCCGCGATGTAGATCTCCGCGCCAGTGGCGGGATTGCGGCCCTTACGGCCCGCGCGGCTCTTCGTGCCGAACGACCCGAACCCTGCCAGCTGCACCTTCGCTCCGCCGTCGAGGGCAGTAGCGATGATGCCGTGGCCGGGCCTGGTGTCGAAGATCGTCTGCACGATCTCGTTGGCCTTAGCCTGCGATATGTCACACTTCTTCGCGAGCTTCTCAGCCATCTCGGACTTGTTCATTCGGTCTCCTTCTCTTCGTGGATGGTCTCCTCCCCACGCGGGAGATTCCCTCCGAGTTAATCAATAAAGGCTGTGTGCGGTTTCACTCAAACGGAAGCTCCACCAGGGAGCTGTCTGTAGGCCCTCGAACCGACGGAATCCTGTCTCGTCGAAGCCGATCTACCAACTGACGGGCGGATCGTACCACGCGTTTCTCGATAGAGCCAGCATCAATCGAGGTTTTTCCTGCGTTTTTTCGGGTCGGTCCCGCGGCGCGTCGAGTGCGCCCTGTGCCTAGACGAAGTCGACGTTCTGCTCGTAGGCCCGGCGATGGACATCGGGCACCCGCGCGTCTTCGGCCGGATAGCCGACCGGCATCAGCAGGAAGGGCCGTTCGTTGTCGGGGCGCTCGAGGATCTCGGAGAGGAACTTCATCGGCGCCGGGGTGTGCGTCAGGGTGACCAGCCCCGCCAGGTGGAGCGCCGTGATCAGCAGACCGGCGGCGATGCCGACCGACTCGTGCACGTAGTAGTGCTTGATGCGGCTGCCGTCGGCCGTTATGCCGTAGGCCTGCGCGAAGATCACGATCAGTAGCGGCGCGGTCTCCAGGAACGGCTTACGGGTGTCGGTCCCGAGCGGCGCCAGCGCCTCGAGCCACTCTTTGGGCGCCCGGCGCTCGTAGAAGTCGCGCTCCTCGGCCTCGGCGGCGACGCGGATTCGAGACTTGACGTCAGGGTTGCGGACCACCACGAAGTGCCACGGCTGGAGATTCGCGCCGCTCGGGGCGGTGCATGCCACCCGCAGGCAGTTCTCGATCACCCGGTCGGGAACGTCGCGATCCGAGAAATCGCGCACGCTCCGGCGGCGCTCCATCGTCGCCAGCAGGTCGACGGTACGAGCGAGCATCTCCGACTCGGGATAGCCCCGGTAACCCTCGAGCGGAATGGTCTTCGGCGGCATCGCTCCGGAAGCTACTCCTCGATGGGGGTGTAGGCCACCTCCAGCCCGTCGCCGTACTCGAAGATCACCTCGTCTCTGCCGACCTTGGCGATGCGCTTCTCGAGCAGCTCGAGAACCTTGTCGCGCCGTTTCAGCAGCGCTTTGATCTCGAAGCCGCTGATCAGCCCCTCGAGCCGTGCCTGGACCTGGTCCGGGTCGAGCCGGCGCAGACCTTCATACATCTCCCGAGAGCACCGGCTCACCCGATCGGGGCGCAGCAGCTGGCGGTTCTGCGACAGCGTACGCGTATGGTCGATCAGCCAGATGTCGAACCCCTCGGTCCAGAAGATGTTCTGGCTGTTGCGGTCGGTGTTGTCGACCAGGTTGTCGAAGATTCGCACGTCGTGCATCTGCTGGTAGAGATATGGGTCGGTCGGATCGCCGTCGCCGCGCTCGCGCCAGTCGAACAGATTGATGCCGTTCTCGATCCAGAGCGCCAGCGAGCCGGTACGGCCGTCGATCTTGCGCCGCACCGCTGGCGGAACGTTCTTCATGCCCATGAGCTTGCTCAGCTCGTAGACCGCGACCTGGCTCCTGTAGCTGTCCCGAAAGAACATCACCTTGGTGCCGTCGTTCAGGACCACCGGCCGGGTCGGGCTCCCCTCGACCTCGTGAATCGAATGGAAGATTCCGTGGGCGCGCGTGCCGCCGAGCTCCAGCAGGACCTTGAGCGCGCCGGTCTTGCCCTGGCCTACCGGTTTGGTGGAGATCGGGGTCGCGTGGCGCAGGAAGCGCTCGATCTGCTCGGGGCTCTGAAAGGGCAGGGGGCTATCGTCCGGACCGCGGTAGACGCGGCTGGAGCCACGCTCGGCCGGCTCGCCCTCCACGGCTGCGTGGTCCTCGCCTGGGCCGTCGCCGTTGGTTCCCAGGCTCTCTTCGGGCTCCTCGGCGCCGCCGTAGATCGCCGAGACGCCGTCGGCGGTGATCTCCAGCGCCGAGGCGCGACCACCGTAATACGACCGCAGCATGCCGGTGTCGATCAGGAACAGCCGGCCGTCGAGCCGCTCGAGGACGTGGTGATTGGCGATCGGCGAGTGAGCGGCGACGGTCCGCCGGACACCGTAGGCCTGGTCGGTCTGATCGAGCAGAGCGGCCAGCGGCTCGTCCTCGAGACCCAACGGCGCCTTCGCGTACCCGCGGTACCAGAGCACGCTCCCCTCCGCGAACAGGTCGGTGAGGATGGCGTTGAGCAGCTCCCACCCCTCGGTCGCGAGCTCGCGATCGGACGGCGTCTCCGGGAAGTAGAGCGTGTGCTCGAGCGCCAGGCGGGTCTCGGCCCACGAGAAGAACGGCAGTACCAGACGGCGCTTCTCGAGCTTGCGGCGCAGCTCCCGCCAGTCGTCGAATCTTCGGCGGTGAAGCTCGTTGATCTCGTCGAGGGTGAATCCCTGGTAGCTGGGGCCGATGCCGCCGTGTAGGAAGAGCGTGTCGTCGAGCTTGACCGCCACTGGCAGGTTGCGCAGCCAGCTACCGTAGCGGCCTTCGAACGAGAACGCCTGCCGGTACTCGATCAGCCCGGGCGGGTGCGCGGCCAACCACTCGTCGCTGCCCTGACCGATGAACGCGGTCAGCTCGGCGCTCAGCTCGACCTCGCGGTCGCCCAGCAGTCGCTCCTGGATCCGGGCGCGGCGGTTGCGCCACTTCTGCCACTGCTTGAGAGCCGCCTTGCGGCGGGCTTCGGACTCCTCGTCGGCGAAGCTGGCGTGGATCGCCGGATTGACCAGCGCATCGCGGTCGTTGTAGATCAGGTTCATTGCCTCGTGGTTGCCCAGGAGGATGAGCACCTGGCCTCCCTGCGCTGCCGCCTGGCGCTCGATCTTCATCAGCAGCTCCATGGCGTCGCGCACCCCCGAGCCGCGATCGGTGAAGTCGCCCGTCTGCACCAGCCGGGCGCTGCCGCCGATCCAGTCACCCTGGGCGTCGACCAGCTTAGCGATCTGCAGGAGCTCCAGGAACTCCTCGTAGGCGCCGTGGATGTCGCCGATCGCCAGCAGCCGGTCCCCGGCCCGGGCTGCCGAGGGCGCGCTGGTGCAGGCGATCAGGGCGAGCACTGCCAGCAGCCGGGTCATGGAGCTGAGCGTGGGCATTGGTCTAGCGGGATTCCTGGAAGTGGGGGATCAGATGTCTGAACAGCGCCTTGATGATCTCGATGTTGTGAGCGAGCAGGTCGAAGAAGTCGTCTGCCGCGATCGCCAGCACAAGCGTATCGGACTCGGCTCGGGCGCCGGCGCTTCGGAGCCTGCCGGTGAGGAGCTCGAGCACCCCGAAGGTGGTCAGAGGGCCCGCTTCGCGAACCGTGCCGTCGCTCGCTTCGAGCCTGACGCCGCCGCGCACCACGCAGTAGAGCGAGTCGGCCGCATCACCCGCTTCGAAGATCTGCTCGTCCGCGCGAAAGCTCTTCTCGCGCGCGATGGCGGCGATCCTCAAGACCTCCTCGGCCTTGCAGAACGAGAAGATGTCGACGCTCTGAAGAAAGACAACCGTCTCGATTCTGGCTAGCTTGGGCAAGGCCGATTCCTCTCGGTCAGCCAAGTTCATCACAACGTCCGGCTCCGGGTCACGGCCACTCAGGCCGGGCCCCGGTCGATCACCCAGCGCGCGGTCTCGCGCACGAGCGGATCGCCGGCCCGGGCGGAGAGCTCGCGCACTCGCTGGTAGAGATCGCTCGAGCGGTTGACGTGCACCGCATAGAGCGCCGCCAGCACCATGCCGTGCCCCTCCTGGTCGTGGGGGTCGTCTTCGGAGAGCAGATCGCGCAACGTCGAGCTGGGAGAGGCGACCGGAATCTCGAACAGCCGCCAGGCGTTGAGCAGCTTGTCGCGGACCGGCAGATCGTCGATCACCGCGAAGACCGCGCGCCGGCAGTCACCCGAGAGCAGATTGTCGAGGTACTCGAGGCTGTGGGCTCGATCCTGCGAGCCGCCGCGCGTCAGGCCACGGTAGGCGGCCTCGATGTCCTGGCTGTCGTAGAGAATCGACAGCAGCCGGAAGAGATTGTCGACGTGGTCGCAGGCGCGCTCGGCGAGCAGCCGATCGAGCAGGTCGGGAGCTGCTTGCTCGAGCCAGCGGGGCCGTACCCCCGAGCAGTCGGCGTCGGCCAGTAGCTTGAGTCCGTGCAGCCTGGCCAGGTTCTGGAGATAGGCGCGCGCTTCCGCCGTCAGGCCGGCTTCGATCAGCTCGACTGCCTGCTCGTCGAGCTCGAGCAGGTCCTGGCCATCTCTCAGGGCCTTGATCAGCTTGCTGCGGGTGAACAGGTCATCCGCGGAAGCGAGCGCCTCGGTCAACGCTCGCGTGGCGGCTGGGCTCTCGATCAGCTCGAGCACCCGGGGCAGGGCACGCCGCACCCAGATCGGCTCCTCCGGGTCGGTCAGGAAATGGCTGAGGGCGGGGATCACGGGATCGCCGAAGGCGATCAGGGCGGCTCGGGCCTCTCGCTTGACGCGCCGATCCCTGAGCAGAGAGACCAGCGTCGGCAGGTAGTGCGGGCTGGAGCCGTCGCGCAGAACCCGCTGCCGAACCGCCGCGACCGCGGCCCGGACGACCTCCGGCTCGCGATCGTAGAGCAGCGCGATCAGCTGCTCGCGATAGAGCGGCTCGCCGATGGCGCCGATCGCCCGCGTCGCCTCGCTCCTGACCTCGGCGTCGCCATCGAGGATCAGCTCGTCGAGCACCTTCTTGGCTGCCGCTCGCATCTCGTCGTCGCCATGGTTGGTCAGGCAGGCGACCGCCGCGGCGCGCACCCCGGCGTCGGGCTCGTCCAGCCTGGGGAGCATCAGCTCGCTCACGTCCTGACCGTGCAGATCGGCGAGCACCCGGATCGCTTCGGCGCGGACGTCCGGGTCTTCGTCTCCGAGCCGGCGCTCGATCAGCGGCACCGCGTCCAGCCGGCCGGCGAGCGCCAAGACCGAGAGCGTCTTGCGCCGGACCTGCGGATCGTCGTGGTAGAGCAGCAGCGGCGGTATGAGGCTCAGTCGGCCGTGCGACGAGAGGATCTCGAGGCTGTGGAGGACCTGCCGCCGGTCGCTCGAGGCGAGCGACTGCATCAACAGCTCGAGGGTGACCGGGTCCGAGAGGTCGATCGGGATCGTCGAATCGACGGTGCGGTGCTGGAGCCCGGCGCGGAACGCTCGCACGTACTCGCGATAGACTCCGATCGTGACCCCGACCCAGGCGATCGCCAGGGCGGTAGAGAGCCAGGCGGTCTGGGCGGCGGTCATCAGGCCGAAGGTGACCGGTAGGAGCAACAGCGCCGCCAGTCCCTTGGCTCCCCGCTGGAGGACGACGTCGATGAACGCCTTGGCCTGCATCCTGAGCTTCGTCGGTACCGGCAGGAAGAGCAGCTCGCGGGTGGCCTGATCGATCGAGTAGCGGAGGCCGTTGTCGCCGATCTTCAGGACCAGCGCCGCGGCGATGACCAGGCTCGGCATCATCCCCGCCGCCACCAGCAGGGCGGCCGAGCCGAGCGCCAGGCTGACCGGCAGGATCCGCATCGCGAACGAGATCCCGAGCGTGCGGTGGATGCGACCGGTGAACACCAGTTGAAAGATCACCGCTGAGATGCCCATGACGCTGAAGAAGTTGCCGAAGAAGGCGGTTCGCTCCACCAGCCCGGCGGTGCGGCTCTCGACCGCCCAGTTGAACTGAAGATCGACGATCTGGGCGACGACCACCGAGATCACCATCAGGATCGCGATCCAGCGGAGCTGCGCCGAGTTCTTGAGAGTCTCCAGACCACCCTGCGCCTTGGCGAACTTGCCGATCGCCGCGCTGATCGACGGGCCGTCCGGATGCGGATGGTGGAGCCCGCGCCACTGCAGGAGAACGGCGACCCCGACTAGCGCCACCGCCGCGGCGACGAGCGGACCGCCGACCGGCGCTATCTCGGTCGTGAGCCGCGCGGTCTGGCCGCCCGCGATTCCACCGAGCAGGCCGCCGGCGCCGATGAAGCCGAACAGCCGGCGCGCCTGTCGGGCGTCGAGGCTGTGGTTCGCGAGCGTCCAGAACTGGCTGATCAGCATCGCGTAGACGATCGAGGTCGCGACGTAGAACGCCGCCGGCACCCACGGCCACGGCTGCCTGAGGAGCGCCCAGAAGCCGATCACGCCGGCCGCCACCAGCAGGTTCGATAGCTGGATCAGGTGGCGGATCGAGAATCGATCGGCCCATCGGCTGTACAACCGCAGAAACGGGTAGGAGAGGAGCGCCACCAGCAGGTAGACGATCGGCAGACGGTCGGCGCCCTGCGCCTCGAGGAACGCCGACTGGCGCAGCGTCTTGGTCGTGATCTGGAAGGTGGTGATCAGAAAGAAGCTCGAAAAGAGCGTCAGCGCGAGCGCCGCCTCGCCGGCGCGCAGATCGACGCCGAGCCGCAGCAGGGGTCGCTGCCAGAATGGGGGCTGGGCGGAGCTCATGGTCTCGGCCGCGCCGGCCGCGGGATCAGACCGCCTCGCGTCTGAGCATCACCAGGGTCCGGTCGTCGGCGAACGGCACACCGCGAACGAACTCGTTGAGCGTCTTCTCGATCCCCTCGTTCACCTCGCCGAGGCTCTGACCGCGCAGGGCCTGACACGCCTCCAGCAATCGGTCGGTCCCGAACTCCTCCTCGTCCGGATTCTCGGCCTCGGTGATGCCGTCGGTGTACATGATCAGCGTGTCACCCGGTCCGAGCTTCGTCTCCTTGCTGCCGTAGGTCGCGTCCGGCATCAGACCGATCGGCATACCGGTCGGCCCGAGCAGCTCGGCCTCCCCGCCAGCGCGGACTAGCAGCGCCGGGTTGTGGCCAGCGTTGGTGTAGCTGATGGTTCCGGTCTCGTGGTCGAGGATCGCCAGGAACGCGGTGGCGTACTTGGCCGGCAGGGTGCGCGCGTACAGTCGTCGACCGACCAGAGCACAGACCTGATCGGTCGGATGTCCGACCTCGATCGGTCCCGCCGCCAGAGCCTCGAGCGACGCGGTCAGGAAGGCGGCGGCGATCCCCTTGCCCGAGACGTCAGCGACCAGGAAGAACGACTCGCTCCCGTCGTTGCGCTGGAAGACCTCGTAGAGGTCGCCGGAGACGCCGCGCGACGGCATGTTGCCGCCGAGCAGCGTGTAGCCGGCGACGTCCGGCAGCTCGGAGGGGAGCAGGGCGACCTGGATCTGGCGGGCCAGCTTCAACTCCTCCTCGAGTCGCTGACGCTCGGCGGCCTCGGCCGCCAGCGAGATATTGCGCAGGTGCATCGCCGCGACCGAAGCCAACGAGACCAACAGCTCCATGTCGGCTTCGTCGAAGCGCCGCAGGTGCGCGCGCGAGCTGAGGGCGATCATCCCCAGCGTCCCCTCCGGATCGAGCAGCGGGGCCGCTACCAGGCTCTGGATGCCCGAGCTCAGGATGCTGCGGGCACCGGCGAACCGCTCGTCGGTCTGGACGTCGAGCACCAGGGCGGCCATCCCCTTCTCGGCCACCTCGTTGATCAGCGTGGTGGAGAAGGCGTAGTTCGGCTCCTGGCCGGGGACCGTGCGGTACGCCGCGCGGTAGAACTCCTCCAGCCGCCGCAGGTAGATCACACCCTCCTCGGGGCGCAGGTGGTCGAACGCGCGCGCGAGAATCAGATCGAGGAGGTCCTGCATCTCGATCGATCCGCTCAGTGTCTGGTGGATGTCGTTGAGCATCGACAAGCGGTCGGCGATCCGTCGCAGGGCGTCGGGGGCGTCGGTCTCGCTCGCCGACTCTGCGTGGCTGTCGATCAACTCGGCCGCGCGCCGGAAGACCGTGTGCTGACCGAGATCGCTGCCCGAGCCGTCCGCCGATGGCGGCGGCGACGACGCGACCCGGACCGAGACCACGCTGCCGCACAGCTGCAGATCGTCCCCGGCCTTGACCTTGGTGGCGCTTTCGATCGGGTGGCCGTTGAGCAGGGTGCCGTTGCGCGAGCCCAGGTCCTCGGCCATCCAGTCGTCTCCCTGCTTGAAGAGGCGCGCATGCTGGCGCGACAGGAAGCGGTCGGCGATCATCAGATCAGACTCGGACGATCGACCGATGACCAGGCTGTCGCCCTCGAGCAGGCGGTCGAACGGGTCCCCGTGGGCCGGTACCACGTGCAGCCGATACATGGAGCGCGCCTAGTCTAGCAGTGAAACCTCCCGATTCGGACCAGCCGGCACCGGAAGGGGAGGCGGTATATTCGGCGGCGGTGACTCGTGTCGGCATCGTCGACCTCGGCTCCAACACCGCACGACTGGTCGTCTTCGATTTCGAGCCCGGCCGATGGTTCTTCCTGGCCGACGAGATCCGCGAGCGGGTGCGGCTGGGACAGGGGCTGGGCAAGAACGGCGAAGTGAGCCCGGACGCGATCGAGCGCGCGCTGGCGGCGCTGGATCTCTTCTCCGACTACGCGGCGGCGACCGGCCTCGAGGACCTGAAGGTGATCGCGACCAGCGCGGTGCGCGACGCGAGCAACCGGGGCGAGCTTCTGGAGCGCATCCAGGCGCTCGGCCTCCAGGTCGACAGCGTGAGCGGAGAAGAGGAGGCGCGCCTGGGCGTCATCGCCGCGGCCAACGGTTTCGACTTCAAGGACGCCTGGGTGATCGATCTGGGTGGCGGCAGCGCCCAGATCTCGCGCATGAGCCAGCGCCTCTACCGGCGTGGGCGGGCGTTCCCGCTCGGTGCGCTCAGACTGACCGACGCCTACCTCACCTCGGATCCTCCGAAGGCCAAGGAGGTTCGGGCCCTGGAGAAGAAGGCCCGCGCCGAGCTCGCCGAGACGATCGATCAGGTGGCAGGCGACCCGGTACCGCTGGTGGCGATGGGCGGTACGATCCGCAACCTGGCGCGTGCCGCCCAGAAGTTGCATGACTATCCGCTCGACATCATGCACGGCTACTTCCTCCGCCGCGAGGATCTCGAGCAGGTCACCGAGCTCCTGCTCGAGCGGTCGGTGCGCAAGCGTGCCGCGATCGCCGGCATCAGCGGCGACCGGGCCGACATCATCCTGGCCGGAGCTCTGGTCTTCCGCCTGCTGCTGCGCGAGGGCGGGCGCGACGGTCTGTGGGTCTCGGGCAACGGCGTCCGTGAGGGCGCTTTCTTCACCCGCTTCCTGCCCGAGCCGCACGTACTCGAGGACGTGCGCAAGTTCAGCGTCGAGAACCTCGCGTACCAGTATCTGCAACCGGCGATGCACCTCAACCGGGTACGCCGACTGGCGTATCGGCTGTTCGAAGAGCTCGAGTCGCTGCACGGCTACGGTCGGCGGGAGGCCGAGCTGCTCGACGCCGCGGCGACCGTGCACGACATCGGCATGACCGTCGGCTACCACCTGCATCACAAGCACGGTGCCTATCTGGTGCTGTCGGCCCGCTTGAACGGCTACGATCACCGCGAGCAGGCGCTGCTGTCGCTGCTCGTCCGCTTTCATCGCAAGGGACAGCCGAAGCTGGGCGTCGTCTCCGGGCTGACCGGGGAGGGCGACGCTCAGCTGCTCGCCACCCTCGCCTTTTGTCTCCGGCTGGCCGAGATGCTCGAGCGATCCCGGGCCGGTAGGGTCGAGGACGTGAACGCCAAAATCGGTCTCGACGTGGTCAGAATCGACGTCCTGGCGACCGAGGAGCCGGTGGTCGAGCTCTGGGAGGCGGGCAAGCAGGCGCCCCTGTTCGAGCGCGCCTTCGAGCGCCGTCTCGAGCTGCGGTGGGTGGAGACCGGAGCCTAGGATGGTCCCGAGGTTGCTTGCAGACCCCGCCATGCGCACGTCCACCGCTCTGGTACTCGCGTTTGCCGTTGGTCTGTCGCTGTTCCCGGAGGCCGGACGGTCCTCTCCCGGGGACGGCAAGTCGGCTGATCTGACGCCGGCGCAGGAGGAGTGGCTCGAGGACGTCCGTTACATCATCACCAAGGAAGAAAAGCGCTCCTTCCTCAAGATCGAGAAGGACTACCAGCGGGACGCTTTCATCCGTCGGTTCTGGGAGTCGCGCGACCGGACGCCGGGGACCGCGCTCAACGAATACAAGGAGGAGTACTACTCGCGTCTCGCCGACGCGCGCAGGGAGTTCGAGCATCCCATGGACGATCGGCGCAAGATCTTCGTCTTCCACGGCGATCCCGGGCAGATCCAGGAGACCGACTGCGGGATGCTCTTCTGGCCGATGCAGATCTGGATCTACCGCTGGACCGAGCTGGTCAAGGGGCCGCTGACCGTGATCTTCATCCAGCGGGGGGGTGGCGGCCCATTCCAGATCTGGCGGCCGGCCGAGGGCTACAAGATCCTGTTCGGCATCGGCGGCAGCGATCAACAGGGCGACGCCTACGCGGTGATCGAGAAGCACTGCGCCGAGATGTACGACTTCGTCCAGGCACTGATCTACGAGATGCGTCGGTACGAGGACACCAACCGTCTCGGGCCGGTCCACGGGGAGCTGCCGCCGCCGGCCAACGACCCCGAGTGGCTGCAGACGTTCCGCGCCTTCTCGACCGACGCCAGGCCGAGCGCCACGCCACTGACGGCCGAGCTGAGCTGGGCGTTCCGCGGCCGGCGGGGGATGCGGACGGTGGTCGAGGGGGCGCTCAGCGTCCCCACCTCGGACGCGGTCAGGGCCGAGATCTCGGGCACTGAGTCGTACAACTTCCTGCTCACCGGCGAGGTCCTGCGCAACGAGGAGCTGTTCGAGTCGTTCCGGTATCGATTCGATCTCCCGGTGCGCCCCGACAGTGGCGCCGAGGTGCAGCTGGTCTTCGAGCGCTACCTCCGTCCCGGCAACTACGACGTCGTGCTCAGGCTCGAAGACGTCAACGGCAGCGGTGAGCTCCGCAAGCAGGCCGAGCTGGAAGTGCCGGTCGACAGTGAAACCGAGGAAGAGGCGTTGGTGGCCGACGAGCGGCTCGCCGATCCCGAAGTGGCCGCCGATGAGCCGGCGTCGATCGAGCTGATCGCCCAGGAGACCGAGCTCAAGTCGGGCCTACACCGCTTCCTGGCTCGGGTGGCGGGCTCGGACGTCGCCAAGGTCCGCTTCATGCTCGACGACAAGGCGGTCCTCACCAAGACGCGACCCCCGTACAGCGTCGAGCTCGACCTCGGCCACCTGCCGGTCACGCGCACGGTCCGCGCCCTCGCCCTGGACGCCACCGGCAACGAGCTCGCGACCGACGAGGTGCTCCTGAACGCCGGCGAGCACACCTTCATCGTCCGCCTGGTCGAGCCCCGCCAGGGTCAGCGCTACGAAGGCACGGTGCGCGCGCGCGCCGAGGTCCAGGCGCCGACCGGCCGGGTGGTCGACCGGGTCGAGTTCTTCCTCGGCGAGACCCGGGTGGCCACCCTCTACCAGCCGCCCTTCATCCAAGCGATCGAGCTCCAGGACGACTCCCTGGCGTTCGTCCGCGCGGTCGCCTATCTCGAGGACGACAACTCGAGCGAGGATCTGGTGGTTTTCAACACCTCGCAGTACCTGGAGGACATCTCGGTCAAGATGGTCGAGCTGTTCGCGACCGTGGTCGACGCGCAGGGGCGACCGATCGAAGGCCTCGAGCGCGAGCAGTTCACGGTCACCGACGACGGCGAGCTCCAGACGATTCTCAGGTTCGAGGAGCTCGACGACCTGCCGATCTACGCCGGTCTGCTGCTCGATACCTCCGCGTCGATGGCAGAGAGTCTGCAGGAGGTCCGGCGGATCGCGCTCGGCTTCCTGGAGGAGACGATCAAGCAACGCGACCGGGCGTGCGTGATCACGTTCAGCGACACGCCGCGGCTCGCCGCCGAGTTCACCAACGACGTGAGCCGGCTGGCCGGCGGCCTCGGCGGCCTCACCGCCGAGCGCAGCACGGCCCTGTACGACAGCGTCATGTTCGGGCTCCACTACTTCAAGGGGATCAAGGGCCAGCGCGCCCTGATCGTGCTTTCCGACGGCCAGGATCGGAAGAGCGTGGCGACCTTCGAGCAGGTCCTCGACTTCGCCCGGACCGCCGGTGTCACCATCTACTCGATCGGCTTCAAGCTCGGCAAGAGCGGCCGGGTGAGCCGGGCGCGCCTCCGTCAGCTGGCGGTCGATACCGGGGGGCAGGCGTTCTTCGTCCAATCCACCGACGAGCTGGAGGGGATCTACGAAGCGATCCAGAAGGACTTGAGATCGCGCTATCTCCTGGTCTACCAGCCGCCAGCGGCGGTCGGCGGCGGTTTCAGGAAGGTCGAGGTGCGGGTCGCCGAGCAGGGCGCCGAGGTGCGTACCCTGAACGGCTATCTGCCCTGACTCGGGCTAATCCGTGGCCGGCGCCGCCTGGTGGAGGTGCACGTCCCGCTGCGGGAACGGGATCTTGACACCCTCGGCGTTGAAGCGCTTGTAGACCTCGCAGTTCAGCTCGTGCAGCACACGGCCGCGCAGGACCGGCCGCTCGACCCATGCGAGTAGCTCGAGATCCAACGAGGAATCGCCGAAGGTCCGGAAGCGAACTCGCGGCTCCGGGTCGTCGCAGACGTCGGGGTGGCTGGTCGCGATGTCCATCAGGATCGCCTCGACCTGGTCGAGGTCCGAGCCGTAGGCGACACCGACCTTCACCCGGAGCCGGTGCTTCAGCCATGGGCCGGCCGACTCGTTGGTGATCTTGGCGTTGCCGATCACCGCGTTGGGTACCGTCACTTCGATGTCGTCGCGGGTCAGCAGGCGCGTACTGCGCAGTCCGATGTCGGTGACCATCCCGCGCTCGCCGCTGTCCAGATTGATGAAGTCACCCTTCTTGTACGGGGCGTCGGCGATGATGAAGATGCCGGAGAAGAGGTTGGCGAGCGAGTCCTTGGCGGCGAGACCGAGTGCCAGTCCGAGGACGCCGGCGGAGAGCAGGAAGCCACCTACGTCGAACGCCCAGGTGATGAGGATGGCGTAGATCGACCCGGTGGCGACGATGATCTTGGCCGCGTTGTCGAGCAGCGCGACCGTACGTGGCTCGATGAACTCGAAGCGCGACTTGAGGCCGCTCAGCATCTCGAGCACCAGCCGGGCCGCCTTCGACACGAACGACCACCAGATCAGGATGCCGACGGTCTTGAGCAGGCGGACGCTGATCAGATCCGCCCGGGGTGGTAGCTCGAGCTTGGCGACGGCCAGGCCGATGCCGATCAGCACGACGGTCATGAAGATCGGCCGGTGCATGAGAGCGACCAGCTTGTTGTCGAAGTCGGTCCGGGTCCGCCGCGCGAGCCGCAGGAAGACGCGGGTGATGATGAGGTCGGTGAGCTTGGCGATGAGCAGCGATGCGACGACGATCGCGACCGCCTCCAGGTACGGGTAGCCCTCGAACAGGGACGACACGCGCTCCATGTAGCCGTTCAGAGTCTCCTGCATCGGTCTCTCCTTCTTCGACGCGCGAGAATAGCAATCGCTACCTCAGAGCGACGACGTAGACCAGCCATCCCTCCTGGTTCTCCTCCGACTCGGTGCGTTGGTACTCGCCGGTACCGTCGCCGTCGTCGTCGACCTGCTCCCAGTAGACCTCGACGTCGGCGAAGCCGACCTCGGTCAGGACGTCGCGCAGCTCCGGGATCGTCCATAGCCGCCAGTCGTAGGTGAACGCCCGGTCGAGCCGGCTGCCGTCCTCGAACTCGAAGTGGATGTGGCAGCGGGTCTCGTGGGTAATCGGGTCGAAGCTCTCCTGCTCCCAGATGTAGACGAAGTCGTCCACGTGGCGCTGCTCCTCGATCGGCACGATCGCCTCGGTACCGCCGTAGAGCTCGAGCACCAGCATGCCATCGTCGCGCAGCCCGGCGTGGACGGCCTCGAAGTAGGCGAGCAGCTCCGGCCTCTGCTTGAGCACGCAGAAGCTGAAGTTCATGGCGCACACCAGATCGACCCGCGGCCGACGAACCTCGCGGACGTCGGCTTGCACCAGCCGGACCCTCTTCGCCATGCTTGCTGTCCCGAGGTTGTGCCGGCGTCCCCACTCGAGGGTCCGCTCGTCGAGGTCGATCGCCAGGGCGGTCCGCCGCTTGCCGCTCGTCACCCACTCTCGGCTGAGGAGCGCGGTGCCGCAGAAGTCCTCGCGCAGCGCCCGAGGTCGCCTGCCCCGATGATCCCGGTAGACCCGGTCGAAGAACTCGATATCGCTCTCGGGCGACTGCACCGACGCCTGGTAGAGGAGATGCCGGTGGGCCTGGGCGGCACGTCGACGGCGGTGCTTGCGTTTGCTCACCCGATGTGCCCCGCCTGATCCCTGATTCGATTCCGAGCGCCCGGCAGAGCGCTACTTGATACGCAGGAGGTAGTGGCCGGCCTGGCCGCGCAGCTCGACATGGCGCGGCTGGATCCCGACCACCGTCATCGCCTCGACGACGTCACCGGGACCGACCACCCGGCCGTTGATCAGGGCGAACGGGCGCTCCTCGGACCAGGCGATCCCGCCCAGCTCGATCCTGATCGCGCCCGGGAGCTCGAGTCTGCGCAGCACGCTCTGCGGCGCCGCGGCGACGTCGGGCTCTGGGGACGGGGGCTCGGAGACCGCCGCCTGGGCCGGCGTGGGGGTCGGAGTGGGGGTCGTCGGCTCCCATTCGGTACGGACGCGCGAGCCGCGGGTGGGCTCTGGAGAAAGGGGAGAGCCCTCGGGCTCTGGAGAAGGGGGAGCGCCCTCCCCCTTCACCCCCTCCATTGGAGAGGGTGGGGACTGCTGAATCGTTGACCCGGTGGCGGACTCTGGTGAGAGGCGAGAGCCCTCGGGCTGTGGAGAAGGGGGAGCGCCCTCCGGTTTCACCCGTGGCTCTGGAGAAGGGGGAGTGCCCTCCGGCATCGCCTCATCCATTGGGCTCCTTCCCGCCGGTGGGGAGGGGGGGGATGGTTGAGGCGAAGAGGGCGGTGCCATCGGGTCGGGGCCGGGGGTGCCGGCTGTCTGGACCGCCTGGGTCGGCCGGGTCGATGCGACGCCGGTGGCCGCGATCTCGGTGGTGGTGGAGCGGCGGCCGGCGTAGAAGAGGAGGACTCCGGCGGCGATGACGGCGATCACCAGGCCGGCCCGGAAGAGGTGGGCGGGGCGGATCGCCCGGGCCGTGGGTCGCGGAGCGCCGGGAAGGGGGATACCGCGCCGGGCGGCGTCCTGGCGGGCGGCCTCCAGTCGCGCCTTCTTGAGCGCCTCGTTGACCAGGCTCATTGGACCCGTCCCTCCAGCTCGCGGATGGCGCGGCGCACGTGCCGGGCGTTCAGCTGATCGCTCCCCATCACGTAGCCGCACAGGAGGGTCTTGTCGCAGACGGCGTTGATCAGGCGCGGCACGCCGCCCGAGTAGCGGTGGATCTTGCGCAGTGCGCCGCGGGCGAACGACGGCCGCGAGTTGGCGCCGGCGATGTGTAGTCGGTGCTGGATGTAGGCGCCGGTCTCGGCCATCGACAGCGGACCGATGTGGTACCGGACCGTGATCCGCTGGCGTAGCTGGCGCAGGTCCCGCCGGTCGAGCAGGTCGCGCAGCTCCGGTTGGCCGATCAATACGATCTGCAGGAGCTTGCGCTGGTCGGTCTCGAGGTTCGAGAGCAGCCGCACCTGCTCGAGCAGCTCGGCATCGAGGTCCTGCGCCTCGTCGATCAGCAGCACGACGTCGTTGCTCTCGCTCAGCTGCTCCAGCAGGTACTCGTTCAAGACCTGGAGATTGCTCATCCGGTCCTGGCTGTCGGGCGCCAGACCGAGCTCGACCAGGATCAGCCAGAGGAGCTGCTCGCAGGTCAGAAACGGGTTCAGGACCAGGGCGGTCTTGTAGCTCGGGCCCAGCTGCTCGAGCAGCGCCCGGCAGAGAGTCGTCTTGCCGGCGCCGACCTCGCCGGTGATCTGGATGAACCCCTTGCGCTCCTGGAGTCCGTAGAGCAGGTGATCGAGCGCCTCGCGGTGCCGCCGGCTCAGGAACAGAAAGCGGGGATCGGGCGTGATGTTGAACGGCGACGCCTGGAACCCGTAGAACTCTTCGTACATCTGAACCGACCGCCGAGTCTCACCCGGGAGGGCAGTCTAGCAGCAGCCCGGCCAGGTCGCGATCACGATCTGAGCCCCTCGAGCCGCATGAAGAAATCGTGCAGCGGCTCGTCGGGGTCGTAGAAATCCAGGAACTCGGCGACCCGCGCCGATTCGGGCCGGCGGCCGGTCAGCCGGACCCACTTGAGGAAGGGCACCAGGTAGGCGGTCGCCTGCTGCACCTCGAGTCGGAGCAGCTCGACGGTGACCCCGCCCGCGGCCTGGAAGCCGCTGCTTTCGTAGGTCCGGAGCAGCTCCTCCCGATCGTAGGGAACGCCGCGCAGCTCCACGGACCATTCCGCTCCGTCGTACTCGAACATGGCGTACTGGGCACGTTGATCCCGGTTGAAGGGCAGGCCGACCGAGCCGACGTTGACCACCCTGCCGTTGTCGACCGTGCGGTCCATCGCCCGGTGCGTGTGACCGCAGACCAGGAGGCTCTCCTCGACCGAGTCGAGGTGCCTGGCGAGGTGCTCGTCCGAGGTCCACGGTCCGATGCCGTCGTTGTTGGAGCGCGGACTGCCGTGGACCAGCACCAGGCCGCTCGCGGTCGCGGGGCGCAGATCGAAGTGCAGCGACTCGATGTACTCGATCGCGCTCGGCTCGAGCTCGGCGGCCATCCACCGCGACGCCGCCCACTCGTCGTCCTGCCACCACTCCTCGGGCACCTGGCGGCGGATGAAGCCGAGCAGGTAGTCCTCGTGATTGCCGCGCAAGCAGTGCCAGCCGCGCTCGCGGATGGTGGCCACGACCCGGCTGCCCTCCGGGCCCCGGCCGACCAGATCGCCGCCGACCAGGACCTCGTCGGGTCGCTCCCGGTCGATGTCCTCGAGCGTCGCCCGCAGGGCCGGCATGTTGCCGTGGATGTCGGCGAGGATGGCGATCTTTCGGGCGCTCATGTCAGTTGGGGCGCCGGCGGCGCCGGGCGATCGAGGATAGCGTAGCGCCGGAGGGTCGGCGCAGGCCCCACTGAACGGGGCCGAGCAGAAGATTACGGTTGATATGACTCCGCCCTGCCGATACGATCGTTGTGTCCAAACAGCGCGACTCACTGCCCGGATAGTGCCGGGGTCATCAGAAACGTGGGATCGAACAGGAGGAAGTCTATGTTTCGACTCAGCCGTGCTCTAAGTGTAGCTGTTCTCGCGATGATTCTGCTGTCGTCGGGGCTCTATGCCCAGGCTCAGGCGACGACTGGTCTCATCCAGGGAAGGACAACCGACGAGTCGGGTTCGGTGCTGCCCGGGGTCACCGTGACCCTGACCAACACCGCGACCAACTACGAGAAGATCGTGATCAGCGGTGAGAACGGCGCCTTCCGAGCGCCCCTGATGCCGCTGGGGCCCTATCGGGTTGCCGCGAGTCTCGAGGGCTTCGCCACCCTGATCCGTGAGGGGCTCGAGCTTCAGCTCGGCGGTCAGATCAACCTCGACCTCGAGATGCAGATCGCCCAGGTGGAGCAGGAGATCATCGTTACCGGAGCCGCGCCACTGATCGAGACCACTCGCTCGGAGGGCCAGGTGCGGATCGATGATCGCGCGGTCGAGGGTCTCCCCAACGACGGCCGCAACTTCCTCGAGTTCGTCAAACTGACCCCGGGTGCGGCCGTCGTCCAAGGGCCCGACGGCGACGAGCTGTCGATCAGCGGCCAGAAGGGCATCAACAACAACGTCATGATCGACGGCGCCGACTTCAACAACCCGTTCTTCGGCGAGCAGCGCGGCGGTCAGCGCCCCGCGTTCACCTTCAATCAGGACGCGGTCAAGGAGGTGCTGATCATCACCGACGGTGCGCCGGCGGAGTTCGGCCGCTCTTCGGGCGGCTTCATCAGTGTGGTCACCAAGTCGGGCACCAACGATCTCAGATGGACCGCCCACGCTTTCTACCAGGATGACGGTCTGTCGGAGAGTCCGAAGCTGCCGGGCGGCGGCCGCGAGCCCGATTTCTCGTTCGATCGCACCCAGCTCGGCTTCACGCTCGGTGGTCCGCTCAAGGAAGACAAGGCGTTCTTCTTTACGGCCGCCGACGTTCAGAAGAAGGACGAGACCAAGCAGAACGACCCCAACAGAATCGCCCCGGACGTGGTGGCGTTTCTCGACAGCGTCGGCCTGCCGAACGAGAACGCCCCGATAAGCCGTACCGACGACGCCGACGCCTACCTGGCCAAGTTCGACTTCCTGGTCAACGAAAGGAACCTGTTGACCGCCCGTTGGGCCTATCACTACTCCCAGAACCTGAACGGCACCTTCGACGTGGACTCCTGGGGTGTGAGCGCCAACGGAATCGAGACCGACTACGCGCATGGCTACACGATGACCCTGCTCAGCACGATCTCGCCGACGGTGCTGAACGAGTTCCGGGGGCAGTACGCCAAGGAGTGGCGGCCGCGTCCGTATGGAGGGCCGCAGGTCCCGGATCAGAACCGCCCGTTCCCCGATACCGCCTTCGACTTCGGCGGCGGCTATCGGGTCGGCATGCCGTTCTTCCTACCGGTCGAGTACGACGACGATCGGCTCCAGCTCAACAATAACGTCTCGTTCCTCAGGGGCGACCACTCGATCAAGGCGGGTATCGAGGTCAACGAAGTGACCTCGTCCCAGACCTTCATCGGGTTCGCCAACGGCCGCTACATTTTCGACTCGTTCGAGGGTTTCCAGAACTATGTCGAGTTCGGGCCGAGCTACGTCCACTGCGACGACGGCACGGCGAGATTCGACGGCGACTGCTCGGCCAACGGTGGTGCCGTCGGCCCACTCATCCTCTACCTGCAGGCCGCCGGCGTGGGCGACATAGGGGTGGTCGAAGGTGGTACGCAGGGCATCGATCAGACCGAGACCGCGATCTTCATTCAGGACAGCTGGCAGCCGACGGCCAACCTGACGCTCGACCTCGGGCTGCGCTGGGAGGGTCTCGACAACCCGGACCCAATCACCCCGCCGAGCGAGGTCTTCTTCGCGCCGTTCATCGGCCAGACCCGCGACTCGCCGCTCGGGCCGCAGAGGTTTCCGTCGGACGGTACGATTCCGGACGACAACGAGCAGTGGCAGCCCCGCTTCGCGCTCGCCTGGACGCCGAAGGGCAACTCCAACGCGGTGCTCAGGTTCAACTCGGGCCTCTTCCACGCGCGCATTCCGGCGCTGACCCTGGCCGGCCCGCGCAACACCAACGGCAGCGTCACCCAGACTCTCTTCCGGCACAGCTTCTTCAACGATTTCGGTGTCACACCGCCGGAGTGGCCGAACATCCTGGACGTGTCGGGCGCGGGTGAGCCGGACCACCCGGGCATAGCGGTGTTCGCCTCGGACTTCGAAACTCCGCGTACCTGGTCGACGGCGATCTCGTGGGAGCAGGAACTGATTCCGGACTACTCGTTCCTGTTCAAGGTCAACTACGCCAAGACCGACCACCTCACGCGGTTCATCAACCGCAACGATCCGATACTCGGGGGCGTATGGAGTACCGGCCTTGGGGCCGACGGCACCAACGGCGTCGGCGAGATCAGGTCAACGGAGTCGACAGCCAAGAGTCGCTACATAGGCTATACAGTCGGATTCAACAAGCGCTACTCGAAGAACTTCGCAATGCAGGCGTACTACACGTACTCCGAAGACGAGTCGGACGACGACAACGAGCGCGATCCGTTCACCTACCGCTACGCGAGCCTGGCGAATCTCGGCGCCGAGTTCGGCCTCTCCGATCGCAATCAGGACCACCGGTTCAACGCCTGGCTGCTCTGGACGGCACCGCACGGCATCGACTTCAACACCCGGTTCTCGTTTCTGAGCGCCCAGCCGCAGGACATCGCGCCGGACGGCACGCCGGTCAGCGGCTTTCCACAGACCGAGCGCTGCGTACCGTCGCCGGGTGCTGCTAGCCCGCCTTGCGACCTCGACGCGCAGGTCTTTCGGCGCAATCAGGGTGAGCGGGACAACGAGTTCCTGACGATCGACTTCCGGCTGTCGAAGAACTTCGACGTAGGTGGCTGGACGATCCAACCGATCATCGATGCTTTCAACATCACCGACGAGGAGAACTTCTTGCGCCCCGAAGTGACCAGCCTGATCTTCAACTTCGACGGCACGATTCGTTCGGGTGGCGGCAGTCCGCGGACGTTCCAGGTCGGCGTGCGCTTCCTCAACTAGCGTCGGAGCCTCTCTGGCTATCTCGAGGCGCCGCCCGTGGGCGGCGCCTTTTTCTTGCTTCTGGTGGATGACTTGAGACCGATCCTGGGCGTCAGCGCACTGGTGGTGGCGGTGGTCGGCGGGTGTGCCCGCGAGCGGCCACCGGCGCCCGAGCCGACCGCTGCCGCGCCGATCTTCGTCGACCGCGCGGCCGACCTCGGGGTCGACTTCGTCCACTTCAACGGCATGACCGGCGACTACCTCTATCCCGAGATGATGGGCTCGGGCGGTGCTCTGCTCGACTACGACGACGACGGCGACCTCGATCTCTTCCTGGTGCAGGGCGCGAGGCTCGGTCCGGGCGATCCGCTCTTTCCGGTCCCGGCGGCGGCTCCGACGTCCGACCGGCTCTACCGCAACGATCTCTCGGCCGACGGCGACCCGGACGGGCGATTCGTCGACGTGACGTCGGCGATGGGAGCGACTCCGACCGGCTACGGCATGGGGGTCGCCGTGGGCGACTACGACGGCGACGGTCGGCCCGACCTGTACGTGACCAATCTCGGTCCGAACAAGCTGCTTCGGAATCGCGGCGACGGCGGCTTCGACGACGAGACCGACGCCAGCGGCACCGGCGACCCGGGCTGGGGGGTACCGGCGGTCTTCCTCGACTTCGACCGCGACGGCCGACTCGATCTGTTCGTCGGCAACTACGTCGAGTACGACGTGGTGGGCGATCGCGCCTGCTTCGGCACCACCGGCGCCCGGGACTATTGCGGGCCGACCGCCTATCCGGGAGCGGTCGACCGCCTCTTCCGGAACCTGGGAGAGGGGCGATTCGCGGAGGTCACCGGAGAGGCGGGCGTGGCCCGGAAGGGCCGCACCCTGGGAGCGATCGCTGCCGACTTCGACGGCGACGGCTGGTCCGACCTCTACGTGGCGAACGACGGCGAGCCGAACTTCATGTGGCTCAACCGGCGAGGGCGTTTCGAGGAGGGGGCCCTGGCCGCCGGGGTGGCGGTCGACGGCGAAGGACGGCCCCAGGCGAGCATGGGAGTGACGCTCGCCGACTTCGACAACGACGGCGACGACGACCTGCTCCTGACCCACCTGACCGGTGAGTCGAACACGCTCTATCGCAACCAGGGCGGCGGTCGGTTTCAGGACGCGTCGCGCGGCGCCGGCATGGCCGCGCCCAGCCTCGGTCTCACCGGGTTCGGCGCCGCCTGGCTCGACTTCGACCTGGACGGCTGGTTCGACCTCTTGACCGTCAACGGCGCGGTCAAGTCGATCGAAGCCCAGACCCGGGTCGGCGATCCGTATCCGCTCAAGCAGCGCAAGCAGCTGCTGCGCAATCTCGGTGACGGCAGGTTCGAGGAGATCGGCGAGACCGGCGACTCGGCCCTGGCGCGGCAGACGGTCGGCCGCGGGACCGCGGTCGGGGACATCGATGGCGATGGCGACCCGGATGCGCTGGTGGTCAACAACAACGGACCGGCCGAGCTCCTGATCCACCAGGCGGAACCGTCCTCCGGCTGGATCGGGGTGGCGATGCCGACCCCCGGCTTCCGGGTCCGAGTCGAATCAGGGGACCGGCGGTGGTCGGCGGTCAGCCGCACCGACGGTAGTTACGCCTCGGCTCGGGATCCCCGTGTGGTGTTGGGCCTCGGGGAGACCAGCGGGCCGGTCGATCTGCGCCTCGATCACCCCGGCGGTAGCCTCCTTCTACTCGGCGCTCGTAGTGCTCGATATCTGGTCTTCCGCCAGTAGCTATTTCACTCTACGAGCCGAAATTCCGGCGGTTTGCGCCGCTTCTTGCTACGGCAAGCGCCGCTTTCTGAGCTGAGAAAACCTGGGTAACTTCTTTGTTTGCATATGCTTGAGTTATAGTTGCCGAGGGCGGCACGGTCGTTGCTCTCCTGATCGCCGTCATGGGTGGGGCAGACCAGATAACGGCCGACGGTGACCGTAGCGAGGCCGAGGACCGTTCGATCCTGGCCTCCGAGTCGGAGCGACCAGCGGAAGCGGACGCCTCGCCGGCTTCCAGCGACGAAGCGCTGCGTCTGGCCGAGCTGAGCGGCTCCGAGCAGCGGCGGTATCTACGGAAGCACCCCGACCTGTGCAATGCGCAGGTGGTGGTCAGCTTCTGTCGTCGCGCCGCCGGGCTCCTCAGGATGAATCTCCCCCTGGCCCGCCGGATGGTGGAAGCCGCCGGCACCGTAGCCGAGGTGCTCGGAGACCCGGTCTCATCGGCGCGAGCCGAGCGCGCTCGCGCTCAGCTCCATCACATCCAGGCGGAGTACAAGTCCGCTCTCGACGGCTACGCCAGCTCGGTCGCTCATTACGAGGCCGCGGGCGAGGAGGTACAGGCCGCGATCACCCGCAGCTGCTCGCTGCACGTCCTGGCACTCCTCGGCCGGTTCGAGCTGGCGGAGGATTGGGCGGAGCGCTCCCGCGAGCTGTTCGAGCGGATGGGAGACCGGGTGCGGCTCGCCAGGCTCGACGCCAACGTCGCAGTCGTCGAGCACCGCCGCCACCGGTTCGAAGAGGCCCTCCGCCTGAGTCTCGCCGCCTACGAGCGGCTGCGGACTCAAGGGACCTCTCAGGACGTCGCGGTGACCCTGCGCAACATGCTGGTCTGCCACGTCGGCCTGCGCAACCTCTCGATGGCGTTCGAGCTGTTCGAGCAGGCGCGGACCTTCGCCGACCGGCATCGCTTCCCGCGCCTGGTCCTCGAGGCCGACTACAACATCGCTTACATCCACCAGATGACCGGCGACTACGAGCAGGCGATCCACCTGTACGAGAAGAGCCGAGCCTCCTTCAAGGAGTGGGGCGACCCCTTCCACGACGCGCTCTGCGACCTCGATCAGTCGGAGGCGTACATCGACATCCAGGAGCTCGAAGAGGCCGAGGCTCTGGCGCGCAAGGCCCTGGCGTCGTTCGAGTGGCTCGGGGTCGGGCAGGAGACCGGTCGCGCGGCGGTTCACCTGGCGATCGTGGCGGGCAGCCGCGGTCAGGCCGCCGAGAGCCAGCGGCTTCTCGGCATCGCCAGCGAGGTCTTCGAGCAATGCGGCGACCCGGTCTGGGAGCGGTTGACCGACTTGTATCGGGCGCTGGTCCACGCGCAGAACGGACAGGGACCGCGAGCACTCGAGGTCGCGGTTGCGGCCCGCGAGGCCGTACAGGAAGGCTCCAACGTGGCCCGGGTGGCGCTCTTCGAGACGCTGGTCGCCTACCTGCAGGCACGCAAGGAGGGATCGGAGGAGACGCAAGAGGCGAGCCGTCGCGCTCTCATGCGTCTCTCCGCCGTGGGCGGCATCCCGAAAATGCCGTCACCCGGGTGGTTGCTCGGTACGTCGTCCAGCGCTGCGCAGCCGGCCTCGACGTTGGCCAACTGAGCCGCGTCGCGAGCCCCACCGCCGACTCTCACCACGGCCGGCGGTCGATATGCTTGGTGGGTGAGGTGGAGACCGCTGGTCCTGATCGGCCTGGTCGGGGTCGCGTGCGCCCCCGAGACCGAGCCTCCGGCTCGCTTCGAGGTGCCGAGGCCGGTCCTCTCGGGCGTCGACGAGGCGGTCCGCGAGCAGCTCGAGAGTCGCGCCCGGGAGGTCGAGACCCTGCTGTCGGCGGGTGCGTCGAGGCCCCCGGAGCTGGCGGCGGCGATCGGCGACCTCGGCCGCCACTACCACGCCTACGACCTGACGACCGATGCCGAGATCTGCTACCGAGAGGCGCTGCGACTGGACCCGTCGAGCGAGTGGCTCTACTACCTCGGCTTTCTCGACCAGGTTCGGGGTGAGCTCGAGCGGGCGAGCGCCAGCTACCGGCAGGTGCTCGGGCACGAGCCGGACGATCTCCCCACTCGTCTGCGGCTGGCGGACATCCTGACCCAGCTCGGCCAGCGGGACGAGGCCGAACGGCTCTATCGTGAAGTGCTGGACGGCCGTGGCGCCGACGCCGCCGCGCACCGGGGGCTCGGCCGGCTGGCGGCCGACGCCGGCCGCCATCGCCAGGCGATCGATCATTTCGAGCGCGCGCTCGAGAGCCAGCCCGCCGCCACCTCGCTGCACTACCAACTGTCGCTCGCCTACCGTGCCGTCGGTGACGAACAGGCGGCGGCGCTACATATCGAGCGCTCGGGCAACGGCCAGCCCAGCTTCGCCGATCCGCGGGTGGCTGAGCTCGATCGCCTCGCCGTGGGCGCCGGGGTGAGCCTGGCGCGCGGCGGCGTCGCCCTGGCCGAGGGTCGGGTCGACGTGGCGGCGGAGGAGTACCGGCGCGCGGTGGCGGCGGCGCCCGAAAACCCCGCCGCGCGCACCAACCTGGCGCTGGTGCTGGCGAGCCTCGGGGAGCGAGCGGAAGCGAGAGAGCAGCTGGTCGAAGCGCTGCGGCTCGAGCCGGAGAGTCCCCACGCCCGGCTGGCGCTCGCCAACCTGCTGGCGAGCGACGGCGAGCTCGAGCGCGCGATCGAAGAGCTTGACCTACTGCTGGGGCGGGACCCGGGCCACGGCGGCGCCTTGCGCAGCCGCGCGGCCGCACGCCTCGCCCTCGGGCAGGACGAAGCGGCACTCTCCGACCTGCGCGCGGTGGTCGACTCGGCTCCCGGAGACGGCGCCGCGCGTCTCCAGCTCGGCTCGCTCCTGCAGCAGGCGGGAGCCGTCGAGGCGGCCGAGGAGCAGTTCCAGGCCGCTCTCGAGCTCGAGCTGTCGACCACGGAGGAGGCGGCCGCCGAGCTGAGCCTGGGCAACCTGAGCGCCCGGCGTGCGGCGTTCGGCGAGGCGCTCACTCACTACGACCGGGCGCTCGAGCTGGCACCGAGGCTGACCGAGGCGCTGTTCAATAGGGCCGGCGTCCTGGCGCGGCTCGGGCGCTACGACGAGGCGACCGCCGGCTACTGGCGGGTCGTCGAGCTGGAGCCGGGCCACGGCGCCGCCCGCTTCTACCTGGGAGACGCGCTCCTGCGCCAGGGCGATTCAGGCAACGCGGTGGCGGTCTTCGCCGGGGTGGCCGCCGCCGACCCTCTCTACGAACGGGCACGCCTCGGGATCGCGGTCGGCCTCAAGCGGATGGGCCGTCGTGCCGAGGCGCTCGAGAGCCTCGAGGAATCGATGGCGGAGCTGCCGCGGAGCGCGCTGCTGGCGCACGAGCTGGCGATCACCCTGGCCAGCTCCGCCGACCGGTCGCTACGCGACGGCGAGCGTGCCGTCGAGCTGGCCGGCCGCCTCTTCTCCTCGCGGCCGTCGCCGCTCTACGCCGAGACCCTGGCGATGGCGCTCGCCGAAGCCGGACGCTTCGACGAGGCGGTCGAGATCCAGAACCGGCTGATCGCCGAGGTCGGCTCCGCTGCCGACCCGGCGCTGCTCGCCAGGCTGCGGACGGTGCTGAGTCTCTATCAGCGCGGCGAGGCGTGCTGCCCGCCGCCGAGCTGAAACCGGTCGAGCGCCACCGGCTCCAGGCTCCCGGCACCCTGGCGGGCGCGATAGATGCCGTTCACCGCCACTCCCGGGAAGCGCTCGAGCTCGCCGGCCGGCCAGGCCACGACGACCGCTTCGATCCGCTCGGCGCTGCCGAGCCCGACCTCGACGCGGTAGCTCGAGCCGCCGAACGTCCCGCCCGACCCGGCCAACGCGTGCACCGAGCGCCGCTCGGTGCCGGCGATCGCGCGGATCTCGATCCGGGCACCGAGTCCGAAACGGTTCGACTGGCGCCCTTCGAGCAGCAGCGTCACCCAGCTCTTGCCCCGCGTCGGGTTCTCGAACAGGGCGTTGGTGTAGGAGTCACCCGGGAAGAAGCCGCCCAGCTGGTGCAGCAGGTCCTGATCCCCGTCGTGATCGAGGTCACCGAAGGCGACGCCGTGACCCTTCTGCA
The DNA here is from genome assembly GCA_947259925.1 of Thermoanaerobaculia bacterium. Classification (GTDB taxonomy): domain Bacteria; phylum Acidobacteriota; class Thermoanaerobaculia; order Multivoradales; family JAHEKO01; genus JAHEKO01. Next base: position 143,630 of record CAMYOG010000005.1, read on the forward strand.
GATGGCCGAAGCCGCCGGCCATGGTCACGTCCTTAAAGCCCTCGCCCTCCAGGTTGCGGAACATCACGTTCGGCATCACGGTCTCGTAGCCCGGCTCGCCGGTGCCGAGGTAGAAATCGGGCCACCCGTCGGCGTCCAGGTCGCCGAAGTTCGCCCCCATCGGTAGCAGGGCCCGCCCGAGACCGGCCGCCTCCGAGATCTCGGTGAAGCGGCCGCCGTCGTTACGGTAGAGGCGCGGATGGTTGTCGACCGGCCGCAGACCGAAGTAGTAGGCGGCGACCGCCGGCACCGGGCTCTCGTAGTCGGCGACGAACAGGTCGAGGTCGCCGTCGTTGTCGAAGTCGAAGAACCAGCTGGCGAAGCTGCGGCCGGTCGGCTCGGTCACGCCGAGCTCCGCGGCGACGTCGGTGAAGGTGCCGTCGCCGTCGTTGCGATAGAGGCGATTCACGCCGATGTTCGAGACGTAGAGGTCGGGGTCGCCGTCGTCGTCGTAATCGCCCCAGGTCACCGCTTTGGCGTAGCGCTGATTGGCGACCCCGGCCGCCGCCGTGACGTCGGAGAAGGTGAGATCCCCGTTGTTCTCGAACAGCTGCGACGGGTAGGAGCTGCCGTCCGGGTCCTCATTGCCGACGTAGAGATCGAGGTCGCCGTCCAGATCGTAGTCGGCCCACGCCGCGGTCTGGGTCGGATAGGCGGGCTCGGCGATCCCGGCCTCGAGCGTGACGTCGACGAAGCGGGGTCCGCTCGGCGACTCCCGGTTGTGGAGCAGCGAGTTCCGGATGCGGCCGCGGGGACCCATCCAGGCGCCTCGCAGGACCAGCAGATCGAGCCGGCCGTCGTCGTCGAAGTCGGCGTGCAGCAGATTGAGGCCGCCGAGCTGCTGGTCGAGACGCCAGGCGGTGGTGACGTCCTCGAAGCCCCCGCGTCCGTCGCTACGGAACGCCTTCAAGCTGCCGCACGGGTCCCAGGTCGAGGTGACCAGGTCGAGATACCCGTCGCCGTCGAAGTCGTCCATCACCGCGCCGCCCGCCAGGTCGTCAACGGCTACCCCGAGCTCGGGCGCCCGATCGATCCAGCGCGGGAAGTCCGCCTCCGGTGCGAAGGCGCTCTCCGGCACCCGGAAGCGCGGCTCGACTCCGTCCGGGTAGTCGCCGGAGGCCATCCGGGCCAGGTTGAGCAGCCAGAGGCTCTGCAGCGCCTGTGGATACTGCCGGGCGACCTCCAGGAAGGTATCGCCGGCCTGCCTGGCGTGGGCCGGGAGCGCGTGCACGCCCGCTCCCTCGAGTGGCAGGATGCAGCTCGCCGCGGAGTGATTGAGCAGGCAGTTCTGGTCCTCGCCCGCCTGCAGATGGGCGAGCCCCAGGTAGATCGCCATGTCGAGCTGCACGCTGTCGCTCAGACGGCGGGTCGCGTCATCGGCCAGCGCCGCCGCCAGGTGCTCGATCGATTCGTCGACGCGGCCGCTCTTGAGCAGCTCGCGCCCGAGCAGAGCGCGGGTCGCGGCGGCGGTCGGTGTGCCGGGCTCGGCGCCCTCCAGAGCCGCGCGCAGCTGGCGCTCACGCAGCTGGCCGTAGAACGGGTCCTCGCTCTCGCGGATCTCTTCGCAGATCCGCTCGAACTCGGGGCGGACCGAAGGCGGCTCGGCCTCGGGCGCCCCGGCCGTGCCGCTCTCGGCACCCTGGCCCGAGGGTGAGCAGTTCAGGGCCAGGAGGCTGACGAGCGTGAGAAGAGAGCTGGTGCGCGCAAGCATCTGGTCGGTCTGGATCGGCTGCCCTGATCTCGACCGAGTATCGCACGCCGGCGCGCTCAGGGCGTCGTCCCGATGCGTTCGACCGAGACCCGGTGGAGGGCGCAGCCCGCGGCCAGAAAGACGCGGAAGAGGTACTTGTCGGCGGCCGGCAGCTCGACCTGGCCCGATCCCGGAAGCGCGAGCGTCGCGATCTCACGGGCGTCGACGGTCGCCACATGGACCCACGAGCGGATCGAGCGGGGCCTGGTCCGCAGCGAGATCCGGTATCGCCCGGGCGCGAAATAGTCCTTGAACACCACCGCCTGACCGCGCCGAGAGAAGCGGATCGGGCCGCCGTCGGGCGTCGCCAGATGCTCGTGGTTGGCGTGGGTCGCGTCCCGGGGCAGAAATCTCTGCGCGGTCCGGAAGGCGGTGTCCGCGCCCTGGAGCCGGTAGACGGTCAGGAGCGGCCCGGCGCGGTCCCACGAGGGAGCGAACTCGGCCACCGGCTCGAGCGCCTCCTGGAGCTCGCGGTAGCGCCGGTAGTGGAGCGAGTGCTGTGGGCGGGTCCAGGCCCGCGGATCGAAGTAGGCGCCCCAGGCGCGGCTCGACAGGATCAGGTAGTCCCATCTGCCGCCCTCCAGGTCGGCGGGCTCGACGCCGGCGGCCCAGCCGGGGGGGCGCCTCAACCGTTCGGGCACGCCCGAGGATACCTGAGCGGCGGGTCGGCAAACGAGCTAGAATCCGCGAATGCTGCGCAGGTCCGGGTTCCGCGCGGGTCTCCTGCTGGCAGCGATCGCGCTGATCGATCCGGCTCTGTCCTCCGCCCGCGAACCGGGCGGGGACGTAGCGCTGTCACTGCGCAACGCTAACTACGAGATCGACGTCCGGCTCGATCCCGAAGCGCGGCTGCTCCACGGCCGGCAGACCGTCGTCTGGCGCAACGTTCGCGAGGCGGCCACCGACGAGCTCTGGTTCCACCTCTACTGGAACGCCTGGCGGAACCGCGACAGCACCTGGATGCGCGAGGACCGGTACCGCGGCCGCAGCGACCGCGGCGACGACGTCGATCGCGACGATTGGGGATACCTGGACGTCCACTCCGTCCGCCTGGCCGGCGGCGCCGAGCTCGAGCGGCGCTTCGCGGCGCCCGACGACGGCAACGCCGCCGACCGAACGGTGATGGTGGCGTCGCTGCCGGCGGCGGTCGAGCCGGGTGGCGAGGTCCGCGTGGAGCTCGAGTGGACGGCGAAGGTGCCGCGCACCTTCGCTCGCACCGGCTTTCGCGGCGATTACTACTTCATCGCACACTGGTTTCCGAAGCTCGGAGTCTTCGAGGGCGACCGCTGGAACTGTCACCAGTACCACGCCGCGACCGAGTACTTCTCGGATTACGGGACCTACGACGTCCGGCTGACTCTGCCGGAGGACTTCGTGGTCGGCGCCACCGGGCGCGAGGTCGAGCGCCGGGACAACGGCGACGGCACCGCGACCCACCGCTACCGTCAGGCGGACGTCCACGCCTTCACCTGGACCGCCAGCCCGGAGTACGTCGAGCTCACCCGACGGTTCGAGGTCGACGGGCTGCCGCCGGTCGACATGCGCCTGCTGATGCAGCCCGAGCATCTGTCGCAGGCCGACCGCCACTTCAATGCCACGAGCGCCGCCCTGGAGCTCTACGGCAAGTGGTACGGCGCCTATCCGTACGGCCACGTCACCGTGGTCGATCCCGCCTACGGCAGCGGCTCCGGCGGCATGGAGTACCCGACCCTTTTCACCTGTGGCACGCGGCTCTACAACCCGTTCGGCGGCGGCCGCCCCGAGGGCGTGACCGTGCACGAAGCCGGCCATCAGTTCTGGTACGGCATCGTCGGCAACGACGAGTTCAACTCCGCCTGGCTCGACGAGGGGCTCAACACCTTCAGCACCGGCCGGGTCATGCACGAGACCTTCGGCGCCAATGCCTGGGTGAAACGCTACTTCCGTCCGCCCGGGACCGACAGCGGCGGCTTCCTGCCGGTGCTGTTCGCCGAGATCCGCGATCCCGGGGTGATCTCGAGCTCGCGCCTGTCGCGCTATCGCAACCACGCCACCACCGACGTGCCCGCGCACCCGACCTGGCGCGCCCATCCGGGCTCGATTGGCAACATCAGCTACAGCAAGACCGCCATCTGGCTGGCGACGCTCGAGAACTACCTCGGGTGGGAGACGCTGCAGCCGATCATGGCGAGCTTCTTCGAGCGCTGGAAGTTCGGTCACCCGCGCCCCGAGGACCTCTTCGACGTCTTCGACGAACTCGCCGGGCAGGACCTCGACTGGTTCTTCGATCAGGTCTTCTACGACGACGTCCGCTTCGACTACGAGATCCAGTCGGTCAAGAGCGTGGCGGTCGAAGCCGAGGGCTGGTTCGAGGGCGACGCCGGCCTGGAGTTCCGGCCGGCTGGCGACGAGGAAAGCTCCGACGAGTACCGCAACGAGGTCGTCGTGCGCCGACTCGGCGAGGGCCGATTTCCGGTCGAGGTGCTGATGGTCTTCGAGGACGGCAGCGAGGTGCGGCGTCGATGGGACGGGCAGTATCGCTGGACCCTGCTGACCGAGCGCGGCCCGTCGAAGCTCGAATACGCGATCGTCGACCCCGACCGCGTCCTGCTGCTCGACACCAACTTCACCAACAACAGCCGCCGGCGAGAGTCGGAGAACCGACTGCCCTCGGTCAAATGGGCCTCGAAGTGGATGGTCTGGCTCCAGGACCTGCTGGCGACCTTCGCTTCCTTCGTCTGACCGATGACCGGCCCCATCCGTAGCGCGATCAACGGCGCCGCCCGGCTCTCCCGGGTCCGCCGTCTCCTGGTCTGGCTCTGGATTGCGAATCTCCTCTTCGCGCTGCCGCTGGCGTTCCAGGTGAGTGCCTCGATCGAGCGCTCGATCGGCGCGAGCCAGGTCGGCCGGACCCTGCTCGAGAGACTCGACCTGATCTGGCACACGGAGTACCAGGACGCTTCAGAGGGAGTGAGCGCGACCCTCGAGCCGAGCCAGGTCGGTGTCGGCGCGTTCCTGGACAACCTGGAGCTCTGGTTCAGCGGCGAGATCTTCGAGCTCGATCCGGGGCTGATCGCCGCTGGCGCTCTCTACGCGCTGCTCTGGGCGCTGCTGATCGGCGGCGCTCTCGGCTATCTGCAGAGTGGCGCCCGACCGACCTTGCGCGGCTTCTTCGGTTCCGGCGGCGAGTTCTTCTTCCGCTTCGTGCGGGTGACTGTCCTCATGGCCGGCCTCTACTATCTGGTCTACCGGTTCTCCGAATGGCTGTTCGAGTCGCTCGAGTACCGGACCCGTGACGTCACGGTCGAGAAATCGGTCCTCTCCGTCTATCTCCTGGCGGCCGCGCTGGTCGTCTTGCTGCTGGTGCTCGTGCGCATGATCTCCGACTACGCCAAGGTGGCGATCGTCATGGAGGATCGACGGAGCGCACTCCTGGCCAGCCTGCGTGGGGTGCGCTTCGTGCTGAGTCATCCGATCGGCACCCTCGGCGTCGTCCTGATCGTCGGCGTCGCCGGGCTGGTGGTCCTCTATCTCTATTCGCTGGTCGCCCCTGGGGTCGGTCAATCGACCTGGACGACGGTGGTCCTGGCGTTCCTGGTCAGCCAGCTCTTCCTGATCGCCCGGCTCGCCCTCCGTCTGACGCTCCTGGGTGCGGAGCTGGATCTCTACGAACGGGCGTCGCCGCTCGCCGCGAACGCCGACTACGACTGAGGAGTCGAAATGCGCTTATTCCTCCGGGGGCTCGCCCTCTCGCTCACACTCACAGCCGTCGCGCTCGGGGCCGACCATGCCGATCAGGGCCGGGTGATTCCGGGCCCTGGCGGGGTGCTGGACGAGCAGGCCCGGGTGGCGCCGGTCAACCGCATGCTGCGCGAGCGTCTCGAGGGTCTCCTCCCCGACCTGATGCGCGAGGCGGGGATCGACATGTGGCTGGTGATCAACCGCGAGTACGCCGAGGATCCGGTCTACCTGCGGTTGGTGCCCGAGCCGGTCTTCGCCGCCCGCCGGACCACCATGCTGGTCTTCTTCGACCGGGGAGCCGAAGAGGGGTTGGAGCGTTTGACGGTCAGCCGCTATCCGCTCGGCGGCCTGTACGAAGCGGCGTGGGAGGGTGGCGATCTCGAAGAGCAGTGGCAGCGGCTGGCCGAAGTCATCCGGGAGCGTGACCCGAAGCGGATCGGGATCAACAAGAGCGCCACCTGGCCGGTGGCCGACGGCCTCACAGCCGGACTCGAGGAGATGCTCGTCGAGGCGCTCGGCCCGGAGCTCCTCGAGCGGCTGGTGAGCGCCGAGGAGCTGGTCATCCGCTGGCTGGAGTCCCGCACCGACTCCGAGATCGAGGTCTGGCCGCACATCGTCGCGCTCGCGCGTGGCGTCGTCTCGGAGGCGTTCTCGAACCGCGTGATCACGCCGGGCGTCACTACGCCGGGTGACGTCGCCTGGTACATCCGCCAGCGCTTCACGGATCTCAACCTGCCGATCTGGTTCATGCCCTACGTCAACGTCCAGCGCCCCGGAGTCGATTGCGACGCCGACAACCCGTTCTGCGGCAGTGACGACGTGCCGATCGAGCGCGGCGACGTCCTGCACACCGACGTCGGCATCTGCTACCTGCGCCTGTGCACCGACACCCAGGAGATGGGCTACGTGCTGCGGGTGGGGGAGAGCCGGCCGCCCGCGGGCCTGGTCCACGCGCTGGCGGTCGGCAACCGGTGGCAGGACATCCTGACCACCAACTTCGTCACCGGCCGGACCGGCAACGAGATCCTGGCCGCCACCCGCGAGCAGGCGGCGGGGGAGGAGATCCTGTCGAGCACCTACACCCATCCGCTCGGCCACTTCGGCCACGCCCCCGGACCGACCATCGGCATGTGGGACAACCAGGGTCCGACCCCGGCCCGAGGGGACTGGCGGCTGCATCCCCACACCGGCTACGCCATCGAGGGCAACGTCAAGGTCGCCGTGCCCGAGTGGGACGATCAGCTCGTCCAGATCAAGCTCGAGCAGAGCGCGGTCTTCGACGGCGAGCGGGTCTGGTACCTGGCGGGCCGGCAGACCGAGTGGCACCTGGTGGAGTAGGCGGGTTTGAATCCCGTACGGTCTACCACCCGGAGCGAGGTCGGGCACCGCCGGGTGACAGCATACCCCTCCTGCACGCGTGCGAGTCTTGTCAAGTGTGGCCAGGCGGTGACCGGCTGCCCCGGGCAAGGTTCCACCCGTTTCAGGGCGCACGCACTGAACGGTGACTTCGGCGACGAGCTCGCACACCGTGCTCCAGGCGCAGCGGCAGAGCTCGCCGAGCAGTTCGCGGCTATGGGGGAAGCAGGGCCGGAGGAGCCTGGGGACGGCGGAGATGCAATGAGAGTCAGGCGACCGGAATTAGTAATCCTGTCACCGGAACTCCCCTGCAGGGCGCCAGCCAGACCCGGCGGCCGGCGAACGCCGTCTCAACCGGCCAGCCCCATTCTCTCCAGCAATCTAGGCCAGCGCGGATCGTCGTGAAGGTCGCGCAGGAAGGGATCGATCTTGAGGTAGCGGAGATCCTGGTCGCGGAGCTCGTAGGCCCTGTCGAGCCACTGGAACGCGAGCTCGGTCTCGCCCCGGAAGGCGTGGACGCGCGCCAGCTCCCACGCCGCATCATCGCCAAAGCGATCGCTCAGGATCTGCAGACTCTGCGAGGCGGCCGTCTCGTCGTCGAGCGCGTGGCTCGCCTTCGCCACTCCCTGTGTTCGCTGCAACTCGTCGGGCTCGAGCTGGTACTCCAACAGCGCCCGTCGAGCCCGCCCCTGGAGCAGATAGGTCTCACCGAGCCGCGTGTGATTGCCTGGATAGTCGGGTGACAGCTCCATGAGCCTCTTGACGGCAGCTTCGGCCTCCTCCAGGCGGCCGGACACTCGCAGCGCCCACGCGTAGCCGCCGTTGACCACCGGATCGAGAGGATCGATCTCCACGGCGCGTCGGAACAGATCGACGGCTTCATCCAGCTGCCCGAGAATCGCGGCCAACGCGGCAGAGTTCCCCAGCACGACTCTGTCATTGGGTGCGATCTCGAGGGCTCGATCTCTCGAGGCTCGAGCCGCTTCGAACCTCCAGGTGGCTGACCGCACCCAGGTGAGCCTCGAGTGGGCCGAGGCGAGCTCGGGGTCCAGCTCGATCGCCCGCAGCATGGCTTCCTCGGCAAGCGCGAACTCGGTCTGGGCTTCGGCGCGCAACTCCGCGAAATAGCCGGTGTTGGCGTGGACTCTGCCCAGGTCCGACCACGCGAGTGCGAAGTCGGGCTGGATCTCGATGGCCTCGCTCAGGAGCTCTTTGGCTCGACGCCGATCCTCCCGGCCCCCCCGAGCCATGTGGTACCGGGCCTGGAGCAGCAGATTGTAGGCATCGCCGTCGACGGATTTGACGGTGGGCGCCGGACTCGTGCCGAGCAGGGTCGCCTCCAGGGCCGAGGCCACCGAGCGGGCGATCTCGTCCTGCAGCTGGAAGATGTCGTCCAGGGCGCGGTCGTAGGTGTCGGACCAGAGCGGGAATCCGTCGGCGACGCCGACCAACTGGGTGCTGATCCGGACCTGATCGCCGGCCTTGCGCACGCTGCCTTCGAGAATGGAGGACACGTTGAGCTTCTCACCGATGACGTCCAGGTCCTCGTTCTTGCCCTTGAACTGAAACACCGAGGTCCTGCCGGCGACTCGCAGATCGGCCACGCGATTCAGGGTAGCGATGAGCTCGTCGGTCAATCCGTCGGTGAAGTACTCCTGGTCCCCTTCGGGGCTCAGGTCGGCGAAGGGCAGGACGGCGAGCGAGGGCCCTGGTGCTCCTCGCGCCGTAGCAGGGTCCGCTCCATCTGCACTCGGTACCTCCGCGGCCGCGGTCTCGCCGGTGCCCCCGGCCTGGGCCTCGGGCTCCGCTGTGCCCTGTCGCATCCACCAGGCTGTTCCCGCGACCGCCAAGAGTGCCGCCGCGATGCCGAGCCATCTATACAGCCGTGCCGAAGAGCGCGCGGACGCTGGCTCGGGGGCGGAGGCAGTGCTTACCGCCGTCACCGATCCCGACTTCACCTCTTCTCGCAGGCCCTCGAGCTCGTTGCGCACGTCCTTGGCCGATTGCATACGACGCTCGGGATGCTTCTCCAGACAATGCTGGATGATGCGCCCAAGGTGACGGGGTAGATCGGCCCGCAATTCGGTCACTGCCGAGGGACTCTCGCGCAGGATTCTCGACGCCAGATCGATGCCGCTCTCGCCCTGAAACGGGCGCCGACCGGTGACCATCTCGTAGAGCACGACGCCCAGCGAGAAGATGTCNNNGTACGGGGCGGTGCCCATCACCGTGCCTTCCTTGGTCAGCGGCGCGGTGCGGGTGTCCACTTCGCTCACCTCGTCCGGCGGTAGCGTCTCGGCGCCCTCGGTGGCCAGCTTGGCCAGGCCGAAGTCGAGCACCTTGACTCGACCCTCGGCGGTCACCATCACGTTGGCGGGTTTGAGATCCCGGTGGACGATGCCTTTCTCGTGCGCCATCGCGAGCGCGTCGGCCATGGGGATAGCTATGTCGAAGACCTCTGCCAACGACAGGCCCTGCGGCGGCAGCATCCGGTCGAGGCTCTCGCCTTCGACCAGTTCCATGATCAGAAACCGCTGCCCACCAGCCTCCTCGATGCTGTAGATGGCGACGATGTTGGGGTGATTGAGCGCGGCGACCGCCTTGGCCTCCCGGCGGAAGCGCTCCAGGCGATCCGGGTCCTCGGCCATCTCCGGTGGCAGCAGCTTGAGCGCGACCTGACGGTCCAGTTTGTTGTCCTGGGCCCGGTAGACCTCGCCCATGCCGCCCTCACCGAGCTTTGACAGAATCTTGTAGTGCGAGAGCGTGCTGCCGATCATCGGCGCTCGAGCTCCGCGGGCCAGTTCAGCACCAGGTTGGGCACAGTCTCGATTCCGCGTCCGGTCGACCGCCGGGCCTTGTCCAAGAGCTCCGCCGGGACGTGGACAGCAGTCTTCTTCGCGGCCTGCATGCCGCAACGAACACGTTACAAAATGCCATTACATATTATGGCATCTGGTGGGACCCCCCTTTTGCCCACCCGTGTCAGGGTCGCGGTACCTCGCGCAACATTGCCCGAAAACCACTCTCCAACCTCGGAGGTCCCCGATTCTCCACACTCCATCGTCGTGAGTGCTACCTTCCTTTGCCACCGGCTTCGTCCCGATTGCCTGCTCGTAGATGCGCACCGCCATCAGGAGCGCTCTGCGAATCTGACGATGGCCTCGGTGACCTCGCACGGAACCTTCTCGGTGCGCTCGGCGACCTCGACCCTTCCGCTCTACGCCGAGCACGACGCCAAGTACGGCTCGAACTTCAAGCTGCCGGAGTTGGTGGACAGGCAAGGATCGGACTTCGGTGGTTTGCGCGAGTAGCGAGAACCGGGTCCGGCCGCCCCTGCAGGGAGGCCGACCCTCGGACCGGGGCCTCACCGGACGGCCTCCTGAGGTCTGTTCAATCGATCCCTGGGTCCTGAGCCGCCGCCTCGGCACGCTCCTGTGCGATCGCCCAGCGCCCCTCCTCCCAGACCAGCTCGAGTGTCTTGGTCGCGACGTCGCTGAAGATGTCGGACGCGTAGAGCTGCACGAAGGTCGCGACCACTCGCTCCGAACCGTCGGCTCGCAGCTCCAGCTGGTCGAAAGAGACTTCGATGTGATTGGGTCGCAGAATCCGCTCCCGGCGGGTGGCGGCCCAGGCCTCGCGCGTCAAGCCCTGCGGCGGCAGGAAGGCGCTGGAGTAGAAGGCCAGATAGTCGTCGACCCGCTGCTCCGACCAGCTGCGCGCCCAGGCGGTCACCGTCTCGAGGACCTCCGGACGGCGGTCCACGACAGCAGAGTCCTGAGATTCTGGGAGCATCGCCGCCACCGCGCCGGTCCGGTCGTCGCGGCCGGCCGCGGCTCCGCTCACCTGCGCACCCCCGGGGTGCGGTGAGCCAGTGAGCCCCCAACTGGAGGTGCCACTCGAATGAAGGGGAATGGAGGGCGGTCCCAACCGGAGGTGGTCCCAACCGGAGGTGCCACTCGAATGAAGGGGAATGGAGGGCGGTCGGAGCCTCGTGGTCTCCAAACCGAGGTTCCAAGCTCCTGGTCGAGGTGCCACTCGCATGGTTCTTGTTTCGGACTTCAGGTTAGGGTCCGA